>NZ_JBHUYR010000004.1:0-80668 GCF_042668605.1 Streptomyces sp. NPDC057280
AAACGCCCGGTTACATTCCGAACCCGGAAGCTAAGCCTTACAGCGCCGATGGTACTGCAGGGGGGACCCTGTGGGAGAGTAGGACGCCGCCGAACTCCTTTTACAGCTCCGGCTCTTGGGCATATGCCCAAGAGCCGGAGCTTTTTTGTGTTGAGGTAAGGTCAGGGGGCATCGTTGGCACGTTTCCCACAGGAGGCCCCCGGGTGGAGGTCCAGGAGACTCGCGTCCAGACGGATCGAGTCCTCACCATCCCCAACATCCTCAGCATGGCGCGGCTCGTTGGTGTGCCCCTCTTCCTGTGGTTGATCCTCAGGCCTGAGTTCGGAGGCCCCCAGAGTGATGGCTGGGCGCTTCTGGTGCTGGCCTTCAGTGGCGTCAGTGACTACCTGGACGGCAAGCTCGCCCGGCGCTGGAACCAGATCAGCAGCCTCGGCCGGCTTCTGGATCCCGCGGCAGACCGGCTCTACATTCTCTCGACTTTGGTCGGACTGACGTGGCGCGAGATTCTGCCGATCTGGTTGACCGCTGTACTTCTCGCGCGTGAGCTGGTTCTGCTGGTGATGGTGGGTATCCTCAGGCGCCACGGCTATCCGCCACCTCAGGTGAACTTCCTTGGCAAGGCCGCCACGTTCAACCTGATGTATGCCTTCCCCTTGCTGCTGCTCAGTGACGGAACTGGCTGGCTGCCGTCACTCGCTGCTATTTTCGGATGGGCGTTCGCAGGATGGGGTACAACCCTGTATTGGTGGGCAGGAGTCCTCTACGTGGTACAAGTCCGCCGCCTGGTTCGTGCGGACGCCATGGCCGATTGAACTCGCCGATGGGCGCAGTCTTAGTGTGCGATGGCCCGTGCTGGAAAAGTGCGGGACAATCTGGACGGGTGAAGTCGGCTAGACCGTCGTCTCTTGGAGGAGGACGCTTCCGACATGAAGGCCGTCGTGATGGCCGGAGGCGAAGGCACGCGCCTTCGCCCCATGACCTCGAGTATGCCCAAGCCGCTCCTGCCCGTGGCCAACCGCCCGATCATGGAGCACGTTCTGAGGTTGCTCAAAAGGCATGGGCTCAACGAGACCGTCGTTACTGTCCAGTTCCTGGCCTCCTTGGTCAAGAACTACTTCGGTGACGGCGAAGAGCTCGGAATGGAGCTCTCCTATGCCAATGAGGAGAAGCCACTCGGTACCGCCGGAAGCGTCAAGAACGCCGAAGAGGCGTTGAAGGACGATGCCTTCCTTGTCATCTCCGGCGATGCCCTGACGGACTTCGACCTCACCGAGCTGATCAATTTCCACAAGGAGAAGGGCGCGCTGGTCACCGTCTGTCTGACGCGCGTACCCAATCCGCTGGAATTCGGTATCACCATCGTCGACGAGGAAGGAAAGGTCGAGCGCTTCCTCGAGAAGCCGACCTGGGGGCAGGTCTTCTCCGACACGGTGAACACCGGTATCTACGTGATGGAGCCGGAGGTCTTCAACTATGTCGAGGCCGATGTGCCCGTCGACTGGTCCGGTGACGTCTTCCCGCAGCTGATGAAGGAAGGCAAGCCGATCTACGGCTTTGTCGCCGAGGGCTACTGGGAGGACGTCGGTACCCACGAGAGCTATGTGAAGGCCCAGGCCGACGTCCTGGAGGGCAAGGTCGACGTCGAGATCGACGGCTTCGAGCTCTCTCCCGGGGTGTGGGTCGCCGAGGGTGCGGAAGTGCATCCGGACGCCGTACTGCGGGGCCCTCTCTACATCGGGGACTACGCCAAGGTCGAGGCCGGCGTCGAGATCCGTGAGCACACCGTCGTGGGGTCCAACGTCGTCGTGAAGAGCGGGGCCTTCCTGCACAAGGCCGTTGTGCACGACAACGTCTATGTCGGGCAGCACAGCAATCTGCGTGGCTGTGTCGTCGGGAAGAACACCGACATCATGCGCGCGGCCCGGATCGAGGACGGCGCGGTCATCGGCGACGAGTGCCTCATCGGTGAAGAATCGATCGTTCAGGGCAATGTGCGGGTCTATCCGTTCAAGACCATCGAGGCCGGCGCCTTCGTCAACACCTCGGTGATCTGGGAATCCCGAGGGCAGGCGCATCTTTTCGGTGCCCGCGGGGTGTCAGGGATTCTGAACGTGGAGATCACCCCCGAGCTGGCCGTGCGTCTCGCCGGCGCGTATGCGACGACGCTGAAGAAGGGGTCGACGGTCACCACGGCCCGCGACCACTCGCGTGGTGCGCGTGCGCTGAAGAGGGCGGTCATCTCCGCGTTGCAGGCCAGCGCCATCGACGTACGAGATCTGGAGAACGTACCGCTGCCCGTTGCCCGGCAGCAGACCGCGCGGGGCAGTGCGGGCGGGATCATGATCCGGACGACGCCCGGGGTGCCGGATTCCGTCGACATCATGTTCTTCGACGGGCGCGGTGCCGACCTGTCGCAGGGCAGTCAGCGGAAGCTGGACCGGGTGTTCGCGCGGCAGGAGTACCGGCGAGCGTTCCCCGGTGAGATCGGGGATCTGCACTTCCCCGCGAGCGTCTTCGACTCGTACACCGGGTCGTTGCTGCGGAACGTCGACACGACGGGGATCGCCGAGTCGGGGCTGAAGGTCGTCGTCGATGCCTCGAACGGCAGTGCCGGGCTTGTGCTGCCCAGTCTGCTCGGGAAGCTCGGAGTGGACTCGCTGACCATCAACCCGGGGCTCGACGAGTCACGGCCCACGGAGACCGCCGATGTGCGGCGGTCCGGGCTGGTGCGGCTCGGGGAGATCGTGGCGTCGTCGCGGGCCGCGTTCGGGGTGCGGTTCGACCCGGTCGGCGAGCGGTTGTCGCTCGTCGACGAGAAGGGTCGGATCATCGAGGACGACCGGGCGCTGCTCGTCATGCTCGACCTGGTGGCCGCGGAGCGGCGCAGTGGGCGCGTGGCGCTGCCGGTGACCACCACCCGGATCGCCGAGCAGGTGGCGGCGTACCACGGGACGCAGGTGGAGTGGACGACCACGTCGCCCGACGACCTGACGCGGGTCGGGCGCGATGACTCGACCATCTTCGGTGGTGACGGCAAGGGCGCGTTCATCGTGCCAGAGTTCAGCAGTGTCTTCGACGGGACGGCGGCCTTCGTACGGCTGATCGGGCTTGTCGCGCGGACGCAGCTAACGCTCAGCCAGATCGACGCGCGGATTCCGCGGGCGCATGTGCTCAAGCGGGATCTGGCCACTCCCTGGGCGGTCAAGGGGCTCGTGATGCGCCGGGTCGTGGAGGCGGCCGGGGATCGCTTTGTCGACACGACCGACGGAGTGCGGGTCGTGGAGACCGACGGGCGGTGGGTCATGGTGCTGCCCGATCCCGCCGAGGCGGTCACTCATCTGTGGGCGGAAGGGCCCGACGACGCCTCTGCTCAGGCACTGCTGGACGAGTGGGCGGCGGTCGTGGACAGCGCCGGTCGCTGATACAGCCAGCACGCGTGCGTGCCGGACAAGTGTCCCCAAGGGGGCCAGTCCGGCACGCCGGTGGGGCCGTTCGGAGGTACTGGTCGCGACGTGCGACGATGTGCGGCATGCCGCAGCAGCCCCCCGTTCGGAGCACACCTACGCGTCCCTCGCGTCCGGACGCGTCCATGTCGCTGCTCACCAACGTCATGGACCACAGCCTCGACGACGGCTATGCCGAGGCGGCCGCCCGGAAGAAGGCCGCGGGCGAGGGGGGTCTGCCCAAGACGCTGCGGGCGAAGCTCGGGCTTGCCGCCGGCCTGGTGCTGGCGGCGCTCGTCGTGACCGTCGGAGCGGCGCAGGCGCGCGTCGCGGCTCCCGTCGTCGCCAAGGAGCGCGAGGAGCTGATCGACCGCATCGACCAGGAGACGGACGCGGCCGACCAGCTGGAGGGCACGGTCGACGACCTGCGCGACGACGTGAGCGCCATGCAGCGCGCGGCGCTCAGGGACAGCGGCGGCAGTGGGCAGGCGGACCTGGTCGGCATTCTGTCGGGCGCCACGGCCGTGCGCGGACCTGGTGTGAAGCTGGTCGTGGACGACGCCAAGGAGGCCACCACCGGTGGTGACGGCGACCCGCGTGAGACCTCCGGGTTCTCCGACACCGGCCGGGTCCGGGACCGGGACATGCAGCGCGTGGTCAACGGGCTGTGGGAATCGGGCGCGGAGGCCGTCTCCATCAACGGACAGCGGCTGACGGCGCTGTCGGCGATCAGGGCCGCCGGTGACGCGATACTGGTCGACAACAGGCCGCTGGTGCCGCCGTACACGGTGCTCGCGGTGGGGGACGGGCAGCGGCTGAGCACCCGGTTCCAGAACAGCGCCGACGGGCTGTATCTGAACGCCCTGCAGGAGAACTACGGCATCCGGACGGGCATCTCCGTGGAGGGGGATCTCCGGCTGCCCGCAGCAACGAGTGTGATCGTACGTACAGCACAGCCGAGAACTGAGAAGGGCACATCGTGATCGCCGTACTGGGCCTCGTCGTGGGAGTCGTGGCCGGCCTGTTGGTCCGGCCTGAGGTTCCGGCGGTCGTCGAGCCTTATCTGCCGATCGCCGTCGTGGCGGCGCTCGACGCCGTCTTCGGTGGTCTGCGGGCCATGCTCGACGGGATCTTCGACGACAAGGTCTTCGTGGTGTCGTTCCTGTCCAACGTGGTCGTCGCCGCGCTGATCGTGTTCCTGGGCGACAAGTTGGGCGTGGGGGCCCAGCTGTCCACCGGTGTGGTGGTCGTCCTCGGTATCCGCATCTTCTCGAACGCCGCGGCGATCCGCCGGCACGTCTTCCGGGCGTGAGGCCGATGAGCGACCAGGACGGTACGCCGGAGAACAGGCTGCGCAAGGAACTGCCGGAGGAGACGCCCGCGACGGCGCCGGAGGCGGTCCCGACGGCCGAGAAGAGCGAGAAGGCCGAGCAGGACGAGAGGGCCGAGCAGGACGAGAAGCCCGGGGCGACCGGACGCCAGCGGCTCGTCCAGGGGCTGTGGCCGCCGCGTGTCACGCGTGCCCAACTGATCGTCGCCGTGCTGCTGTTCGGCCTCGGATTCGGGCTGGCCGTGCAGGTGGCGTCGAACAGCGACGGCGACAGCGCGCTGCGCGGTGCCCGGCAGGAAGATCTTGTTCGCATTCTCGATGAACTGGATGACCGTACTCAGCGTCTTGAGGACGAGAAGGCGGGCCTCGAGAAGCAGCGTGACGAGTTGGAGAACAGCTCGGACCAGGCGGAGGAGGCCCGCAAGCAGACGCTGGAGAAGGAGCGGCAACTCGGCATCCTGGCGGGCACGGTGGCCGCGCAGGGGCCGGGTATCACGATGACCATCGACGACACGAAGGGGACGGTCGAGGCGGACATGCTGCTCGACGCGATCCAGGAGCTGCGCGCGGCCGGTGCCGAGGCGATCCAGGTGAACGGGGTGCGGGTGGTCGCCGGCACGTATCTGACCGATTCCGGCAACAGCGTGAGCGTCGACGGGAACAAGATCAACGCCCCCTATCGTTTCAAGGTCATCGGCAAGCCGCAGGACCTGGAACCGGCGCTCAACATTCCTGGAGGCGTGGTGCAGACTCTGGAGAAGGAGCAGGCCACGGTCACCGTCGAGCGGTCTACCAAGATCGTCGTGGACGCCTTGCGAGCCGCGAAGCAGCCTGACTACGCTCGGTCGTCCTCCCGGTGAACCGGGGGTGCATGAGGGACGTCCGGCCAGGGCATGAGGTTGCGGGGGGTCGGCGCACCGATTGGGTGGTGCGTGGTGGAAACTGTCTGGTGGATACGGACGTTGTCAGGATGTCCGGGTCGGCCGGTGTATGCAATCAGGGTTCGTCCTGCCCCACGGGCGGGTCTGTTTCGGTCAAGGGGAATCGCCCGTGAAGTTGTTTGCGAAGTTGTTCGGCAAGAGCGCGCGAGAGGGTAGCGACAATGCGAACGCCACCGCTCGTCATCGCGCACAGCCAGACGCGGAGGGCCAGCGCCCCCTGTTCCGGGACCAGGTGGGCGGCGTTCCGGGAGGTCAGGGCGCGCCGTCTGTTGACCCTGCGCAGTCCGGCGGCATAGGTTTCGGGCAACCGTCAACCTCGAGTACGGGTGGAGAGTTTTCCATGTCGGCCCTGGTGTGTACGAGGTGCGGTAACCGCAACGCGGAGAACAGCCGCTTCTGCTCCAACTGCGGTGCGCCGCTGCGCGGTGCGCCCGAGCGTCCGTCCGAGACGACCTCCACCATCTCCATCTCCGGTCTCGAGGCCTACGACGCCGAGGCGACCGGTCAGACGCAGCTGCCGACGCTCTCCCCGGAGGCGCAGGCGGCCGTGGACGCGCTGCCGCAGGGTTCCGCGCTCCTGGTCGTGCGTCGTGGACCGAACTCGGGCAGCCGCTTCCTGCTGGACGGCGATCTGACCACGGCGGGGCGTCATCCGCAGAGCGACATCTTCCTCGACGACGTGACGGTGTCGCGTCGTCATGTGGAGTTCCGTCGACAGCAGGACGGTTCGTTCACGGTGGGTGACGTCGGCAGCCTCAACGGCACGTACGTGAACCGCGAGCGGATCGACACGGTGCCGCTGCACAACGGGGACGAGGTACAGATCGGCAAGTACCGGCTGGTCTTCTACGCGAGCCAGCGGGGCTACTGACCCCGTCAGGGAAGGTCCATGCTTCAAACACCGAGCGGCGGTGCCGGTCATGGCACCGCCGCCGCGGACAGTGGGCTGATGAGCATCGGCACGGTGCTCAATGTGCTGCGCGACGAGTTCCCCGAAGTCACCATCTCCAAGATCCGCTTCCTGGAGTCCGAGGGGCTCATCGAGCCGCAGCGGACCCCCTCGGGGTACCGCAAGTTCAGCGCGGGCGATGTCGAGCGGCTCGGGAATGTGCTGAGGATGCAGCGGGACCACTATCTGCCGCTGAAGGTGATCCGGGAGCATCTGGACGCCATGGAGCGTGGTGAGGCCGTGGCGCTGCCCGTGGTGGGGCGCCAGCGGGACGGAGAAACGCTTCAGGAGCCCTGGGAGGCTCCCACGGCCGCGCGGATCGGCCGGTCCGAGCTGCTGGCCGCCGCCGAGATCGGCGAGCAGGAGCTCGAGGAGTGGGAGTCGTACGGACTCATCGCCCCGCTGCCGGACGGGGCGTACGACGCCGAGGCGGTCACCGTGGCGGCGCTCGTCCTCGAGCTGGGGCGGTTCGGGATCGAGCCGCGGCATCTGCGCGCCATGAAGGCCGCCGCCGATCGTGAGGCGGGGCTGGTGGACCAGGTGGTGGCCCCGCTGAAGCGCCACCGCAATCCGCAGACCCGGGCGCACGCCGAGGCCCGTACGAAGGAACTGGCGGGGCTGACGGTGAAGCTGCACGCGGCCCTGGTGCAGACCGCCCTCGGTGTACGGCTGCCCTGAAGGGCGCGGACGCCGGATCGGGCCCCCGTTTCCTGCCCGACTACCCAAACGTCCCGGGCACGGCCTAGGGTTGCTGTGTGAACGAGCTCGATGTCGTAGGTGTCCGGGTCGAAATGCCCTCCAACCAACCGATCGTGCTCCTGCGCGAAGTGGGAGGCGACCGCTACCTCCCCATCTGGATCGGGCCGGGGGAGGCGACGGCGATCGCTTTCGCCCAGCAGGGCATGGCCCCCGCACGGCCGCTGACCCACGACCTGTTCAAGGACGTGCTGGAGGCGGTCGGCCAGGAGCTCACCGAAGTGCGCATCACGGATCTGCGTGAGGGCGTCTTCTACGCGGAGCTGGTCTTCGCCAGCGGCGTGGAGGTGAGCGCCCGGCCGTCCGATGCCATAGCGCTGGCCCTGCGCACCGGAACGCCGATCTACGGCAGCGACGGTGTGCTCGACGACGCCGGGATCGCGATCCCGGACGAGCAGGAGGACGAGGTGGAGAAGTTCCGCGAGTTCCTCGACCAGATCTCGCCCGAGGACTTCGGCACCAGCAGCCAGTGAGACGGGGCCGGCCCGGCGGACTCGCCGTCCGTGACGGGTCGGCTGTGTCCGGTCACCACGGAAATGCCGGCATTTGCCACCGGCGTGTGAGAGCGTCCTACGGCCCGCCCCGAGCGCATTCGGCTAGCCTTTCCCCGCGGTGGGGTGCGGGAAACCACTCCTAGGGTGATTATCACTCGGCGTGCCGAGTGTGGCGATCGTTGACGCACCCCGGGTGACTGCCTACCGTCGAGAAGGCAGGTCAAGGACGGAGGTCGGCGTGAGAAGCAGCGGCGACGGTACGGCTGGGGGTGCCCCCGGACGGAGTCTCGGGGCTAGCGGTCCGTACCCTCCCCCAAGCTCTCAACTGCGTTCGAGTTGGGGGGACCCCCATCACAGCAACGCGGCCGATCACGCTCCGCAGCGACCGGCGGCCGTGCCGAGCAGCGGAGGGGCGACGTCCATGGCGTCCGAGCAGATCGGCTACCGCGGTCCGACGGCCTGTGCGGCCGCCGGCATCACCTACCGGCAACTCGACTACTGGGCGCGCACCGGGCTCGTCGAGCCGAGCGTGCGGCCCGCCTACGGGTCGGGGACGCAGCGCCTTTACAGCTTCCGGGACGTCGTCGTCCTGAAGGTCGTCAAGCGCTTCCTCGACACCGGTGTGTCGCTCCAGAACATCCGTACCGCCGTGCAGCACCTGCGGGAGAGCGGTTTCCGGGACCTGGAGCGCATGACGCTGATGAGCGACGGCGCCACGGTCTACGAGTGCACCTCGCCCGACGAGGTCCACGCGCTGCTCCAGGGCGGGCAGGGCATCTTCGGGATCGCCGTGGGCGTGGTGTGGCGGGACGTCGAGAGCGCGTTGTCCCAGCTGCACGGGGAGCGGATCGACACCGGGGAGACGCTGGTGGGGCACAACCCGGCCGACGAGCTGGCGCGGCGGCGGGGCAATCGGGCCGTTTGAGGCTTTGCCCGGGGTATCACCGAGGGCATTGTCAGTGGCGTAGGGCAGCATCGGACATGTGAGAACCGCGCCCACGATCCTGCATCTCGACATGGATGCCTTCTTCGCCTCGGCGGAGCAGGCGTCCAAGCCGAGTCTGCGCGGGAAAGCCGTCGTCGTGGGCGGGCTGGGGCCGCGTGGTGTGGTGGCGACCGCGTCCTACGAGGCCCGGGTCTTCGGGGTGCATTCCGCGATGCCGATGGCCCAGGCGCGGCGGCTGGCGCCCAATGCCGCGTATCTCGTGCCGCGCTTCGGGTTCTACCGCGCGATCAGTGAGCAGGTGATGGGGCTGCTGCGGGCGCTGTCGCCGTTGGTGGAGCCGCTGAGCCTCGACGAGGCGTTCGTGGACCTGGAGGCCGGAGACGCGGCCTGGGACGAGGCGTCGGCGCGGCTCGCGGGGGAGAAGCTGCGCGCCGACATACGGGCGGTCACCGGGCTCACGGGGTCGGTGGGGCTCGCGGCGTCCAAGATGCTCGCGAAGATCGCGTCCGAGCAGGCCAAGCCCGACGGTCTGGTGGTGATCGATCCGGGGACCGAGCGGGAGCTGCTCGGGCCGATGTCGGTGCGGATCCTGCCGGGGGTGGGGCCGGCGACGGGAGACCATCTGCGGCGGGCCGGCATCCACACGGTCGACGAGATCGTCGAGGCGGGCGAGGACGAGCTCGTACGGCTGCTCGGCAAGGCGCACGGGCACGGGCTGTACGCCATGGCGTTGGCGCATGACGAGCGGCCCGTGGTGGCGGAGCGGGAGACCAAGTCGGTGTCGGTCGAGGACACCTACGACGTGGACATCCACGACCGGGTGCGGGTGGGGACGGAGGTGCAGCGGCTGGCCGATCGGTGCGTGCTGCGGCTGCGGGGGGCCGGTTTGTCGGGGCGGACGATCGTGCTGAAGGTGCGGCGGTACGACTTCTCCACGCTGACCCGGTCCGAGACGCTGCGGGGGCCGACCGATGATCCGGCGGTGGTGAGGGAGGCCGCGGCTCGGCTGCTGGAGTCCGTCGACACCACGGGGGGTGTGCGGTTGCTGGGGGTGGGGGTCTCCGGGCTGGCCGACTACACGCAGGAGGATCTGTTCGCGCAGGCTGCGGGGGATCCTGGGGAGGTTGCCGAGGAGGACGCCGGGGAGGTGGCCGCCGAGAGGGTGGAGGCGCCTGTCGAGCGGCGGTTCGCAGCGGGGCATGACGTGGTGCATGCCGAGTTCGGGCACGGATGGGTGCAGGGGAGCGGGCTGGGGCGGGTGACCGTGCGGTTCGAGACGCCGGATTCCGAGCCGGGGCGGGTGCGGACGTTTCGGGTGGATGATGAGGCGTTGGCTGTGGCTGAGCCTTTGCCGTTGGTGCCGGTTGAGGGTGGCGCATCCGGCCTTCGGCCGGATTTGGTTTCCCGCCCGCACCACCCGTGACAGTTTCGCTTTCGGGTGCGGGGCCCCTGTGAGGCGCGATCGCGGCGGCTGCGGGACGGTCGTCGGCTCTCGTCAGGCGTCTGCCTCTTCTGTGCCTGCCAGTTTGCCGAAATCCCTGTCGGGGAGGGGCGGGGGTGCGGATACGTCCAGACCGTAGTGGTGGTACAGCTGGAGTTCCTGGTCGGGGGAGAGGTGGCGGCCGACGCCGAAGTCGGGGGCGTCCTTGATCAAGGAGCGGTCGAAGGGGACCTGAAGGGTGCCCTCGATCAGTTCGCTGGGCTCCAGGGGGACGAAGGCGTCCCGGGAGAACAGGCCGGTGCGTATGGCCGCCCATTCCGGCACTCCGGTCGCGTCGTCGAGGTAGACCTCGTCGATCGTGCCGATCTTGGTGCCGTTGCGGTCGAACGCCTTGCGGCCGATCAGATTGCGCGGATCGATGTCGGTCTGCACGGGCCCTCCACTAGGTCGCCACTCGCAACTCATCCGTAAGCACTACAAAAGAGCACATTAGGGCCAGTGGCCACTCGAGGGCTCCTCTAGGGATCGACTATTTGTGCGCTGGTAGGCTGGCAAGCGGCTGTTGACCCTGTGCGGGAGAGTCCTCCGGAGAACGTCCGGGGGCGCCGAAGGAGCAAATCCTCCCCGGAATCTCTCAGGCCCACGTACCGCACGGACGAGGTCACTCTGGAAAGCAGAGCGGGTGTCGACGGCTTCCGCTCTCACCGACGGTGAAAGCCGGGCACCCTCGGGGGTCCGGTGAAGCTCTCAGGTTGAGATGACAGAGGGGGAGGCCGCCGGGACCCGCAGCCGTGGTGTCCCTCGAAGGTCGCGTCAGACCAGGAGGCCTCCGCAATGACCGCCCACCGCACTCCGCTCACCGAACTCGAGCAGGGGATTCCCTTCGAGCAGCGTCACATCGGCCCCGACCACGAGGCCCGGGCCAAGATGCTCGCGCAGGTCGGCTACGGCTCGCTGGACGAGCTCACCGCCGCCGCGGTGCCGGATGTGATCAAGAACGCTGACGCCCTCGATCTGCCGGGCGCGCGGACCGAGGCCGAGGTGCTCGCCGAGCTCCGGTCGCTCGCCGACCAGAACCAGGTCCTCGGGTCCATGATCGGGCTCGGCTACTACGGGACCTTCACCCCGCCCGTCATCCTGCGCAACGTCATGGAGAACCCCGCCTGGTACACGGCGTACACGCCCTACCAGCCCGAGATCTCCCAGGGGCGGCTCGAGGCCCTCCTCAACTTCCAGACCATGGTCGCCGAGCTCACCGGGCTGCCGACCTCCGGTGCCTCGCTGCTCGACGAGGGCACGGCCGCCGCCGAGGCGCTGGCGCTGTCCCGGCGCATGGGCAAGAACAAGAAGGGTCTGTTCCTCGTCGACGCGGACGCGCTGCCGCAGACCATCGCCGTGATCCAGACGCGCGCCGAGCCGACCGGCGTCGAGGTCGTCGTCGCCGACCTCAGCGACGGGATTCCCGCCGACATCGCCGCGCGTGAGATCAACGGCGTGCTGATCCAGTACCCGGGTGCCTCCGGTGCCGTACGCGACATCAAGGCGGTCGTCGACCAGGCGCACGAGCTCGGTGCCCTCGTGACCGTCGCCGCCGACCTGCTCGCGCTGGCGCTGCTGAAGTCGCCCGGGGAGCTCGGGGCCGACATCGCCGTCGGGACCACGCAGCGGTTCGGGGTGCCGATGGGCTTCGGCGGGCCGCACGCCGGTTACATGGCGGTGCACGAGAAGTTCGCGCGCAGCCTGCCCGGGCGGCTCGTGGGCGTGTCCGTGGACGCGGACGGGAACAGGGCCTACCGGCTCGCCCTGCAGACGCGTGAGCAGCACATCCGGCGGGAGAAGGCCACCAGCAACATCTGCACCGCGCAGGTGCTGCTCGCCGTGATGGCGGGGATGTACGCCGTCTACCACGGCCCGGAGGGGCTGAAGGGCATCGCCCGGCGGACCCATCGGTACGCGCGTGTCCTCGCCGCGGGGCTTGCCGCCGGCGGGGTCGAGGTCGTGCACGGGGCCTACTTCGACACCCTGACCGTGCGCGTGCCCGGCAAGGCCGGTGAGGTCGCCGCCGCCGCCGAGGCGAACGGGGTCAACCTGCGTCTCGTCGACGCCGACCACGTCTCCGTCGCCTGCGACGAGACCACCGACCGGGCCCGACTCGGCGCCGTATGGGCCGCGTTCGGGGTCGAGGGGGACGTCGAGGCGCTGGACGCGGTGGCCGAGGACGCGCTGCCGGCGGCGCTGGTGCGCGAGGACGAGTTCCTGACCCACCCCGTCTTCCACCAGTACCGGTCCGAGACCGCGATGCTGCGCTATCTGCGCCGGCTCGCCGACCGGGACTACGCGCTCGACCGCGGCATGATCCCGCTGGGCTCCTGCACCATGAAGCTCAACGCCACCACCGAGATGGAGCCGGTCACCTGGCCCGAGTTCGGGCAGCTGCACCCCTTTGCCCCCGCTGAGCAGGCGGAGGGCTATCTGACGCTCATCCGTGAGCTGGAGGAGCGGCTCGCCGAGGTCACCGGGTACGACAAGGTCTCGCTGCAGCCCAACGCCGGGTCGCAGGGTGAGCTGGCCGGGCTGCTCGCCGTACGCGGGTATCACCGGGCCAACGGCGATGAGCAGCGGACGGTCTGTCTGATTCCGTCCTCCGCGCACGGGACCAATGCCGCGAGCGCTGTCATGGCCGGCATGAAGGTCGTCGTCGTCAAGACCGCCGAGGACGGCGAGATCGACGTCGAGGATCTGCGGGCCAAGATCGAGCAGCACCGGGACGAGCTCGCGGTGCTGATGATCACGTACCCCTCGACGCACGGAGTGTTCGAGGAGCACGTCGCCGACATCTGCGCGCAGGTGCACGAGGCCGGCGGTCAGGTGTACGTCGACGGCGCCAACCTCAACGCGCTGGTCGGGCTTGCCAAGCCGGGCCACTTCGGCGGCGACGTCTCGCACCTGAACCTGCACAAGACCTTCTGCATCCCGCACGGCGGCGGCGGGCCGGGCGTCGGGCCGGTCGGTGTGCGGGCGCACCTGGCGCCGTATCTGCCGAACCACCCGCTGCAGCCCGCGGCCGGGCCCGAGACGGGTGTCGGGCCGATTTCCGCCGCCCCGTGGGGCTCGGCGGGGATTCTGCCGATCTCCTGGGCCTATGTGCGGCTCATGGGCGGGGAAGGGCTGAAGCGGGCCACGCAGGTCGCCGTGCTGAGCGCCAACTACATCGCCAAGCGGCTCGAGCCGCACTATCCCGTGCTCTACACCGGGCCCGGTGGGCTGGTCGCGCACGAGTGCATCATCGACCTGCGGCCGCTGACCAAGGCGACGGGCGTGAGCGTGGACGACGTCGCCAAGCGGCTCATCGACTACGGGTTCCACGCGCCGACCATGTCGTTCCCGGTGGCCGGGACACTGATGATCGAGCCGACCGAGTCCGAGGACCTCGTCGAGCTGGATCGGTTCTGCGACGCGATGATCGCCATTCGCGCGGAGATCGAGAAGGTCGGGGCCGGGGAGTGGCCCGCGGACGACAACCCGCTGCGGAACGCCCCGCACACCGCCGCGGCGCTCGGCGGCGAGTGGGAGCACGCCTACAGCCGTGAGGAGGCCGTGTTCCCGGGCGGGGTCGTGGTCGCCGACAAGTACTGGCCGCCGGTACGGCGGATCGACCAGGCCTTCGGGGACCGGAACCTGGTGTGCTCGTGCCCGCCGCTGGACGCGTACGAGGACTGAGGCCGACCGTGCTTCGGGAGAGGGCCCCGCTTCGGCGGGGCCCGCTCGTTTTACGGGGTGGCGAGGGAGACCTCGGTCGACTTGATCAGGGCCACGACCGGGGTGTCGGCCGCGAGGGCGAGGTCTTCGGCGGCGTCCTTGGTGATGGCCGCGGTGAGTTCGATGTCGTCGAACGCGATCTTCACGGAGGCCATCGCGGCGCCGGTGGTGATGCCGGTGACCGTGCCGGGGAGCTGGTTGCGGATGGAGAGGCCCTCCACCGGGCCGGTGGCGAGGGCCACCTCCGTTGACTTCACCAGGGCGCGGACGGGGGATCCCGGGGCGAGGCCGAGGGCGGTGACGGCTTCCTTGGTGATCGCCGCGGTGAGGTTCTGGCCGCCGGTGAGGCGGATTCCCACGGTGGCCATGACCTCGCCGGAGGTGATGGCGGTGACGGTGCCGGGGAGTTGGTTGCGGATGCTCAGGGTCATGGGCATCAACCGTAGGGGTCTGGGCGGGTTGTGCCCGGTATGAGGGTGTCCGTGGCTTTTCTACGTCCGGTCGATGTGGACGTTCGTCGACTTCACCCGGGCCGTGGCCTCCATGCCCACCTCCAGGCCGAGTTCTTCCACGGCCTCGCGGGTGAGGAGGGAGACGAGGCGGTGCGGGCCGGCCTGGATCTCCACCTGGGCGGCCACGTCGCCGAGTTTGATGGCGGTGACGATGCCGGGGAAGGCGTTGCGGACCGAGGTGTACGACGGCTCGTCGTCGGCCGCGGTGCCCTTGGCCAGCTCCACCGAGAACGCGGCGAGGTCGCGGCCGTCGATGAGGCGGCGACCGCTGTCGTCGCGGTGGGTCGTGACGCGGCCGGCGTCGGCCCAGCGGCGGGCGGTGTCGGGGCTGACGCCGAGCAGGCGGGCCGCCTGGCCGATCGTGTAGGACTGCATGCGGTCACGATAGGGGGAGACGGGAGCGGGGTCGTGGTCGGGCGTCGGCCTGCCGGAAGCCCCGGCTTCAGCCTGTGTGGACCCTTGGACGGCGGGCTCGGTCGGGTTCTGCCTCGCGGAGGACCTCTCGGGTGACGGGGGCCACCTCGCCCTGGCCGAAGAGGAAGAAGCGGAGGAAGTTGGCGAAGGGGTTGCCCTCGGTCCACTCGAAGTAGATGTGCGGGGTGCACCTCGTCATGTCGCGGACGTGGAGGAGCAGCGCGGCCAGGGCGTTGGGGATGGAGGACGACTCCAGGGTCAGGATGCGGTAGCGGTTGTGCAGGACCTCACCGCGGACCGTCAGGCCGGCCTCGAACTCCGAGGGGTCGGTGACCGTCACCTCGACGAAGACGAAGTCCTCCTGGCCGGGGATGTCGTTGTCCTCGCGGATCTGCTCGATCTTGTCGCGGTACTCGGCCTTGTCACGGTTGTCCGGCTCGTTGGCGATGAAGCGGATCTTGCGGCTGGCCATGTCCCGGATGAATCGTTCCGCCATGGGGTCGAGGGTCACGCTGGTGACGCGGAGCTCGAAGGCGCGGGCCAGGCGGGAGAGCAGCGAGACCAGGATGATGCCCGCGATGAAGCAGGCGCCGATCTTGACGCCGTCCGGGCGCTCGATGACGTTGACGACCGTCGTGTACAGGAACACCGCGGAGATGACCGCGAAACCGATCGTCCAGTTGCGCTGGCCCGCCTTGCGCGCCGCGATCGTCACCGCGATCGCCGCCGAGCTGATCAGGACGAGGACGCCGGTGGCGTACGCGCCGCCCTGGGCGTCCACGTCGGCGTCGAAGATCCAGGTGACCAGGAAGGCGATCAGGGTGAAGACGATCACCATGGGGCGTACGGCGCGGGCCCAGTGCGGGGCCATGCCGTAGCGGGGGAGGTAGCGGGGCATCAGGTTGAGCAGGCCCGCCATCGCGGAGGCGCCGGCGAACCACAGGATGGCGATGGTCGAGACGTCGTAGACCGTGCCGAAGGCGCCGCCCAGGTACTCGTGCGAGAGGTAGGCGAGGGCGCGGCCGTTGGCCTGGCCGCCCGACTCGAACTCCTTCTCCGGGATCAGGAGGGTGGTGATGAAGCTGGTCGCGATCAGGAAGCAGCTCATGATGAGCGCGGCCGTGGTCAGGAGCTTCTTCGTGTCCCTGATACGGCCTGCCGGGTTCTCCTCCGTCTCGCCCGGGTCGCCCTTGACGTGTGGCATGACCGCGACGCCGGTCTCGAAGCCGGAGAGGCCGAGGGCGAGCTTCGGGAAGACGACCAGGGCGACGCCGATCATCACGAAGACGTTGCCGTGCTCGGCGGTCAGGGCGCTGGACCAGTCGGTGACCACGTGGCCGGCCGTGATGACGTGCCACAGGCCGACGATCACGACGACGACGTTCAGCGCCAGGTAGAGGCCGACCAGGGCGACCGCGACGCCGATGGCCTCCAGGAAGCCCTTCAGGAACACCGCGCCGAGCAGCGCCACCAGGATGAGGGTGATCAGCATCTGCTGGTCGTGCAGGGCGCTGTTGAGGTGCGGGTTCTCGACGAGGTGGGTGGAGGCGTCCGCGGCGGACAGGGTGATGGTGATCAGGAAGTCCGTCGCGGCGAAGCCGAGCAGGGTCAGGACGAAGAGCTTGCCCTTCCAGAAGGTGAGCAGGCGCTCCAGCATCGCGATCGAGCCCTGGCCGTGGGGGCTCTCCTCGGCGACACGGCGGTACACGGGCAGGGCGCCCGCGAGGGTGACGATCACCAGGACGATCGTCGCGATGGGGGAGAGGAGGCCGGCCGCGAGGGCCGCGATGCCCGGCTGGTAGCCGAGGGTGGAGAAGTAGTCGACGCCGGTGAGGCACATGACCCGGTACCAGGGCTGGCCCTCGTGCTCCGGCGTGGAATCCTTATGCTCCGCCGGCCGGCCCTGGCCCTGGTCCTGGCTTTTGGCCATGTCGGACAGGCCCTCCAGCATCCAGGCGCGCAGGCGACTGGGAGGGGGGTGTTCGGTGGTGGCCATCGGGGGCTCCTGATGTGCGGCTCGGAGTGCGGTTCCGTACGGTTCCGGCCATCACACGGACGGCGGATTCAGCGTAAGCGGAGAGTGACGCATGGGCCCACGGATCAGGGGGTCGGGGGCGTCAAAAGTCCGTTAAGACTGGGGCCGCGGGCCCTTGCCACGCGTCAAGGATGGAGCGTGTGGGGTGGGTGGCCGTCCGTTGCGCTGTCCGGGGGACGGGGTGATGGGCCGGGGCGGGGGTGGACACCCAGCGTCACGCCGGGGCTCGGGCGGGGCTTCGTGGACCGCTGGCGTCAGGGAGGCGTCAAGGGCGGGCCGTGGGCCGTATGGGAGGCGTCAACGGCGGGTGTTCCCGTGCGGTAGCGATGTTTGCTCGGAGTGTCCCTGTTCGAACGAACCTCACTCCAGGAGCTCACGATGGCCGATCTGGCCTTCGTCGTCACCACGATCGCGTGCTTCGCGCTGGTGGCTCTCGTCGCCAAGGGGGTGACGAAGCTGTGACCGCCGAGAACATCGTCGGCCTCGTCGTGGCCGTCGCCCTGCTGGGCTATCTCGTCCTCGCCCTGATCTTCCCGGAGAGGTTCTGAGAGCTGACATGGGTCCCGTCCTCGCAGGCGTCCTCCAACTGCTCGCCCTGACCGGCGCGCTGGCTCTCGCCTACGTCCCCCTCGGCACCTACATGGCCAGGGTCTACTCCTCCGACAAGCACTGGCACGTCGAGAAGTGGATCTACAAGGTCATCGGTGCCAACCCCGACACCGAGATGCGCTGGCCCGCGTACCTGCGCGGAGTTCTCGCCTTCTCGGCGGTCGGTGTCCTGTTCCTCTACCTGATGCAGCGGATACAGGGCGTGCTGCCGGGCTCGCTCGGCTTCTCCTCGATCGACCCGGACCAGGCGTTCAACACCGCCGTGTCGTTCGTGACCAACACCAACTGGCAGTCGTACTACGGCGAGCAGGCCATGGGCCATGTCGTGCAGACCGCCGGTCTGGCCGTCCAGAACTTCGTCTCCGCGGCCGTCGGGATCGCTGTGGCGGTGGCACTCGTGCGCGGGTTCGCCCGGTCGCGGACCGGTGAACTGGGCAACTTCTGGGCCGACTTGGTGCGGGGTGTCGTACGCGTCCTGGTGCCCGGGGCCTTCGTCGCCGCGATCGTGCTCGTCGCCTGCGGTGTCCTCCAGAACTTCTCCGGCATCCACGAGGTCGGCCAGTTCACGGGCGGTTCGCAGCAGTGGAACGGCGGGGCGGTCGCCTCGCAGGAGGCCATCAAGGAACTCGGCACCAACGGCGGCGGTTACTTCAACGCCAACTCCGCTCACCCGTTCGAGAACCCGACGCCCTTCACCAACCTCTTCGAGATCTTCCTGATCCTCGTCATCCCGTTCGCCCTGACCCGCACCTTCGGCATCATGGTCGGCTCGGTCAAGCAGGGCTACGCGATCCTCGCGACCATGGCCACCATCTGGATCGGCTTCACCGCGCTGATGATGTGGACCGAATTCGCCCACCACGGACCGGCGTTCGACATCGCGGGCGGGGCCTACGAGGGCAAGGAGGTCCGTTTCGGGGTCGGCGGCTCGTCGATCTTCGCGACGGCGACCACCCTGACCTCGACCGGTGCCGTGGACTCCTTCCACTCCTCCTTCACCGGCCTCGGCGGCGGCATCACCATGCTCGGCATGATGCTGGGCGAGATCGCCCCCGGCGGTACCGGGTCCGGCCTCTACGGCATGCTCATCATGGCGGTCATCGCGGTGTTCATCGCCGGTCTGATGGTCGGCCGCACGCCCGAGTACCTCGGCAAGAAGATCGGCGCCCGCGAGATCAAGCTGGCCGCCTGCTACATCCTCATCACGCCCGCGCTGGTGCTCGTCTTCACCGCGGCCGCGATGGCCCTGCCGACCCCGGGCCACTCGATGACCAACAGCGGGGCGCACGGCTTCTCCGAGATCCTGTACGCCTACACGTCCGCCTCCAACAACAACGGCTCGGCCTTCGCCGGGCTGAACGCGGACACCCAGTGGTTCAACTCGACGCTCGGCCTGTGCATGCTCCTCGGCCGCTTCGTGCCGATGGTGTTCGTGCTGGCGCTGGCCGGCTCGCTCGCCGGGCAGAAGCCGGTGCCGCAGACCGCGGGCACCCTGCGCACCGAGAAGCCGCTGTTCACCGGGTTGTTGGTGGGCGCGATCCTCATCATCACCGGTCTGACGTACTTCCCCGCGCTCGCGTTGGGGCCGCTGGCCGAGGGGCTGGCGTCATGACCACCCGTATCGAAAGCGACGAGATGTCCACTCCCACCCTCGCGCCCCACCAGGACGCGCCCACCGGGCACCAGGTTCCCGAGGGCCGTGTCGCAGCGGGCCTCTTCGCCCCCAAGCAGCTGCTGAAGTCGCTGCCGGACGCCTTCCGCAAGCTCGACCCGCGGGTGATGGTCAAGTCTCCCGTGATGTTCGTGGTGTGGATCGGGTCCGTGCTGACCACGGCGTTCTCCTTCAAGGACCCCGGCGACTGGTTCGGCTGGACCATCAGCGCCTGGCTCTGGCTGACGGTGATCTTCGCCAACCTGGCGGAGGCCGTCGCCGAGGGCCGGGGCAAGGCGCAGGCCGACACGCTGCGCAAGGCCAAGACCGACACCGTGGCGCGCAAGGCCGACGGGAGCGTGGTCGCCGGTACCGAGCTGAGGATCGGTGACCTGGTCCTCTGCGAGGCCGGCGACATCATCCCGGGCGACGGTGACGTCGTCGAGGGAGTGGCGTCCGTCGACGAGTCGGCCATCACCGGCGAATCCGCCCCCGTCATCCGGGAGTCGGGCGGCGACCGCTCGGCCGTCACCGGCGGTACGAAGGTGCTCTCCGACCGGATCGTCATCAAGATCACGACGAAGCCGGGCGAGACCTTCATCGACCGGATGATCAACCTGGTCGAGGGCGCGGCCCGGCAGAAGACGCCGAACGAGATCGCCCTCAACATCCTGCTCGCCTCGCTGACGATCGTCTTCCTGCTGGCCGTGGCCACGCTGCCGCCGCTCGCCGACTACGCGGGCACGCACCTGACGATGGTCGTGCTGGTCGCGCTGCTGGTCTGCCTCATCCCGACGACCATCGGCGCGCTGCTCTCGGCGATCGGCATCGCCGGCATGGACCGGCTGGTCCAGCGCAACGTCCTCGCCATGTCCGGCCGTGCGGTCGAGGCCGCCGGTGACGTCTCCACGCTGCTGCTCGACAAGACCGGCACCATCACCCTCGGCAACCGCCAGGCCGCCGAGTTCGTGCCGGTGCGCGGGACGACCGAGGCCGAGGTGGCCGACGCCGCCCAGCTGTCGTCGCTGGCCGACGAGACGCCCGAGGGCCGCTCCGTCGTCGTACTGGCGAAGGAGAGGTACGGACTGCGCGAGCGGCACCAGGGGGAGCTCGCCGGGGCCGAGTGGATCGCGTTCACCGCGCAGACCCGGATGTCCGGTGTCGACGTCGACGGGCGCAGGATCCGCAAGGGCGCGGCCGGTTCGGTGATCGCCTGGGTGGCCGAGCAGGGCGGTGAAGTCGCCGCGGACGCACGGCAGGTGACCGACCGGATCGCCGGGGCGGGCGGCACTCCGCTGCTCGTGGCCGTCGAAGACGCCCGAGGCGCCCGGGTGTTGGGGGTCATCCACCTCAAGGACGTCGTCAAGGACGGGATGCGCGAGAGGTTCGAGGAACTCCGGCGCATGGGCATCAAGACCGTCATGATCACGGGCGACAACCCGCTGACCGCCAAGGCGATTGCCGAGGAGGCGGGGGTCGACGACTTCCTCGCCGAGGCCACTCCCGAGGACAAGATGGCGCTCATCAAGCGGGAGCAGGCCGGCGGCAAGCTCGTCGCGATGACCGGTGACGGCACCAACGACGCGCCCGCGCTGGCCCAGGCGGACGTCGGCGTCGCGATGAACACCGGTACGTCGGCCGCCAAGGAGGCCGGCAACATGGTCGACCTCGACTCCAACCCGACCAAGCTCATCGAGATCGTCGAGATCGGCAAGCAACTCCTCATCACCCGGGGTGCGTTGACCACGTTCTCGATCGCCAACGACGTCGCGAAGTACTTCGCGATCATCCCGGCGCTGTTCGCGGCCGTCTACCCGGGCCTGGACAAGCTCAACGTCATGGGCCTGTCCTCGCCGGACTCCGCGATCCTGTCGGCCGTCGTCTTCAACGCGCTGATCATCATCGCGCTGGTGCCGCTGTCCCTGAAGGGCGTGCAGTACCGGCCGGTGAGCGCGGACAAGCTGCTGCGGCGGAACCTCACCCTCTACGGGCTGGGGGGCCTGGTCGCTCCCTTTATCGGCATCAAGCTCATCGACCTGCTCATCTCCCTGATCCCCGGGCTGTAACTATTCAAAGGCGTGTCGACCGTCATGAACAACTCCGTGTCCAACACCGCCCGGTTGCTCGGGGCGGGCCTGCGGGCGCTGCTGGTGCTGACCGTGCTCACGGGCGTCCTCTATCCGCTGGCCGTCACCGGCATCGCACAGGCCGCGTTCCCCCACCAGGCCAACGGCTCCGAGATCAAGGCCGACGGCAAGGTCGTCGGGTCCTCGCTGATCGGCCAGCAGGGGTACAGCCTGGACTACTTCCAGCCCCGTCCGGCCAACGGCCTGGGCGAGAACTCGGTCAACACCCGCTACAAGCTGATCCTGTCCGGCGCCACCAACCGCTCCGGCGACAGCCCCGAGCTGATCCGGTGGGTGAAGGAGGCCAAGGCCAAGGTCGTCAAGGAGAACTCCACCGCCGACTACAAGGTCAAGCCCTCCCAGGTCCCCGCCGACGCGGTCACCTCCTCGGGATCAGGGCTCGACCCGGACATCTCCCCGGCCTACGCCGACCTCCAGGTCCACCGGGTCGCCGAGAGGAACGGCCTCCCCGTGGCCCGGGTGCAGAAGCTGGTCGACGAGCACACCGAGGGCCGCACTCTCGGCTTCATCGGGGAGCCGCGGGTGAACGTCCTGGAGCTCAACATCGCGCTCAGGCGACTGGTCGAGGGCGACTGACCGATGACCCGGGTGCTGGTCGTGGAAGACGACCCCCAGCTGGTACGAGCACTCGTGATCACCATGCGGGCACGCCGGTACGGAGTGGACGCGGCGCCCGACGGTGCCACGGCCCTCCGGCTGGCGGCCGCGCGCCGGCCGGACGTGGTGATGCTCGACCTCGGCCTGCCCGACATGGACGGGGTCGACGTCATCAGGGCGCTGCGCGGCTGGACCCGGGTGCCGATCCTGGTGCTGTCCGCGCGCCAGGGCTCCGCCGAGAAGGTGGCGGCCCTCGACGCGGGTGCCGACGACTACGTCACCAAGCCGTTCAGCATGGACGAGTTGATGGCCCGGCTGCGGGCGGCGGTCCGGCGCGCCGAGGAGTCGGTTCCCATGGCGGGGACGACCCGGGTGGAGACGGCCGGGTTCACCATCGACCTGCTGGCGAAGAGGGTCGTACGCGGTGGTCGCGACGTCCGCCTCACCCCGACCGAATGGCAGCTGCTGGAGATCCTGGTGGCCCGGCCGGGGCACCTGGTCACCCAGCAGCACCTGCTGCGGGAGGTCTGGGGCGTGTCCCGCAGCAACAGGACCAACTACCTGCGCGTCTACATGGCGCAACTGCGCCGCAAGCTGGAGGCGGACCCCGCCCATCCCCGTCACCTCATCACCGAACCCGGCATGGGTTACCGCTTCGAGGCGTGAACAGGGCAGCCGTGCCACCGGTACCTCACAGCCGCGGGACAAGCGCTCTCTTGTTCCCGCCCCGGCATCCTCGTACAGTCCGCTCCGTAATGTTCGCCAACGGGGCCGAATGTTTCGATCGGCCCGCTGGAAGGGCTGACACATATGCGGACGTACGACAACCCCGTCATCGCCGGCTTCCATCCCGACCCGAGTGTGTGCCGGGTCGGTGACGACTACTACCTGGTCTGCTCCAGCTTCGAGTACTTTCCCGGCGTCCCGATCTTCCACAGCCGTGACCTCGTGCACTGGCGGCAGATCGGCAACGTGATCGACCGGCCGGAGCAGCTGGAGTTCTCCGACGACCTCCCGGCCTCCGCGGGGATCTACGCCCCGACCCTGCGCCATCACGACGGCCGCTTCTACATGATCACCACCGCCGTCGGCGCCGGCGAGAACTTCATCGTCACCAGCGAACGGCCCGAGGGGCCGTGGTCCGACCCGGTATGGGTCGACGTGCCCAGCATCGACCCCGACCTGGCCTGGGACGAGGACGGCAACTGCTGGTGCACGGTCGCCGGATGCCGCCTCGCGCGCATCGACCCCGGGACCGGAAAGGTGCTGGAAGGGCCCCTTCCGGTGTGGTCCGGGACGGGGTTGGAGCACCCCGAGGCGCCGCATCTGTACCGCATCGGCGACTGGTGGTACCTGATGCTCGCCGAGGGCGGCACGGCGCAGGGGCACAGTGTGTCGATCGCCCGTGCCCGCTCGCCGCGCGGACCCTGGGAAGGCGCCCCGGACAACCCCGTGCTGAGCCATCGCAGCACCGACCTGCCGATCCAGTGCACCGGCCACGCCGACCTCGTCGAGGCGGCCGACGGCACCTGGTGGATGGTGCTGCTGGCGACCCGTCCACGCGGTTACTTCCCGGGCTTCCACGTCCTCGGCCGGGAGACCTTCCTGACGCCGGTGGAGTGGGTCGACGGCTGGCCGCGGGTGGGGCCGGTGCGGGAGAGCCATGCGGCGCCGGCCGCCTGGCACCCCGTACCGCCGCAGCCGGAGCGGGACGACTTCGACGCCGCCGGCCTCGCCCCGTACTGGATCTCCCCGCGCCGCAGGCCGGCCGGGTCGTGGTCGCTCGTCGAGCGGCCCGGGGCGCTCACCCTGCACGCCACCGGGGACAGTCTCGACCGGCCGGGACACACCTTCGTCGGGCGCCGTCAGCAGCACCCCGAATGCCGGGTGGACGCCCTCCTGGAGCCCGGGCAGGGGCGTGCCGGGCTGTCCGTGCGGATCGACGAGGCCCATCACTACGACCTGGAGATCGCCGGCGGAGAGGCGAGCGTGATCGCCCGGGTCGGACCGGCGCGCAGTCGCGTCGCGCGGCGGGCGGTGGCTGCCGGGCCGCTCACCCTCACCATCGGGGTGCGCACGGAACCCCTGGTCACCGCCACCGGGGAGGACCTGCCCGGGCTGCGGGCCGGCGGGCCCGACGCGATCACTTTCGCCGTCGACGGCGAGCCGCTCGCCGCCCTCGACGGCCGCTATCTGTCCACTCAGGTCGCCGGCGGATTCACCGGCCGGGTGATCGGGATGTACGTCACCGAGGGCAGCGCGGTCTTCGACTGGTTCGCCTACGCGGCCGGGCCTTCGCGGTAGTTCCGGAAGGCTTCGGAAACGTTCGGTCCGGTCGTGGTGGAGGCAAGCCCGGCGGGTGCCGTGGAAGTTGGCCGCAGATTCACCGCGTACAAGGGGTTGCCACCGTTTGGGAGCTGTCTCTAGGGTGCGGCAACAACGAAGCTTTCTGGATCAACTCCGAAACTTTCGGTCCTGAGGACGGTGTAGTGGACACGCCGTCCCGTACCCAAGGAGTGCAAAATGGGCGACCCGGCACTGTCTCGCCGCGGCTTCCTGGCGGCGTCCGCCGCGACCGGTCTGGGCATGACGGCACTGAGCGGCTGCGGTGGCGATTCGGACGGTGGGTCGTCCGACGGAACGACCACGATCGAGTGGTGGAACATCTCCACCACCGAACCCGCCCACACGGTCTGGGCGCAGCTGGCGAAGAAGTTCGAGGCGCAGAACCCCAAGGTCAAGGTAAAGATCGTTCAGATGGAGAACGACGCCTACAAGTCGAAGATGACGGCGCTGATCGCCTCCGGGAAGCTTCCCGACATCTTCCACACCTGGGGCGGCGGTGTCCTCAAGCAGCAGGTCGACGCGGGCCTGGTCGAGGACCTCACCGACAAGACCAAGCCGTGGGCCGACGACCTGCTGAAGGTCTCCAAGGAGGCCTACCTGATCGACGACAAGATCTACGGCATACCGTTCGACATCGGCATGATCGGGTTCTGGTACAACAAGGCGCTCTTCAAGCAGGCCGGCATCACCGAACCCCCCACCACCTGGGCCGCGTTCCTCGACGCCGTCAGCAAGCTGAAGGCGAAGAACATCACGCCCATCGCCCTCGCGGGCAAGGAGAAGTGGCCCGGCATGTACTACTGGGCCTACCTCGCGATGCGCACCGCGGGCGCGAGCGGATTGCAGAAGGCGTACGACGCCAAGGACTTCACCGGCCCTGAGTTCGTCCAGGCGGGCGCGCACCTGAAGGAGCTCGTCGCGCTCCAGCCCTTCCAGAAGGGCTTCCTCAACGCCGCCTACTCCTCGCCGACGGGCCAGGCGGCCAGCGTCGGCAACGGCAAGGCGGCCATGGAGCTCATGGGCCAGTGGGCGCCGCAGGTGGAGGCCGACGCGGGCAAGGGCCTGGGCAAGGACCTCGGCTTCTTCCCGTTCCCGGCGGTCGACGGCGGCAAGGGCGCCATCACCGAGGTCTTCGGCGGCGGCGGTGCGCACGCCCTGCGCCGGGGCGCCCCGCAGGCGGCCGTCGACTTCCTGAAGTTCTTCGCCTCCGAGGCCACCGACCTGGAACTGGTCAAGAAGACCGGCACCCTCCCGGTGGTCCCCGGCGCCGAGAGCGCCGTCTCCGACCCCAATCTCAAGGCCGTACAGGCCCAGTTGAACGCCGCCACCGGCTTCCAGCTCTACCTCGACCAGGCCTACGCCCCCGCCGTCGGCCAGGAGGTCAACGACAGCGTGGCCGCGCTCATCGCCGGCTCCAAGTCCCCCGAGCAGGTCGCCCAGTCGATCACGAAGGTCACGAAGGAAGAGCAGTAACAGGCGATGACCTCCACCCTCGCAGACAAGCGGAGCCGCCCAGGCTCCGAAGCTCCGCCCCCGGACACCGTCAGGGCCCGGGGGCGGGCCCGGCGGCGCGCCCTCAACTGGCTCACCGCGGTGGGCTTCCAGCTGCCCGCGCTGGTCCTGTTCATCGGGCTCGTGCTGCTGCCGATGCTGTTCGCCCTGTACGCCGCCTTCTTCCGCTGGGGCGGCTTCGGGATGCCCGAGGACTACATCGGTCTCGACAACTTCACCGACCTCTTCGACAACCCGGTGTTCATGGGCGACCTGTGGCGCTGCCTCGTCCTGACGCTGCTGACCCTCGCGCTGCAACTGCCCTTCGCGCTCGCCATGGCGGTCCTGCTCAACCAGCGGCTGCGCGGCCGGGCCGTCTACCGGATGCTGTTCTTCGCGCCGTACGTCCTGTCCGAGGCCATCACCGGCGTGCTCTTCAGCATGGTGTTCGCCCCGGACGACGGTCTCGCCGACCATCTCCTCGGCAGCATCGGCCTCGACAGCCTCGGCGGCGAGTGGTTCGCCGACCCGTCGTGGGTCATGGCGACCCTGTTCATCGTCATGACCTGGAAGTACTTCGGCTTCCACATGATGCTCTACCTGGCCGGACTCCAGTCCGTGCCCAGGGAGTTGACCGAGGCGGCGCTCATCGACGGTGCCAACGCCTGGCAGCGCTTCCGCAGCGTCACGCTGCCGCTGCTGATGCCCACCATCCGCATCAGCATCTTCCTCGCGGTCATCGGTTCCATCCAGCTCTTCGACCTGGTGTGGGTGATCACGCAGGGCGGTCCCGACCACCACTCCGAGACCATGGCCGTGACCATGTTCCAGTACGGCTTCAAGCGCTACCAGGTCGGCTACGCCAGCGCGATCAGCGTGGTCATGTTCGGCATCTGCCTCGTCTTCGCCCTCGCCTACCAGCGCTTCGTACTCCGCCGTGACCTCGAAGGGGCGACCACCACGATGAGGGGAGCCGGAAAATGAGCCTCAAGAGCGAGGGCGTGAGCCTCAAGACCGAGCGCGTGAGCCGCAACAGCCGGACCACACGCACGCTGCCGCTGCACGTCATCCTCATCGCCGTCGGCGCGCTCATGGTCGTACCCCTGGTGTACGCCGTCCTGTCCGGCTTCAAGTCGACCGACGAGCTCTCCAGCAACCCCTTCGGGCTGCCCGAGCACTGGCGGACCGGCAACTACACCGGCATCCTCGGCTCCGGAGACTTCTGGCGGCTGCTCGGCAACAGCACCCTGATCGCGGTCGCCACGACCGTGCTGGTGGTCGCGGCGTCGGCGCTCGCGGCCTTCTCCTTCGCCCGGTTCGCCTTCCGGGGGCGGGAGGCGCTGTTCACGCTGTTCACGATGGGGCTGATGTTCCCCTTCGCGGTCGCCGCACTGCCGCTGTTCCTGCTGCTGCGCTACCTCGACCTGCTGGACAACCCGCTGGGCGTGATCCTGCCGCAGGCCGCGTTCGGGCTGCCGATGACCATCATCATCCTGCGGGCCTTCTTCCGGGAGATCCCCGGCGAGCTGGAGGAGGCGGCCACCCTCGACGGGTGCACCCCCTTCGGGTTCTTCTGGCGGGTGCTGCTGCCGATGGCCCGGCCCGCGCTCGGCACGGTCTCGGTGCTCGCCGTCGTGACCAGCTGGAACAACTTCATGCTGCCGCTGCTGGTGTTCACCGACAACACCTGGTGGACCCTGCCCATCGGCGTCCAGCAGTTCCAGGGCCAGTACTCCTCCGACTACGCCCGTGTCTTCGCCTATCTCGTCCTGGCGATGGTTCCCGCCCTCGCCTTCTACTCGGTCGCCGAGCGCCAGCTCGTCGGCGGCCTCACCGCCGGCGCCACCAAGGGCTGACGGCGGCAGTACGGCCCCCACCCCCGCACGTGAGGAGTCGCACCACCATGCACAAGAACCGTCTCAGACTCGTCGGCGTCCTGGCCGCGGTCCTGGTCGCC
The DNA here is from genome assembly GCF_042668605.1 of Streptomyces sp. NPDC057280. Taxonomy (NCBI): domain Bacteria; kingdom Bacillati; phylum Actinomycetota; class Actinomycetes; order Kitasatosporales; family Streptomycetaceae; genus Streptomyces; species Streptomyces sp. NPDC057280. Next base: position 27,819 of record NZ_JBHUYR010000004.1, read on the forward strand.
GGCGGAATGGCGGCGCCCGCCCAGGCGCACGGCAAGCACGCCACCCTCGCCGACCTGGCCCAGCGCCACGGCCGCTACTTCGGCAGCGCCACCGACAACCCCGAACTCGTCGACGAGCCCTACAAGGCCGTCCTCGGCAGCGAGTTCGACCAGATCACGCCCGGCAACGGCATGAAGTGGTACGCCACCGAGCCCCAGCAGGGCGTCTTCGACTGGACCGCCGGCGACGAGATCGTGAACCTCGCCCGCGCCCACCACCAGAAGGTGCGCGGCCACACCCTCGTCTGGCACAGCCAGCTGCCCGACTGGCTGACGAGCAGGGAATGGACGGCCAAGGAGCTGCGGGCCGTGCTGAAGAACCACATCCAGACCGAGGTACGGCACTACCGCGGCAAGGTGTTCGCCTGGGACGTCGTCAACGAGGCGTTCAACGAGGACGGCACGTACCGCGAGACGATCTTCTACAAGACGCTCGGCCCCGGCTACATCGCCGACGCCCTGCGCTGGGCCCACCAGGCCGACCCGAAGGTCAAGCTCTATCTGAACGACTACAACATCGAGGCGGTCGGGCCGAAGAGCGACGCCTACTACCAGCTCGCCAAGGAGCTGAAGGCCAAGAAGGTCCCGTTGAACGGCATCGGCCTGCAGACCCACCTCGCGCTCCAGTACGGCTATCCGACCACGCTGGAGGACAACCTCCGCCGGTTCTCCAAGCTCGGGCTCGACACCGCGCTCACCGAGGTCGACATCCGGATGATCCTGCCGGCGACCGAGGAGAAGCTCGCCGAGCAGGCCAAGTGGTACGGGGACCTGACCGACGCCTGCCTGGCGGTGCGCAGGTGCGTCGGCATCACGATCTGGGACTACACCGACAAGTACAGCTGGATACCGGCGTTCTTCGAGGGCGAGGGTGCGGCCCTGCCGTACGACGAGCAACTCCAGCCGAAGCCCGCGTACTTCGCGATCAGGGACGCGCTGAAGTAGCGGCGCGTTCCCAGGACACCCGGCGGCTGGGCAAGGAGGGGAGTCCGCCGGGGTGCGGCCCGGCCCTGCGGTGCGTCCCACCGCAGGGCCGGTGCCGTTTCAGGGGCCAGGGGCGCTCTGGCGGCTTCAGCGGGTCAGAGGCGCGGTGCCGGCTCTGGCCTTCAGCGGGTCAGAGGCGCCGTGCTGGCTCTGACGACGAGTTCCGTGCCCAGCTCCACCCGGGGCGAGTCCGGCTGCTCGTCGCGGGCCAGCCTGAGCACCGTACGCACCGCCAACTTGCCCATGTCCGCGAGAGGTTGCCGGACGGTGGTGAGGGGCGGGGCGGACCAGCGCACTTCCGGAAGGTCGTCGAAACCGACCAGGCTCATGTCCTGCGGCACCCGCAGTCCGCGTTGCCTGAGCGCCTCGATCGCGCCGAGCGCCATCTGGTCGCTGGCCGCGAAGATCGCGGTCGGCGGCTCCGGCAGGTCCAGCAGGGCGTTGCAGCCCGCGAAGCCGGACTCGGGGTGGAAGTCGCCGGGGACGACGAGGGAGTCGTCGACGCCGAGCCCGGCGCCCTCCAGGGCCGCGCGGTAGCCGTCGAACCGGGCCCGGGAGCACAGCAGCCGGGGCGGCCCCGCGATCAGGGCGATCCTGCGGTGCCCGAGGGAGAGCAGATGCTCGGTGGCCGCCATCCCGCCCGACCAGTTGGCGGCGCCGATGGTGGGGGCGTCCAGCGCGGGGGAGCCCGCCGGGTCGACGACCACCAGAGGGACGCCGAGGATGCGCAACTCCTCGTGCAGCAACGGCTCCAGGTCCGAGGTGACCAGGATGACGCCGTCGGAGGCGCGGGCCCGCAGATTGCGCATCCACTCGCGGGCGTCGCCGGAGCGGCCGTGGATCGCCGAGACGACCGTGCCGACGCCGGTCGCGTGGGCGATCTCCTCGACCCCGCGGATGATCTCCACCGCCCAGGGGCTGTCGAGGTCGTTGAAGACCAGGTCGAGCAGGGCCGCGCCGGTCCCGGAGGACGTGGGGCGCTTGCGGTAGCCGTGCTGCTGGAGCAGTTCCTCGACCCGTGCCCGGGTCTTGGGGGACACGTCGGAACGGCCGTTGACGACCCGGGACACGGTCGGCACGGAGACGCCGGCCTGCCGGGCGATCTCGGTGATCGTGATCCGGCTCCCGGGCGCGGCCGGCCCGCCGGCGCCGACCTCGTGTGCTGCCAACTCCCCACCTCCGTGGCTGTGTCGAAACTTCCAGGAGTCTTCCGGAAAACGGGCACGGATGGGAAGAGGGGACTGGAAGGCAGTACGAGGATCAGCGGATTCCGCATGCGGGGCTACGGGGAGTGAGCGGCACCGGACATGCGTCGGGGCCGGTTCGCAGCGTGTGTCTGCGGGCCGGCCCCTCTGGATCTGCGGGCGGTGCGCCGGCCGCCCGCGGGTGGCTCAGGCGGCGGTCATCACCTTGTCGGTGCCCAGCGGGCGGTGCGGGGCGATGATCTGGCCGTCGGGCAGGAGCTCGCCGGTGTCCTCGAAGAGCAGGACGCCGTTGCACAGCAGGCTCCAGCCCTGCTCCGGGTGGTGCGCCACGAGGCGGGCGGATTCCCGGTCGGCGGAGTCGGCGGTCGGGCACGGCGGCTGGTGCTGGCACATGGGTGGGATCTTTCGCTTTGTCGTGGTGTTCATCGCTGCCCCCGTTGTGATAAGTCGGTCGGAACCAGTGTTGCCCCACGGGCCTCGATCCGCAGGGATTTGGCAGCACCGCTACTCACAGGTTCATGACGCGTCACCCGCGCGGACGGTTCATCCCAACTGCACTGTCTCTTCGGGTGGTTCGCGATGGCCGGATGGGGCTAGTCCGGACGGGTGCGGGCACGAAAGAGGCTCGTACGAGCCGTGTTCCGCTCGTACGAGCCGCAGTCGGGGGCGCCGCTTCAGGCCGGTTGGCTCAGCAGAGGTGCCGGCTTCGGTGTCACCCGATGGGTCAGCACCGGAAGCAGCTCGGCGACCCGGTGCGGCCGGTGGGCGGCGATACCGGGCGGCGCGGGCGCGAGCGGGACGAGCAGATCGGTGGCGGCGGGATGGCCGCCGGCCCCGTCCGCGGTGCAGTCGCCGTGCAGCCACAGCGTCAGCATGTACAGGCCCGGCACCGACAACAGGCGGGGCTGGTAGGACTGTTGCATCGTCTCGGCCTGGCGCAGCGCGCGCTCGGTGGAGGCGACGTACGGGCCCTCGAAGAAGTGCGAGAAGGCCCAGCCGTCGGGCGTCAGCCGGGTCTCGGCCGCGGCCACGGCGCGGTCGCCGCACCGGATCAGGAAGCGCCACCCGGCCAGCCGGGTCGCGGCCGCGCCCGCGGCGGTGAGGTCGTCGAGGACATGGAGGGGCAGCGGGAGTTCCGGGGTCGCGGGCCCCTGGGCGGTACGCAGTGACGGTGTTCGGGCCTCGCGGACCGCGGTGGGCGAACCGAGCGCAGTGAGGACGGAGCGAAGGGCGGGCGCGGGGGCCGGGGGCACATGCAGCGGCATGGTGGGTCGCCTCTCATTCGACAGGCACGGTGGCGCGAGGGCGTGGGCGGACGGCGCTGTCAGCTCGCGGGGCCAGAGAGGCGGGGGCCGGGTCATGAGTGCGCGTGATGAGGGTGAGGCCTGCCTACGTCACCTCGACGGCAGGATCGTTCGACCGGGGGCGCCAACCTTCTGCCTCGTTCGCGGAGTTTATACGACACGTGTTCAGACGATGTTTCGTCTAGCCGTTTCCGAGGTGAACGGCAAGGTTTCATCCGGTCGTCGATACGTGGGAATCATCCCGATTCCGCGTCGCCCGTACGGCGATGACCTCGGTGAATGCCGCGGAAGTGGACGGCCAATTCTCGTCGGCGTTTTTCACGAGTTGTTCAGGGCACTCGAAACTGCAAAGTGCCGCATGCCCGGTGAATGTGCCCCCGGTCGTCTGCGCCAGAGTAGCGGGCGCCGGGCCCGCGCGGGACGTTATCGATCGCATCCGCTGGGCATCATCCCACGTGACCCGGGACGCCCGGCGGCCGATCTACGGCACGCCCATCCGAGGAGGGATGCTGCGATGGGGGAGAAGGTCGTGGCAGGTCGGTTCGATCTGTCCGATCGCCAGCACTACCGCGACAAGCTCCGGCAGTGTCTGGCGGGCCTGGAGCGGCTGCTGGAGGAGAAGCGGTTCGACCGGCCGAAGAACCTCATGGGGCTGGAGATCGAGCTGAATCTCACCGGCCCCGACGGGATGCCGAAAATGTTGAACGCGCAGGTGCTCGAGCGGATCGCGAGCCGAGATTTCCAAACAGAACTCGCCATGTTCAATCTGGAAGTCAACATAGCCCCACACCCGTTGGGCGGTCGCGTATTCGACCGGCTCGCCGAGGAAATACGTACCTCGCTGGCATATGCGGACCGAAAAGCGGGAGAGCTCGACGCCGGGATCGTGATGATCGGCATTCTGCCGACGCTCGACCGGGACGACCTCGTCTCCTCCAACCTTTCCGACGTCGACCGCTACACCCTGCTGAACGATCAGATCGTGGCCGCCCGCGGTGAGGACTTCGCCCTCGACATCGACGGCGTGGAACGACTGAGCTGCACCTCGAAGTCCATCGCCCCCGAGGCCGCCTGCACCTCCGTGCAACTGCACCTCCAGGTCACCCCGGGGCGCTTCGCGGACGTGTGGAACGCCGCGCAGGCCGTCGCCGCCGCGCAGATCGCCGTCGGGGCCAACTCGCCGTTCCTGTTCGGCAAGGAGCTGTGGCACGAGTCCCGGCCCCCGCTGTTCCAGCAGTCCACCGACACGCGTCCGCCCGAGCTCCAGGCGCAGGGGGTACGGCCGCGCACCTGGTTCGGGGAGCGGTGGATCTCCTCCGCGTACGACCTCTTCGAGGAGAACCTGCGCTACTACCCCGCCCTGCTGCCGATCTGCGACGACGAGGACCCGCTGAAGGTGCTCGACGAGGGCGGCGTTCCCAGCCTCGCCGAGCTCGTCCTGCACAACGGCACCGTGTACCGCTGGAACCGCCCGGTCTACGGCATCGCCGACGGCGTCCCGCACCTGCGCGTCGAGAACCGGGTGCTCCCGGCCGGGCCCACCGTCACCGACGTCATCGCCAACGCCGCGTTCTACTACGGCGTCGTCCGCGCCCTCGCCGAGGAGTCGCGGCCGGTGTGGACGCGGCTGCCCTTCGAGTCGGCCGCGGCCAACTTCGACGCGGCCTGCCGACACGGGATCGACGCCCGCTTCGACTGGCCGCGGCGCGGCCGCTACGGCGGGCTGGCCCAGGTCGACGCCGTCACCCTCGTACGCGACGAGCTGCTGCCGCTGGCCGAGGCCGGACTGGACGCGTGGGGCGTGGAACCCGCCGACCGGGACTTCTACCTCGGCGTCATCGACGAACGCTGCCGACGCCGGGCCAACGGCGCGACCTGGCAGTCCGCGACCTTCCACCGGGCCCTGGAGAAGGGCCTCGCCCGCGACGCCGCGTTCGCCGCGCTGACCCGGCGCTACCGCGAGCTGATGCTCGTCGGGGACCCGGTGCACACGTGGCCGGTGGGGTTGCCGGAGCCGGTGCCGCTGGGGTGACGGGGCGCGGCCGCTGGGGTGGAGGGGTGTGGCCCCTGGGGTGACAGGGCGTGCCCGTTGGGATGGCGGGGCGTGGTCGTCGGGATGGCGGTGGCGCGGCCGCTGGGGTGACAGGGCCTGCCCGTTGGGATGGCGGTGGCGTGGCCGGTCCGGTTGGGCACCGCCGGGCCGCGCCGTGGTGGCTGGGCGCCGTTGCGGCGGGGGGTGAGGACCGGCGCGGAAAGCGGGGCCGGTGTGATCAGGGACGGCGGGCCTGGGAGGGGCCGGCGTGATCAGAGGGGGCGGGCCTGGGAGGGGCCGGCGTGATCAGAGGGGGCGGGCCTGGGAGGGGCCGGCAAGGGGCGGGGGTCGGCAGGGCGGCTGGGCGGGGACGGGTAGCCGGGCGGCGGAGGTGGGCGGGGTGGTGGGGGTGTGTCCTTCGGTGGCTCAGGGTGTGCCGTGGTTCTCTGCTCAGTTTGTGTCGCTTCTCCTGCTCACCCGCTCAGTTCGTGTCGCTTCCCTGCTCACCCGCTCGGTTCGTGTCGCGTCTCCTGCTCACCCGCTCAGTTCGTGTCGCTTCCCTGCTCACCCTGCTCAGTCCGTGCCGCTTCCCCTGCTCACCCCTTCCCGCTTCCCTCCGCCCCCGCCGCCACGATCGCCTTCAGGATCACCTCGTGGATCTGGGACGGGTCGGTGACCTCCTGGCCGGAGCCGCCCGTGGCCGTGGCTATTTGGGTGGCCTCCGTGCGGTCCGCGTCGGGGCCGACGGCGATCATGATGAGGGGGACCGGGCGGTCGGGGTCGGTGAGCTGGCGGAGGCGGTTGATCAGGGCGCCGCGGGAGATGCTGCCGGGGTCCTGGTTGACGCCGTCGGTGAGGACGACCAGGGCGTTGAACTTGCCCTTGGCGTAGGAGGACACCGCCGATCTGTAGGCGGCGAGGGTGGTGTCGTACAGCCCTGTCGCGCCGTTCGGGACCGGCGTCAGGCCGCTGAACGCCGCTGTGAGACGGTCGCGTTGGGTGCCGTTGCCCTGGGCGGAGCCCAGGCGTTCGGTCGGCACCAGGACGCGGTAGTCCTTGTCGCCGTCCAGCTTGGTGGAGAAGTCCCACAGGCCGATCTCGTCGTCCGGTGTGAACGTGGCGAGGGCCTGGAGGAGGGACGCTTTGGTGACGTCCATCCGGGACTGGCCGTCGCTCGTGACCTCCTCGGACATCGAGGAGGACGCGTCCACGACCGTGGTGATGCGAGCGCTCTGCACCGTGATCGTCCAGGTGCCGAGGGCTTCCTGGAGCGCCGTCTCGGACGCCGGGCGTACGGCGGCCTTCGCGTACGGCTGCGGCCTGCTGCCGCCGGCCCCGGTGACGACCGACGCCTCCACCTCGTCGTCGGAGGTGCGGAAGCCGTACTTGTGGAGCAGCTTCCGCTGTCCCGGCTTGCGCAGATAGTTCACGAACCGCAGGGCCGCCCGGCTCTCGTCGGTGGTCAGCACCGCCTGGTCGACCAGTGTGTAGGGGAAGTCGAGCCGCGGTGAGCCGTCCTTCGGATAGAAGAGGTCGAGACCCTCGCCCCCGTCCGCGGTGTTGTACGCGAACGCCGCCTGCTCGCTGAGGATCAGCGCCTGGTTGCGCTTGGGGTTGCCCTGCTCGGTGCCGGAGGCGTCGCGCGGGAGGGTGTCCAGGACCTGTGTGTCGCTGTCGGAGGTGCGCTGCGACAGCGTCTTCATCATGGCCGCGGCCTGGGTGTCCCCGCCCTCGATCGCGCCGGCTGCCGTGGTCAGCCGGGTGAGTGCCAGCAGCCCTGTCGCACTGCGCGCCGGGTCGGCCGCGCCGAGCCTGAGGGCGTCGTCCCGCATGGTGGCGCCGGCCAGTTCGATCCAGCTGTACGTCTTGCGCGGCCACCCCAGCGACTTCGCCGCCTGCGGCACCACCGCCACGCCCACCGGTGAGGACGCGAAGCTGCCGACCGGCGTCACCTCCGTCGCCCCCGTGTCCGCCGCGACCCGCTCCACCCACACCCGCGAGTCCGGCACCCACACCTGCGCATCGGTCTTCCGGCCGGCCAGCAGGGTGTCCGCGACCTTGGAGGAGTCCTGCGCGGTGACCGTGACGTCCACGCAGCGGCCGTCGGAGGTGAGGCTGTCGTCACGGGCCCGCTCCGCGGCCGCGCGCAGCGCCGGGACCACGTCGGGAGAGGCCGCGACCTTGAGCCGTACCGCGTCCTCCTGGCAGGACGCGCCGAAGGAGAGCAGTCCGCTCTGGACGGCCGCCGCCGTCCCGCCGGCGACGGTGAGGACGAGTACGGTCGCGATGGCCACCGAGCGGCGCCGGGCGCGTGGGCGGGGGTCGCTGCCGCCCGCCCCATACTGATCGGGCAAGCTGTGACGTCCCATGACGGTGGTGCCCCTCCCTGTCAGACCTTCTGCCGGTTTTCGGCCGCATGTCGGGCAAAGGGGGAGGTGCGCCCCGTACGGTGTCCGTCCCCCAACGGCCTGTCTCGCACGATCGTCGTAAGTTCTCACGATCTTCGTAAGTTCTTTCGAGGACCCTAGCGGGGCATCGCGGGGGATGAGACGGGATTACTGAATTGGAGTCAGGTGTGCAGGCAGAGGCGGGTGCGGTGGCTGATTCTTTTCCGCCGGAGCGGTCCTCGCGACGGATTCTCCGGGACGAGACCCTGCTCGTTCTGGGGCTCTCCCTCGGTGCGAGCGGTGTGTCCGCCCTGATCAGCTTTGTCGGATCGGTCACCAAACCAGGCGGCCTCAAGGACCAGGCGGCCACCCTCAACGCCTCCGCCGCGCCCGGCCGTCCCTGGCTCGATCTCGCCTGGCAGCTCTTCGGGATCGCCTCGTCGCTCGTGCCCGTCGCCCTCGTCGCGCACCTGCTGCTGCGCGAGGGGAGCAGCCTGCGCGTCCTCGGCTTCGACCGCACCAGGCCCTGGTTCGACCTGGCCCGCGGCGCGGCGATCGCGGCGGTGATCGGCAGCACCGGAATCGCCTTCTACCTGGCCGCACGCGGCCTCGGTTTCAACCTCACCGTCGTGCCGGAGGCACTGCCCGAGGTGTGGTGGAAGTACCCGGTGCTGGTGCTGTCCGCGCTGCAGAACGCGATCCTCGAAGAGGTCATCGTCGTCGGCTATCTGCTGCGCCGGCTCGGCCAGTTGGGCTGGACGCCGGGGACCGCGCTGGTGGCCAGTTCCGTGCTGCGCGGGTCGTACCACCTCTACCAGGGCATCGGCGGGTTCCTCGGCAACATGGCGATGGGGGTGGTGTTCGTCTGGCTCTACCGCCGTTGGGGCCGGGTGGGCCCCCTGGTGGTGGCGCATTCGCTGCTCGACATCGGCGCGTTCGTCGGGTACGCGCTGCTGGCCGGGAAGGTGGGCTGGCTCCCCACGGCCTGAGGCGTCAGACGAGCAGTTCCCCCTCGATCGTGATGACCGCGCGGCCCGTCAGGAGCGTGCGGTCGCCGCGCAGTTCGGTGCGGACGCGGCCGGAGCGCCGGGAGGCCTGGAGGCCGGTCAGCCCGGTGCGGCCGAGGCGCTCGGCCCAGAACGGGGCCAGCGCGGTGTGGGCGCTGCCGGTGACCGGGTCCTCGTCGATACCGACGTTCGGGAAGAAGCAGCGCGAGACGAAGTCGTAGCCCCGGGACGGGTCCTCGGCGCGGGCGGTCGCGATGATGCCGCGCTCGGAGAAGGCACCGAGTGCCTTGTGGTCGGGGGCGAGGGCATGGACCGTCTTCTCGTCGGCGAGTTCGAGGATCAGGTCGCCGACGTTCGGGCCGGTGTCGAAGGCGGAGAGCGGCTCCGCCCCCAGCGCCGTGGCGACCCCGTCCGGCACCTCGGTCCGGGTGAGCGGCGCGGTCGGGAAGTCCAGGGTGATCGAACCGTCCTCGCCCGGCGTCGCGATGAGCACCCCGCTGCGGGTGGCGAACCGCACCGGGCCCTCGTGCGCGCCGGTCGTGTGCAGGACATGGGCGGTCGCCAGTGTGGCGTGGCCGCACATGTTCACCTCGGCGGCCGGCGTGAACCAGCGCAGCGCCCAGTCGGCGTCCCCGCCCCCGGGCAGGCGGTGCGCGAAGGCCGTCTCGGCGTGGTTGACCTCGACGGCCACGTTCTGGAGCCACGCGTCGTCCGGGAAGGAGTCGAGGAGGAGGACCCCGGCGGGGTTGCCCGCGAAGGGACGGTCGGTGAAGGCGTCGACGATTCGGATGCGCATGGTCTCGACGCTAGAGGGGCGTGGCAGGCCGGACCAAGGCCAATCCGGGGTCACTGGCCTGATTTCGAACTTCGGGAGTGGTGTCTGGACGCGTCGCCTCGGCGGTGCGACTGTCGTCAACGCGTCAGCCACTCACGACAGTTCAGGAGGCCGCCATGTCCGAGCCGTCCGTTCTCCGAGCCCTGCTGGCCGGGTTGCGCGGTGGTGCGATCGAGGTCGTCGATCTGACGGCGCCGCTGTCCTCCGCGACACCGGTGATCCAGCTGCCGGAGCCGTTCGGGCAGACGCAGGTGTTCGAGCTGGAGGAGATCAGCCGGTACGACGACCGGGGGCCGGCCTGGTACTGGAACAACTTCCGTACGGGTGAGCACACCGGCACCCACTTCGACGCCCCCAACCACTGGGTCACCGGCAAGGACCTCGCCGATGTGGCCTCCGTGCCGGTGAGCCGGCTGATCGCGCCCGCGGTCGTGCTGGACTTCTCCGCCGCGGCGGCCGAGGACTCCGACTTCCTGGTCGAGGTGGACCACATCAAGTCGTGGGAGGCCGAGAACGGTCCGCTGCCCGACGGGGGCTGGCTGCTGCTGCGCACCGGCTGGGACGCCCGCGCCGCATCCCAGCGGGAGTTCCTGAACGCCGACGAGAACGGCCCGCACACGCCGGGCCTGTCACCGGAGTGCGCCCGCTGGGTCGCCGAGGAGTCCCCGGTGATCGGGCTCGGCACCGAGACGGTGGGCACCGACGCGGGGGCGGCCCACTCCTTCGACCCGGTCTTCCCCTGCCACTCGTACCTCATGGGCAACGACAAGTACGGGCTGACGCAGCTCCAGAACCTCGGCCGGCTGCCCGCCACCGGAGCCGTGGTCGTCGCGGGACCGTTGCCGATCGTCCAGGGCTCGGGCTCCCCGGCCCGCGTCCTCGCGCTGGTGGAGCGCTCGTGAAGGTCGCCGAGGCCGTCGGCCGGGCGCTGACCGCTGCCGGTGTGCACCAGGTGTTCGGCGTGGTCGGCTCCGGCAACTTCCACGTCACCAACGCGATGGTCGCGGCCGGCTCCCGTTTCGTCGCCGCCCGGCACGAGGGCGGAGCGGCCACCATGGCCGACGCCTTCGCCCGCATCAGCGGCACGGTCGCGGCCCTCAGCGTGCACCAGGGGCCCGGGCTGACCAACGCCCTCACCGGCATCGCCGAGGCCGCGAAGAGCCGCACCCCGCTGCTCGTCGTGGCCGCGGAGGCGACCCTGCCGACCTCCAACTTCCACGTCGACCAGGAGGCGTTGGCGCGGGCGGTGGGCGCGGTCGCGGCACGGGTGACGTCCCCGCACACCGCCGTGGAGGAGGCCCTCGGCGCCGTCCGCCGCGCCCTGCACGAGCGCCGCACCGTCGTCCTCAACCTCCCGCTGGACGTGCAGGCGCTGGACGTCCCCGACGCCGCCACCGTCGCCGTCGTACCGCCACCGCCGCGGGCCGCCGTCGAACCGTCGGCGTCCGAGGTCTCGGCCCTCGTGACCGCCCTCGCCCGGTCCCGGCGCCCGGTCTTCGTGGCCGGCCGGGGCGCGCGGTCGCCGGCGGCGCGGGACGCCCTCCGGGCGCTCGCCGACCACCACGGCGCCCTCCTCGCGACCTCCGCCGTCGCCCACGGGCTGTTCCACGACGACCCCTGGTCGCTCGGCATCTCGGGAGGCTTCGCGACGCCCCTGTCCACGGAACTGATCCAGGGCGCCGACCTGATCGTGGGCTGGGGCTGCGGGCTCACCATGTGGACCACGCGGCACGGCACGCTCATCGGCCCGGACACCGTCGTCGTCCAGGTCGACGACGACGCGTCCGCGCTCGGCGCGCACCGCGAGGTCCGCCTCGGCGTCACGGGCGACGTCGCCGTCACGGCCCGGCAGACGCTCGCCGCAGGTGGCGAACGGCGCCAGGGGTATCGCACCGACGACATCGCGCGGGCCCTGCGCACCCGCGGGCGATGGCGGGACGTGCCGTACGACGACGAGAGCACCCGGGACCGCATCGACCCGCGCACCCTGAGCGCGGCGCTCGACGACCTCCTCCCGGCGGAGCGGGTCGTCGGCGTCGACTCGGGCAATTTCATGGGCTACCCGAGCGCCTACCTCTCCGTCCCCGACCACCACGGCTTCTGCTTCACCCAGGCCTTCCAGTCGATCGGCCTGGGCCTCGCCACGACGATCGGCGCCGCCCTGGCCCGGCCGGACCGGCTGCCCGTCGCGGCGCTGGGCGACGGCGGCGCGCTGATGGGCGTGGCCGAGCTGGACACCGTACGACGACTCGGGCTGCCCATGGTCGTGATCGTCTACGACGACGAGGCCTACGGAGCCGAGGTCCACCACTTCGGCCCCGACGGCTTCCCCCTGGACACGGTCACCTTCCCGCCGACGGACATCGCCGCCGTCGCCCGCGGCCACGGCTTCGAGACGGTGACCGTGCGGGAGCGCGCCGACCTGAAGGCGGTGGCCGACTGGGTGGCGGGGCCGCGCTCGGCGCCCCTGCTGGTGGACGCCAAGGTGACGAGGGAGCACGGCGCCTGGTGGCTGGAGGAGGCGTTCCGGGGGCACTGAGCGCGCTGGCGTGCTGTTTTCTTCGGGTTTCTGGCGGGCCTTGTCATGCGAAGTATTCCGATATATCGTTGACGCATCGCGACAGATCAACGATGGATGGAGTGATGGCGATGCGTTCCCATGGATTCGAACGTGGACACGGTGGACACGGCCCGCGTGGGGGCCGAGGTGGTTTCGACGGACGGCGTGGTGCCTTCGGTCCCTTCGGGCCGGGCGGCCCGGGTGGTCCCGGCTTCGGCGGACCCGGCTTCGGTCCGGGCCCCTGGGGCCCACGAGGGCGCGGCGGACCCCGGGGGAGGGCACGGCGCGGCGACGTACGCGCGTCGATCCTCGCCCTGCTCAGGGACCGGCCCATGCACGGGTACGAGATGATCCAGGAGATCGCCGAGCGCAGCGGCGGGGCGTGGAAGCCCAGCCCCGGCTCGGTGTACCCGACCCTTCAGCTGCTGGAGGACGAGGGCCTGATCGCCAGCGAGAGCGAAGGCGGCAAGAAGCTGTTCTCGCTCACCGAGGCGGGCCGCACCGCGGCCGAGGAAGGCCCCGACGCGCCCTGGGAGGAAGCGTCCCGTGGCGTGGACTTCGAGGCACTGGGTGAGATCCGGCAGGCCGGCTTCGGTCTGATGGAGGCCTTCGGGCAGGTCTGGAAGACCGGCAGCAAGGAGCAGCGCGAGAAGGCGGTCGGCGTCATCAACGAAGCCCGCAAGAAGCTGTACCTGATCCTCGCCGAAGAGGACTGACCGGCGGCCGTACGGCTGTAGAGGGGCGCCCCGTGGTTCATTTCCGCGGGGCGCCTTCCCGTGCCCCGGCGCTCAGGCCACCAGCCCCGCCAGCTTGCGCAGCGACTCGTTCAGCGCGGCCGTCGCGGAGTCCCTGAGCTTGCCCGCCATCAGCGACACCGCCGCGCCCGTGAACTCGCTGTCGATCCGGACCGTCGTGGCGTCGCCGTCCGGGACGAGCGTGTAGCGGTTGACCAGGCTCACCGCCATGGGCCCCTTGCCCTTGGTGGCGAACACCCGGGCCGGTTCCAGCTCGTCGATGGTCCACTCGACCTCGGCCGGGAAGCCCATCAGCTTCATGTTCTCCTGGTACGTCCCGCCCACTTCGAGGCTCTTCGGGCCGCCCTCGGGGAAGCTGGTGTGGGTGGCGTTCCACTCGCCGTACGACGACCAGTCCGTGAGCCGGCCCCACACCTTCTCGGCCGGCGCCTCGATCCGTGCCTCCGCGCTGACTTCGGCCATGCGACCACCCCTTCGTCTCCGGCTACGGTGTCGCGGAACGTAGCCGCAGGGCCCACAACATTCAATGCTGATGGACCGTCAGAAAATGTGGAGAGGCGCCGGGTCCGGCGACCGGTCAGGCGACCAGCCGTATCACCGCCGCGTCGAACACGTCCCATGCCCGCGGGAACGCGCTCTCGTCGTGGCAGTGCCACGCCTCCCAGAACAGGTCGGCGAGCAGCGCGTCCTCCGGGGCGTACACCCGGTACACGTACTGCATCCCGTCGACGGCCGGCAGCGCCACCAGCCAGCACCTGCTTTCCATGTCCCTGTGGGACGAGCGAGGGAACACGGCGGTTGCGTACCGGGCGCGAAGCAAAGCGGCGCGCGCCCCCGCCCGAAGAAGGGCCTGATCTCATCCGCAAGGAGGAGATTCCGGTCGCCCGGGTCCACTCCGCGTGGGACGCGAAGATGGTTCCCGCCGGGGATGACGCGGTCCGGCGGGACTGATGGGGTGGGGGATGTGCAACCCCGTATACCCCGGCAGTCGGTGAGCGAGCCGGGAGGTCATCGCGCGGACCACGATGTCCGGCTCGGCGAGGAGCTGGCAGCGGTGGTCTCCGGCGCGCGCCGGCGTGCGGTCAGGGACGGGGACCGGCAGATCGACACGGCTCATCTGCTGCACTCCCTCCTCGAGCACGACCCCGAGGTGCGGGCCGTCTTCGAGGGCGGACCGCAGCTCGCCCGGCTGCTCGCCTATCTCGTGCAGCGCAGCATCGGCTACGGGCTGCGCTGGCAGGGAAGTGTCGAGGACTCCGGGGCGGTGCCCGTGGTGGGGGAGGCGGACGGTCTCTCGCCGCTGGCGGCGGGCGCGATGGAGTACGCCCACGAGCGCGCCGCCGGTCGCGGCGCGGGCCGGGCGAGCGGCCTCGACCTGCTCGCGGCGGTCGTCAGCGATCCCGACGCCCGCGCCGTCGAGGTACTGACCCGGGCCGGCATCGACGCGGAAGCACTGCGGACCGGACTCGAGAGCCGCGTACCGCACAGCCACTAGCCGACCGCAGGACCCCTGACCGGACGGACCTCGTCCCGGCCCACCGCTCGCCCTACGGCCACCGCCCCGCACGGTCACCGGCCCGCACGGCCACCGGCCCGAACGGCCACCGCCCCGCACGGCCACCGGCTCGGATAGCCGTCGGCCGCCTCCAGGCCCGTGACGGAGAGCCGCCGCCCCGGACTGCTCGGTGCCGGACATTCGCCGGCCCGGATAGTCGCCGTCCCCGTCCAGGCCCGTGCCGGAGAGCCGCTGCCCCGGGCTGCTCGGTGCCGGACGTTCGCCGGCCCGGATAGTCGCCGTCCCCGTCCAGGCCCGTGCCGGAGAGCCGCCGCCCCGGGCTGCTCGGTGCCGGACATTCGCCGGCCCGGATAGTCGCCGTCCCCGTCCACGCCCGTGACGGAGAGTCGCCGCCCCGGACTGCTCCGCGCCGGACATTCGCCGGCCCGCGCACGTTGCCCGCCCCGTCCAGGCCCGCGCAGACAGCCATCGCCCCCCTCCACGGGCCGCACGCCAGGCGGTCGCCGCGCCGAGCGCCTGTCTCGTCCAATCGTTGAGACAGGTGTCAACGGGGGTGACGGTCATGTCATCGCCTGTCATCATGTGCCGGTGCAGACGATTGACAGCAGTGCCGGTCACCGCGGCCGAGGGGTCGGGCTCGGGCTCGCCCTCGCGTCGGCGGTCGCCTTCGGAGGTTCCGGTGTCGCGGCCAAGCCGCTGATCGAGGCCGGCCTCGACCCGCTTCACGTGGTGTGGCTCCGGGTGGCCAGCGCGGCCCTCGTGATGCTGCCGCTCGCCGTGCGCCACCGCGCCCTGCTGCGCCGCCGCCCCGCCCTGCTCGCCGGGTTCGGACTGCTCGGCGTGGCCGGGGTGCAGGCGTTCTACTTCGCCTCGATCTCCCGGTTGCCGGTGGGAGTCGCCCTGCTGATCGAGTACCTCGCGCCCGCCCTTGTCCTCGGCTGGGTGCGGTTCGTGCAGCGGCGGCCGGTCACGCGTGCCGCGGCGGTCGGCGTCGTCCTCGCCGTCGGTGGCCTCGCCTGTGTCGTCGAGGTGTGGTCGGGACTGAGCATCGACGCGGTCGGCCTGCTGCTCGCGCTGGGCGCGGCCTGCTGCCAGGTCGGCTACTTCGTCCTGTCCGACCAGGGCACCGACTCCGGCGCCGACACCCCCGACCCGCTCGGGGTCATCGCGTACGGCCTCCTCGTCGGCGCCGCCGTCCTCACGGTCGTGGCGCGACCCTGGTCGATGGACTGGTCCGTGCTCGGCGGCACCGCGGACATGAACGGCACCTCCGTCGCGGCCGCCCTGCTGCTGTCCTGGATCGTGCTCGTCGCCACGGTCGTCGCCTACGTCACCGGCGTGGTCTCCGTACGCCGGCTCTCCCCGCAGGTCGCCACGGTCGTCGCCTGTCTCGAAGCGGTCGTCGCGACCGTGCTGGCCTGGGTCCTGCTCGGCGAGCACCTGTCCGCCCCGCAGATCCTCGGCGGCGTGATCGTCCTGCTCGGCGCGTTCATCGCGCAGTCCTCGACCCCGGTCAAGCCGTCCCCGGAACCGGTGGCGAGCGGTGGTCCGGAAAGGGAGTTGTCCCGCCGTTCGACGGCTGCCTAGGCTGCCGATCATGCATACGCACTACGTCATCGCACCGCCGGCCGCCTGAGGCGGGCCCTCCGGTCATTCCCGCCCTGCCGTACGCAGGGCGGAACGGTGCTGCCCGCAGACGAAGTCCACGGACCCCGCTGAGCCGGGTTCCCCGCTTCTCCATGTCTGCGGAGACGACAAGTGTCGAATGCTTCTGCTGGTTCTTCCGGCCTGCCCGTCGGGCGAGGCCTGCTGTATCTGATCGTCGCCGGTGTCGCCTGGGGCACCGCGGGCGCGGTCGCCGCACTGGCCTACGGGGTCAGCGATCTGGGGCCCGTCGCCCTGTCCTTCTGGCGCTGCGCGTCCGGGCTCGTCCTGCTGGCCGCCGTACGCCTGCTGCGCCCCCGGACCCGCACCGCCGCGCGCGGACCGCTCGGCCGCACGGTGTGGCGGGCGGGGGCCACGGGCCTGGGGCTCGCCGTGTTCCAGACCGGCTACTTCGCGGCCGTACGCTCCACCGGACTCGCCGTGGCCACCGTCGTCACGCTGGGCGCCGGGCCCGTGCTCGTCGCGCTCGGCGCCCGGCTGACGCTCGGGGAGCGGCTCGGGCGCGGTGGCGCGGTCGCCGTCGCCGGGGCGCTCGCCGGCCTGGGGGTGCTGACCCTCGGGGGCGGGGGTTCGGCCGTACGCCCCTGGGGGGTGCTGTGCGGGCTGGCGTCGGCGGCCGGTGGGTCCGCGATGACCCTGCTCACCCGTCGCTGGGGCCGTGCCGGCGAGGCGGACGCGGCCGCCACGTCCGTCGGGGTGTTCGCCGTCACCAGCGCGCTGCTGCTGCCGTTCGCGCTGGCCGAGGGCCTGGTCCCGCACACCGTCGAACCGGGCCTGCTGCTCTGGCTGCTGGCCTACCTCGCCGCCGTCCCCACGGCCCTCGCCTACGCCCTCTACTTCGCGGGCGCGGCGGCCGTACGGTCGGCGACGGTGTCCGTGATCATGCTCCTGGAGCCGGTCAGCGCGGCGGTGCTCGCCGTGGTCCTGCTCGGCGAGCACCTGACGGCGCCGACCCTGCTCGGCACCCTGCTGATGCTGGGTTCGGTCACGGGTCTCGCGGTGGCCGAGACCCGTGCCGTGCGACGCGGCGCACCGCTGCCGGCGTAGGGGTTCAGCCGACGCGGCGGCGCAGTATGTGCGCACGCGCCGCCGCGTCCCGCGGACCGGCCCGCTCCGCCAGGCGTACGGCGATCGAGTCCTGGACGTCCTCGCTCCGTCGCCCCCCGAACTTGAACTTCGCCCGTACGCCGGTGACTTCGAGCCGCACCCCGCGCAGGCCCGACAGCAGCCGGCCGAACGGCACCTCCCCGGAGGCCACTTCGGCCGTACCGCCCTCCGGCTGGAAGTGGCCGACCTGCCGGTTGAGCAGCGCGGCCTTCTCGGCCGGGTCGTCCACCACATGGGCCCGGCAGCGGAGTTGGACGGCCGCGTAGAAGCTGGTCGGTGTGCCGTGCTCGGCCGGGCCCTCCGGGTCGGCCTGCCAGGGGCCGGGGACGTACACGTAGTCGTCGACCACGCTCAGGACGACGTCGGGGTGCACCGACAGCGCCGCCCACAGGGGGTTGGGGCGGGCCAGGTGGGTGAGGACCTCGCCGCGCTCGGCGTCGTACAGGAAGTGCAGCGGCTGGGCGTACGGCGGCTCGCCGTCGAGTCCGTTGACGACGAGCGTGCCGAAGTCCCGTACCGCGAGCCACTGTTGCCACTCGGCGTCGGCGCGCGGCGCGTCCCACGGGTGGACCAGCATCACAGGGTCGCGAGGTAGTCGGGGAGTCCGGTGCCGGGAGCCAGGTCGGGGTCGCCGACCGGGGTGTCGTAGCCCTTGCGCAGCGGGACGACGCCGGCCCAGTGGGGGAGGGCGAGGTCCTCGGGCTCGTCGTTCACGCCGCCGGTGCGCATCTTCGCGGAGACCTCGTCGAGGTCGAGGCGGATGACAGCGGTGGCGGCCAGCTCCTTCTTGTTCGCGGGCCGCGAGTCCTTGGACCGGCCCGCCACGACGTGGTCGACGAGCGCGTCCAGGGCGAGCCGCTTCTCCTCCGGGTCCGTCACGTCGTACGCGGTGCCGTGCACCACCACGGACCGGTAGTTGATCGAGTGGTGGAAGGCCGAGCGGGCCAGGATCAGCGCGTCGACGTGCGTGACCGTCAGGCACACCGGGAGACCGGGGTCGGCCTGGCCGGTCATCCGCAGCGGGCGCGAGCCGGTCGAGCCGTGGACGTAGAGGCGCGAGCCGACCCGGGCGAAGAGCGTCGGCAGCACGACCGGGGCGCTGTCGCGGACGAAGCCGAGGTGGCAGACGTAGGCCTCGTCGAGTATCGCGTGCACGACGTCCTTGTCGTACGAGGCGCGGTCCGCGGAGCGGGTGGGCACCGTGCGGTCGGTCGCCGGGTAGGCGGCGGGCTGTGGTGTCGTCGGCTGCGTGGTCCCCTGCATGGCGGTCTCCATAGCGGTACGAGTGGCAACAGTGGTGCGGGTTGCAACGCCTATTGCACTAGTGCATAATCTGCTTTGTGCTAGGAGGATATCGGATCGAAGGGCGGGGCGCAGCCGAGATCGCGGCGAGCGTCGAGCGTGCGGTGGGTGCCGGTGAGCTGGAGCCGGGGCAACTCCTGCCGCCCATGCGGGAGTTGGCCGGCGAGCTCGGGGTGAACCCGAACACGGTCGCGGCGGCGTACCGCGTCCTGCGCGAGCGCGGGGTGATCGAGACGGCGGGACGCCGGGGCAGCCGGGTCCGGCCCAAGCCGGCCACGACCGCGCGGGAGTCGATCCGGGTGGAGGTGCCGGAGGGCGTACGGGACGTGGCGAGCGGCAACCCCGACCCGGAGCTGCTGCCCGCCCTCGCGGGAGCGTTCGCGGCGGCGGCCGGGCACAACGACCGGGCACCGGTGCTGTACGGGGAGGCGGCCGTGGACCCGGAGCTGGCCCGGCTCGCGCGTGCCGCGCTGGACGTCGACGGCGTCCCGGACGGGCCTCTCGCGGTGGCGTCCGGCTCGCTCGACGCGATCGAACGCGTCCTGGCGGCCCACCTCAGGCCGGGCGACACGGTCGCCGTCGAGGACCCGGGCTGGGGCAGCCTCCTGGACCTGATCCCGGCCGTCGGACTGCGTACGGCTCCGGTCGGGCTGGACGACGAGGGTCCGCTGCCGGACGACGTCCGCCGGGCGCTGCGGTCGGGTGCGCGCGCCCTGATCGTCACCGACCGGGCCCAGAACCCGACCGGAGCCGCCGTGACCGCCGCACGCGCGCGTGCCCTGCGTGCCGTGCTGAAGGAGCACCCGGACACCCTCCTCATCGAGGACGACCACGGCCACGACATCGTCGACCTGCCGCTGCATCCCCTGGCCGGCGCCACCCGCAGCTGGGCGTTCGTCCGCTCGGCCGCCAAAGCCTACGGCCCCGACCTGCGGCTCGCCGTCTTCACGGGCGACCCCGTCACGGTCGACCGGGTCCGCGGGCGGCAGCGTCTCGGACCCGGCTGGGTCAGCAGGATCACGCAGGGGGCGGTGGCCCGGCTGTGGGCCGAGGGGGCGATCGACCCGAAGGCGGTGGCGGCCGCGTACGCCGCCCGCCGGGGCGCCCTGATCGCGGAACTGGCGAAGCGCGGTGTCGCGGCGCACGGCCGCAGCGGCCTCAACGTCTGGATCCCGGTCCCCGACGAGACGGGCGCGGTCTCCCGCCTCCTGCACGCGGGCTGGGCGGTGGCCCCGGGAGCGCGCTTCCGGCTGGACGCGGCCCCCGGCATCCGTGTCACGGTCGCGCGCCTCAACGAATCGGAGGCGGCACCGCTGGCCGAGACGATCGCGGCGGCGGTGGGGCCTGGGCCGGGGCGGGGGTATGTGTGACGCCGTCGGTCGGGGCCGGGGGGAGGGGTGGCGCCGTGGGGTGGGGCGGTGTGTGGCTTGCCTGGTCGGTGGGGGCGTGGGTGTGGCTTGCCCGGTTGGTGGGGGCGGGGGGAGGGGTGGCGCCGTGGGGTGGGGCGGTGTGTGCCTTGCCTGGTCGGTGGGGGCGTGGGTGTGGCTTGCCCGGTTGGTGGGGGCGAGGGGAGAGGGGACGCCGTGGGGTCGGGTGGCGTCCGGCTCGCCTGGTCGGTGCTGTCGGGGGTGTGGCTTGCCCGGTCGGTTGAGGCGGGGCGAGGGGTGGCGCCGTCGGGTGGGGCGGGGTGTGGCCGCCTCTTCAGCGCGGGCGCGGGTGCGTGTCGCCCGGTGGGCGGGGGTGGGGACGCCTAAGACGCCGTTGGTGAGGTGGGGATGGGTGTGACGCTGCTGTCGGCGGGGGTGTGACTCGCCTGGTCGGCCGGGGCTGGGGTAGTGGTCGCCTAGTCGGCCGCTGCTGGGCTGCGGGTCGCCGTGTCGGTGCTGTCGGAGGGGCGTCTCATCTGGTCGGCGGGCTCGGAGGGGCGGCCAGCGCGGGCTGCGGGGCTGGGGGTGATGGTGCCGTTGTCCACCGGAGTGGGGACGCGGGCGGCGCCGGTGGTCGGGGCGGGGGTGTGCGGCGTGCTGTCGGAGGGCGTCGGCTGTTGCACCTGGAGCCGCGTCGGCTGCTGAACCTGGGGCCGCGTCGGGTGCTGAACCTGGGGCCGCGTCGGCCGTCGCACCTGGAGCCACATCGGCTGCCGCACCCGGGGCCGCGTCGCCACGCTGTCGGCCCGCGGACCCGGCTTCGCCTGGGTCAGTGCCGCCCCCGCCAGCACGATCGCCGCCCCCACCGGCGTCGACCAGCTCAGCGGCTCCCCGAGGATCGCGACGCCCGCTGCCGTGGCGATGACGGGGATGAAGTACGTGACCATCTGGGCGGTCGTGGGGCCGACTTCGGCGACCAGGCCGTACTGGACGAGGAGGGCCAGCCCGGTGCCGAGCGACCCCAGCGCGGCGATCGCCAGCAGCGGCACGCCCGCGAAGCGCGTCGGGGCGGACGTGAACAGCGGCGTCACGACAGCCAGTTGCAGCGTCGCCAACAGCAACTGGGCCCCCGTCATGGAGAGAGGGGAGTGACCCGACCCGGCCAGTGTGCGGCGGAGGTAGATCCAGCCGATCGGGTAGCTCAGTGAGGCCAGCAGTGCCATCGCCGTGCCCCCGGCGTCCAGGCCGTGGAAGCCCTGCCAGGCGCCCAGCACCGTCAGCACCCCGAGGAACCCGATCCCGAGCCCGGCCACCCGGACCCGCGTGGGCCGGTCCTCGGAGAGGGCGACCACGGACAGGGCCATCCCCCACAGCGGCGAGGTCGCGTTGCAGATGCCCGCCAGCGTGGACGGAATGGTCAGCTCCGCGTAGGCGAAGAGCGAGAACGGCAGGGCGTTGAGGAGGAGGGCGGCCATCGCCAGATGCCCCCAGGTCCGGGCCCTGCGCGGCAACCGCTCCCGCTTCACCACCATCGCGGCCGCCAGCACGAGCGTCCCGAACAGCAGCCGTCCGAAGGCGACCTGGAAGGGGGCGTACCCCTCCGTACCCACCTTGATGAGCAGGAAGCTGAAACCCCAGATCAGGGACAGCGCGGCGAAACGCAGTCGCCAGTCGAGGGAAGGAGGGCGGGTGGGGGAGGTGGTGGTCATGGGGACCACGATGACGCCCAAAATCTCGTAGCACAATCGAGATGTTCAACGTGATATCTCGTAGCATTGCTTACATGTTGAACCTGGAGCGCCTGCGCACCCTCGACGCCCTCGCCCGGCACGGCTCGGTGAGCGGCGCCGCCGAGGGGCTGCACATCACGACGTCCGCCGTCTCCCAGCAGATGTCCAAGCTGGAGCGGGAGGTCGGCCAGCAGCTCCTGGCCAAGAACGGCCGGGGGGTGCGGCTCACGGACGCCGGCCGGCTGCTCGCCGAGCACGCGGCCCGCATCCTGTCGCAGGTCGCCCTCGCCCAGTCCGACCTGGAGGCCCAACGCGGCCAGGTGGTGGGCGAGTTGCGCATCTCCGCGTTCCCCACCGCCGCGCGCGGGCTCTTCCCGGCCGCGCTCTCCGCACTGGTCGCCGCCCACCCGTCCCTGCGGGTCCGCTCGTGCGAGCTCGAGCCGGAACTCGGCATCAGGGGCGTGGTCCGCGGCGATCTCGACCTGGCGGTGGTCCTGGACTGGTACAACAAGCCGATGCCGCTCCCGGACGGCCTGGTCAAGGCCTCCGTCCTGGACGACCCGGCGGACGTGGCGCTGCCGGTCGGGCACCGGCTCGCCGACCGCGACGAGGTGGACCTCGCCGAGTTCGCGGGGGACGAGTGGATCACCTGGGGGCAGGGCGAGTTCTGTCACGAATGGCTGATGTTCACCCTGCGCTCCAAGGGCATCGAGCCCATCGTCGGCCACCGCGCCGCCGAGACCCACACCCAACTCGGGCTCGTGGCAGCCGGATTGGGTGTCTGCATCGCGCCGCTGCTGGGACGGCACCCGATGCCCGAAGGCGTCGTCACCGTCCCGCTGAAGCAGCGGGTCCGGCGCCATGTGTACGTCGTCTGGCGCGCGGACGCGGACCGCCGCCCGTCGATCAGGGCGGCGGTCGAGGCACTGAGGGAAGCCGCGGCGAAACTGGGCTGAACTTCCCTGTCCGGGCTGAACTTCCCTATACCGGAGCCAGCTTGCGGAAGTCCCACGACACGATCTTGCCCGGCGTCAGCCGCACCCACGCGTGCCGTCCGTCGTGCGGCATCTCGTCGAGGCCGAAGTTCTTGCGGGCGAACAGCGTCTCGGGGACGTCGAGTTCGGCGTACAGATCCCCGACCCTGGGCGCCTCGCCCACGAACTCCACGGCACCCGTCAGTTCCACGCCGCGCAGCTCGTCGTACTCCTCGCCCGTGTCGATCACGATCGCGACCCGCGGATCGCGGCGCAGATCGGTCCACCGCTTGCTCTTGACCACCGAGTACAGCCACAACGAGGTGCCGTCCCAGGCGAACCAGAGCGTGCTCACATGCGGAGCGCCGCCCGTGGACACGGTGGCGACCCGGCAGGTGCGCTGGCTGGTCAGGAACTCGTCCAGCTCGCCCGGCGTCATCATGATCTTCCGGCCCCGACGCTGAGTGACGGTCATCCGCCCCCTCTTTCCTGCTCGGTTTCTGACGATGCGTCAGAAAACAATGCGGTGTCTTCCCTCAACACGCAATGGTGGTTACGCTCGCCCGCCCACACCGTCGGCGACAAGGGGGCAGAACGTGCCGTCGCACGAGCAGTTGAGCGAACTCCTCGACCCGGCGACCACCGTGCTGCTCACGGTCGAGTGCCAGCAGGGCGTCGTCGGCCCGGACAGCGCGCTCCCCGAACTCGCCAAGGAGGCACGGTCGTCGGGTGCCCTCGCCAACGTGGCCCGGCTGGTCGCGGCCGCCCACGCCGGCGGCGTCCAGGTCGTCCACGCGATCGCCGAACGCCGCCCCGACGGCCGCGGCGCCAACCGCAACGCCCGCCTCTTCCGCGCCGCCGAACGCCTCCCCGTCCAGCAGCTGTCCGGCACCAGTGCGGTCCGGGTCGCGGCCCCGATCGAGGTCTCCGAGGAGGACTTCGTCGTCCGGCGGCTGCACGGACTGTCGCCGATCCAGGGCACGGACGTCGACCCGCTGCTGCGCAACCTGGGCTGCCGCACCCTCGTCGTCACCGGCGTCTCGGCCAACGTGGCGATCCCCAACGCGGTGTTCGACGCGGTCAACCGCGGCTACACCGCCGTCGTGCCCACGGACGCCATCGCCGGGGTGCCCTCCGACTACACCCCGGTGATGATCCGCAACACCCTCGCCCTGGTGGCCACCCTCACGACGACGGCCGACCTCGTGCCCTGCCTGAACCGGCGCCGACGCGGGTGACCCTCAGGCCAGGGTGATCGAGTCCCCGCTCACGGTGATCTTCTCCTCCGGCAGCGGCTGCGTGGCCGGCCCCTTCTTCACGCTGCCGTCGGCCACGGAGAACTCGCTCTTGTGGCACGGGCAGGTGATCACCCCGTCGGCGATCCCCGTCACCGCGCAGCCCTGATGCGTGCACTTGGACGAGAACGCCTTGTACGTGCCCGCCGTCGGCTGGGTCACCACCACGCCCTCGTCCGCGAAGATCTTGCCGCCGCCCTCCGGGATGTCCGAGGTCTTCCCGAGCGCGGTGCCGGCCGCGGCGGTCGACCCCTCGTCGTCCGAGCTGCACGCGTTCAGCGTGATGGCGAGCCCTGCCGCCCCCACCGCCGCCACGACCGTACGGCGGCTCGGTGCCGAAGCGGGATGAAGCGATTCGCTGGCCATGCTGACGTCCCTTCCGCGGATACCTCGTGAACTGCCCTGAGGTACGGGCCCGGAGTGCGGGTTGTTCAGCGCAGCCCCAGTAACCTGGGGCGATGCTCAAGGAAGCCATCGCGACCCGCTACATCACGCCCCTGCGTGAGGGCGGCTCGCTGCCGGGACTCGTCGAGGCCGACGACCTCGGCACGTACGTCATGAAGTTCACCGGCGCCGGACAGGGCCGCAAGACGCTGGTCGCCGAGGTCGTCTGCGGTGAGCTGGCCCGGCGGCTCGGGTTCCGGGTGCCACGGCTCGTGACGCTCGACCTGGACCCAGTGCTCGGACTCGGCGAGCCCGAGCAGCAGGTGCAGGATCTGCTGCGGGCCAGCGGCGGCACCAACCTCGGGATGGACTTCCTCTCCGGCGCGCTCGGCTTCGACCCGCTCGCCTTCGAGGTGGACGCGGCCGAGGCCGGGCGGATCGTCTGGTTCGACGCGCTGATCAACAACGTCGACCGCTCCTGGCGCAACCCCAACCTGCTGATGTGGCACGGCGAGCTGTGGCTCATCGACCACGGCGCCACCATGATCTGGCACCACAACTGGCCCGGCGCCGAGGCCTCCGCGGCCCGCCCCTACGACGCCGCCGACCACGCCCTCGCCCGCTTCGCCCCCGACCTCGCGAGCGCCGCCGCCGACCTGGCCCCGCGCGTCACCGAGGACCTCCTCGCCGAGGTCACCGCCGAGATCCCGGACGCCTGGCTGGCCGGCGAACCCGGCTTCGACACCCCGGACGACCTGCGCCGTGCCTACGCGCGGCCGCTGCTGGCCCGGGCCGCCGTCATCCACGACCGCATTCAGGGGATCAAATGAGCGAGCGCCACATCCACATGGCCGGCAGCGTGGTCGAGCGCCACATCATCAAGGGCGGCGAGGGCAACGACCGGGACGTCTTCGAGTACGTCCTGCTGCGCGTCGTCCCGCGCGTGGAGCGCGGCGAGTGCATCAACGCCGGGGTGCTCGTCTACTGCCGCGCGAAGGGGTACGTCGGCGCCCGCACGCACCTCGACGAGACCCGCCTGCGCGCCCTGGACCCGGCGGCCGACGTGGCCGGCATCAGGGCGGCGCTGAGCGCCGTCGAGCGGGTCTGCGGGGGCGGCGACGGCGCCGGGCAGGCGGGCTCCGACGACGCCGGGCGGCGTTTCCGCTGGCTGATCGCGCCCCGCTCCACCGTCGTCCAGCCGGGTCCCGTGCACACCGGGCTCACGCTGGATCCGGCGGCCGAGACCGAGCGGTTGCTGGACCTCCTGGTCAGGTAATGGATCACACCCGGGCCGCGTGGCGTTGACACCGGGTGCCAGGCCTTCTAGCGTCACGTCTGCCGAAGGTACTAAGCGGTCGCTCACCGACCGGGCCGCACATTCTTCAAGGGCGAGGAGAAGCAGCAATGTCCACCACTGAGCAGCGGGTAGCCATCGTCACCGGCGCCGCGCGCGGCATCGGTGCCGCCACCGCCGTACGACTGGCCGCCGAGGGCCGCGCGGTCGCCGTGATCGACCTCGACGAGGCCGCCTGCAAGGACACCGTCGAGAAGATCACCGCGGCGGGCGGCAAGGCGATCGCCGTCGGTGCCGACGTCTCCGACGAGGCGCAGGTCGAGGCCGCGGTCGCGCGGGTCGTCGAGGAGCTGGGCGCCCCGACCATCCTCGTCAACAACGCGGGCGTGCTCCGCGACAACCTGCTGTTCAAGATGAGTGCCTCGGACTGGGACACCGTCCTCAACGTGCACCTGCGCGGCTCCTTCCTGATGACGAAGTACGTCCAGAAGCACATGGTCGACGCCGGCTTCGGCCGCGTGGTCAACCTGTCCTCGTCCTCCGCGCTCGGCAACCGCGGCCAGGCCAACTACTCCGCCGCCAAGGCCGGTCTGCAGGGCTTCACCAAGACCCTCGCCATCGAGCTCGGCAAGTTCGGCATCACCGCCAACGCCGTCGCCCCCGGCTTCATCGCCACCGACATGACCGCAGCCACCGCGGCCCGCGTCGGCATGGGCTTCGAGGAGTTCAAGGCGGCCGCCGCCACCCAGATCCCGGTGGCCCGCGTCGGCGAGCCCGACGACATCGCCAACGCCATCGCCTTCTTCACGAACGAGGCCGCCGGCTTCGTCTCCGGCCAGGTGCTGTACGTGGCCGGCGGACCGCTCGACTAGGGGAACAGGAACATGACTTCGGTGGAACTCCCCGAACTCTCCGGCAAGGTCGCCCTCGTCACGGGCGCCAGCCGCGGCATCGGCTACGGCGTCGCGGAGGCGCTCGTCGCCCGCGGTGACCGGGTCGTCATCACCGGCCGCAACGAGGACGCCCTCAAGGAGGCCGTCGAGCAGCTCGGCGCCGACCGCGTCATCGGCGTCGCAGGCAAGGCCCACGACGAGACCCACCAGGCCGTCGCCGTCGAGCGCGCGATGGAGGCCTTCGGCCGCGTCGACTTCCTGGTCAACAACGCCGGTACGAACCCGGTGTTCGGCCCGATCGCCGACCTCGACCTGAACGTGGCCCGCAAGGTGTTCGAGACCAACGTGATCTCGGCGCTCGGCTTCGCGCAGAAGACCTGGCACGCCTGGCAGAAGGACAACGGCGGCGCGATCGTCAACATCGCCTCCGTCGCGGGCATCGCGCCCTCGCCCTTCATCGCCGCCTACGGCGTCAGCAAGGCCGCGATGATCAACCTGACCCAGCAGCTCGCCCACGAGTTCGCGCCCAAGGTGCGGGTCAACGCGATCGCCCCGGCCGTGGTGAAGACCAAGTTCGCCCAGGCCCTGTACGAGGGCCGGGAGGAGGAGGCCGCGGCCGCCTACCCGCTCGCCCGGCTCGGTGTGCCCTCCGACATCGGCGGCGCCGCGGAGTTCCTCACCTCCGAGCAGTCCGCCTGGATCACCGGCCAGACCCTCGTCGTCGACGGCGGCATCTTCCTCAACGCCGGCGTCGGCTGACCCACGACGTACGACCGGCACGGGCGCCGCTCGACAGAAACGGCGCCCGTGTCGACGTACAAACGGCCCATAGGGAGACGTACAACAACCGCACAGCTTCCTGACAGCGTTGCCACCATCTCAGCGGTCGAGAACCAGCCGGATGACCCGGTTCGGCTCGCCCGAGGCTGCGGTATGGTCTGCCAACCCTTGGCATGGCAGATCGAGGAGCGTGCGCGTGTTCAACCGGAACCGAGGCCTTCGTCGGATGGCGGCCTTCGCGTCCATATCGTCGCTGGTGGCCGGGTGCGGTGTCCTGTCGTCGGACTCCTCCGACGACCAGGGGCCGATCGTCGTCGGGACCACCAGCGCCCCCAGCACCCTGGACCCCGCCGCCTCCTGGGACAGCTCCTGGGAGCTGTTCCGCAACATCTACCAGACCCTCCTCAGCTACCCCTCGGGCGCCACCACGCCCCAGCCCGACGCCGCCGAGAGCTGTGGGTTCACCGACACCTCGAGCCGGATCTACCGCTGCAAGCTGCGCGCGGGGCTGAAGTTCTCCAACGGCGACACGCTCGACGCCAAGGCCGTCAAGCACTCCATCGACCGGATCGGGAAGATCAACGTCAACGGCGGCCCCGCCGGTCTGCTCGGCAGCCTCGAACGCGTGCAGGCACTCGGCGAGCGCGAGGTCGTCTTCCACCTCAACAAGCCCGACGCGACCTTCCCGTTCGTCCTCGCCACCCCGGCCATGTCGATCGTCGACCCCGACGAGTACCCGGCCAACGCGCTGCGCAAGGGCGACAGCATCGTGGGCTCAGGGCCGTACACCCTCAAGTCGTACAGCGAGGACAAGGCCGAACTCGTCAAGTACGGCGACTACGACGGGTACGCCAAGCGCAAGAACGACGCGGTGACCATCCGCTACTTCAAGGACTCCGCGCCCATGGTGCAGGGCCTCAAGGACGGTTCCCTCGACGTCGCCTTCCGCGGGCTGGGCGCCGACGACATCGTCAGCATCGACAAGGAGCAGAACGACACCGACCTCCAGCTCCTCGACGGCTCCGGCACCGAGATCAGCTACCTGGTGTTCAACCCGAAGGACCCCTGGGCGGGCAAGCTCGCCGTCCGCAAGGCCGTCGCCCAGATCGTCGACCGCGGGGCGATCGCGCACAAGGTCTACAAGGACACCGTCGAGCCGCTGTACTCCATGGTCCCCAAGGGCCTCACCGGCCACACCACGGACTACTTCGACGACTACGGCAACCCCAGCGTCGCCAAGGCCAGGAAGATCCTCCAGAACGCCGGGATCACCCAGACCGTCCCGCTCACCCTCTGGTACACCACGGACCGCTACGGCTCCGCCACCAAGGCCGAGTTCGAGGAGCTCAAGGCCCAGCTGGAGGACTCCGGGCTCTTCCAGATCACCCTCAAGAGCCGCCCCTGGAAGACCTACGTCACCGGCTACCAGAACGGTGAGTACCCGGTGTTCGGGCGCGGCTGGTTCCCCGACTTCCCGGACGCCGACAACTTCATCTCCCCGTTCGTCGGCGACAAGAACGCCCTCGGCACGCCCTACCCCGAGCCCAAGATCACCGGCATCCTGCTGCCGCGCTCGCGTGGCCAGAGCGACCGCGCCAACGTGGTCAAGGACTTCGAGGAGGCCCAGCAGATCATCACCGACGACGCCCGGCTGCTGCCGCTGTGGCAGGGCCGGCAGTACGTCGCCGCGAACGACGACATCTCCGGCGGCGAGCAGGCCCTGGACCCGTCGACGATCATGATGATGGGCGAGCTGTACCGCAAGACGAGCTGGTGAGTGGGGGCTTTCGGGGTGTGCGGTCCGTTGTCAGTGGTCGCCTGTAGGTTCTGAGCACTGAAGTGACCGCACGACATAAGGACGTTGACGTGACCGACATCGCCATGCTGCCCGAGTCCTGGCGCGGGGTCCTGGGCGACGAGCTCCAGCAGCCCTATTTCAAGGAGCTGACCGAGTTCGTCGAGGAGGAGCGGGCGAAGGGTCCCGTCTTTCCGCCGCGCGAGGAGGTCTTCGCCGCGCTCGACGCGACGCCGTACGACCAGGTGAAGGTCCTGATCCTCGGTCAGGACCCGTACCACGGCGAGGGCCAGGGCCACGGCCTGTGCTTCTCGGTGCGGCCCGGCGTGAAGACCCCGCCGTCCCTGCGGAACATCTACAAGGAGATGAAGGAGGAGCTGGGCACGCCGATCCCGGACAACGGCTATCTGCTGCCGTGGGCCCAGCAGGGCGTCCTGCTGCTCAACGCGGTGCTCACCGTCCGCTCCGGCGAGGCCAACTCGCACAAGGGCAAGGGCTGGGAGAAGTTCACCGACGCGGTCATCCGCGCGGTGGCCGACCGGCCCGACCCGGCGGTCTTCGTGCTGTGGGGCAACTACGCCCAGAAGAAGCTCCCGCTGATCGACGAGACCCGGCACGTGGTCGTGAAGGGCGCCCACCCCTCGCCCCTGTCGGCGAAGAAGTTCTTCGGCTCCCGCCCCTTCACCCAGATCAACGAGGCGGTGGCGCTCCAGGGCCACGAGCCGATCGACTGGACGATCCCCGACCTGGGCTGACCGCCCCGGGGCCGATCCACCGGGTCGGCCCCGCCTCGCCGTGATTGTCAGTGCGCCCGATTAGCGTCGGAGGGACAGGACGGTCCGACGGTGTGGAGGGCGCGGTGGCGGAGCGACAGGAGCAGGCGGCGCCGGATGCCGTGATGACGCGGATCGGGCAGGTCGTCATGCTGCATCACGCGGGGGACCGCGAGGAGGCCCGGCACCGCTTCCTGGACCTGTGGGCGGAGATCGGCGAGGACGGCGACCCGCTGCACCGCTGCACCCTCGCCCACTACATGGCCGACGCCCAGGACGATCCCTCGGACGAACTGGCCTGGGACCTGCGGGCGCTGACGGCCGCCGAGGAACTCAGCGACGACCGCCTCGCCGAGCACGAGAGCACGCTCGCGGTGCGCGCGCTGTACCCCTCGCTGCATCTCAATCTGGCCGCCGACTACGTGAAACTCGACCGCTCCGACGCCGCCCGCACCCACCTCCGCCGGGCGCGCGGGGCGGCCGACGCCCTCGCCGACGACAGCTACGGCGACGGGGTGAGAGCCGCGATCAGCCGCCTGGAGTTGCGGCTGGGGGATGGCTCGGCGGGGGAGGGCGGATGGGCGCCGCCCAGACAGCGCCCGTGAGCCGCCGAAAGGCCTAGCGGCCGTACGTCTGCTCGCAGATCCTCGCCTCCGGGCTGTCCTTGCGCCAGCCGCCGTACTGCTTGCCGAGGCCGCAGACATCCGGGTTCTTCGGTACCGCTGTCGCCACGTCGGGGATCTCGACGCGCGGCTGCGGTGGCTGCCGGTTCTCGGGATGCGCCGGGTGGGCGGGGTGCTCGGGGTGGGTGCGCGGTGACTGCTGCTGCGGCGCCTGCCCTTGCGCGGGGGACGGCGGCGCCGCCCGGTGGGTGGCGGGCGCCTCGGGTTTCGCCTCGCGGGACGGTCCGATGAGCTCCAGGGCCTCCCGCGCCGGCGCCTGCACGATCTGCGGCTCGCCCTGACCGTCCGGTCGGGGCGCCGCTGGCAGGGAAGGCGCCGCCGGTGGGCCGGGAGCGGCCGGTCGCTGGACGGTCACACAGCCGGAGAGGGCCGAGACAGCCACGGTGACCAGGAGCGTTGCGGTGGTCGTCGTTCGATGCATCTGCGTCACTCTGCTGCTTACCGCCGGGTTCGGGACAGCGGACAAGCGCAGGTTGCTCCGCACGGGTGATCTCCGGCCCCGTACGGAGGGCGCGGCACCGTCGGAGGTGACGTGCCGCGGGACGGTCGATGCGCGACGTCACGCTTCCGGCATACCGTCCGGCAACTCCCGCAGTCCCGCCCGTACTTCATCCAGGCTCGGCACCTGCGCCCGGAACGATCCGGCCACGCAGGAGAACATCAGCCCGTCCGCCCACGCCACCGGCGACAACACCGACCGGCATCTCGGGCGGGACGCGCACGCCGCAGCCATGACCCCGGCGGGAGGGCACGTCCCCGACGACGAGCGGGCCGGACTGCTGCGCCGCCACGGCGACTGGCACGCCCCGATCCCCGCCGTTGCTCCCCGCCGCCCCCCGCCATGCCGCCGACCCTCGACCAGGGCGGCAACCAGGCCCTGGAGGACGCGGTGGTCCTGGCCCAGTGCTGCGAGGACCTCGCCGTCTGCACCGCACGACGTCCATCGCCCGCCAGGCCGTCATGACGGGGAACCGGGCGCTGATGGCCGTACGCGACATGGCGGGGCCACGCTGTCGCAGGTCGGCCCAGCCGTCCTCCTGCGAGGTTTCGACGGCATCGCCGGCTGGCGGCCGCCGCAGTCGCCGTATGCTGCGGTCGTGTCAGGGACGGGCGAGCGAAAGAGGAGACCCACCAGTGAAGGTCGGCTGCATCGGACTCGGTGACATCGCCCAGAAGGCCTACCTGCCGGTGCTGGGCGGCCTCCCCGGCGTCGAGCTTCACCTCCAGACCCGGACGCCCGCCACCCTCGCCCGGGTCGCCGACGGCCTGCGCCTCCCGGAGGGACAGCGGCACCAGGACCTCGACGCGCTGCTCGCCGCGGGACTCGACGCGGCCTTCGTGCACGCGCCGACCGTCGTGCACCCCGAGATCGTGACGCGGCTGCTGGAGGCGGGCGTACCGACGTACGTCGACAAGCCGCTGGCGTACGAACTCGCCGACTCCGAGCGGCTGGTGGCGCTCGCCGAGGAACGCGGGGTGTCGCTGGCGGTCGGCTTCAACCGGCGGTTCGCGCCCGGGTACGCGCAGTGCGCCGACCACCCGCGTGAACTGATCCTCATGCAGAAGAACCGCATCGGGCTGCCCGAGGAACCGCGCTCGATGATCCTCGACGACTTCATCCACGTCGTCGACACCCTGCGCTTCCTCGCCCCCGGCCCGGTCGACGACGTCACCGTGCGCGCCCGTGTCCAGGACGGACTGCTGCACCACGTCGTCCTCCAGCTCGCCGGGGACGGCTTCACCGCGCTCGGCGTGATGAACCGGCTCAGCGGTTCGGCCGAGGAGATCCTGGAGGTCTCCGGGCAGGACACCAAGCGGCAGGTCGTCAACCTCGCCGAGGTGATCGACCACAAGGGCCAGCCCACCGTGCGCCGGCGCGGCGACTGGGTGCCGGTGGCCCGGCAGCGCGGCATCGAGCAGGCGGTGCTCGCCTTCCTCGACGCCGTGCGCGCGGGCAAGGTGCTCAGCGCCCGGGACGCGCTGGCGACCCATGAGCTGTGCGAGCGGGTGGTACACGCGGTGCGGGAGCGGGCCGCCTGAGCCGTACGGCCCTCAGCCCCTGGACGACGCACCAGCCGGCCAGGATCAGCAGCGCAACGTGCGTCGGCCAGTCGCCGTAGCGGACGTACGGGGTGACGCCGGTCGCCAGCGGGACGTCGTAGACCGCGGACGTGCTCGCGTCCGTGGGGAGCCACGAACCGACGCGCTGTCCCTCGGGGCCGTAGACCGCCGACACCCCGGTGAGCGTCGCGTGCACCATCGGGCGGCCCGTCTCCGCGGCGCGCAGGGCGGCGAGCGAGGCGTGCTGCTCGGGCGCCCAGCTGTCCTGGAACGACGACGTCGACGACTGCGCGATCAGCACCTCGGCGCCGGACTCGGCGAGATGGCGGCTCATGTCGGGGAACGCGGACTCGAAGCAGACCATCGGGCCGACCCTCAGCCCGTGCCCGACGTCCATGACCACCTGTTCGCTGCCGCGCCGCCGGTCCTCGCCCGCGGCCTTGCCGACCGAGGTCGCCCAGCCGAGCAGGGAGCGGGCCGGGATGTACTCGCCGAACGGCACCAGCCGCATCTTGTCGTAGCGGTCGCCGGTGAGCCCGTCCGGGCCGACCAGCACCGAACTCTTGTAGATGCCGGGCTTGTCGGAGCGGCGGGCGTCCACGTTGACGAGGATGTCGGCGCCGGTCTCCCGGGAGAGCGCGGCGAGCCGTCCGGCCAGGTCGGGCCGGTCCTTGAGGTCGAAGCCGACGCTGCTCTCGCCCCACACGATCAGGTCGACGTCCTGCCCGGCGAGTTCCCGGGTCAGCCGCTCCTCGCGGGCGAAGCGCTTGTCACCGCTGCCGAGACCGTCGATCACACCCGGCTGGACGACAGCGATCCGGACCCGCCCGTCGGTGTCGGGGCGCGGTGACCACATCCAGGCCGCGGAGGTGGCGGCGGCGGTGGCGAGGAGGGCGGCGAGGGCGGGGACGCGGGACCGGGGGAGGACCACCAGGACGGCGAACGCGACGTTCACGGCCACGATCAGGAAGCTGATCAGCCACACGCCGCCCACCGAGGCCAGCCGCAGCGCGGGCTCCACCTGCCACTGACTGGAGCCGAGCACGCCCCACGGCCCGCCGAGCCCCTGCCAGGACCGCACGAGTTCCACCAGCAGCCAGCCCGACGGCAGCACGAGGAACGCGCCGGCGATCCGCCGGCCGGCGCCGGTCAGGAAGTGCCTGACCAGCCAACCCCAGGGCGCCCACAGTCCGCCGAGCAGGGCCGCGATGACGAGTGTGAAGACATGGAGGCTCGGCAGCAGCCAGTGGTGCATCGCCAGCATGAAGCCGAAGCCGCCCGCCCAGCCGTCGTACGCCGCCCGTTTCCCGGTCGGCGCGGAGCGGGCCAGCAGCATCCAGGGGACCAGGCCGGCGTAGGCGAGCCACCACAGCGACGGGGCCGGGAACGCGAGCACGGGCAGCGCGCCGGCCAGGGCCGCGACCGCGGATCTCCGCCACGGGGTGGTGAGCCAGTGGCCGGGCATCTTCATGCGGCGCCTCCCTACCCCGTGCGTCCCTCCAGTGTGCTCGGTTCCGACGCCCCGGGGACAGAGGGCATCGGCTCAGTTGATCACGGGCGCGGGCCGGGGACCGGGAAGACGCCGCCACTTCTCCTGCACGACCACCTCACGCAGCCGCCAGCCGTCGTACGTGCGCAGCAGCCCGAAGGCGTACCGCCCGCCGCACACGAAGTCGGGCGCGGAAGAGCCCTCGGCGCCGTCGCCGTCCTGCACGAAGCGCATCGGGTTGACGTAGTCCGCCTGGACGCGGGCCGTGTCGCCGGTGTCGTGGTCCAGCGGGCCGAAGGTGACGCGCCGGTTGACGATCAGATGCTGCCGCATGGAGAAGAGGCTCAGACTCTCCGCGAGCCAGGCCGCGACCTGCTCCGCGTCCCCTTCTACCCCGCCCGCGGACCTGTAGTCCGCGCGGCCGTCCGGCGCGAACAGGCGCCGGTAGGCCGCCCAGTCGCCGTCGTCCACGGCCACGGCGTAGTCGGTGATCAGTTCGTCGACGGCCAGTCGGTCCATCACGGTGGCGAGCTCCACACGCTGCGTCATGGGCCGAGTGTTGGGCATGGGGCGGGCCGGGCCAAGGGGTGTGCGCGGACAATCGGACGGCGGGGGCGGCGGGTTGGGGGCGCGGCACTCATCGCGGGGCGTCGGTGGAGTGGCCGGTCGGGTCGGTCCTCATCGCGGAGCCGGGTCTTCGAGGGCGTCCGTGCGCCAGGCGCTCGACGCCGC
This sequence comes from Streptomyces sp. NPDC057280, assembly GCF_042668605.1. Lineage (NCBI taxonomy): Bacteria > Bacillati > Actinomycetota > Actinomycetes > Kitasatosporales > Streptomycetaceae > Streptomyces > Streptomyces sp. NPDC057280. Next base: position 62,767 of record NZ_JBHUYR010000004.1, read on the forward strand.
CCAGAATCGGTGCTCCGCCGCGTGGGCCGCCAGCCGGGCGTTGCGGGCCCGGGCCTCGGGGCCGTCCGGCAGATGGAACTCCTCGCCTGCGCTCGCGGAACGGGCCTGCATCCCGGTCGCGTCCGCCAGCCGCCGTCGTACGTACCGGTCGAGCGCTTCGGGTACGTCGTCCGCGGTCACGTCGGTGAGGCAGTCGCCGAGCACGGCCGCGTCGAGGATCGCCTGCGCGGCCCCCTGCGCCTGGAACGGCACCATCGCATGCGCGCTGTCGCCGAGCAGGGTCACCCGGCCGATGTGCCAACGGGAGAGCGGGGTGCGGGTGTAGATGCCCCAGCGGTACATCTGCCCCGCGCGGGTGAGGACTTGGATCACGCGGTCGTCCCACCCCTCGAACGCCCGCAGCGGTTCCCCCGGTTCGGCCCGCTCGGTCCAGGACTCGTGTGCGGTCCGGGTCCCGAACACGGCCACGACGTTGAGGAGTTCACCCCGGCGCAGCCGGTAGTGGACGAAGTGCCGACCGGGTCCGAGCCATATCCCGGTGTCCGGCAGCTCCAGATCCGCGACCGCGCCGGCCGGAAGCAGCGTCCGGTAGGCGGCCGTTCGCGAGAACACCGCCTCGTCCGCGCCGAAGAGCCACTGGCGGGCGGCGGACCGGATGCCGTCGGCGGCCACCACCAGGTCGGCGCTGAGGCGTTCGCCGTGCGCGGTCGTCACGGTGGCCGATGTGTCGTCCTGGTCGATGCCGACGACCTCGGTGCCCAGCCGTACCGACTCCGGCGGCACCGCGGCGGCCAACGCCTGCTGGAGATCGGCCCGGTGGACCTGCAGATACGGCGCGCCGAACTCGTCGTCGACCTCACGCCCCAGCGTGTAACGGCAGATCTCCGTCCCGTCGGACCAGGTGCGGAAGCTGAGATGGCCAGGCGGCCCCGACAGCGCGGCGACCGCGTCGAGCCGCCCCAGCCGGCGCAGCACCCGCGTGGCGTTCGGGGCGAGTTGGATACCGGCACCTGCCTCGCTGTACCGCGGGGTCTGCTCGACCAGGGTCACCTCGACCCCGGCCCGGCGCAGTGCCAGCGTCGCGGCCAGCCCTCCGATGCCCGCGCCCATGACGATCGCTCGCATGGCACGACGGTAGCGAAGACGGCTCCGGTGGGGTGCGAGGCATTTCGGGCATCCCCGGGCGGGGCGGGGGAGGCGGTCCTCGGGGGTGAAGACGTCTCCATCATGACAGGTCAGCGCCGGTTTTCGTAGGACGAGCGGCACTGCACGGGAGCCTTGTCGGAGCCCTGCCCCGGATCTGAGAATCGCCGTCATGAACCACTCGGAGAAGGTCGATCAGGATGCGGTGCTCAGGGCGCGGACGATGCTGCTGGAGTCGGGCAGGCCGAGCCTCGCGCGGCAGGTCGAGGCGTACCGGGTGCTGTCGGCGGTGAGCCCGCTGACCTATGTGCCGAAACTGGCCGACGCGCTGGTGTCGTACGGATACGAGCCGGAGGTCCGTGATCTGCCGGAGGCACGGCTGGCCCGGCACGCCGAGGCGGCGGCCGTGGCGCGGCGCGTCGACGAAGAGGACCCGCGGCGGACCGAAGTGCTGGTGCGGGCACTGGACGCCTGTCAGCACGGGCTGTACACCCTCGGGCGCCGGGCGGAGGGGTACGCCGTCTGCGAGGAGATGGCCGCGGCCGGGCACTGGGGGTTCGAGCACGGGCAGGTGAAGAGTCCCGGGTACGGGCACGGACGGCTGGCGGTGGTCCTGGCCGAGGAGGGACGGTACGGGGAGGCGGCGGAGGTCTGCGGGAAGTCGGTCGAGGCGGAACGCCCGTTGACCCCTGGAGGCGACTCGTTCTGGTCGGTGGTGGAGTGGGTGGCCGCACTGGAGGCCGCGGGACGGCGGGAGACTGCTCTGGACGCCTTTGCCGAGCTGGTGGACGTGACCCGGGCGAAAGTCGCGGCGGACAGCTCCGCGTTGGCGATCCAGGTGTGGCAACTGGTCCATCTGGCCCGCATGTTGACGACTGCCGGTCGTCAGGAGGAAGCGGTGGTGGTCCGGCAGGAGGCCCTCGGTCTTCTCGCCGAGCTGGATCTCACCGGGGAGCGCAAGAGCTGGAGCAACATCCTGTCGTGGTGGGTCACTCTGTTCGCCCTGTCGGGCCGGCCGGCGGAGCCCGTCCCGACCGCGCAAGCACCGGGGCCCGGATTCGGCGTGCCCTGCCTGGAGTGGTCGCCGGATGTCAGGGAGGCCTACTTCGAGGGTCTGGGACCGCTGGAGGAACATGTGGCCGCGCTGCGCGAGGACCCGTCCACCCCGTTGCCCGACCTGATCGTCCAGCACCGCAGACTGGTCGTCCGCACCGCCGTGTACCGGGAGCGCCGTCACCACCGCATCCTCAAGCCACTGCGCCCCCTCTTCGACGATCGGGTGGCGCTCGCCCGTCGTCTCGCCCGGCCCGGGGTGCTGGGCGAGGCGTTGACGGACCGGGCCATGTTCCTCGTCGCGGCCAAACAGTACGGCGAGGCGTACGACGACTTCCGCGAAGCCGGTGAGCTGCTCGGCCGCTGAGGCGTGACCGTCAACGGTCCGCGCGCCGCCCGACCGTTGATCCCCGGGCGGTCACACGATCACTGATCCGCGGGCGGTCACCCGGCTGCGCGCAGCCGCTCGAACGCCGTCGGTGTCGGCCGGCCGGGCAGGAAGTCCCTGATGTGCAGGGCGCATTCAAGCGGCGTGGCCCGGCTCGTGTCGCACTCGATGTCGTAGACGCCGTGGGAGTGCACCTGTTCCAGCTGACGTGCCGCGAGCCCGGCCGGCCGGTCGCCGCGCTCGCGCTCGCGGCGCTCCAGCTCCTCCGGCGGGCAGTGCACACCGACGAGCACCACGTCCTGCGGGACGAACAGGGACAGGCAGTCGCGGAGCCGCCACCCGGCGCTCAGCACATGGTCGACGACGACGTTGTTCCCGGCGGCGGCCATCCCTGCGACCGCGCGGTGGAAGCCCTGCCAGGTGCGGTGCAGCACGGTGCCCAGTTCCTCAGGTGGCACCGGCGCGCTCGACCGCATCGCGTGGAACGCGTCGACGGGCAGGTGGAAGTACGGCTCGTCGAGCACCCGCAGGAGTTCGGCCGCGATGCTCGACTTGCCCGAACTGGAGGTGCCGTTCAGGAAGATCACGAGGCCCTGGCGTGGGGGGACGCTGTCGAGGTGCTCCATGGGGTGGATCTTAGAGAGGCGCGGCGGTGGGCGATGATGGCGGGATGAATCATGCCGCCCTCTTCTGCCACCAGTTCTGGGGCGAAGGCACGTACGAGCTGGCCATCGAGGTCGGGTCGGCGGACGACGACCGGCTGCAGGCCGTCCTGGACGCGGTGTGGGGTGCGGCGGGGGCGCGGGGCTGCTACGGGCACAAGGACCGGGAGCCGGAGGAACAGGAGACGGTGCCGCGCACGGTCGCCTCACTGGAGGAGTTCGGCCGACTCCTCGGCCGGGCCCGGCTGCCTTCGGGGGAGCCGGTCGTGTGCGAGGTCTCGGCGGTGCGGGGCGGTGACGACGACGGCGGCGACTGGCTGGCGTTCGGAGTGCCGCTGTCGGCCCTGCGGCAGGCCGGTGTGGAGTTCGAGGACGGTCCGTACTTCCGGTCCGCCGCGGCTGACGGGTGGCTGGCCGGCATCGGTCAGGACGCGTTCCGCGAGGCGCCCTTCAGCCTCGGCCTGGTGGGGTGGAGCGTCTCCGGCCTGACGGACGCCGAGACACTGGGCGGTGTGCTGCCCGAGAGTCGGGGCATGGTGTATCTGCTGCCCAGCGGCGGGAATCTGCGCTGTGGAGCCGTCAACGACTGACTGGGCGGCCCGGGTCAGGCCGCCTCGATGACATTGCCGCGGATCGCGGCCGCCCATTCGACCACCAGCAGCTCGTACTCCTCGCGCTCCTGGGTCGACAGCGAACCGCCCGCCCGCAGCCACAGCGCGCGGATCTGCTCGTTGACTTCGGCAGCAGACCGCACGGAACCAGAGGCCATGGAATCGGGGGACATGCGGACAAGCCTAGGGGCAAGCACTGACACTGCGCTACCGAACGGCTACGCACAACGTATGTGATTGGTCACGGAGTTCACTGGGCGAACATGTTGAATTCCGTTTGGTCAGAGCAGGGCCCGGATGGCGTCGCGCTGGTCCGGCAGGCCGGCCTTCCTGAGCCAGAGGAACTTGTTGCCGATGTCCCCCCAGCATTTGTCATTGGCGGTGACGGCTTTCAGAAGCTCTCGTTGCGCGGCCGACAGCGGCAGGCCGGGGGTGTAGCCGGTGGGGAAGGCTTTGACGAGCAGCGGACCCCAGTCGCGGTCGACGGTGTAGTCGCTGGCGAGTGGTATCAGGGCCATGGCTGCCGGAGCCAGGTCCTCGAAAGCGTCGACGCGGTCGAGGACGGCCTTCAGGAGGGTGAAGCGGGGCCAGCCGTCGAAGTGAGGGAGTCGGTCGGGGAACCAGTGGTCTGCCTCGACCGGATTTCGCAGGGCTTCGAGCAGGACGGCGGTGGCGCGTGGGACATGCGCGCACCCGGTGGCCAGAGCGGCGCAGGTGCGCACGGCGGGATCTGGATCGTCGAGGAGGCCGGTGGTGTCCTGGCCCCAGGCGCCCAGGGCCAGGACCGCGGAGGCGCGTTCCCGGCGGCTGCCGTCCGCCGCGAGAGCGCTGCGCAGGCGGTGGGCGGCGTGCGGCACGAGCTCGCTGAGGTCGGGTGCCTTCAGAAGCAGGGTGACCGCTCCGAGGGCTGCCTCCCGGGTGTCCGGATGAGGATCGTCGAGGAACGGTGCGACTGCGTCGTAGAGCTCGCGCCGGATGCTCCGGCACGCCTGGATCGCTTCGCGCTCGTCGTCGTCCTCGCCGTCGTGCTCGGCCGCGTACTCGTCCTCGCTTCCGGGGTCCTCGCCGTAGGAGGCCGAGTCGGCGATGTTGCCGAGCCAGTCGAGCAGTGCGGCCCGCAGGGGCCGGGTCCGGTCGTCCCAGGGGAAGAAGCTCTCGTGCTCGGCCGACGTCCGGGGGTCGGTCAGGATCGCCGCGACGAACAGTGCGGCCGGCGCAGTGGAGGTGTACAGGGATCCCTGATGCAGTACGGACATGTCGAGCATGCCCAGTGCCTCGGCCTGCGCCTCGGGATCCTCGTTCAGCAGCTGGCACAGGTACGGCGGGGTGTCCTCGGCGCTCCCGTACGCGTGCTGCAGAGCGCCCCATTCGGTTGCCATGAGCAGCTCTCCGGCCGGCGAAGGCAGTCCGGACCAGAGGGGGGCGCCGCGTTCCTCGTCTCGATTCGTCACGTGCACACCCTGCCGGACGGCACTGACAATCGGTCGCACCGAGGTCTCCGCAGCCGGTGACGACCGCGATCCGTCCCTGTCGTGCCGCGGCTCGGTCAGCCCGCCGACTCCGCCGCGTGCGGACTGAGCGCGCCGACCGACACCAGCACGATGACCAGGATGCCGAGCGCGATGCGGTACCAGACGAACGGCATGAAGCTCTTGGTTGAAATAAACTTCATAAACCACGCAATTACGGCGTACCCGACCGCGAAGGCGACGATCGTCGCGAAGATCGTCGGTCCCCACTCCACATGGCCGCCCTCCAGCGCGTCCTTGGTCTCGAACAGGCCGGAGGCCAGCACGGCGGGGATGGCGAGGAGGAAGGAGTAGCGGGCCGCGGCCTCGCGGCGGTAGCCCATGAAGAGGCCGCCGCTGATGGTGGCGCCGGAGCGGGAGACGCCCGGGATGAGGGCGCAGGCCTGGCAGAGGCCGAAGATCAGGCCGTCCCGGACGCCCAGGTCCTCCAGGGACTTGCGCTGCGTGGGCGCCCGGTGCTTGCCGCCGGTCTCGTCGCGCGCGGCCATGCGGTCGGCGATGCCGATGACGATGCCGACCACGATCAGCATGGTCGCGGTGATGCGCAGATCGCGGAACGGGCCCTCGATCTGGTCTTTGAGCGTGACGCCGAGCACACCGATCGGGATCGAGCCGACGATCACCAGCCAACCCATCTGGGCATCGTGATCGCTGCGCATCGCCTTGTTCGTCAGCGACCTGAACCAGGCCGAGATGATCCGCCCGATGTCCTTGCGGAAGTAGATCAGCACGGCCGCCTCGGTGCCGATCTGGGTGATCGCCGTGAAGGCCGCCCCCGGGTCCTTCCAGTCGAAGAAGGCCGCCGTGAGCCGCAGATGCGCGCTGGAGGAGACCGGAAGGAACTCTGTGAGCCCCTGGACGAGTCCGAGGATGAGCGATTCAAACCAAGACATGAAGGTACGGAGTCCAAGCGCTGATCGTGGGAGGAGCGACGGGCACACCGAGCCGCCGGGCCACGGTGATCACAGGTGCGGAGGGCAGCCTAGCGTCCGGCGGTGACAGGCCCGCCACGGGGGCTTCGGGGGCAGGTGGTGACCAGGGTGTGAGAAGTGCCCGTGGCCCGGGGTACGACCTGTTGACCGGTCATAGTCCGGCCGCTTAGGTTGCTGCGGAGAGAAAGCGCTTGCTGGTCGGGTGGCAGGCGTCGGCGCCGTCCGCCGTTCGTAAGAGGAGTGCTGATCACGCCCATGTCCCCCCTCACTCCCCTCGACGGGCGCCGCATCCGGGTGGCCGTCATCGGTACCGGTGCCATCGCGCGCGACTCCCACCTGCCCGCGCTGGCCAGGCTCGCCGAGGAGGGCGAGACCGAGGTGGTCGCCGCCGTCGACATCGATGCCATGTCCGTCGAGAGCTTCTGCGCCGCGGGCGGCATTCCGCACGCCTACACCGACCTCGACCGCATGCTGCGCGAACAGCGGCCCGACCTGGTCACCATCTGCACCCCGCCCACCCTGCACCGCGAGCAGAGCATCGCCGCGCTGCGCGCCGGGGCCTGGGTCTGGTGCGAGAAGCCGCCGGTGCCGACGCTGGCCGACTACGCCGCGGTGGAGGCGGAGGAGGGCGTGGAGAGCGGTCCGTACGCCTCCATCGTCTTCCAGCACCGCTTCGGTTCGGGCACCCGCCATGTGAGCCGGCTGCTCGCCGAGGGCGCCCTCGGCCGGCCGCTCGTCGTCCACTGCCAGACCACCTGGTACCGCGACACCGCTTACTACTCCGTGCCCTGGCGCGGCCGCTGGGCGACCGAGGGCGGCGGCCCGGCCATGGGCCACGGCATCCACCAGATGGACCTCATGCTGGACCTGCTGGGCCCCTGGAGCGAGGTGCGCGCCATGGCCGCGCGGCTGGTGCACGACGTGGAGACCGAGGACGTCTCCACCGCCCTGGTCCGCTTCGAGAACGGCGCCATGGCCACGATCGTGAACAGCGTCCTGAGCCCCGACGAGGTCAGCCGCATCCGCATCGACTGCGAGCGCGCGACCGTCGAACTCACCCATCTGTACGGCCACTCCAACGCGAACTGGCACATCACCCCCGCCAGGGGGGTGCCGCGCGAGGAGGCCGGCGCCTGGCTGGACTTCGGCCCGGACGTGCCCAGTTCGCACCGGGAGCAGCTGCGCGAACTCGTCGCGAGCATGCGGGCCGGCGAACGCCCGCGCAGCAGCGGCGCCGACGGGCGCACCAGCCTCGAACTGGTCGCCGCCCTCTACAAGTCGGCGTTCACGGACGTCACGGTGAAGGCCGGCGAGATCGGTCCCGGCGACCCGTTCTACACGGCCATGCACGGCGACGCCCCCGGCTGGGCCCCGGCGGCCACCGCCCCCGTCGCCGGCGAGGGGGTGCCCGCATGAGCGCGCTGCGCATCGTCCACGCGCACGGCGACCGCATCACCGTCACCGACCCGGCCACCGGCGTCGAGCTGCTCGCGTACGTCTACCGCCCGGAGGCGGCCTGGGAGGCCCCCAAGCCGTACATCCACCCGCTGCGGACCCTGGCCGGGGACGTCGTCACCGACTACCGCCCGAACGACCACCGCTGGCACAAGGGCCTGTCCCTGACCGCGTCCCATGTCTCGGGCGCCAACCTGTGGGGCGGCAACTCCTATGTGCACGGCGAGGGGTACCTCGAACTCCCCGAGCGGGTCGGCTCGATGGCCCACGTCGCCTTCGACGAGGTCGCCGCGCACGACGACCGGGTCGTCATCGCCGAGCGACTCACCTGGCACCCGTACAGCGGCGAGCTGTGGGCCGACGAGCGGCGCCGGATCGAGATCCACGACGTTGACCCCGAGTCCGGCTCCTGGGCGCTGACCTGGACGAGCGCCATCACCAACCGGCGCGAGGAGCCGCTGGTCTTCGGCAGCCCGACCACCGCCGGACGTGAACTCGCCGGATACACCGGCCTGTTCTGGCGCGGCCCGCGCTCCTTTCGCGACGGCCGGATCACTGCCCCCGACGCCGAGGGCCCCGGTCTGCTCGGCGCCCAGGCCCCCTGGCTGGCCTTCTCCGGCGAGCACGACGGCACCGACGGCCACGCCACCCTCGTCTTCGAGCACGACCCGGAGAACGACCACCTCGGCACCCAGGGCACCCACCCCGCCCACTGGTTCGTCCGCAACGACCCGTTCGCCGGCGTGGCCCCCTCCTGGGCCTTCTACGACGAACTCGAACTCGCCCCCGGCGCCACCCTCACCCGCCGCTACCGCGTCGTCGTCGCCGACGGCGCCTGGGAGCGCGAGGAGATCACCAAGTACCTGCAGACCCACCCCTGGTGACCGGCGTGACCTCCTACGAAGGGCTCCCCGGCGGGGTCGCCGTGTCGCACCTGTGCGTCTACGACTGGCCCGCCGCCGACGGCCTGCACGGCGGAACGCCCCATCTGCACCTGGCCTGTTCGGAGGCGTACGTCGTCACCGGCGGCCGGGGCGCCGTGCAGACGCTCACGACGTCCGGGTACGAGGTCACGCCCCTCGTGCCCGGCACGGTCGCCCGGTTCACGCCGGGCACCATCCACCGGCTGGTCAACGAGGGCGAGCTGCGGGTCACCGTCCTCATGCAGAACAGCGGACTGCCGGAGGCCGGGGACGCGGTGCTGACGCTGCCCCCGGAGTATCTGACCGACCCCGAGACGTACGCCGCCGCGACCACGATCCCGGCGGACGCGCCCGAGGCGGAGCGGGAGCGGATCGCCCGGGCCCGGCGCGACCTCGCCCTGGAGGGGTACCGGCTGCTGCGCGAGGCGGACGGCCCCGAGACACTGGCCGCATTCCACCGGGCCGCGGCCGACCTCGTACGGCCTCGGCTCGCCGCATGGCGGGAGCGCTGGCGTGCCGGTGCCGCGGCCGCCGCGGCGGCGACGGAGGAGCAGCTCGACCGTCTGGAAAGGGGCGACGTCTCGCATCTCGCGGACGCCGTCGTGCGGTCCGAACAGCCCTCCGAGCGCGGGAAGTTCGGGATGTGCGGGCGGCTGGACGTCTACCGGGGCGGCTGAGAATCGCGGTCCGTCGCGACATCGGCGGTGCCCACGTCTAGCCTGGAGACATGGCGACGGTGCAGGTGGGCGGCGTGGAGATCGCCTATGACCGCGTCGGCCAGGGACCTTTGCTGGTCCTCGCGCACGGCGCCGGGGACGCCGCGCGGATATGGCGGCCGCAGCTGACCGGACTGGCCGACGAGTTCACGGTCGTGGCATGGGACGAGCCGGGCGCCGGACGCTCCTCCGACCTGCCGCCCGGCTTCACCCTCGCGGACTACGCCCTCTGCCTCGCCGCGGTGATCGAGGACGTGGGACTCGGCCCGGCCCACGTCGGCGGACTCTCCTGGGGCGGAACGGTCGTGCTGGAGCTGTACCGGCACCGTCCGGACCTGGTGAGGACCCTGCTGCTGGCCGACACCTACGCCGGCTGGAAGGGCTCGCTGCCGCCCGAGGAGGTGGCCCGGCGGGTCGAAGGGGCACGACGGATGCTCGACGTGCCTCCCGAGGAGTTCGACCCGACGCTGCCCGGACTCTTCGCGGGGAGGCCGCCCGTCGAGTACGTGCCGCTGCTCGACTCGCTGGCACAGGACGTGCGCCGGGCGACCTTGGGGGCGCAGCTGCTGCTGATGGCCGAGACGGACCAACGGGACCTGCTGCCCCGGATCGAGGTGCCGACCCTGCTGCTGTGGGGCGAGCTCGACGAGCGGTCGCCCCTGGAGGTCGCCCACGCGTTCGAGGCGGCGATCCCGGACACCGAGCTCGTGGTCCTGCCCGGCGCTGGGCACGTCAGCAACCTCCAGGCGCCGGAGCACTTCAACCAGGCCGTCCGCGCGTTCTGCCGCGCGCACGGCTGACCGGCCGCGTCCTCACGCCGCCGTCGGCCCCGCCACGGTCCAGCCCGGGACCTGCGGATGGGCGCTCAGGTCCTCGTGGCGCACGGCCTCGCCGCAGGCCCGGCAGGTGACGACCGGGAGCAGTTCGTTGCCGCAGGAGTGCTCGATGACCATGGGCCGGTTGTCGTCCCCGCGCAGATGCCGGTCGCCCCAGGCCATGAGGGTCACCAGGACCGGCTCCAGCTCCAGGCCCGCCTGGGTGGGCCGGTACTCGAAGCGCTGCGGCCGCTCGCTGTAGGCGCGCTTTGTCAGGATCCCGGCGTCGACGAGCCGGCGCAGGCGGGTGGCGAGGACGTCGCGCGGGGCGCCGATGTTGCGCACCAGCTGGTCGAAGCGGCCGTTGCCGAGGCACACCTCGCGCAGGACGAGCAGGGAGTACTTCTCGCCGACGAGCGCCAGGGCGTCGGCGATGGAACAGGGGCGCGGGTCTTTGGTGGCGGCCATGAGCCGATTCTAGGGGAGGGTTTGATTTTCCAACTCACAGAGCTATGGTGAGTTCGGATTTCCTACTGACCAGTAGCTGTCTGGTGACCGCGGAGGCCGCACCATGCGTGACGCAGTGATCGTCGAAGCCGTACGCACCCCCATAGGCAAGGGCAAGCCGAACGGCTCCCTCGCCCACGTCCACCCCGTCGAGCTCCTCGCCCACACCCTGCGCACCCTCGTCGAGCGCTCCGGCGTCGACCCGGCCCTGATCGACGACGTCATCGGCGGCACCGTCGACCAGGTCGGCGAGCAGGCCATGAACACCACCCGCTACGCCGTCCTGTCGGCGGGCTTCCCGGAGACGGTCCCGGCGACCACCGTGGACCGTCAGTGCGGCTCCTCCCAGCAGGCCGTGCACTTCGCCGCGCAGGGCGTGATGTCGGGCGCGTACGACCTCGTCGTGGCCTGTGGCGTGGAGTCGATGAGCCGCGTGCCGATGTGGTCCAACGTGCCGCCCGGCAAGGACCCCTTCGGCCCCGGCGTCGCCGAGCGCTACAAGGAGGGCCTCGTCCCGCAGGGCATCAGCGCCGAGCTCATCGCGGCCAAGTGGTCGATCACCCGCGAGCAGATGGACGCCTTCGCGGTGTCCTCGCACCACAAGGCGGCCGAGGCGTGGACCGCGGGCCTCTTCGACGCGGAGGTGGCTCCGCTGGACGGGGTGGCGCGGGACGAGTGCGTACGGCCGTCCAGCACGGTCGATGTCCTTGGCGGGCTCAAGCCGGCGTACTACGACCCCGGGTTCGCCGAGCGGTTCCCGCAGATCGAGTGGAACGTCACGGCGGGGAACGCGAGCCCGATCAACGACGGGGCGTCGGCTGTGCTGATCACGTCGAGTGAGACGGCTGCTCGTCTCGGGTTGCGGCCGTTGGCGCGGCTGCACAGTTTCGCGGTGACGGGGTCCGATCCGCTGCTGATGCTGACCGGTGTCATCCCGGCCACGGAGAAGGTGCTGCGCCGGGCCTCACTGTCGCTGGACGACATCGACCTGTTCGAGGTCAACGAGGCTTTCTCCAGCGTGGTGTTGGCCTGGCAGCAGGAGACCGGGGCGGATCTGGGCAAGGTCAATGTGCACGGGGGCGCCATCGCGATCGGGCATCCGCTGGGGGCGAGCGGTACGCGGCTGACGACGACGTTGGTGCATGCCATGCGGGAGCGGGGCGCGCGATATGCGTTGCAGACCATGTGTGAGGCGGGGGGACTCGCCAACGCCATGGTGCTTGAGCTCGTGTGAGCGGCTGCGGGGCTGTGAGTGCTGGTCGCGCCCACGCGGCGGAGCCGCACATCGGCACAGCCCCGCGCCCCTAAGGGCGTTGTCCTTACCGGCCCCGCAAGTGATGCCGCTTGCGCCAGGCCACCACCGCGCCCGCCAGCGCTGGTACGGCGATCGCCGCCATCGCGATCAAGAACGCCGGGGACGTCGGTGTCGACGCGCGTGACCCCGCCACCACGTACGCCGCCGTGTTCGGGATCGAACCCAGTGCCGTCGCCAGGAGGAACGGGACGTAGCCCATGCGGGAGACCGCGGCGCAGTAGTTCGCGGCGGCGAAGGGGACGCCCGGGAAGAGGCGGATCGCCAGCATGGAGCGGAAGCCGTGGCGGCTGAGCTGGCTGTCGGCGCCCTGGAGCAGGCGGCCGCGCAGCAGCGGGCGGAGCGCGTCCTGGCCGAGTACCCGGCCCAGGGTGAAGGCGAGGCCGGCGCCGAGCACCGTGCCCGCGAGGGCGGCGCCGATGCCCAGCTGGGAGCCGAACAGCGCGCCGGCCGCGAGGTTCAGCAGGGGGCGCGGTACGAACGCCACCGCGCACAGGCCGTACGCCCCGGCGAAGACCAGCGCCGCGGCCGCCCCGCCCAGCTGGGGTGGCCAGCCGTCCGCCAGCAGCCGCTGTGGCTCGAACAGCAGCACGGTCGAGGCGGCCGCCACGAGCAGCGCGACGAGGAGGGACAGCCGTGACCAGGGCGAGAGCAGCACTCTCGTCCAGCGGGTGGCGAGACCTGCCGGGACCGGTGCGGTGAGCGCGAGCTCCGTGGCGGCGGCCGGGGGAGTGGCCGTGGCGGTGCCCCCAGAGCGGGTGGTGGCATCGAGCATCCGGTGACACTAACCGACCGATGTGTGTGATCGCCGTATGGTTCGTCTCATGAGCGTCACAGGTGTGGGATCTCCCTCACTGCCGCGCAGCACTCTTGCGGACACCGTGCTGGAGCGGCTCACGGCCGCCTACGGGGCGGCGGCCGACCCCGCGCGGGCCGTGCCCATGCGGGCGTACATGAAGGACGTGGCCCCCTTCCTGGGTCTGACCACGCCCGTGCGCCGGGCGTTGTCCCGCACCGTGGTGGAGGGCACGCCCCGCCCCGACGAGACCGACTGCACGGCCATCGCGCTGCGCTGCTGGCGGCTGCCCGAGCGCGAGTACCAGTACTTCGCCGTCGACTATCTGCGCCGCCACGCGCGCGTGCTGACGTCCGGTTTCCTGCCCGTGGCCCGCCACCTGGTCTCCACGGTCCCCTGGTGGGACACCGTGGACCTGCTGGCCGCGCACGTCGTCGGCGCCCTCGTCGCGGCCGACCCGGCGCTGACAGCGGACATGGACGCCTGGATCGTCGACGACGACCTGTGGATCGCCCGCACCGCGCTGCTCCACCAACTCCGCTACAAGGAACGCACCGACACCGAACGCCTCTTCACGTACTGCCTCCACCAGTCAGGACACCCCGACTTCTTCATCCGCAAGGCCATCGGCTGGGCACTGCGCGAGTACGCCAAGACCGACCCGGAGGCCGTACGGAGCTTCCTCGCGCGGGAGAAGGGCCGGTTCGCGCCGCTGTCGGTGCGGGAGGCGTTGAAGAACATCGGGGCATGAGCAGTTCGGGGCATGAGGAGTAGCGGGGCCTGAAGTCGCGTACGGGGGAAAATCGTTCGACGTCGGGCCGGGCGTCGGCAATGATCGACCCCATGTTCCGGCACGCCTTCCTCCTCGCAGCATCCGCAGTCGCGGATGCGCCGAAGGCTGCCGTTCCCGTCTTTCTGACAGCCGTCGACGGCGCCCGAAGCTGACCCTCTCCGGATCGTCCGGCGGACCCCGCAGGGGGAGGGTCGGCACGTCCTTGGGGTCCCCGCTTTCCTGACGAAGAGACTTCGAGGTACAGCCATGCCCAAGACGGCATACGTACGCACCAAACCGCATCTGAACATCGGCACCATGGGCCATGTCGACCACGGCAAGACCACCCTGACCGCCGCCATCACCAAGGTTCTCGCCGACCGCGGCGCCGGCACCTTCGTCCCGTTCGACCGCATCGACCGGGCCCCGGAGGAGGCGGCGCGCGGCATCACCATCAACATCGCGCACGTCGAGTACGAGACCGACACCCGGCACTACGCCCACGTGGACATGCCCGGCCACGCCGACTACGTCAAGAACATGGTCACCGGCGCCGCGCAGCTCGACGGGGCGATCCTCGTCGTCTCCGCGCTCGACGGGATCATGCCCCAGACCGCCGAACACGTCCTGCTCGCCCGGCAGGTGGGCGTCGACCACATCGTCGTCGCCCTCAACAAGGCCGACGCGGGTGACGAGGAGCTCATCGACCTCGTCGAGCTGGAGGTCCGCGACCTGCTCACCTCGCAGGGCTACGGCGGGGACACGCTCCCTGTCGTACGGGTCTCCGGGCTCAAGGCACTGGAGGGGGACCCGCGGTGGACGGCGTCCATCGAGGCGCTGCTCGACGCGGTGGACACGTATGTGCCCATGCCGGAGCGGTACGTCGACGCGCCGTTCCTGCTGCCCGTCGAGAACGTGCTCACCATCACCGGCCGGGGGACGGTGGTCACCGGTGCGGTGGAGCGGGGGACCGTGAAGGTGGGTGACCGGGTCGAAGTGCTCGGCGCCTCCGTGGACACCGTGGTCACCGGCCTCGAGACCTTCGGCAAGCCCATGGAGGAGGCGCAGGCCGGGGACAACGTGGCGTTGCTGTTGCGGGGCGTTCCACGGGACGCGGTGCGGCGTGGGCATGTTGTCGCCGCACCGGGGTCCGTCGAGCCGCGGCGGCGGTTCTCGGCGCAGGTGTACGTGCTGTCCTCGCATGAGGGTGGGCGTACGACGCCGGTCGCGACGGGGTACCGGCCGCAGTTCTACATCCGGACCGCGGATGTGGTGGGCGACGTGGACCTCGGTGAGGCCGGGGTCGCTCGGCCCGGGGAGACGGTGAGCATGACCGTCGAGCTGGGACGGGAGGTGCCGCTCGAGCCCGGGCTCGGGTTCGCCATTCGTGAGGGTGGTCGGACCGTGGGGGCGGGGACCGTGACCGCCGTCGTGTGAGGGTGGCTGGTGCGCGTGGGGGACTGCGGGCCGTTGTGGCTGGTCGCGCCCACGCGCGGAGCCGCAGACGGACACAGCCCCGCGCGCCTTCAGGGGCGTGCAGCGCAGGCAGAATGGACAAGTGACCGAAGCCATCCCCGTCGCCCGTGCCGTCGATCACGGGTTCGCCAAGCTCATGCCCGACGTCGATCGCGAACGGGCCTGGCTGCTCACCGTCGACGGGGCGCCTCAGTCGTATGTCGACCTGGACGAGCCGACGCATCTCGAGTTCGAGTACGCGCGTCGGCTCGGCCATGTCCTGGATCTCGTGGCCGACCCCGGACAGCCACTGGACGTGCTGCACCTCGGTGGGGGAGCGCTGACCCTGCCCCGCTATGTCGCCGCCACCCGGCCGGGCTCCCGACAGGACGTCGTCGAAGCCGATCAGGGGCTGCTGGAGCTGGTGGTCGACCATCTTCCGCTCGCCGACGGCTCCGGCATCGCGCTGCACGCCGCCGACGCCCGCACGTGGCTGGAGGGGGCGCCCGGTGACTCCGCGGACGTGCTCGTCGCCGATGTCTTCGGAGGCTCGCGGGTGCCCGCGCATCTGACATCCGTGGGGTATGCGCGGGAAGCGGGGCGGGTGCTGCGGGACGGGGGCGTCTACCTGGCCAACCTCGCCGACGCCGCGCCCTTCGCGTTCCTGCGGTCCCAACTGGCGACCCTGGGCACGGTGTTCGATGAGCTCGCGCTCATCGCCGAGCCGGGGGGTGCTGCGCGGGCGGCGGTTCGGGAACGCCGTGGTCGTCGCCGCCCGGCATCCCCTCGACACCGCCGCGCTGGCCCGCCGCACCGCCGCGGACGCCTTCCCGGCCCGGGTCGAGCACGGGGACGCCCTGCGGAGGTTCACCGGCGTCGCGCGGCCGGTGCGGGACGAGGACGCGGTGCCGTCACCCGAGCCCCCCGACGGCACGTTCGGCATCGGCTGAAGCCGCGCCGGCGGGCTGTGTCAGCACCGTCCTGCTGCCGGTCTCACCGGCCGCGTGTCCCCGCCGCCGCCCCCCGCCCGCCCGGCGAATTCCGGCCGGTCCCGCCGGTCACTCCGTGGGTTCGCCGTGCAGTCGTACCGTCCCGAGGATCTTCATGATGGTGGAGTCCGGGAGTTCGTCCTTCACGCCCGTGGCGCCGTAGAGGCTGAACGCCACGAAGTCGCCCGCGGAGTTCTTGAACCCGAACGTGACCGCCTTGCCGTCGGTCGCGCACTTGCCCTTGCGGGGCGTGTTCTTGGAGCGGGCCCAGGCGATACTGCCCTCGACGCCGGACGTGGTCGTGAACGCCTTGGCCTTCTCGTCGTACGTGATGCTCTTCTTGTCCGGCTGCGTGTAGCCGCCGTACACCCACCACGGCACCTGGTTGACCGCGACCTCGGCGGTGTCCTTGGCGCCGTTCGCGCCCTTGGTGCCCGCGGTGGCGAGGGCGGTGTCCCCGGTGTCACCGTTCTTGTCGTCGTCGGAGGTGCACCACTTCTCCTTGAGGTACGCCGGCGCCGACATGGTGATGATGGGCTTGTCGCCGGCCTTGGCGTCGTCCTTCTCGAAGCCGATGAGCATGCCCGGCGACTCGACCTTCCAGTCGGCCGGTACGTCGAAGGCGGTGCCCCACTTGGGGTTGATGACAACCTTCCAGCCCGGGATCGTCGCCTTCTCCGCCTCGCCGCCGCGCGGATTGTCGTCCGAGCCCGAGGCGGAGGCGCTCGGGTCCGTGGCGTCGGACTCGGACGGGGCCGCCGACCGGCCGCCCTTGCCCGAGCCGCCGTCGGCCTCGTCGTCCTTGTCGCCGCCGAGCACCAGGAACCCGGTGACACCGGCGGCCACGACGACCGCGAGGGCCGCGACGATCGCGGTCACCTTCGTACGGTTGCCGCCCCCGCCGCTGCCGCCGCCCTGCGCGGGCTGCGGAACGCCCGGGGCGTCCCACTGCGTCGGCGGCTGCGGCGGCTGCTGCGCGTAGGGGTTGGGCTGCTGGTAGCCGGGCTGCTGGTAGGGATTGGGTTGCTGGTATCCCGGCTGCTGGTACGGGTTGTTCTGGTCCTGCGGGTTCTGCTCGCCCCCGGGCGGCTGCTGTCCTGGCCACATGGGAGGCCACCTTAGTGGCGCCTGTGCATCGGTTCGGTCACCGACCCTTGTCAGGGACGTAGCAAGCAGAACCGTAGTCGTCGCGCGGCTCTGGCCAGCAAACGCTACTCGTGGGTAACATGCTCGTCATGAGCGCAGACCAGATGTCCATCGGCGAGATGCTTGCCGCCACGGTGCCCATGGCCCGGACCCTGAACCTCGAGTTCCTGGAGACCACGCCGGAGAAGGCCGTGGTCTCCCTTCCGGATCAGGGCGAGTTCCACAACCACGTGGGCGGCCCGCACGCCGGGGCGATGTTCACGCTCGGTGAGTCCGCCAGCGGTGCGATCGTGCTCGCCGCGTTCGGGGACCAGCTCTCGCGCGCCGTGCCGCTCGCGGTCAGCGCCGAGATCGCCTACAAGAAGCTGGCCATGGGCCCCGTGACGGCCACCGCGACGCTCGGGCGTCCCGCCGCCGACGTCGTCGCCGAGCTGGACGCGGGGGAGCGCCCCGAGTTCCCGGTGGCGATCGAGATCCGGCGCGGCGACGGTGCGGTGACCGGTGAGATGACCGTGCTGTGGACGCTGCGTCCCAACAGCTGAGCTGCGGCCCATAGCGGACAGAAGGGGTGGACCCGGGGGCCGGGGGCGGGGCACCCCGTTGGCCAGCGCATCCGGCGGGCGCGGGGGGGCGGGGGGTGAGTTGGTGCGCCCACCCCCCCCGCGTGGCCCCCACATGAGGTGGTGTCTCTTATAAAC
>NZ_JBHUYR010000004.1:80678-830112 GCF_042668605.1 Streptomyces sp. NPDC057280
ACGGTGGTGGGCCCGCGGGGTCCAAACCCCTGAGCTGGGCCCAATAGCGGACATATGGGTTGCACCGGCGCGACGGCGCCGGTCCACCCCTTTCGCATGCGCATCCGGCGGGAGCGGTGCGAAGGTTGGAGATTTCGTGCGCCAACCACCCCTGCTTGCACACAACTTGAGGTCCCGCCGTCCGCGCGGTTTTCGAATGCGGGTACGGATACCGCCGGTAACTTATCTGAATTCCCGGCGTTTTGAACTTCGGTCACTCGAACTTCTTGTTTCTCGTGATTCGTCTGTGCGAAAGTGAGCGCCCCCTGGTGATCGCTCAGTAGCTGACGCGACATAGGTATGCACCAATCACGCACCTGCTTTTCCGAGTACGTGTTTCCCCGCGCGTCCGCGGCTTGGAAGGAAATGGTTCAGTGCAATCCCCGTACCCCCCACGACCCCCCTACCCGCCACGCCCAGGAGCGAGCCCCGGGGAGTCCGACCGTAATCTCGTCGCCCAATTGGGCGGAGCAGAGGGCGGCGCCCGCGCGGTCGCCCTGCTGCTCGCCCGGCACTGGCGGGCGACACATGACTACGCGGTCATCTGCCTGGCCTCGTCGTCCGACTCCGCCGAACTCGTGGCCGCCGCGGCGTTCCACCAGGTGTTCGGTCGCGCGACCGGCGGCGCCGTACGCCCTCAACTCCTGGCCGCCGTAAGGGAGACGGTGAAGAACTGGGCCGCCGAGGACCGTATTTCCGCGGCTCTGCCGGAACTGGGCAAGCCGACCGGAGGGCGCGGGCTGCGCGCGGCACGCGGCGTCACATCCGAAAGGCGGCAGCTCGCCGAACGGGCATTCCAGACGCTTCCCGGAGCCTCGCAATGCCTGTTGTGGCACATCGAGGTCGAAGCCGAGCCCATATCCGTACCAGCCGGTCTGTTGGGTGTGGACGTCGCCCGTGCGACGGACGCCCTGGAACAGGCCCGCGAGCAATTCCGGCAGGGCTGTGTGCGCGCCCACCGGGAACTCGCGCCCTCCAAGGAATGCCGCTTCTACAACCGCCTCCTCGACGTCCCGATCCGTCGCGGCGGCGCCTTGCTGCCCGATGTCCAGCAGCATCTGACGGAGTGCCGCTACTGCCGGCACGCCGCCGAGCAGCTGAGCCATTTCGACGGCGGCCTGGAGGTGCTGCTCGCCGAGACCGTCCTCGGCTGGGGCGCCCGGCGCTACCTCGACTCCCGCCCCGGCCGCGGCGGCACCAGCCAGGCCCCGGTCGCCCGCCCGCGCGGCGGCCGGCACCGCCCCGTGCCGGCCCGGCGCCGCGTCGCACCGCGCCGGAACGCGAAGGCCGTCGCCGTGGTCGGCCTGACCTCCCTGGCCCTGCTGGCGACCGTGCTCGCCGCCCGCGGCTGGTCAACTGACAACGGTGTCCCTGAGCCGAGCGCCACCTGGGGCGCCCCCAGCGGCCAGGACACCGACTCCTCGGTGCGTCCGGGCCCCGTGAGTTCTCCGTCGGCGGCCTCCGCCACCGACCCCGTGGAGATCGGACACGGCAGACTCCGCAACCTCACCACCGACCTCTGCCTCGACCTCCGCGGCGGCACCGCCGCGGACGGTGTGCCGGCGGTCCTCGCCGCCTGCTCCACGGCCGTCTCGCAGCAGTGGTCGTACCAGGACGACGGCCTGCTGCGCAGCCTCGCCGACCGCACGCTCTGCCTCGATGCCGATCCCGGCAGGCGATCGGTCGTCCTGGCCGGCTGCCTGGTGCACGCCGGTGAGGTGCAGTACGACCTCACGGTCCGCGGCGAGATCCTGCTGCGCTGGCACAGGGACCGCGCCCTCATCGGCGAGGACAGGGCGGTCAGGGTCGTCGACCGGGACGGCGCCGAGGGCCGGCGGTGGGTGCTGGAGACGACGGACTCCGCGGTGACGGGGGAGCCGCGGAAGAAGAGCGGGACGGGACAGAAGGGGGAGAAGGCGGCGCCGGAGGGGGAGAGGGGCGACGGCCGCCTCCCTGCCGTGCCGTCACCGCGGCTGCCCGTCGAACCCCCGAGCGGGGGCCGGTCCCAGGGTGAGGACCCCGAGCCCTACGAGACGCGCGTGGCGCAGGTCGATCATCACGCGGAACCGGAAACCGAGAAGGTCCTCCAGGCGCCGGTGGAGGTGCCCGCCGTGGTGTCCGACAAGGTGGAGGCCGTCGTCTCGTCCCTCGGCTCCGTCCTCCGCTGATCACGAGGACCGTCCCTTCGGGGGCGGTCCTTGTTCATTTCATTGACACGAGTCACCAGCGGTCATAGTTTTCCCGCCGCGTCCCAGGCGTTTCTGACCCCGCGTCAAGTTCCTTTTGTCGCACCGTGCGTTCAGATACCGAAGGAGTGACGGCACATGACCGATACCGCCTCCCGGCGTTCCGCCCTGCGTCCGCAGGACGGAACGATCACCGTCGCCGCGGCGGCCACCGGCGGACTCACACCCCACGCCCACGCCGCGGGCAGACCCCGCCACGGCGCCGGGCCCCGCGTCGAACGACTCCTCGCCGAGCTCACCCTCGACGAGAAGATCTCCCTCCCGCACGGCGCCACCGGCCCCGCCTCCCTCGGGCAGGCGGGCCATGTCCCGGGCGTCGCACGCTTCGGCATCCCCCCGTCGCACCTCGCCGACGGCCCCGTCGGCGTGCGGGCGACCCGAATACGGGTGTGGGGCGGTTGTCGCCGGCTCACCCTGCGGGCGGGGGAGCGCAAGCGGGTGACCGTACCCGTCGCCGCGCGCACGCTGTCTTCCTGGGACCCGGAACGCCATGACTGGGTGTCCGGAACGGGGCGCCGGGAGGTGTGGGTCGGGGCGCCGGCCGAGGACCCGCGGCTGCGGACGCGAGCGGGGGTGGCGCGGTGATGCGCCGGATCGCCGTCGCGCTGACGGCACTTGCGGCCACCCTGGTGCTTCCCACGTCGGCCCAGGCCGCGTCGGGCGACCCCGTGGTGCGCACCGATGCGGGCCTGGTGCGGGGTGAAGTCACCGCCGAGGGACGGCAGTTCCTCGGCATCCCGTACGCAGAGCCGCCGGTCGGAAGGCTCCGCTGGACCGCGCCGCGGGCCGTCAAGCCCTGGCAAGGGGTGCGCGGCGCACAGGACTTCGGCGGCAAGTGCGTCCAGGGGGCGAGTTGGGACCCGGGATACGAGCAGCCCTCGTACACCGAGAACTGTCTCGACCTCAACGTCTACGTTCCCGAGGGCGCCCGCCGCGACGCGGTCCTGGTCTGGTTCCACGGCGGCGGCCTCACCGCCGGAGCCGGCCAGGACATCGTGCCCGACACGTTCGCACGGCGGACCGGCACCGTCGTCGTGACCGTCAACTACCGCCTGGGGGCGATGGGGTTCCTCGCCACCGCCGGCCTCGACGACGAGGCGTCCGACGGTGTCTCCGGCAACTTCGGCATGCTCGACCAGCAGGCCGCACTGCGCTGGGTGCGCGCCAACGTCGGCCGCTTCGGCGGCGACCCCGGGCGGGTGACCATCGCGGGCGAGTCGGCGGGCGGCCGCTCGGTCTGCACCCAACTGGCCTCACCCACGAGCAGGGGGCTGTTCCGCGCGGGCATCATCGAGAGCGGGGCGTACGACGACTGCGCCGCCCGCCCGCACCGGACGGCCGTCGCCGACGGGGCCGACTTCGCGCGGAAGCTGGGCTGCGACACCGTCGCCTGTCTGCGCGGCAAGTCCGCCGCCGACATCCTCGCCGCCCAGGGCGACTTCGACTGGGGGCCGGTGACCGGCGGGCGGTTCCTGCCCCGGCAGCCCTCCACCGCGCTGGCCCACGGAGCCGCGGCCGGGGTGCCGGTGATGAACGGCGCGAACCAGGACGAGGGCCGGCTGTTCGCGTTCACCCGCTTCGACCTCGGCGGCAACCCGCTCACGGCCGAGCAGTACCCGGCCGTCATGCGGGAGGAGTTCGGCGAAGAGGCCCTCCAGAACTACCCGCTCGCCGCCCAGCAGTCCCCGACCATCGGCTACGCCACGGCCCTCGGCGACCTGCTCTTCGCCTGCCCGGCACTCCGGCTCGACGCGGTGCTCGCCGCCCGCGGACCGGTCTACGCGTACGAGTTCGCCGACCGCACCGGGCCGCCCTTCGCCTCGCTGCGCAACCTCGGGACGGACTTCGACTTCGGCGCGACCCACGTCAACGAGGTGCAGTACCTCTTCAAGCACTTCGGACTGGAGTCCCCGCTGAACGCGGAGCAGCGGACGCTCGCCCGGCAGATGGTCCAGTACTGGGGGTCCTTCGTGCGGGGCGGGGTGCCGCGGGCGGACGGACAGCCCGCGATGCCCTCCGGCTCCGGGCGGGTGCTCTCGCTGCGGACCGCGTCCGCAGGCGGTAACGCCGTGAGCACGGCCGTCCACAGCGCGCATCGGTGCAACCTCTGGGACTCGGCCGCCGTCTCCTAACGGGTAGGCTTCCCGGCGCACGCTCCCGCGAGCGTGCGCCGGGAACACACGGGATCTACAGGACACGGGAGGAACCGGCGGTGCACGTCCAGGAATGGCTCGAGACCGTACCCGCGGTCAGCATCTATCTGCTGGTGGGCCTGGTCATCGGCCTGGAGAGCCTGGGCATCCCGCTGCCGGGCGAGATCATTCTCGTCTCCTCCGCGCTGCTCGCCTCCCAGCACGGTGACATCAACCCCTTCGTCCTCGGCGCCTGCGCCAGCGCGGGTGCCGTCATCGGCGACTCGATCGGCTATGCCATCGGACGCAAGGGCGGGCGGCCGCTGCTGGCCTGGCTGGGGAAGAAGTTCCCCAAGCACTTCAGCGAGGGGCACATCGCGACGGCCGAGCGGTCCTTCGAGAAGTGGGGCATGTGGGCCGTGTTCTTCGGCCGCTTCGTGGCGCTGCTGCGGATCTTCGCGGGGCCGCTGGCGGGTGTGCTGCACATGCCGTACTGGAAGTTCCTGATCGCCAACGTGCTGGGCGGGATCATCTGGGCCGGGGGTACGACCGCGGTCATCTACTACGTGGGTGTCGTCGCGGAGGACTGGCTGAAGCGGTTCTCCTGGCTGGGGCTGGCGCTGGCCGTTCTCATCGGGCTGACCTCGATGCTGGTGCTGAAGAGGAAGGCCAGGAAGGCGACGGCCGAGAAGCAGGCGGCCGAGCCCGAGGTCGTCCCGGCCGCCGACTGAGGTTCACGGAGTCCCGTGCACCTCGCTGTGAGCCTTGGCGAGGTCCGCGTAGAGCGTGCCGTTCAGCGTCACCCCTTGCCGCTCCTCCTGCGTGAGCGCACGCCTCACCTTCGCCGGGACGCCCGCCACCAGTGAACCCGGCGGCACCTCCATCCCCTGCGGCACCAGCGCCTGGGCGGCCACCAGCGAGCCCTCGCCGATCACCGCGCCGTTCAGGACCGTCGCGCCCATGCCGATCAGGCAGTCGTCGCCCACCGTCGCGCCGTGCACCACCGCGTTGTGGCCCACCGAGACCCGTTCGCCGATGGTCACCGGGAAACCCGGGTCGGCGTGCAGGGTGCAGTTGTCCTGGATGTTGCTGCGGGCGCCCACGGAGATGGTCTCGACGTCGCCGCGGACGACCGCGCCGTACCAGACGGACGCGCCCGCGGCGAGGGTCACGTCCCCGATCACCGTCGCGTTGGGGGCCACGAAGGCCTCCCCGTCGATCTTCGGTTCCCTGCCGCCGATGCCCGTGATCAACGCCTTGTGCGTCATCGCCTCGCTCCTCCTGGCCGTCCTCGGTACCCCCGCACCGTACGCCACCCGGTAGGGCGAAGATCACAAGCCCCCGACCTCATACGGGGGCCGTCCGCTCAGTACCGTGAGCGGGTGCTGAAGCGCAAGAACACGTTCTCGTCCTGGCCGCGCCGCGTGGCGCAGCGCGCCGTCCATGCCGGCTGGGCCTGGGTGCAGCGCACGGGCTCCGTGACCGCCGAGCAGCCGGGCCGCTTCCGCTTCGGCGCGATGGGAACGAGTACCAGACTCGCCTTCCCGCTGGGCACGGTCTTCGGCGAGCCGTGGATCCACATCGGCTCGCACTGCATCGTCGGCGAGCAGGTGACCCTGACCGCCGGGCTGATGCCCGATCTCGATCTCGGTCCCGACCCGATCCTGCGCATCGGGGACGGTGTGGTGCTGGGTCGGGGCAGCCATGTCATCGCCGACACGACCGTCACCATCGGCAGCGACTGCTACTTCGGGCCGTACGTCTACGTGACGTCGACGAACCACTCGTACGACGATCCGCACGAGCCCATCGGCAAGCAGTGGCCCCGCATGGAGCCGGTGGAGATCGGGCCGGGGTGCTGGATCGGGACCGGTGCCGTGATCCTGCCGGGCGCCCGGATCGGGCGGAATGTGGTGGTGGCCGCCGGTGCGGTGGTGCGGGGTGTGGTGCCCGACCACGCCGTGGTGGCGGGGGCGCCCGCGCGGGTCGTCCGGCGTTGGACCGCCGAGGAGGGGTGGCAGCCGCCGCTGCGGACCCCGGCGCCGGTGCCGATACCCGAGGGGATCACCCCCGAGCAGCTGAACGCCCTCGCGGAGCTGGACGAGGAGACCGTCGCGAAGCTCGCCGAGCTCGACTGAGTCAGCCGGTCGCCAGGAGCAGCGTGCCCACCAGGGCCAGGCCCGCGCCCGCTGCCTGGATCGCCTTCAGGCGTTCGCTGAGGAATCCGCGTGCGGCCAGGGCCGTCACCACCGGGTAGAGCGAGGCCAGTACGGCGGCCACCGTGACCGGACCGAGGCGGGCCGCGACCGCGTAGGTGCCGTTGGCCGCGACATCGGCCAGGCCGACGAAGGCCAGCGTCGGCAGGGAGGACCAGGGGAAGCCGGTCGGCGGGAGGGCCGCGTTGCCCCTGTGCACGGAGGCGTACAGGGCCGCGCCGCCCGCCGCGACGTTCGTGACGCGCTGGACGAACAGGGCGAGGAACAGGCCCGTGACGTTCGTCGACGCCTCCGCGATCAGCGCGAACACCATGCCGAAGCCGAGCGCGGCGATCAGGGTGAGGACGATCGTCTCGCGCCGCACGGGGGCGCCGCCCCGCTGCGGGCCGCCCGCGAGGACGACGCCGAGGACCGCGACCGCGATGCCCGCGAACTGGAGCGGGCCGGGCCGCTCGCCGAGGAAGAGGCCCACCCCGACCGGGACCGCGACGCTGAAGGTGCCGAGCGGGGAGACGACGCCCATCGGGCCGAGCGCGAGCGCCTTGTAGAAGCAGATCATCGCGACCGGGCCGACCAGACCGGCGGCGAACGCGAACCACAGGCGCGGACCCGCCTCGCTCCAGCCGCCCGTGGCCACCACGACCGCGCCGAGCACGGCCGTCGCGATCGCCTGCGAGACGACGACCACCGTCAGGGCCGGGGTGCGCCGGGTCAGCAGTCCGCCGCCGAAGTCCGCCAGGCCCCACAACAGGCTCGTGGCCAGGGCGAAGAGTGCTGTCACGGGAGCGCCTCGCAGTACAGTTCGATGAACGATTCGGTGCACCCCACCGTAGTTCATCACCTTGCACGCTGTCATACAAAATATTGGACGTGAAGTGTCGGACCTCGACCTGCTGACCCAGTCCCTGGCGCGCAACGTCAAGCGCTGGCGGACCGAGCGCGGCTTCACCCTGGACGTGCTCGCCGCCCGTGCCGGAGTCAGCCGCGGCATGCTGATCCAGATCGAACAGGCCCGTACCAACCCCAGCATCGGCACGGTGGTGAAGATCGGCGACGCGCTCGGCGTCAGCGTCACCACCCTGCTCGACTACGAACAGGGCCCCAAGGTGCGGATCGTCCCGCCCGAACAGGTCGTGCGGCTCTGGCACACCGACGCGGGCAGCTACAGCCGGCTGCTCGCGGGCACCGAGGCGCCCGGCCCGCTGGAGATGTGGGAGTGGAAGCTGATGCCGGGGGAGAGCAGCTCCTCCGACCCGCATCCGGTCGGCACCGTCGAGATCGGCCATGTCACCGCCGGCGAGCTGACCCTCACGGTGGACGGCGCCGAGCACCGGGTCCCGGCCGGCTCCAGCGTCACCTTCGACGCCAACGCCGCGCACACCTACGGCAATCAGGGCGCCGAACCCACGGTGTTCGTGCTGGCCATCTCCGTCCCGCCCGCGACCTGAGACACCCGGCGGGCCGGCGCCGCACGGCTGTTAGCGTGCGGTCATGGACGCACCCATCGGACACTTCGACCACGCCGCACCCGCCCCCGACTGCCTCCACGAACTGACCGCGCCCGTGGCGGACGCCGTGCGCCGCTGGAGCGGCAGCGTGCCCGCCGAGCAGATCGTCTACGTCGACACCGACCCCCAGTGGGCGGACACGGCCGTCTTCGTGGAGCACTACGGGCAGGAGCTGCTGGAGCGGTCCGCGAACTGTGTCGTGGTGGCGGGCAAGCGCGGCGGCGAGTCCACGCTCGCGGCGTGCGTCGTGCTGTCCACCACCCGGGTCGACGTCAACGGTGTCGTCCGCCGCCAACTCGGCGCCCGCAAGGCCTCGTTCGCCTCGATGGACACGGCCACGGGGGAGACCGGCATGGAGTACGGCGGCATCACGCCCGTCGGACTCCCAGCAGACTGGCCGCTCTTGGTGGACTCGGCCGTCGTCGACCTGCCCTACGTCCTGGTCGGCAGCGGGCGCCGCCGCGGCAAACTCCTCGTGCCGGGCAAGGCGTTCGCGGAGCTGCCGGGTGCGGTGGTGCTGGACGGGCTGGGCGTCTGAACTCAGGCCGCCATGTGATGGGCGAGGGTGAGGTGCGGGTCGGCCTCGCCCGGGAGCGGCGCCGGGTCGGCGTGCACCAGGGCGGCGGTGAGGCGCGGCACGGCGTGCAGCAGCGCGTGCTCCGCGTCGACGGCGATGGCGTGGGCCTGCCGTACCGTCGCGTCGCCGTCCACGACCACCGCGACCTCGGCGCGCAACCGGTGCCCGATCCAGCGCAGCCTCAACTCGCCCACCCCGCGCACCCCTTCGACCTTCAGCAGGGCCCGCTCGGCCCGGTCCACGAGCGCGGGGTCGACGGCGTCCATCACCCGCCGGAACACCTCGCGCGCCGCGTCCCGCAGCACGAGCGCGATGGCGGCCGTGATCGCCAACCCCACGAGCGGGTCGGCGAGTTGCCAGCCCAGTGCCGAGCCTCCGGCGCCGAGCAGCACCGCGAGTGAGGTGAACCCGTCGGTGCGGGCGTGCAGTCCGTCGGCGACCAGCGCGGCCGAGCCGATGTCACGCCCGACGCGGATGCGATAGCGGGCCACCCACTCGTTGCCCGCGAACCCCACGAGCGCGGCGACCGCCACCGCAGGGACATGCTGCACGGGACGCGGGTCGAGGAGCCGCTCGATCGCGGTCCACCCCGCGAAGGCGGCCGAGGCGGCGATCGTCAGCACGATCGCGATGCCCGCCAGATCCTCGGCCCGCCCGTAGCCGTAGGTGAAGCGACGGGTCGCCGCGCGCCTGCCCAGCACGAACGCGATCCCGAGCGGTACGGCGGTCAGCGCGTCCGCCGCGTTGTGCACGGTGTCGCCGAGCAGCGCGACCGAACCCGACACGGCCACCACCACGGCCTGCGCCAGCGCCGTCACGCCGAGGACCACCAGCGACACCCACAGGGCGCGCATGCCGCGTGCCGAGGACTCCAGCGCCGGGTCGAGCTTGTCGGCGGTCTCGTGGGAGTGGGGGGTGAGGAGGTGCTTGAGACGGTGGCCGAGGGAGTGCCGGTGCGGATGGCGGTGGGTGTGCTCATGGTCATGGCCGTGGTGGTGCCGGTCGCTCACGTGAGGCCCCTTCCGGTGCGTGCGGTGGACGCGCGCCGCCCACACCGCCATTATGTGCGTATGAGCGCACGCATGCACCTATCACCTGCGCATCATGCGCACCCGCGGACTCCGGGCGACGAGCAGTTCGCCCTCGCCGCCGAACTGCTCGCCCTCCTCGGCGACCGCACCCGCCTCGCCCTGCTGCACGCCCTCGCGGGCGGCGCGGCGGACGTCACGACCCTCACCGAGACTTGCGGGGCGGCGCGGCCCGCGGTCAGTCAGCATCTGGCGCGGCTGCGGCTGGCGGGACTGGTGAACACGCGGAAGGAAGGACGCAGGGTGATCTACTCCCTGCGCGACGGGCATCTGCGCCGCCTGGTCGACGAGGCGCTGAACGTGGCGGACCACCGGCTCAGTGACCGGCCGGTGCACGACTGACGTCGCGCGTCAGTGAGCGGGGTCCTTGCCCAGGTACTGCTCCGCGAAGGCGAGCCCCGCCGCCGGGGAGGCGAAGAGACGGCGGAGGCGGGCCTGGGTGGTGCCCGCGAGGTAGGGGTCGCCGGACGAGGTGCCGTGGTAGATCTCCGACAGCCACCGGGAGAACTCCTGGTAGTCCCAGACGCGGCCCAGGCACGCCTGCGAGTAGCCGGTCAGGCCGGCGGAGTCGCCCTTGGTGAGCTGGGCGACGAGCGCGTCACCCAGCAGGAAGGCGTCGTGCAGGGCGAGGTTCATGCCCTTCGCGGCGATGGGCGCGGTGAGATGGGCGGAGTCGCCTGCCAGGAAGAGACGGCCGAACGCCATGGGTTCGACCACGTGATTGTGCATGTCGAGGACGCGCTTCTCGATGAGAGGGCCCTCGGCGAGGGGCGGGGCGCCGTGGGCGCCCAGGCGTTGTCGCAGCTCCGACCACACCCGGTCCTCCGACCAGTTGCCGGGGTGGTCGCCGGGCGGGCACTCCAGGTAGTAGCGGGTGACTTCGGGGCTGCGGGCCATGTGCCCGGCGAAGCCGTTGGGGTGGATGCCGAAGACCACGCAGTCGTTGGACGGCGGCGCCTGCGCGAGGAGCGCCAGCCAGCCGATGCCGTAGTCGTGCCGGGAGACGAGCGCGCGGTCCGGGGTGAGCAGGGAGCGGGTCACTCCGCGTGCCCCGTCGGCGCCCACCACGAAGTCACAGGGGATCAGCCGGTCCTCGCCGAGGTCGTCGACGTACTCCACGACCGGGTGGTCCGAGTCCAGGCCGTGCAGCCGTACGTCCCGGACGCCGAAGCGTTTGTCGCCGCCACGGACGTCCGCGTACTCGTGCACCAGGTCCGTCACCAGCAACGGCTGCGGGTACACCCAGTGATGATGGCCCGTCAGGTGGTGGTACGCGAACCGGTACCGCTCCCCGCCGAGCCGGAACTCGCACTCCGTGTGCCGCTGCGCGCGCTCCAGCAGGTTCGCGGCGAGGCCCCGCCGTTCGAGGCCGCGTACGGCCCACTCCTCCAACACCCCTGCGCGGGGCCGCTGTTCGATGAACGCGCGGGTCTCCGTCTCCAGGACCACGCAGTCGACGCCGGCGGCCCGCAGGATGTTGCCGACCGTCAGCCCCGCGGGGCCGGCGCCGATGACGACGACCGGCTTGTGCGGCGGGAGTGCCCCGCTGGGGAAGGGGGAGACCTCGGTCATCCGAGCATTATGTCCGCGCCCTCACGCGCTCGGGAACGGAGTACCGTGGAAATCCGGGTGACGGGGTGAGGTGGCGGGGTGGTCACGTGGGTACCGGCGGAGTTCTACCGTGCCGTCGACGGTGGCCTCCAGTGCACGCTCTGCCCCTTCCGCTGCCGACTGCGCGACGGTGACACCGGCGCCTGCAAGGTGCGGCGCAGGGAAGGTGACCGGGTGCTCACGGCGACCTGGGGGACGACCGTCGAGCACTGGTCCTCCGTGGAGCGCAAGCCCCTCTACCACTTCCGCCCAGGCCTGCCGCTGCTGACCCTGGCGCCGCCCGGCTGCTCGTTCCGCTGCGACTACTGCGTCAACCACCGTGTCTCGCAGTACGGCAGGGACCCGGGCAGCCGGGTCTCCACACAGGACGCCGATGTCGAGAGGCTGGTCGCGGCCGCCGCCGAGCGGGGCGGTGGACTCGCCCTCTCCTACTCCGAGCCGTCCCTCGCCGCCGAGCTCACCCTCGAACTCGGGGCCCACGCCCGCCCGTTGGGCGTTCCGCTGGTGTGGAAGAGCAACGGCTTCCTCACCCCCGAAGCCGTCGAGCGCGTCGGCCCGGTCCTCGCCGCCGTCAACATCGACGTCAAGGCCGCCGACGAGGGCGCGCACCGCCGGCTCACGGGGGCACCGCTCGCCCCGGTCCTGGAGACGCTGCGGCTGCTGACGGCCGCCGGGGTGTGGGTCGAGGTCAGCACCCCGCTCATCCCCGGGACCAGTGCCGAGGACCGACAGCTCCTGCGCATCGCCGAGTTCGTGGCCTCGCTGGGCCCGGACACCCCCTGGCACCTGCTGCGCTTCACCCCGACGTACCGGATGCGCGACCAGCGCCCCACCTCGCCGGAACGGCTCGCGGACGCGGCGCGCATCGGTCGGGCCGCCGGGCTGCGGTACGTGTACGTCGAGCGGGCGCTCGGCGCGGAGGGACGGGCCACCCGCTGTCCGGGATGTGGGGTCGAGGTGGTGTCCCGAGGGGTATGGGGGCAGACGGAAAGCCTCCTGCGTGACGGGAGTTGCCCGGGATGCGGGGAACCGGTCGCCGGGATCTGGACCGTGGACGAGAGGACTGGGGCATGAGCACCGAGTACCGCTTCGTGGAGGACCTGCCGGACCTGATCGACGCCTCCGAGTACGACGACCATCCCGACGGACGGCTCGTACGGCTGCGCATCAGCTGGGACGAGAACGGCGTCGAGGTGCTCGGCGACGCGTTCCGGCCGGACATGCTGGAGGCGCTGCTGGAGAGGATGGGGCCCGACGCGGTGGAGCAGATGCTGTGCGGTTGACCAGGGTGGTCCAGAGCCGATGCTAGAACTTTCCCAGGATCTGCACGAGCACCCGCCGCAGCTCGTCCCCCTCGGGTTCCGGCGCCAGCACCCAGGTGTCCGGCCCGTCCGGCGGTACCGGATGCCGTGGATAGTGGACGCGCAGCGTCAGCGAGCCCGGCACGGGCAGCGGCGGCTCATGGGCATGGGTCAGCAGCAGGGTGCGGGGCTCGCCCGAGTCGACGGCGGCCAGGGCACGCGCCGCCGCACGGGCCAGAGCCGCCGCGCGCACCGGGTCCGCGGGCTGCGGCGGCACCGGCGTCCACAGCCGCCGCAGATCCGACGCCGACGTCAGCCGGGCCGCAGCCTCGCGGCCGTCGAGGCGCACCAGCGCCACCGCGCGGTCGGCCTCCAGCAGCGCCGCCGCCAGCAGATGCGCGCACAGCCGCAGACAGCTGCCCACCTGCCCGTGCGCCGCGGCCCCCGTGTCGAGGACGAGCACCGCGTCCCGCTCGGTCCACGGCAGCCGGCCGCGCCGGGTGCGGTACAGCAGCGCGTCCTGGGCCCACAGCGCGTTCAACAGGGGGGCGGGCAACGCCATTTGGCTGGGCATGAGGCGGTCCGGCGGGCCGTGCCGGGCCCACTGCGCCGGCGCGCCGGCCGTGGCGGGACCGGGGAGGTCGTCACCGAGGAGGACGGGCAGCCGCGAGGGCAGGTCGGGGAGCCGGGCGGCGGCCTCCGCGGCCGACGCCCACGGCCCGTCCGTCAGGCGCAGCGGCAGCGCCGGGTCCTCACGGACCGCGTCCGGCCCCAACAGGGCGAGCAGTGGCAGGAGTTCGTGTTCGACCCGGTCCAGGGCGGCGGCCAGCTCGGCGCTCGTGACGGAGGGCCGCTCCGGCTGTTCGCCGCTGCCGCGCAGGCCCCACTCCAGTGTGGTGCGCAGTTCCTGGAGGGACACGCCCGGCGGCGGTACGTACCGTGCGTCGCCCGGCAGCCGCGACGCCACCAGCGCGCTGAGCGCCGGATGCGCGGAGCGCGGCCAGTCCAGGCCGCGCAGGGCACGGGCGGCCGGGCTCCGGTGCACGAGCCGGCGTCCTGGCGGTGGCGCCGGGCGCAGGAGCCGTGAGATGTCCGCGAGCGCGTCGAGGGGGACGGCCGCGTCGACCGCGGCGGCCATGGCGCCCAACTCGGCCAGGTACGTGGGGGATTCGGGCAACGGCGGGCCGGGCTCCGTCGACTCAGGCGAGGTCCGCATCTCCCACAGGAGGGTGCGTCCGCCGCTGTACGTCACCGCCAGCCGACGCCCGTCGGCGGACCAGCGCACCGACCACACCGGGCCTCGCCCGGGACCGTCGTCAAGGGTCATCGCCACCGTGCCCCGGCTCACGTCCCACACCTCGACCACCGTGGTGTGGGCGCCGGGGCCGGGCGCGGCGAGCAGCGAGCCGTCCGGTGACCAGGCCAGCGCCGGTGCCCAGCCGCGCCCGCCCGGCGCGCCGAACTCGCGCAGCACCCGCCAGGTCATCGTCGACCACACCACCAACGGCCCCTGCCCGGCGAGCGGTGTCGCGGCCAGCCGGCTCCCGTCCGGCGACCAGGCGACGCGGGCGGCGAACGCGCCGGAGGGCAGGGGCAGTCGCCGGGCCCGCTCTCTGCGCGGCATGTGCCAGAGCATCACGGCACCCTGGGTCCCGGCCGCGAGCAGCGTTCCGTCCGGCGACCAGGTGGGCCGGCCCGTGCCCTGCGGGAGATGCAGACTCGCGCGCCGCTGTGCCGGGATGCCGCGGGTGTCCAGGACGTGCACGAACAGGTGGGTGGGTGCGGGCCCCGGCTCGGGCACGACCAGCGTCGCGGACCCCTCGGCCGGTGCCGGGCACCACGCGGGACCCTGACCACCCTCCAGCACGGCCCGGATCTCGCCGCCGTCCAGGTCGACGACGGTCAGCCCCGACTGGCCCTCGCGCGAGGCGCAGGCCAGCAACTGCGGGGAGCCGGGGGAGAGTTCGAGGTCATGGGCGCCGCCCGGCCCCGTGGCCACGGCCATGTCGCGGCGTCCGTCGTCCGGGCCGGGTGCCGTCAGCGGGGCGATCGCACCGGCCGAGGTCTCCAGCACCCAGCGGCCGTCCCGTGACGGGGCGATCGCCGGGGCCCACAGGCCGTCGCCGGCGTCGTACAGCAGCATCTGGCCGGTGATCCGGGGCGCCTGGTCCCGCAGCGCCGGCAGCGCCCGGCCCACCGAGCGGCACATCGCCGCCGCCCAGCTGCGCAGCAGCACCCCGACCCGGCGTTCCGCGCGGTACGGTGCCGTGTCCGGCAGCTCCCACAGTTCCGGACCCGCGCCGGCGGTGAACAGCACGCGCCCGGTCGCCGACACGCTCAGGTCCCGCGGTGCGCCGATCCGCGCGGGCAGCTGTGCGACCCGTTCCAGCGCACGGTCGAGCACGAGCAGGACCTCCTGGTCGGTGGCGACCACGAGGAACCGCCCGGTCCGGCTGAACCCCAGCCCGACGACGGCACCGTCGACCGGTGTCTCCGTGAGCGTCCGGCCGGTGGCGCGGTCCACCAGGTGCAGGCCCGTCGTGTCGGCGAAGGCGAGCGCGTCGCGGTCCGGTGACCAGGCGAGGGCGGTGATGCCGGTGCGGCCGGTGCAGGGGGCGAAGTCCATCCGGACCGGGGAGACGCTCCACAGCTGGAGCGCGGTGGCGGTGGCCAGGCACAGCTGGCGGCCCTGCGGATCCCAGGCCAGGGCGACCACCGGGTCGACCGTCGGCAGCGGGGACGACACGAGGGTGCCCCGGTGGTGGACGAGCACCCCGTCGCCGGCGCAGGCAACCCACAGACCGTCGGGCGACACCGTGAGGGTGTCCGCGCCGGCCGGCACCGGGAAGCCGTCGTCGGCCGGTGCCCCGCTGTCCCCGTCGTAGACCTCGACCCGCCCGGCCCGCAGCACGAACACCTCCCCGCCGTCCGGCCCCCAGGCCACGGCCGCCGGCCGTCCCTCTCCGGGCGCCGACCACAGCACCCGCCCGGTGTCGTCACGACAGCTCAGGGCACGCTCGGTGAGCTGCACGAACGCGGTGCCGTCCCGGGAGAGACCGGTACACGGAGCGCTGCCGCTGAGCGAGAGCAGCCGCCGGGGGCCGGGAGGGGGCGCGGCCTCGGGGCGGGTGGTCATGGGCGTCCCGGGGGAGTCGGTGCGCCGGGGCTCGTCGCCGCGTGGCGGGCGTCTGCCCTCGCCGGTGGGGCGTCACGGCCGGGGGCGCCCCTCCGGTCGGCTGGGCGGGCTTCGGTGAGCCATGGCCCGCCGTCGAGGATCGTTGTCACCTCTCCTCCGTCCCCTCCAGCGCCGCCTGTTCGAAGAGTCTGGCCGCTTCCAGATGGTCACCGGCGGAGCGGTAGGCCTCCGCGGCGGCCTCGTGGTCACCTGTGGCGCGGAGGCGGGTGGCGCGTTCGAGGGCCTCGGCGGGGTCGTGGTGGGGCGTCGGGGGCGGTCCTTGCGAGGTGCCGCTCGCCGCGGCCAACGCGCCCAGGGCGTCGAGGAGTTCACGGCCCGCCTTGGACAGGCCGCTGGAGACCTCGACCGGGCCCGGTGGGGCCCACAGGGTCCACAGGGGCACCATCGGGGCGAGCGGGAAGCGGTGCCGGCCGCCGTGCCAGCAGACCACCACCGAGGTGCCGTCGAGGCCGAACAGGTGGGCGCGGGCCGCGGGTGGCAGCGGGGGTGTGAGGCGGTGCCCGGACTCCAGGAACAGGCTGCCGGGGCCGATGCGGTGCAGGGGCACGCCGAAGGGGAGGTCGCGGGCCAGGCCCACCGGTTCGAGGAGCAGATGATGCCCGGGACCCGGCAGCAGGAACCCCGTCTCGCCGAGCGGCCGGCCCGGCAAGTACCGGCGCAGGAGAGGCAGTTCGTCGTCGTCCAGCAGGACGGCGTCGACCGCGGTGTCCGCGTGGGCGTCCGGCACCACCCGCACCGGGGTCGACGGCACGCGTGCGGCATCCGGCAACGCGGAGGCGGCGGGCGGGGGTTCGGCCGCCACCCCGACCAGCTCGGTCGGCACCGGCGAGGGCGCGCCCAGCGGCTCCAGCCGCAGCGGAGGCCACTCCTCGCGGTCGCCGACCAGCCACAACTCGCCTTCCGGCACCGGGGAGTACAGCAGGGAGTCGTCTAGGGGAGGCGACAGTCGTACGTCCAGCAGCAGCCGTTCGCAACCGGTCACCGGGCGGCACACTGCCGTGCGGGGCAGCGCCGACAGGGCCACGACCAAGGCGTGCGGAATCGCGTCCGGTGCCGTCAACGCGAAGGCGGTCAGCTCTCGTTGAGGGGTGTCCGGACTGTCCCAGGGACGTGCCCGGACGGCGAGCGTGGACACCTCGACGCCGAAGGCCAGCGCCTGGCGGACGACGGACGACAGCAGTGGTGCGGCCGTCAGCACCAGCAGGGTGCGGTGGTCGGCGCGGGCGGGAGAGGTGAGGGGGAGGCGGGAGATCAGGTCCATCAGGTCGAGCCCGGGCCAGGCCAGCACTTCGCTCAACCGGTCGGGCCCGCCGCCCCGTTCGCCCGCCAGGGCACCGTGGCCGAGGATCGCGTGAGGCGCACCGCCGTGCAGGGTCAGCAGCTCGGTGCCGACCGCCGGGCCGATCCCGCTGAGCAGCCAGACCGCCCCGCCGCCCGGCTCCTCGTGGCAGCTCCACTCCGCCGCCCCCGCCCGGTGCAGCGCCTCGAGCGCGCCGAGGACCCGGTGCGGAGAGGTGAATCGGGCGGCGACGCGCCAGTCGACGGTGGGGGAGGAGGTGTACGAGACGGGCGGCGCCGGTTCCGGAGAGTCCTCCTCCGGCGGGCGGGCCGGGCGCACGCTGAAGCGGACACCGTGTTCGTGGACGCCGCCCGCCTGGCGGGGCGGCCGCGGCGGAGGGTGGGCCGGTGGGGTCTGCGGGGTCGGCGGCGGTGCCCCGCGCGGCGCCGGACGCGCCACGATCGGTGTGGGCGGGGTGCCGGCGGGGGAGGCGCCCTCCGGCGTGATGCGGCTCAGGAGACGGCGCAGGGGGCTCTCACTGCGTGCCATGGGTCAGGGGCCCCCTGCCCGGCCGCCGTCCGCCTCGACGGGTGGCCCGGACGGCAGCCAGGCGGCGGAGCCGAGCCGTTGGCCGGCCCACTCCCGCCAGCGGTCCAGTACGTCACCGCCGCCCTCGGCGTCGTAGGCCGCACGGAACAGCCGTGCCCCCCAGTCGAAGCGCTCGACCCGGTCCGCGGCCTCGACGCCCCAGTCCAGCGTCAGCCGGCGTTCGGTGCGGGCGGCCAGGGACGGCAGGCGGGCCTCGATCCGCGGGAAGAGGGCGAGGAGGGGGCCGGGCGGGCCGCCGCCGAGGCGGTCGGCGAGGGCGCGGGCGAGTTCGAGCCGGAGCTGCTGGGGCCCGTTGCCGACGGTGCCGGTGGCGGCCAGGAGGCGGCGGGCCGGGGTGATGTCACCGGTCAGGAGCAGCTCCCAGGCGGCCTCGAGTCTGCGGCCGCGCTCCTGCCAGCAGCGGGCGGCGAGTTCGGGGCGCCCGAGGAGCCGGTAGCAGCGGGCCGCCTGTTCCGGGTGGCCGGCCTGCCGGTAGGTGCGCGCGGCATGCTCCAGGTCGCCGGCCCGCTGGTAGGCGTCGGCCGCCGACCACTGCCAGCCGAGGAGGTCGTAGCAGCGGGCGGCCTCGGTGTGCGCCTGGGCCTCGGAGTAGCAGCGCGCGGCCTTGAGCAGCAGCCGGGTGCGCCGGCTCATGTGGTCTCCCGCTCACCCGGCTCGGGACCCTCGGTCTCCTCGTCCCGGACGCGCGCCGGGGGCTGCGGTGCCGGGTCGTGCCGCCACAGCGGCGGCTCGTCGAACGGCGAGATCTCCTCGACGTCCGGTCTGCGCGCCAGGACCTGCCCCAGCTCGGCGCTGATCCGGTCGTGCTCGGCGTCGTGGTCGGGACCGGAGCCGGTCCCGATGTCGTCCACCTGGAACAGTTCGACCTCTCCGGTGTCCGTGTTGAACCGGAACCGCACCCGCACCCGCATCGATCAGTTCTCCGTCTTGTCGTCGAAGTCGATCTCGAACTCGATGTCGATGCCGCCGTCGGACTCCTCCTGCCGGATGCCGGTGGCGCCGTGCTGCCGGGCGAAGTCGAGCAGGGCCCGCTGATAGGCCGTGGCCAGCACGCCGTTCACCGCCCGCAGTCCGTCCTGGCCGAGCCGGGCGACGCGCTCCCGGTTGCGGGCCTCCAGGTCGGCGCGGACCCGCTCGCGTTCCTCGGCCAGCCGGGCCCGCGCGTCGTCGTCCGCCGCCCGCTGGAGCCGCGCCTCGGCCGCGGCGGCCGCCGTGGTCGACTCCTGGTCCGCCTGCACCCGCAGCCGTCCCGCCAGTTCGCGCGCCCGGCGCACGGCGTCGGCCTCGGCGACCACCTGCGCCTCCCGCTCGGCCACTTCGCGGGTGCGGCCGGCGAACCCGTCGGCGTAGTACCGCCCTTCACCGCTGCCGGTCGCCTGCTCGCGGACCGAGCCGCGCAGGGTCTCGGCGGCATGGCCCTCCACGGTGACCTGGTCCTCCAGGCGGGCGGTCACGACCAGTTCACCCGTGGCGGGGTCGTAGCGGACCCGGCCGTCCGGCAACTCCAGGACGTGGCCGCCGCCTTCGGCCCGCCAGGCGTCGGCCGTGGCGAGCGTCGCCTCGAAGACCTGCCGGGTGGCCTGCCCCAGCGTGCCGCCGAACGGATGACGCACCTCGAGCTCGCTGACCACGGAGTCGCTGGCGCTGGCGCGGCGCTCCAGGGCGAGTTCCCATGCCTCGACGACTTCTCTGGTGGCCTCCACCCGTACCCTGCGCGGATTGCACATAGAGCTGGTGTCCCCCTGAATTCCGCAGCCGGGCGCGGGGCGCCCGTAGCTGTGCGTCAGCCCTGGTCCAGCAAGGCCAGAGTGTGGTCGATGATACTCGCGAGCTCCCTTTCGCCTTCTCTGTTGCCCGGAACTGCACGCCTCAACTCCAGCCTCAACGCATTGAGTTGACGCAGGACGCGCTCCACGGACGCGGGCGGCGAGCCGGCCCCGACCTGGCGGCCGAGGACCCTCGCCTCGGAGACCAGGCGTTGTGCGGTCCGGGCGGGTTCGTCGGGGTCCTCGGCGAACCCGCCGGTGCGGCGGCGTACCGCCTCCTGTACCACCGGCGCGTGCGCCGGGTCGGACCAGAAGTGCTCCAGTGGCCACAGGTCGGCGGCCTCGGCCCGTACCCGTTCCTCCCGCAGCGCCGCCGCGGCCACCAGCCGGAGTCCGCGGATGATCCGCCGGTCGGACAACGTCACGCCCTGGCTGAGGAGTTCACGCACCAGCTCCGTGTACTCCGGGGTCACCGCGCTCAGATCGGCGTGCGCCAGCTGCCGGTTCAGCCGGTCCAGGGTGGCCGCGTCGATCCACGCGTGCTCGTCCCCGGCGGGCGTGGCGCGGCCGGGCGCATACCCCTTCTCCAGGAGTTCGTCCAGCCGGTTGCCGGCCACCGGCGGGATCGTCAGCCGCAGCAGGAACCGGTCGGCGAAGGCAAGCAACGAGGGGTCCTGCGGCAGGGAGTTGGCCGCGCCGACGAGGGTGATGAGCGGGACGAGCTCGACGCCCTGGCCGTTGTGGAAGACCCGCTCGTTCATCACGGTCAGCAGGGTGTTGAGGATCGGACTGCCGCTCTGGAAGATCTCGTCGAGGAACGCGACGTGTGCCTGGGGCAGCATGCCGTCGGTGCGGAAGCGGTACTCGTGACCGTTCTGGAAGGCGGGCACGTCCACCGGCCCGAACAGCTCGGCCGGTTCGGTGAACCGGGTCAGCAGCCGTACGAAGGGACGGCTGCCGAGCCCCGCCGCGAACCGGCTGACGAGGTCCGTCTTGCCGGTGCCGGGCGGGCCCAGCAGCAGCACGTGCTCGTGCGCCAGCACCGCGACCTCCAGCACGTCGAGGGCGCGGCGCCGCCCCACGAAGTGCTGGTCGATGCTGCGGCCGAGCGCCTTGAGGCGTCGTACGGCGTTGAGGTCGTCGCCACTCCAGGTGGCCGTCGCGGTGCTCATCGGCGCTCCGAGATCATTTCCAGGCGGCCCTGCTGGAGCCGTCCCACGAGCCAGCCCAGCCGGCGGGCGTCCGGTTCGATGCCGTGCATGTGGCGGCCGACGAACGCGTCCCGCATCAGCGAGCGCAGCTCGTCGCCGTTGCGGCCCGCCGTCGCCTCGGCGATCAGCTCCAGCACCTCGTCGTCCAGGGAGATGTGATAGCGGCCCGCGTGGTGGCGCAGGATGGCCCGGCGGGCGGTCACGTCGGGCAGCGAGATGGCGATGGAGCGGAACCGGCTCGGCCGCAGCAGTGCCTTGTCGATGATGTCGATGCGGTTGGTGGTGCCGATCACCAGCATCGGGACCTCGGGCCGGAAGCCGTCCATCTCGGTGAGGATCTGCGCGACCACGCTGTTGCCGGCCCGGCTGCCGCCGTCGGGGCGGTTGCTGCGCTCCATGGTGATCGCGTCGATCTCGTCGAAGACGATGACGGAGGGCGCGCTGCGCCGCGCGGAGGCGAAGATCTCCCGCACCTTGCGCTCGCTCTCACCGACGTACATGTCGGTGACCTCGGGTCCGGACACCACCTGGATGGTGGCGTTCATGCCGTTGGCGATGGCCTTCGCGAAGAGCGTCTTACCGGTGCCGGGCGGGCCGTAGAAGATGATGCCGCGCGGGACGAGTTCGGAGCGCACCTCCTCCATGTCGTCGGGCAGGCTCTGCGCGCCGCTGATGATGGCGAGGGTCTGCCGGATCTCGTCCTTGACCTCGTCGTAGCCGCCGATGTCGTCGAGGGTGACGTCGGGGACCTCGAAGTGCGACGACTGCTGCGCCTTGAACGTCAACAGCGTCTCGCGCAGGTCCTGTTGGGTGGCCCGCTGCGGCTGCGTCCGGTGCTTCTCGTGCGCGTACCGCATGGCCTGCCGCAGGCGTACGGGGTTCATGCCGGCGACGTGCTTGTAGAACTCGCGCGGCTGGAACCCCTCGAAGGTCTCCGCCTCCTCCCGGGTCACCAGGGCGGCCCCCAGCAGGGTCTCCTCGGTCTCCGGCGTCTGCACCTTCGGCGGCAGACCGCTGAGGGTGACCCGGGCGCTGAACCGCTCGGCCAGCACGTCCGGCAGCGGCAGTGTCGGGTCGGCGAAGGCGAGGACCAGCTGGTCGGGGAAGGCGTAGAGGAGCTCGACCAGTTCGCGTGCCTCGGCGTGCCGGCCGATGTCGGCGCTGCCGGCCAGCAGGTCGAGATGGGTGAGGACGATGACGTCGCCCTCCTTCAACTCCTCCAGCTGGGCGCGGAGTCGGGCGAGGCGGCGCTGACGGGTGCTCATCGACGCGCCGTTCATGTCCGCGACCGGGTCCCCGGGGCCGCGGCTGCTCTCGTCGTCCTGCGAGTCGTCGTCGAGCCGGATGCCGCGGCACCCGGCCAACGTGACCATCTCCTCCCACAGATGGGTCACGATCAGCTTCTCGCTGATGACGAGCACCGGCAGACGGCTGCGCAGCAGGGAGGCCACGCGTTCGATGTGCGGATAGTAGGCGAGCCGGACGGCCTGGGCGTCGGTGATGCGGTCGGGATGCGCGTCCCGTCCGGGTTCCGCTGCCGCTTCCACGCCGGTGGCGTGGTCGGCGGGGGGCTTGCTCAGCGACGTCGGGGCCGGGGTGGCCGTGATCCCCGGGGGCGCGAACAGCGAGGCGCCCGGGGCGAGTTCGGACCGCAGCCAGACGTCGGCGGCGAAGTCCGACCAGGGCCGGTCCAGCAACTCCTCGTCCAGCGGGTCCAGCAGCCACACCTCGCAGGAGGCCAGCACCTCCCGCAGCGGGCGGTCGCCCGCGGTGCCGAGCAGGTCCATCCGGTCGCCGTGGTCCGCGGTGGCCAGGCGCAGCGCTCTGGTCATCGGTCCAGCACCTCGCGCAGCGCCTCGAACTCCCGGACCCGGCCGTAGACGCGGTGCAGTTCCGTGCCGGTGCGGTACCCGCTGAGCAGCGGGCGGCGGCGCAGCTCCTCGGGATGGCGCCGGACCAGCACAGCCAGGGGCTGCCACCAGTCGAGCGTGGCCCGCGCCCACTGGCCGGGCGCGTCGTCGCCGAGCAGCCTGGCGGGGTTCTCGACGGCCAGCTTCCGTACGTCGTCGGTGAGTTTGCGGTAGTGGCCGCCATGGTGCAGCAGGGCCGTCTCGTACACCTCGTACACGACTGTTCTCTCCCCCGGGGTGAAGCGGAACCGGCGCAGCAGCGCCGCGCGGTGACGGGCGGTGGCGGGCGAGGACGGCGGTGCGGCGAGGCCCGCCACCGCCGCGCGTCTGCCCTCGGTGTGGTCGAGGAACCGGTCGAGGAGCTGCCCGCAGCGCTCCTCCGTGCCCGGCGGGGGGTGGTCGAAGAGGGCCGTGAGCGGCGAGGCGCGCAGCAGTGCCGCGCGCAGCGCCGCGTCGACCGGAGTCGCCGACAGGGCACGCCCCACGAGACCATGACGGGCCATCAGATCGCGTATGGTGCCCGAGCCGCCCACGCCCTCGGCCACCAGCAGGGCCGTCGGCGGGTCGTCCCGCAGCGCCAGGGCGGCCGCGACCATCAGCGGCTCCAGGCCCGTGGGGCCGTGGTCACCGAGGGGCGGGTCGGACAGGTGCAGCCGGGCCGCGGTGACCCGGGCCAGCCGTTCGAGGAGGACGACCGGGTCGTCGTCGCTCTCGGGCGGCCGGGCCGAGATGGTCTCGGGCGGCACCAGGGTGCCGTCGGGCGCCGGTTCAGTGATGGCCCAGTGAAGGATGCGTACTGCGGTGGCTGTCAGGGTCGTCATCGAGGTTCCGGATCGGACAGGGTGCCATCCAGTCGTCGGAGGAGGCGTAGCAGGTCAGCACCCGCCGGCGCGCGGTGAGATTGATCAGGGCGGCCACCTGCCAGGGGCGCCGGAAGGTGTCCCGGTGCAGGTCGATGTCGGTGCGGGACAGGCCGATGGCGCGCTCGGTCTGGAACAGATGGGTGTGGTACCAGCCGACGAGCTGGCGGTCGCCGAGCGTCCGGCTCATCGCGCGGAACGAGTCGCCGGTGAACGTGAAGTGCATCAGCGAGGCCCCCGAGTGCTCGGCGGGCAGCACCTCGTCGACGATCACCGCGTGCAGGGCGGGGTCGTCGGCCCGCCGGAAGGCCCGGCCGACCAGGAAGCCGCCCTCCTCGATCTCGGTCGACAGCTCCATCTCCATCAGGCTGCGCCGCACCCCGGTGCCCAGCAGCACCGTCACCGGCGC
The DNA here is from genome assembly GCF_042668605.1 of Streptomyces sp. NPDC057280. Lineage (NCBI taxonomy): Bacteria > Bacillati > Actinomycetota > Actinomycetes > Kitasatosporales > Streptomycetaceae > Streptomyces > Streptomyces sp. NPDC057280. Next base: position 104,637 of record NZ_JBHUYR010000004.1, read on the forward strand.
CCCGGTGTCGCTGAGGGTCACCCCGTACTCGGCCAGGTCGAGCAGCGGGATCTCGGGCTCGGCCGCCGGACGGATGCCGAACGGCAGCCGGGTGGAGCGGGAGACGTCGATGTCGTCCGTGCCGTCCACCACCGGGGGCAGCCGCTGCGCCGACTCCCCGTCCTCGGGCGAGGGCAGTCCGGCGATCCGGAACGCCCACTGACGCTCCTCGGGGGAGATCTCCCGGGCCAGCCGGGCGAGCACCGGGCCGACGAGCGAGTTGACGGAGTAGGGCTTCTGGTAGACCACGCGTCCCTCCATATGGATCGCGACATGGATGTACCCGAAGTCGGCGCGGAGATTGGTGAGGTGGAGATCTCCCTCGTGCGTGTCGGCGTCGTGGCCGTCGGGCTCGTAGGTGTCGGGCCCGGGGTCGTTGCGCAGCATCAGCTGGAAGCGCGGGCGGCCCTTGAAGGGGGCGGTCTCCGCCGCGAAGACGGGCTTCAGCAGCGCGATCAGCGGTTCGGTGCGCACCAGTTGGCGTGACTCGCCCTGGAAGAGCTCGATGTCAAGTGCCATCGGCCGTCCCGTCCGTACGCCGTATCCGCAGGGCGCCGACGCGTAGCGCCCCCTCGTCGGGCGGCGGGGCCGGCACCGGCGGCTTGCCCCCGATGGCCTCGATCATGGCCGCACCGTCCTCCGTCTGCGCCCAGAATGCCGCGATCGGGTTGAAACTGTCCGAGATCTCGTAGCTACGATACCCAGCCATGTCCACGAGCATCTGGCACAGTTGGCCGAAGTCCAGGGCGGGGCGCCAGGACCGCGCCAGCATGCCCAGGCACACGGCCCCCTCGGCCTCGGGGTACTGCGGATCGGGCCCCTTGATGTTCGGGTGGAAGATCGGGCTCAGCCAGAAGACGGCCGGGGCGACCAGCGGAAAGTCCGGGCCCAGCAGGATCAGCAGGTTGTGCTTGTCCTGCACCTCCGGCCGCGGCAGCGCGCTCGCGCTCTGCTGCTCCGGCAGCCGCAGCCCCGGTCCGTTGAAGCGGATCTCGTAGTCGGTGGGGAACTCCGGGTCGTCGGTGTCGACGATCTCGAAGTCCTCGTGCTGGTCCGCGTAGCGGTGCATCTCCTCGCGGACCCGGATGATCGCCTGCATCCTCAACTCGGCGTGTCCGGCGGTCGCTTCGGGATACACGTTGAGCGTGTCGCCCTCGCGTACCCCCGCTTGGTGCAGGGACTGCGCCGGGTCGAGGCGGCGGAAGCTGCCGTCCGGCTGCTGATGGTCGACGACGGTGCGCGGGCGCCGCCCCATCCGGCCCTCGTAGTGCGCCAGCACGGCGGCGGCGATGTCCCGCACCGGGGTGATCGACGGCACCCCCGCCAGATCGTAGGGCTGCTGGTCGGGTCCGTTGACCCGGAGCGCCTCCAGCAGGTAGGGGCGGTGGTCGTAGACCTCCTGGAGGATCTCCAGGTCCGCCGGGGCACCGGCCGCGATCAGCGAGCCGCGTAAGTCGTCGATCTGGCGCGGCGTCAGCTCGTACGTCAGCGACAGCGCGATCTGCCCGACCTGGGCCTCCTCGCCCTGGCTGACGAAGAACAGCTCGGCGCGGGCGTCGAGGCGGCGCACCTCCTCGATGAACGCCGCGTGGTGCGTGCTGCACACGAAGACCAGCGTGGGGTAGGTGTCCGGCTCCGGCTCGGGCTGCGCGGCGGTGGTGGACGTCGGCCCGGCGGGCGGCGGGACGCGGGGCTCGGCACAGGTCGGCTGCGGGGGCTCGGTGACCGGCTCCAGCGCTTCGACGGAGGCCCCGAAGACCGCGTTGCCCGGGTACTCGTTGCGCACGGCGCGCGCCAACTGGGCCTCGCCGTCCACGAGTACGCCCGCGTCGATCAGCCGGCGCACCTCGGACCAGTAGACCCGGGCGGTCGCGTCCACGGACGGCAGCCGGCTCTCCGGGAAACCGATGGTCCGCAGGATGATCTCACCCTCGCGCGGGTTGATCACCCGCTCCAGCTCGTTGTACAGCTCGTCCCTCACCGGACACCCTCCGTCGTCGCGCGCCGTGCCTCGGTCAAGTCGCCCGGTATGCCCCGCCGTTCCTGCCCGGCGGCGGCCAACTCGACGTACCGCAGCCCCGATCCGTCCCGTCGGGCCACGGGCAGTACTTCACGCGGCGCCACCCCCAGTGCGCTCAGCCGCGCCGAGGCGGGCGCGGACCGCAGCCGGGTGGTGACGGCGCGCACCGCCGCCCGCCGCCGCACCGGCCTGCTGAATCCTGCCCAGGAGAGCGGCTCTTCGTGCACGCCGACGTGGTCCAACAGGTCGGCCACCGTGGCCTCGTGGTCGAGCGGCAGCACCGGGACGTCCGCGGGGAGTCGTTCGTGCAGCGGGCAGTCCGGGTCGGCAAGCGCCCGCGGCGGGGTGCCGGACAGCGGCATGGCGAACCCGGCGGCGTCGACGCGCAACGGCGCGTCCGGCACGGACAGTCCCAGCAGCAGTCGTACGGCGAAGTCGGCGAGCCACGCGCCGACCAACGCCGACACCGGAGCCGACGCGCCCACCTCGGCGGCCGGATCGGGCGCGGCGCACGACCACGGATCGTCCTGCACCGCACGCTCCGCCGGACCGAGACCACAGGCCCGGCAGCGTCCGCCGGGCGGGTACCAGGAGACCTCGCCGCCCCACGCGTGCGTCCCGCCGTCGAGCATGCGGGTCCCTGCGAGCGTGCACCGTCCGGCCAGGGCGATCCGGGCGGCCCGGCTGTCCAGCGCGCTCACCACCAGGTCGGCGTCGCGCAGTTCGGCGAGCCCGGCCCCGGAGACATGCGGAGCCTCACGCGCGTCCACGTCGGTGCCGGGCGCGAGGTCCGCCAGCGCCTCGGCCAGCACCCGCGCCTTCGGCCGGCCCACGTCCGCCGCCCGGAACAGCGGGCAGCGGCTGAGGTTGCTCACCGCGACCGTGTCCGGATCACACACCACCAGCCGCCCGAGACCCGCCAACGCCAGTGTCTGGGCGACGGTGTTGCCCAGCGCCCCGGCGCCCGCCAGGACGACCGTGGCGTCGGCGAGCCGTTTCTGGTCCCAGCCGGGGATCAGCGCGTGCCGCGCGAACCGGTCCCCGGTCACCGGGTGTCCCGCAGGGAGTTGAGCATCAGGCACGGCACCCCGGGATGCTGGGCCTTCCAGTCGTCGTAGCAGACCAGCCCGTGGTCCGGGTCGCGGTGGACGGCGCTCGCACAGTTCGGCGCGTCCGGCGCGCAGGTGCAGTGGATGACCATCTCGTCCGGCCGGAAGGTGTGCCCGCACACCCAGCAGCGGTGCCGGGTGGGCGCCCCGTCGCCGGGACCCGGGTGGAGCCGGAGCAGGGGATGCCCGCGGTGCAGCCGGACCGTGTTCAGCTCCGGCGGTGGGGGATTGGCCTCGTCGAGACCCTGGTGGAAAAGCTCCGCCGACACCGAGGACTGCCCGCCCGCCTCGGGGTTGAGGCAGTCCAGGCGGCGGCTGTGGTGCTTGAGGACGACGCCGGGGCCCGCGTCGGCGCGCTCGATGGAGATCTGCTCGCCCAGCCGGAAGGAGTGGTGGCAGACCGGGCAGGTGGTCCCGGCCGAGCCGAGCTTGCGCAGCAGTTGCGAGGTGACGACGGTGATCTCCTCGCCGGGCCCGCCGTCCGGCTGCGGCACGTCGACCGCCTCACGGCGCCCGCCCGCCTGCCCGAGCAGGAAGTCGTACGCCGCCGGACTCGGCCCGCCCTCGCCCGCGTCCCGCGCCCTGGCCTCAGCCCGCTCCCGCTCCTGACTGCGCCGCCGCCGCTCGGCGACGTTCACCCCGGCGGGTACCTGCACACTGACGGCCCGGGCCCGCTGCTCACTCATCGCACACCCCTTCCGGGCCCCGTGGCTCGCAGGTCCTGCGTGGCCTGGCGGCCGGCTGGGCGGGTCTGGACGTGGGGTGTTCGGTGGTCGGGTGTGGGTGCAGGGTGGGGTGTTCGGTGGTCGGGTGCAGGTGCGGGGTGGGGTGATTGCTGGTGGGGTGCAGGCGCGGGGTCGGGTGACCGCGCGTCGGGCGTCGCCGCGGGGCGCGGTGCTTGGCCGACGGAATCGGTCCCTCGAGGCGTTGCTCGGTCGTCGGGTACAGCCGCCGGTCCCCGTCCTCGCTCGGCGGGTAGAGCCGCCGGCCCTGGTTCTCGGTCGTCCGGTGGCGCCCCTTGTCCCGGTCCTTGGTCGTCCGGTGCAGCCGCCGGTCCTGGTGTCCGGTCGTCGTGGGTTGTCCCAGGGCGGGCCGTCCGGTCGGCCGGTGCGGGCCTCGTGCTCGCGGTTGCCTCATACCGTGTCGCCCTCCCGCACCCGCACCGCGCGCCGAAGGTCCGGTAACCCGCGGGCACCCAGCCCCACGCCCGCCCGGCCCAGGCGGAAGGCCTTCTCCCAGGACTCGCCGAGGGCCAGCGCCGCGTAGTAGTCCCGGCAGAACGCCAGCGCGTCCTCGTCGTTCAGTTTCGCCGGGGAGCCGATGACCTCGCCCACATGGGGTCGGACGACATCGAGGTACCGGCCCAGGTGGCAGGCGTTGAGGACGGCGACCGTGACTCCGCCCACCGCGTCCAGGACCGTGCCGAGCGCCTTCGCGCTCACCGGGGCGACCGAGCCGTCGTCCTCCTCCAGCAGCAGCTCACCGTCGGCGGAACCGTGCCCGCCGAAGTGCAGGACGTCCGGCTTGTGTTCGGTGAGCGCCGGGATCAGGTCGCGGCGCCGGGTCGCCGCCGACAGCCTGATGTCGAGGGTGCGGCTACGGCCCCGGCGGGCGGCCTCCTCGATGGTGCGGAACTCGTGCCGCAGCTGGAGCCTGGACGCCTCCCGGGGACCGGCCAGCAGACACAGCACGGTCAGGCGGTCGTCCGGCGCCCCGTCCGACGCGCGGGGTCTCGCGTACCGCCCCAGCAGGTCGTTCGAAGGGAAGTCCCGGTGCGCCGCCCGCACGAGGTCCTCCAGCGTGAAGCCGAACGCCCCGTGCTCGATGGTCAGACAGATCCGGAACCAGTGGCCGAGCGGCGCCTGGGAGCCCCCGAAGGGCGGCAGCCGGGTCAGGTCGGCACCCAGCCCCCGCAGCAGCAGCTCGGCACTGAGCGGATCGGCGTACAGCTCCGCCAGCACGCGCAGCACCCCGTCCTGCTGCAACCGCCCCGCGGTCAGTGCCGCCATAAGCGCTCCCCCCAGCCTCAGGTGCTCCGACTGTACCGGGCCAGGTGATACCCCCGACTGGCCTTTCGCCAACAGGAGTTGATCAACCGTCAGGCGCCGCCGAGTGCCAGGTGCACTCATTTTGACTGTGCCTGAAGCACCACTCGCGTGGGCAGCGTTCTGTGATAGTTGGTGTCCCGGAGGGCTACGGGGAGGAGACACGGGGGTGGCGGAGTTCCGGGGTCGAAGGCCCGGGTCGGGGGACGGTGAAGAGGCGGTCTTCAGCCTCGAGGAGGACACCGGGGAGCAGGGCCGCCTGGAGCTGCCGCCCTTCCAGGTGCGCCGCTACCGCAGGCTGCCCGGCCGGCACCCGGTGATGGTGCAGGAGGCGGTCGGGCCCGACGCCGAGCGGCGGATGCGCCGCCACTTCGAACTCTTCGGCAGCCTCGCCGACTTCCACGGCCCGCATCTGCCACGCCAGCTCGCCCACGTCCTCGCCTACGACGACTCCCGGCGCCCGCACCGGATGCTGCTCGACTGCCGGGGCGTCCCCCTGTCCCGCCTCGAGACCCCCGACGTGCTGCACGGCCCGCGGCTGCGTGGTGTGGTGCAGGACCTGTTCGAGGCCGTCGCCGGGCTGCACGAACCCCGGCTGGTGCACGGCCGGATCAGCCCCGAGCACCTGTGGTGGGACGAGGCCGAGGGCCTCCAACTCGCCGGTCTGGACGGGGCCGTGTACGCCACCGAGCCGCTGCCCGACCGCCCGGCGACCGCATGGGACGCGCCCGGTTTCCGCCCCGGACTGCCGGCCTCGGCCGACCAGGACGTACTCAGCGCCGCCCTCGTGGCGTTCTGGATGGCCACCGGCGAGACCCTGCCGCGCGGCTCCTCCCGTGAACACCTCCACGCCGTCCTCGACCAGGGCCACGAGGAGTGGCTCCAGGAACTCCTGCGCGCCGCCTTCCCGTTGGGCTCGGCCGTCTCCCCGCCCGCACGCGAACTGGTGCGCCGCCTCGCCGACGGCGCCGCGCCGAACGGCCTGTTCGAGCGGCCCCTGGCGGAACAGGCCAGGCGCCGCGAACTCCTGGCCCGCGAGGAGTTCCGCGCCCTGCGCGCCCGCCAGCGCACCGGCGCCGGCAGCCTGCGCGCCAACGGCTACGTCCCGCCCCCGGTACGGGCCCCCGGCTGGTGGCGCCGGACGGGGCAGCGGCTGCGGATCGTCCCCGACCGTCCGCTGCCCGCCCTCGGCCCCGTCGAGTGCCCCATGTGCCTGCGCCCGCTGAACTGGGACACGGCCGAACGGGTCGTCCTCGACGCCTCCGGCGGCATGCTCCCCGAGGCCGAGCTGCCCACCCACTCCGACGCCGAGCGGGACGCCCAGCTCGCCCGCACCTATGTGGTCTGCCCCGGCAACGACGACGTACCCCAGCACGAACTGCCCTACCGCTACCCCCTGTTCGGCACCGAACCAGTCCGTATCGGGCTGGTCGGAGCGTCCAGCACCGGTAAGTCCCACTTACTGGCCGCCATGATCGACCAGGCCCGCAAGTCCACCGTCATGGCCCGCTACGGCCTGCGCGTCGAGGCCCTGGACCCGCAGCGCTACCACCTCTACCTCAACGAGGTCGTCGCCCCCTTCATCGACGGCCGCCAGGAACTCCTCGCCACCGCGGACCGCCCCGAACTGCGCTACTCCACCGGCCTCGTCGTCACCGACGAGCACTCCGGCCGCTCGCACAGCGTCGTCTTCTTCGACGTGGCGGGCGGCCGGCTGGAACGCCCCGGCCGCGAGTCCGACTTCCTCAACCGGCTCAGCGCCCTGCTCTGCGTCGTCGATCCGACCCGCATCCACGGCCTGACCTCCCAGGGCGGTACGACCGGACGCGACCCGGCGTTCGAGCACGTCCGCCAGCGGCTGCGCCAGCAACAGGCCAACCCCGCCCTGCCGTTCCTGCCGGTGCCGTGCGCCCTCGTCGTCACCAAGAGCGACCTGCTGCGCTTCCGCGGCTACCGCGAGATCGACGGTTGGCTGCACGAAAAGCCGGACGCCGAAGCCGACTTGAGCACCGTCGAGCGGGAGAGCGAGGACGTCTACGCCTTCCTCGGTGCCCGCGGCGGCGGCGACTGGCTGCAACTCGCCGGCGAGTGCCAGGGCTCCACCCTGCACCTCGCCTCCGCCACCGGAACCGGCCCCCGCGCCCAGGCCGACCAGGCCGCGGCCCGCCGCTTCGACGAGGCCCTGTTCCGCCAACACCGGGTGTTGCGGCCGCTGTTGGCGCTGCTCGCCATGAAGGGCGTCATGACCGGACCGGCCGCGGACGCCCTGCTGCTGGGACGGGGGCCCGGCACATGAGCCTGCCCGCGCACGGCGGCCCGCGCGCCGACATCACCGTCTACCAGTGGTCCGAGCGCTCCCTCACCGGCCGCGGTGACGTCGGCCCGGTCGCCACCTCCCTCGACCGCGAGGCGCTGCTGCGCTGGAACAGCCGGATCGAACACCTGGTGTGGGCCAGCCAGGAACACCCCGGCGACACCGCACCCGGCTTCGTCTACCTCCGTCATGAGAACGAGGCCGCCGTCCTGCGCAAACTCCCGGTCCGCGACCCCAACGGCCGCGCCGGGTCCACCCTCACCCACGTCCTGACCGGCCCGGCCGGCGGCATCGACCTGCACCTCGCGCTCGCCGCCTGCCGCAGCGACTGGGACGACTGGCTGCCGCCGCCGGTCCGGCAGAGCGCCCTCCTCGACGGCCAGGCGGCCCGGGGCGGCGGCGCCGAGCGCCTGGAACGGGTCCCGCTGGACCTCGTACGGCAGCTGCTGGTCGAGGAGCAGCGCCTTCTCGGCGCCCTCGACACGGCGGCCGAGGACGTGCCCGACGACCTGCTGGTGCGGCTCGCCGAGGCGCTCATGGAACAGCCCGGAGCACCGCTCACGGTGGTGGGTTCGCCGGCCGACGGCGAGGTCGTCGTCCATGCCCTGGCCGGACTGCTGGGCCGGGTCGTGCTGGGCAGCTGGGGCTTCGCCACCCGGGAGGAGAACGACACGGCGAAGGACCTGCCGCAGTTCGTGTTCGTACGCAGCGACGGCACCGGAACCCGCCACTCCACCCGGCGCCGCGTCGACGCCAAGGCCGACCCCGGCCCACCCGGCCCCCTGCGCGACCAGGCCGCACGCCTGGTCGCCTTCCAGCGGCGCCGCGGCACCGGCGCGCTCAGCCGGCTGCTGCCGGACCAGCCGATGGCCAGCGCCACGAAGATCCGCGAGTGGGCGGCCGGACACCAGGTCGCCCCCGGGCTGATGAGCGATGTCATGAGCCTGCTGGAGGCGGCCCCGCAGGGCGACCTGTCGGACCGGGAGGACGCCTACCTGCGCAGTACCACCGCCGTCCCGCGGATACAGCTGGAGCTCGACCGGGCCACCGAGGGACAGCTGGCCCGCCTGCTGGTTCTGTGGCGCCCGGACTCGCTCGAACTCCAGCCCTACCGGCATCTGCGGGAGGAGATCCACACCTGGGCGCTGCACCGCGCCTTCGACGGCGCCGGCCGGGACCTGCTGCGCGAGCTGTCCCTCGCGCCGCCCGGCGGGCGGGTGGTGCACCGGGTGCTGGAGGAGCGGCTGGAGAGCGCCGCCCGCCGGCGGGCGGACTTCGACATCCTGCCCCTGTTGCGGATCGCCCTGCAGATCGGCGTCTCCAAGACCGCGTTGGACGACATGATGCGGGTGCTCGTGACCCGCTTCTCCATGGCGTTCCTGATGAGCCAGGTCGACGTGATCAGCCGGATCGCCCCGGCCCAGGCCCGCACCCTGCTGGAAAGCTGCGCCCGGCGCCGCCCCGCCAAGGAACGCCACCACCCCTTCGACGTACTGCGCCGCACCCAGTTCCACGCCGAGGCCGTGGACCGGATGGCGCCCCAGAACCCCTGGCAGGCGGTGCACCTGTACCGGCTGCTCCTCCTGTGCACGACCGGGGAGCAGCTGGGGCAGCGCGAGGTGCTGGACGTCCTGGAGGCGGCGGGGCGCACCCCGTCGCCCGCCCTGCTGCAGGCGCTGCTCGACGGCTGCCGGCGCGGCAGGGCGCAGGACACCGTCCACGCCGTCGTCGTCCAGCAGTACTTCCGGCAACATCTGCCCGCCCGGCCGCACGACGGAGACCACGGCCCCGACCGCCGCGGTCCCCGGGACTGAGGGAGAGGTCTTGTCCAGCAGGAAACCCGCTACACATCAGCCCGCGCCTCCGGCGCCCGAACCCTCCGCGGCGCTGCGGGCGGCCGCCGACCGGCTCACCGAGCTGGCCGGTGAGTGCCCCGAGGAGAGCACCGGGCGCTCGGTGCTGACCTGGATCGCCGACGACGCGCGGGCGGGCGGGCGGGCCCTGTCCGGCGTCAACCTGCTGCACGCCTATCCGCCCGAGGCGCTGGTGCCGGACGCCGAGCCGCGCCACAGCGCGCTGATCGCCGTGGTGTCGATGGCACGGGACGTGTCCGTCTTCCTGCCGATCGTGCTGACCTGGCTGTCCCTGTGGTTCGCCTTCGGGGACTTCCAGGACTCCGCGAAGGGCACCAACTTCCTGAAACTGTGGTCGTCGGGCTTCGGCGGCACCGCCGTCCTGCTGGTGGTGCTGCTCATCGCCGGGGTGGTGCTCGCCACGATGTGGCTGCAACGCCTCGAATGGGCTGCCCAGCACGAAGCGTCACACGAACGGCTGCGCACCAGGATCGCCGGACAGCTGACCGTCCTCACGATGGAGCTGTCCAAGTACGCCGTCCTGGAGGCACAGGTCGTACCGGCCGGCCAACTCGTCGGCATCGCACGGGACATCACCCGCAGCACCGCCGAACTCTCCCGCACCCTCTCCGACAGCGCCGACCGCATGGAGAAGATCTTCGCGCCCGGCCCCGAGGGCAGGTTCGTCACGGCTCTCGACCAATGGACCCGCTCCGCGGGCGAGTTGGGTGAGATGGGCCGCTCCCTGACCGTGCCGCACCAACTCCTGCGCGACTTCGCCAAGATGCGCGACGACCTGCGCGGCGACGAACAGGCGACCCGCGAGTCCCTCACCCGCCTGCTCGCCGAACTGCGCCGTGCGGCGGGCAGCTCCCAGGAGGCCAACCGGGTGCACGCCACCGTCGCCGACGAGGTCACCGAGACCACCCGGAAGGTCGGCGAGGCCATGGGCGTCCTCAATGACAACAGCGAGCGTATGTACGCCTACATGGACGCCTTGGAGCGCGTGCTCGCCCTGCTGCAGAACGGCTCCGGACCCGCGCCGATGACGAACTCCGGGGGACCGCCCACGGGCCCCTACGGCGGCCCCTACGGCGATCCCTACACCGGCCCCCGCAACGGCCCCTACAACGGCAACGGTTACCCCGGAGGTGGCTCCGGCGGCCCCGCCGCGACGCCGCCCGCGCCACCCCGCACCGACACCGGCGGCTCCGACACCGCGGCTCCCGACACCGGCGCCGCGACACCGCCGCCGCGCCGGCCGGGTGACGACTGGTACGGCGGGGATCAGCGGTGAGGCGCCGCCCGCCGGGCGCCGGCATCGCCCCGCGCCACCTCGCGGGCTGGCTCTTCGCGGACCTGTTCCTGGTGCTGTTCCTGGTGGCGCTCGGCATGATCGCCTCGGACGGCACAGGGGCGGCGGGCGCGAAGAAGGCACCGAAGCCGTCTGCGTCCCCGCCGTCCTCCGCGTCGTCGTCCGCGTCGCCCTCCCCCTCACGCACGGCCAAGGGCCCGACCGGCCTCGACCCGAGACGGCACACCTTCGCGGTGTCCCTGTCCTCGGGCGCGACCGGCCGCGCCGCCGGCAAGGGGAACCTGAATGCCGCCGACCGAAAGAAGATCATCGCGGCGCTCGACAAGGAGATCCGCGCGAGCGGTGACGGCCGCCGCATCGGCATGGTCATCACCTTCGGTGTCGCCCCGCAGTCGATGCTCGGCGCGGCGACCGACCTCGCCGAGGACGTCAACGCCACCCTCAAGTCCCGCCGCCCGCAGGCCTTCTGCGGCGGGAACGTCGGCACGCGCCCGTTCTGGTCCGGAGGAGCGGCGGACCGGGTGGAGATAGAGCTGTACTACATCAACGCGTGCGAGGGGCAGGGCTGAGGTGCGGGCCGAGCCGTGGGGGAGCCGACGAAAGCCGTCAGACCGAGGTGCGCCGCCCCTCGGGCCTCAGTCCCGCAGCCGGGGGATCTCGATAGCCGGGCAGCGGTCCATCACCATGTCGAGACCCGCCGCACGCGCCCGTTCGTACGCCGCCTCGTCGATCACGCCGAGCTGGAACCAGACCGCCTTGGCGCCCTTGGCGATCGCCTCGTCGACGACAGGGCCGGCGAGGTCGCTGTTGACGAAGACGTCGACCACGTCCACGTCGAAGGGGATGTCGGCGAGCGAGGCGTAGCCCTGTTCGCCGTGCACGGTCTCGGCCTTCGGGTGCACGGGCACGATCCGCTTCCCGTAGCGCTGGAGCACCTCGGCGACGCCATACGCCGCGCGCCCCCGGTTCGAGGACAGGCCCACCACGGCCCAGGTGTCGCCGCTCTCGGTGAGTATCTTGCGGACCGTCGCTTCGTCTCCGTACACCGTGGGTCTCCTGGAGGATCTGGTCGCTGGGGCTCTCGACACAACAGCGCACCGCCCCCGCTGATTCCCCCGATCTCCCAGGGCCGTCGCCCCGTTTGCACCGCCTGTCACCAGGCCCGCGCACCCCGCCGCACCCCGCCCCCCTGTCCGGAATCCGCGCCACCTGCCTGCGGACGGCCTCCGTCCCGCCTACGCTCACCTCGTGCTGCGCATCATCGACGCCCGAACCGGCGACCCGGTCGAGGCCGCCCCCGCCCGCCGTGGTCTCACCCGCGTCGAGGCGCATGTGCCCGGCCTCGACGGCACGGCCCTGCGGGTGCTGCTCGTCGCCGACACCCTCGTCCGCGCCCTCGAACTCGGCGGTACGCCGGTCTGGGCCCGGCTCGACGCCGCCCGGCAGCGGCCCGAGGTACGGGCGGGCGCCGCGGCGCTGGGCATCCGTCCCTTCGAGGACGGCCACGACACGGGCCCAGGGGGAACGCAGGTCATCCATGTCGTGGCCGAGGACCAGGTGACGTCCGTCGGAGTCCAGCTCGCGGTCGCTCCCGTCGAGCACCCGGCGGAGGGCGCGGACCCCGACGTACTGCGGCTCGCCCTGCTGTCCCGGCCCCGGGGTCTGGCGGCGCGCCTCGACGCGGCCGCCCTCCAGGACGCCCACGACACTCTCGTACGGTGGCGTCGTGCCGTTGCCACGTGGGCTCGCGAGCCGTCCCGGCCGGTCCCCGACGAGGTGCGCGCAGAGCTGCGCGCGGCATGGGAGGACGATCTCGACGTGCCCGGAGTCCTGCGCGTCCTGAGCTGGGTCGAGGCCTCCGACCTGCCGGCCGGCGCCCGCTTCGAGACGTACGCCTACGCCGACCGGCTCCTCGGCCTCGAACTCACCCGCGACATCGGCTCGCCCGCATGATCGCGCGCGCCGGAGCCGGTCCGCTGCGCCGCCTCGTCGTGCTGCGCCACGCGAAATCCGCCTGGCCGGAGGGCGTCCGCGACCACCAGCGGCCGCTCGCCCCGCGCGGACTGCGCGACGCTCCCGCGGCGGGCCGGGCGCTCGCCGAGGCCGACTGCCTGCCCGACCTCGCGCTGTGCTCGACCGCCGTACGCGCCCGGCAGACCTGGGACCTGGCCGCCGCCCAGTGGGGCACCCCGCCCCCGGTCCGCCACGACGCCCGGCTCTACGGCGCCGACGTGCCCGAACTCCTGGAGGTCGTGCACGAGGTGTCCGCCGAGGTGGAGACGCTGCTGCTGGTCGGCCACAACCCCGGCCTGGAGGAGCTCGTCCTCGAACTCGCAGGCGACGGCCTCGACGACACCCTGGACACGGTCCGGGTGAAGTTCCCCACGTCGGCCATCGCCGTCCTGGCCTGGCGCGGCACGGCCTGGGAGGCCCTCGCCCCGGGCACGGCCCTGCTGACGGCGGTCACGGTGCCCCGGGGGAGGAAGAAGTGAGCGAGCGCCCCCTGTCAGGACGGGACCTCGACGAGGACCTGAAAGCGATCTTCGTGGACGAACTGAGTCGAGCCGGCCCGGATGACCTGCGCGGGCCCCCGCTGAGCCGGCCCGCGGCCCTGTCTCGGTCACGGACTACGCTGGCCCGATGCAGGACGAGTACCGCACCGTCGCCCACGCGGGCGTGCACGAGACCGAGGTCAACCGCTCCCGCTTCCTGTGCGCCCTCGCCCCGGCGGCCACCGAGCAGGAGGCCCAGGACTTCATCGCGGCCGTCCGCAAGGAGCACGCCGACGCCACCCACAACTGCTTCGCCTACGTCATCGGCGCCGACGGCGCGATCCAGAAGGCGAGCGACGACGGCGAACCGGGCGGCACCGCCGGCGTCCCCATGCTCCAGATGCTGCTGCGCCGTGACATGCGGTACGTCGTCGCCGTCGTCACCCGCTACTACGGCGGCGTCAAGTTGGGCGCCGGCGGCCTCATCCGCGCGTACGGCGGCGCGGTCGGCGAGGCCCTGGACGCCCTCGGCAGCATCACCCGCCGCCGCTTCCGCCTCGCCACGGTGACCGTGGACCACCACCGCGCGGGCAAGCTCCAGAACGACCTGCGCGCCACCGGCCGCGAGGTCCGCGACGTCCGCTACGGCGAGGCGGTCACGATCGAGATCGGCCTTCCGGACGCGGACGTACCCGCCTTCGAGGCGTGGCTCGCGGACGCGACCGCCGGGACGGCCGGTTTCGAACTGGGTGGAGAGGCGTACGGAGACGCCTGACACGCAGGTCAGGGCGGCACTTTCGAGGGACGACGGACGCCGCTCGCGCGTCTTCGCGACCGGCGAAGCACACGGGGCGGTTATCCGGTGAGTCACCGTTCCCGGTCGGCCCTTGGCATCCACAGCAGGACGAGCACCACGCCGCCGAGCAGTATCAGCCCACTCGTGCGGAACGCGGCCGCGTACCCGTCCGTGAGGGCCGCCGCTCCCGGTGCTCCGGCCGTGCGCGTCGCCGCGACCGTTGACAGGATCGACAGGCCGAGCGCGCCACCCATCGTGCGCGATGTGTTGATAAGGCCGGACACCAGACCCACCTCGCCGGGCGCAGCACTCGACGTCGCAAGGAACGAGAGAGGAGTCGAGGCCAAGCCCGCACCGAGCATCATCAGCATGCCCGGCAGCAGGATCGACGTGACATACGAGCCGTCAGGGGTCATCGTCGACTGCCAGCCGACCCCGGCCGCGGCTGTCAGGAGCCCGGCGACCGTGACGTTCTTCGCTCCGATCAGCGGCATCAGGCGCGGCGCCAGCTTCGAGCCGACGACCCCCGTCAACGAGGACGGTACGAGGGCGAATCCAGCCTGGACCGGCGAGTAGCCGAGCACATTCTGCGCGTACACCGTCATGAAGAACCACATGGCGAACATGGCTGCGCCGGAGATCATCATCGTCGCGTTCGCCGCCGCCACCGACCGCACCCGGAAGAGCCTGAGCGGCATCAGCGGAGCCTTGGTCCGCGCCTCGACCAGCAGGAACGCCACGATGAGCAGCAGCCCTGCGGTGAGCGGCACGAGCGTCGCGGGCGCCGTCCATCCTTCGCCCTCTGTCTGCACGATCCCGTACGCGAGCGTGGCAAGGCCCGCCGTGACGAGCAGCGCGCCCGGCAGGTCGAGTCGCTGCCGCTCGCCGGCCCGGCTCTCGGTCAGCCAGCGGACGCCCGCCGTGAGGACGAGTACACCGACGGGCACGTTGATGAGCAGTACCCAGCGCCAGGAAATCAGGTCGGTGAGCACTCCACCGACCGCGCCACCGACCGCACCGCCGCCCGCACCGACCGCTGTCCAGGTCCCGATGACCCGCACCCGCGCAGGCCCTTCGGACACGGCTGAGGTGAGCAGGGTGAGCGTGGACGGGGCGAGCACGGCTGCGCCAAGGCCTTGGACGGCCCGGGCGGCGAGCAGTTGCCAGCTCCCCTGGGCCAGACCGCCCGCCAGAGAAGCGACCGTGAACAGGGAGAGCCCGACGAGGAACATGCGCTTACGCCCGAACAGGTCCCCGGCCCGGCCGCCGAGCAGCATGAACCCGGCGAAAGCGATCGAGTACGCGTTGACCACCCATTGCAGCCCGAACGCGCTGAGACCCAGGCTCGCCTGCATGGACGGCAGCGCGGTGTTGACCACCGACACGTCGAGGACGACGAGGAACTGCCCCGCGCACACAGTGAACACCACCGCCCAGGTCGGCACGGCCCTGCGGGACGAGCGGGTGGAAACGCGGGTGTCGGCGGGTGTCTGGACCATGCTTCCAGTCGGGCCTCGGCCCACACATCCAGGGTTCGATGGAGGGGTCATCGAGCTCTACCTTTCTTCTGGGCCCGCCCCGGCCATTCGCAGGGGCAGGGCAGGTGGACGACGCCGCCCGAGCGGCTGGGGCGTTCGATCGGGGACGTGAAGGCGCTCGGCCTCGCGCAGGTACCGCGATGGCCCCCGCGTGCTCGGCCGGCGCAGCGGCCAGGCCACGTCGGTCCTGCCTGCCGCCCCATGCCGGTTCCGCCACCGCCCTGCCGGTCCATCCGTTGATGCCGACGATCCGGCACACCGCCCAGTTGCCTACGCCCTGGTCCACGAGCCGGAAGCGTTCCTTCGCTCACAGGCCAGGGCCACCGGCCCGCCGGGCGCTCAGTTCAGTTCGAGGCTGCGCAGCAGCAGGCCCGAAGCGGGTTTTGGGCCGAACGACGTCGACTTATGGGGCATCATCACTCCCTGGCGGGCCAGGTCGAGCACGGTGCTCTCGGCGATCGGGTGCATCAACACCGCGGTGCCGCCCAGGCGTTCGGCCTCGTGGACCGCGGCCGGGGCGTCGTGGATGTAGGAGATGTGCTCCGGGGCGTCCGGTACGTGCCAGAGGTGGTCGATCATCGCGTAGTGCAGCACGCTGGCGTCGAGGCGGCGCCAAGAGGTGGGACGGTCGCGCGGTACGGATGCGTCGACAAGTCGCTCATCGGGGAGGGTGAGCAGGTGGAACGTCCCGTCGCCGGCCAACAGGTACGCGTTGCCGCCGACGGCGATCGCGTCGGCGAGCGCGGCCAGCGCGGTGTCCAGCGGGTCGTCGACCTGCTCGATCCGGAACGAGTCCCGTACGGCCGACAGCGCGTCCGCGACCGGGAGTTGGCGCAGCACGCGGTGGATGGCGCCTACCCGCAGCGGGTAGCGGTCGGTGTCGACGAGCAGCACCAGGCCGTAGTCCCAGGGGCTCGGACTCTGGTGCTCCTCGCGCAGCCGCAGATAGGTCGCCCAGCGGTGGTGGCCGTCGGCGATCAGGGCCTGGCGCGGGGCGAGGTCGGCGTTGACGGCGGCGATCTCGTCGTGACCGGTGATCGCCCAGAGCCGGTGCCGGGTGCCGTCCTCGGTGGTCGTGGCGAGCAGCGGGGGGTGTTCCACGATGGCGTCGATGATCCGGGCTGCGGTGCCGGGGCCGTCGCCGCGGTACGCGAGCAGCAGCGGTTCCAGGTTGGCGGCAGTGGCCCGCATCAAGCCCGCGCGGTCGGCCACCGGTGCGGGCATGACGTCCTCGTGCGGCAGGACTACGCCTTCGTCCAGGGTGGGCAGGCGCAGGTTGCCGATGAGGCCGCGCTGCAGGACGTCGTCCGCGGTGTGCTGCTCGTAGACGTAGAGCGCGGGGGTGTCGTCGGCGACCAGCACGCCCAGCTCCTGCCAGTGGCGCAGCGTCTGGGCCGCGCGGGCGTGGCTGGGCTCGCGTTCGCCGTCGCGCGGCAGGATCAGCCGCACGATGTTGTGCGGGTCGGCGCCCTCCAGCTCGACCACCTCGTCGGGTCTGACCACGACGTCGTACGGCGGCGAGGTGACCGCGGACAGGCTGTGGACCTGGTCGGGGACGTAGCGCAGCCCGCGGAACGGCGCGAGGGTCAGCCCATGAGGGTCCGGGGGCGTCACATGGCGCAGCCGGGGGGAGCGTCCAGGGATCTCTTGAACGCGTGAGGACGGCGCCGCGGTAGCGTGCTTCATCGAGCTGATTCCTCGTCGAGGATTTCCTCGTACATGGCAGCTTCGATTTCTCGGATCCGACGCGCCCGATCGTTGAGCTCTTCTTGGGTTTCGGCGGTCAGGAGGACCACTCCTGCCGCAGTGAGCGCATCCTTCGTCAGCATTTGACGGTCACCCGGCGCATACAGGTAACTGACATGCATCACGCCGTCGACACTGAGGAATCGGGAGAGGTCGGCTTCTTGAACCCTCCCCTCCGTCTTGGCGATCAGATACACGTAGGCAGCCCTCTGGGATCGCGGGGCGGCCGGCAGGAGTTCCCGAGCCTCAGTGAACGCGACCGGGTTCAGCGAAGCCTGCACCAGCCACCTGATCTGTGAGTGCCCCAGGCAGCTCTCGACCACATACGGGTCGGCACCACCCGCGATACGCGCGCCGACTTCGATCAGCACGGGCCCGTTGTCCGTAAGCATCACTTCGGCATGGAAAGGCCCGTTCACAAGCCCGAGCGCGCGGCATGCGTCACCGACGTACTCGGTTATCTCCATGAAGCCCGGGTCTTCTTCGCAGAAGAGGTACTGCGTGTCGTAGACATGAAATCCGTGGTTGTCGACCTTGTCGGATCGCCAGGCGTCCGTGAAGGAGTAACGCCCTTGACAGGCAATACCGTTGATCACATATTCGACACCGGCCAGAAACTCCTGAACCACCGCCGCATCGTTCTGGTTCCCGAAGAGATCACTGCTCCCGATGATTGCATCGAGAGCTTTATGGGCTTCAGTGCGCGAATGGCACACAAAAACACCTTCGGTACCCGCACTGAGCAGCGGCTTGACCACAACGGGATATGCGTCGTGTACGGCGAGCCAGGTATCAAGCTGCTCGGCATCGGTGACGCGAGCTTGCTTGATGCTCGCCACGCCTGCCTGTCGGAGATGCTCCTGCATTTCGAACTTGTCGCGTCGCGCCATGGACTTTCCTGCGTGATTGCGAAATGGCAGGTCCAGGCTGTCTGCCAGCTGATCGGCAAGCAGCACCCCACCCTCGCTTCCCGCCAGCACGATCCGTGGTGACGAGGCACGCAGAGTCTCCACCAATGCGTTGACGTCGCCCTCGTTGACCAGGTGAATCTCGGCGCGGGACGCCGCCGCTTCGTTGTCACGGGAAAAGGGGCCAGCCGGCCCGGACTGAACGTGTACCACCGGATATCCAAGAGCCTGGAAGGCGGGGATCAGGTATCGGCCGCCCGAGTAGGCGTCCACAATCACTACGTGATCTTTTTGGGTCAGTGTCGGCATGGTGACTCTTTCATCTGGAGCGGTGGATGCACAGGTGGAGCGGAGAGGGGGGGCAGGATGTGCTACTCGGGGCGCGCAACGCGGTACCGGGTCATGAGCAGGGCGGCGACCACGCTGAACCCACCGCCGAGGAACATCACCGCGGACGGACCGGAAGCGTCCACAACCCACCCTCCGGCCAGCGCGCCCAGCGCGATGGAGACATTGAAGGCGCAGATGTACAGCGAGGTCGCTGCCTCGGGAGCCTGGGGGGCGCTGGCGAAGACCAGGGTCTGCAGGCAGACCGGCAGTGCTGCGTAGGCGACACCCCAGACCAGCAGCAGGGCGATCGTCCCAGGATGCCACCGGCCGTTGACGACGAGGAGGACGACGGCCGTGGTGAGCAGCAGGATGCAGGCAAGGGTGGTGGACCGCAGTGCGCGCGCCGCCACCGCGCCGCCCGCGAAGTTGCCGACAACGCCGGCCACCCCGTACAGCAGGAGCAGAGCGCTGACCCAGCCGGACGGGATACCCGCGTCCTGCTCCAGGAAAGGCGCGATGTACGTGTAGGCGGCGAAGTGGCCGATCACCATCACCGCGGTGACGAGGGTGGCGGTGCGGAGGTTGCCGTCCCGCAGCAGCTTGGGGAGTTCGGCCAGGCGCACCACGGCACGAGGTTCCATGGACGGGACGAGGAAGATCACCACAGCGAGGATCAGGACGCCGACCCCTGCGATCGTCCAGAACGCGATACGCCAGTCGGACTGACCGATAAGGGTGCCCAACGGCACGCCGACGACGGATGCGATGGAGATACCACTGAAGACGATCGCCGTGGCACGGACCGCTTGGTCCGAGGGGACGAGGCGGATGGCGATACTCGCCGCGATCGACCACATCACGCCGTGGGCGAATCCCGTCAGCAGCCGAGAGACCATCAGGAGCGCGTACGACGACGACAGCGCGGTGAAGACGTTCCCGCCGACGAAGACGCCGAGCACCACAAGGAGCAGTCTGCGGCGGTCGAGCCTGCGCGTCGCCACCGTGAGCACGGGTGCGAACAGGCCCGCGATCGCGCCGTAGAGGGTTACCGACAGGCCGACAGTTCCCTCGGAGGCGCCCAGGTCACGACTCATGGCGGGGAGCAGTCCGATCGGGACCATCTCGGTGGTGGTGAAGGCGAAGACGCCCATACCTACCGCGATGACCGCGAGCCAGTTGCGCAGGGAGCCGGTCGACGAGGTGAACGCGGCCGAGCGGCCGGCGCCGTCCGGGGCGACGACGGATTCCGTATCCGTGTCCGGACGGGAGGGGGACGAGGGTGTCACGGGGTTCTCCCAGATCATGCGGGGCCGGCTCAAATGCCGCTTGGCGCACCGCGGTTGGCGAGGGCGGGAACCCGGTACTCGGGTTCCCGCCGCGTGACGCCGGACATGTGTGCGGTGAGTCGAATCATGTCGGCCGGTGTGCCGGCGGAGGGGCGACGGCGCACACCGCACGGGCGGTGTCGGCGGTGCCGCTGCGGCCGGTCAACGGGCGACGTTCTCCGGCGCTTCGACAGGCACGGTACGGATCGTGATGGACCGGGTCGCCCCGAGGGCGGCGGCGTCGATGTCGTCGTCGAGCGGAGCATCCAGAACGACGGAGACCGACCGGCCTTTGGAGTCTGACTGGTCGCCCAGCACGTCGCCGTGGTGCCGGCTCACCAGGACCGCGTGCCCCCTTGGCGGTGCCTCCTTCGGGATCGGCGACAGGTCCGGCCACTGGCCCTGCTCGCTGACCCAGTGCACGGGTATGCCGTCTGCGGTCACGTCCGCGAGGAGGCCTCGGGGGTGGTCGAGATAGGTCTGCCGGGCCCGACGCCGCGGTGACGCGGTGGACGGCTCGATACCGAGCACGAGGTCGAGCAGGGCTGCGTCAAGATCCATACCCGTGGCCAGCCGCCACAGGCGCGTGATGGCGTCACCGGGTGGGCGAGCGGCGGCCTCCATCAGGACCACCCGGTCATCGGCGGTCAGCCGGAACTCGGCGTGGCTCATGCCGGTGCCGAACCGGACGGACCGCAGAAACTCGGCGTTGGCCCCGAGCAACAGCCGCTCCTGGTCCGGCGTGAGGTGAGGCGCGGGCGAGGTGTGGCCGGTCTCGGTGAAGAACGAGGTACCGGATTCGTTGGTGTCCTTTGCCGTGATGCCCGCCCACAGCACAGAGCCGTCGCGTACCAGCGTCTCGACGGAGAACTCCCGGCCTTCGATCCGCTCCTCGAGCAGCAGCAGCTCATCCGCGCCGTAGTCGGGCAGGAGCGGGCGGACGGCGGTCGGCCCGTTGACCGCTCGGACACCTGAACTCGACATCCGCGAGGCCGGTTTGAGCACGGCGGGGAACACTTCCCAGCCATCCGCGGCAGTGCTGCGCGTCGTGTCCAGCAAAGTCCATCGCGGGGCCAGGGAAGGTGCTGCCAGACGCTGGAGCACCTTGTTGCGGCAGACCTGCGCCGCGTGTGTGCCGGGACCGGGCAGGCCGAGGGTCTGGGCAAGAGCCCCGGCGGCTTCCACGAACACCTCACCAACGTTCAGCACCGCGCGCACTGCGTGCTCGTGCAGCCAAGGTGTGACCGCGCGCAGCACCGTCTCCAGCGATGTGTCCGAGACGTGGCGAAGGTTGTCGTCCGGGATACGGGAGAGCGGGTGTGCCGGGTCACTGCGGTGCCGGCCGAGTTCCTCGGCGGGTGTCTCGGGCCCGAACAGGAACAGCGGTGTGACACCGCGCTGTTCGGTCAGGTCCAGAAGGCGTAGATGCTTGGCCAGCACGACCAGGTCGGTGATGACGACAACGGCTGTCATGGCTTCCCTCAGACGGGTGCGGGACGCGAGCGCGTCGCGTCCCGCACGGTGGTGGATCAGGCGGAGAGGCGTTCGGCGGACAGGGTCAGCTCGCGGATCTGGCTGCCCTCACGGGTACGCAGGACGACCCGGGGGTCCGGCCCGTCAGGAAAGACCTGAAGGGTGCGCTCCTCGCTCCAGCCGGCGAAGCGGTATTCGTGGTCACCGAGGTGCACCAGCGCGAAAACCCGGTCGCCTGGCAGGCGCAGCACCATGCGTTCGCCGTCCTCGGCGAGGGTCACCGTCTCCTGGGGCAGGTCGGCCGAGAGCTCGGTGTCGTCCTCCCAGAGGTGGAACGTGGCAGGCAGGGAGAAGCGGGTGGTTCCCAGCCGCCGGCGTTCTTCGGCGGTCTGCGGGCACTCCTGACGGTTGAAGAGGATTTCGCCGTCGTGGAAGTACTGCTGCCAGCTCTCGGGGAAGAGGGTCACCAGTCCCGGGGTGACCAGGACATCGATGACCAGGTGCACGCGGGCGTCGCTGCCGGTGTTCTGAACGCGGTGGGTGCGGCTGAAGTCGCCGAACCAGAATTCCCCCGGCTGCCAACGGTGCTCGACACCGTCGAGGACGAGCACGGCTTCGGGGTTGGTCACGACCGGCACATGCAGCCGGCCGACGCCCCAGCGCGGCCCGTACTTGGGGTCAGTGTGATCGATTCCGACGGTGTCCGGGCCGAGCGCCATGAACCGGACCGCGTGCAGCGGAGCCGGGATGGACTCCAGGATGTCGCGGACGTACGGGATGCGGTCGAGCCAGGCGGTGTCCGCGAAGTCCTGCGGACCGGGGCCGCCGGGGTCGGTGCGGTCGCCGTCGCCGCCGGGGCTGCGCAAGGCGAGGCAGCGCCAGTCGACGTCGGTCGAGGCACCGACGCCGTCCTCGGTGTAGACGCGCTGCTGGTCCCAGGTGTGCTCACGCACCGAGGTGAGTTCGCGCAGCATGCGGCCGGCGTCGAAGGTGCGCTGGAGCCGGGCTGCCTCAGCCGGCATGGGCACGGTGCCCAGGAGCGATGCCGAGGATGACATGGAGGTTCCTTTGCTCGTGTGTGAAGGTGGACAGGCAGGTGGTTGATGGAGGGCCCGGGCGTCAGGCGTGGGCAGCAGCGGTCATTTCGCGGGCCGTGCTGTCCTCTTGCAGCTGGTGCCAGCGCTCAAGCATGTAGAGCGTCCACAGTGCGTAGCTGTGCTCGGGGCGGAACTCGTGGACCGTGGAGCGCAGGGCGTCCGGGTCGAAGTAGCCACGTTCCAGGGCGGCTTCGGACGTCAGAGTGTCGCTGATCGTGGACCGCAGCTCCGTGCCCAGCCAGCTCTCCAGGGGCACGGCCAGTTCCTGCTTGCGGCGCTCCAGGACCTGTCGGGGCAGATACCGTGCGGCCACCCGCTTGAGCGGGGCCTTCTCCTCGTGGCCAACAAGCTTGCGGTCCGCGGGAACACGGGTCACGAAGTCGATCAGCCGGTGGTCGAGCAGAGGGCTGCGGGGCTCGACGGAGTGGGCCATCGACATCCGGTCGATCTTCACCAACTGGGCGTCGGACAGCCAGAATCCGCTGTCGACCTGCATGGCGCGGTCCAAGTCGGGAACCGATGGGTCGGTGCGGTCGAAGCGGGCCCGCAGGTAGTTGTGCGGCTGGCGTGGCAGCCGCTCGGCGAAGTCTGCCGCGTACAGCCGACTCTTGAGCGTCTGGGGAACGCCGTCCAGCAGGACGCCCTCGTAACGATCGGCGAGGCTCCCTCCCGCTGAGAGATCACGCAGTCGCTGATACCGGCCGTAGCCGCAGAAGATCTCGTCGGATCCGTCGCCGGTCAGCACCACGGTCACGTACTGCCTGGCCAACTTGTACATGCAGGAGGCCGCGATCGCGGAAGGGAAGGCGTACGGCTCCCCCATGTGGCTGAGGATGGTGTCGACGGCCTCCACCGCATCCTGCGGGCCGATCCGGTACGTGTGATGCCAGGTGCCACAGTGCTCGGCCACGGCACGAGCATGCACCGACTCGTCGAACGCGGCGTGCTCGAATCCGACGGAGAACGTGTGCAGGGGCCTGCCGAGCTGCTTGGTGGCCATGGCCACCACGAGGCTGGAGTCGAGCCCGCCGCTGAGCATCGCGCCGAGCGGAACCTCCGACTCCAACCGGTCCTGCACGGCCTGCTGGAGCAGCGCGTCGACGCGTTCGTCGATCTCTGCCTCGGGCAGGTCGGTGAGCTCGGCGGTGAAGTCGAACTGCCAGTACCTGCGGCGCCGTTCGGGCCGACCCCGTTCGAGGACCAGGGTCGTCGCCGGCTCCAGTTTGCGGACCTGCTGGTAGATCGTGTGCGGCGCGGGGACCACCCGGTAGCCGAGGTACTGGTCCACGGCAAGGGGATCGATGTCCCGGCCGATGCCGGGGTGCTGCATCAACGCGGGCAGCTCCGACGCGAACGCCACCGAATCAGCACTCGGCTTCGCGTAGAACAGCGGTTTCTTGCCGACCCGGTCAGTGGCCAGGACGAGCCGGTCGGTACGGGTGTCGTACACGGCAACGGCGAACATGCCGTGCAGGCGCTCGACGAAGTGCTCGCCCAGTTCCTGGTAGAGGTGCGGCAGCACTTGCGCGTCGCTGCCGCCGTGGACCGGGCGTCCTCGCGAGGCGAGGAAGGCGCGCAGTTCCTGGTGGTTGTAGATCTCACCGTTGAGGACGCATACGACCGTCCTGTCGTCGCTGAAGACGGGCTGGGAGCCGTCGTGCAGGCCGATGACCTTCAGCCGGCACATCGCCAGGGCCGCGTTCGACGCGGTGAAGGACCCCGTCTCGTCCGGGCCTCGGTGCGCCATGGCGGCACAGGCGGCAAGGGCGTAGGGGGTGTGGACAGGAGCCTGTCCCAGGGACACCGTTCCGGCTATTCCGCACACCGGTCAGCCCTCCTTCAGGTTGAGGCGCCGCTTGGCCTGGCCCGACCGGAGTCCGTCCGGCGTCACGGCCTGCACGCGTACCGGTCCGACCAGTCCGGACGCGATCATCTGCGCGACATCGGGAGCCCTCCGGTCCACGGCCGCGCGGACAGCGGCGATCTGGTCGTCATCCACCGTTTCGGCGACGACCGTGATGACCAGGCCGTCATCGTCACCCGCCTCGAACGGGTGGCCGGGGAAGACCTCGGCCATGATCTGCGCCAAGTCGTGGTTGCTGATGCGCTCACCGTGCTTGAAGTCGCCGGCAAGCCGCCCGTCGATGCGTTCGAACGCGAACACCTCGCGGCCCTCGTGCTGGATGCGGCGCAGACCGGTGATGGCGTCGCCGGTCACGTAACGCACCGCGGGGAAGTAGTCACGGGTCAAGGACGTGAGCAGGAGCGCCCCGCTGCCTTCCTGCCGGGACGGGACCATGTCGTTCGCGGTGTGCCGGCTCAGCTCCCCGGGAGTCAGGACCTCGGGAACGATGTGGTCGTGGAAGTGGTACAGGCCCGTCTCGGCGCACGAATAGCCGATGGCCCCTATCTCGATCGACCCGAACACGTCCAGGACGTCCTCGGGGCGCAGGCCGAATCGCTCGGCCACGTGGGCACGCCAGGCGAGGGGCGCGACATCACCTACGACCATGATCTTCTTCGGTCGGATGTCCAGCACGGGCCGCGCCTGCAGGAGCCGGTCGAGGATCATCGGCATGGTGAAGAAGACGTCAGGTCGCCACTCGTTGAGCTTCGCGACGTGCTCTTCCACGGGACGGGTGAAGTCGATGTCGTGGGCCTCGTAACCGAGTTCCACGAAGACACGTCGTGCCGAGGCGGCGGCATGGCCGGTACCGAGGTCCGCGACAGCCACCGCCCCACGCGGCACCGACGCGGTGAACTTCCCGAACAGCGCACGACGTTGGGCGATGTACGCGTCGTCGTCGGCGGTCGAGTAGAGGATGCGCTTGCGCTGTCCGCCGGACGTTCCCGAGGTGTGGTAGGCAGAGGCATCCGGCAGCTGGGGGTATGCGGCGGTGTAGTAGTGCGCGCCGAGCAGACCGGTGTCCACGAGCGGAAGATCGGACAGGTCTGCGGAGCCCAGGGCTCCGCGACGCAGGAGGAGTTCGTGGTACCAGGGGAATCGCTGGGCGTGTCCGGCCACGAGCGCGGCCAGTTCCGCACTCTGCGCGGAGTCGGCGGTCCTGGGGGCGGCATGGGTGGTGATGTTCGGCATGGCAACCTTTCGTGAGACGGGGAGTAAGCGCTTGTGAGCGTCAGCTCCAGCGCTCCGTCTCACCGAAGAAGTCCGGCACCGAGACCGCGAGGCCCTTGTCGACGGCCTGCTGGTAGAGGCGCTGTCCCACGGCGAGGTCGAGGACTCCTAGGCCGAAGGGCGAGAAGATGCGCGGTCGGTCGGCCGCGGGGGTCACCTCACCGCGGATCACCTGCGCGAGAGTGCCGTCGATGAAGTCCCGGTGTCCGAACTGCTGTACCGCCAGGTGCGGGGAGGTGTTGGCCGTCAGGCAGTGGTCGACGTCGTCGAGGATGTTCTGCGCACCGAAGATGAGGTCCGCGCCAAGGTCTCGCAGCGAGACGTTGAGGACGGTCTGTCCGGCGGCAAAGGTGTCGGCCCGGGTCACCCAGGGCTCGGGCGCGGTCGTGGCGAAGACGACGATGTCGGCGTCAGCCGTGGCCTGTTCGAAGGAGTCGGCGCGCTCGGCACCGTATCCGAGATCACCGATGCGCCGGGTGAGCGAATCCGCGTAGGAGGCATTCTGGTCGTGCACGACGAAGCGGTTCACGTTCCACGACTGCGCGGCGAAGAATTCGGCGATGTTCCGCGCGATGACTCCCGCGCCCACCAGGCAGATGCGGTCCGCGGTACGGCCACCCGTCAGTTCCTGGGCACCCAGCACGGCAGACGCCGCGGTGCGGGCGGCGCTGATCTGGGACGCCTCCAGGCAGGCGAAGGGGTAGCCCGTCTCGTAGTCGTTGAGCAGCAGGGTGGCCGACGCGCGTGGGATGTTCCGCTCGATATTGCGCGGGTAACTGGCGATCCACTTGATCCCCGAGACGCCGTAGTCGCCACCCAGGTGAGCGGGCAACGCGATGATGCGGGCGTCCGGCTTCTCCGGGAAACGCAGGAAGTAGCTGTTGGGGTTGACCGAATCTCCGTCACCGTGGGTGAGGTAGGCGGAGCGAACCGTCTCGACGATGTCGGAACGCGAGGCATCGATGAGGGTGCGCAGGGCGGTGCCGCCCACTACGTGGAAGTCGAACATGCAGAGGTGTTTCCTTGTCTCGTTGCTGTTTGCAGCGGGGGTGCAGGTGTGGCCTGGCGAGGACACAGGCATCGGGTCACACGGCGACGGGGTGTCCGGCGGGGTCGTCGAGGACACCCGTGCCGAAGGTGTCGGCCACCCACATGTCGTCGTAGATCGTCTTGACGTAGCGGTCGCCCATGTCCGGGGAGAGCGCCACCACGCGCGAGCCTGCGGGGATCCTGTCGCCGATCGATTCCAGGGCGGCGAGCACGGATCCAGTGGAGCCGCCGAGCGGCAATCCGTGTTCACGGGCCATGCGTCGGCACATACGTACGGCGTCGCGTTCGTCGACGAGGACCACCTCGTCCACCTGCTCGGGCCGGCACAGTTCGGGACGGCGGCTGGTGCCGAGGCCCGGGATGTGGCGTGGGCCTGGCGGGCCGCCGAAGGTGACCGATCCAGCGGTGTCGACTGCGACGATCTTCGTCCAGGGGGAGAACATGCGGAAGTGACGCGTGCAGCCCATGAGGGTGCCGGTGGTTCCGGCACCGATCACCAGGGTGTCGACATGCCCGATGTTCTTGAGTATCGAGGTGGCGGTCCGCCGCGCGTGTGCCTGCGCGTTGGCGGGGTTGGCGTACTGGTTGAGCCACACGAGGTTCGGGTCGGCTTCGGTCATCTCACGGATACGGGCGATGCGCGTGCCGAGGTAGCCACCGTTGTCGTCCCGTCGCGTGACCTGGACGATCTCGGTTCCCAGCGAGCGGATCAGCGCCAGACTCTGCGGGGAGATGTTCGGGTCGGTGACACAGGTGAAGTGGTATCCGCGCGAGGCGGCGATCACAGACAAGGCGATACCGAGGCTGCCGGAGGATGACTCGACCATCCGGCCACCGGGCAGGAGCACACCCTTGCGTTCGGCGTCCTCGACCATGCCCAGGGCAGACTTGAGCTTTACCGACCCGGCCGGGTTCATCCCTTCCAGCTTCAGGAAGAGGTGACGGTCCGGCAGAACGCCATCCAGCTCGAGAAAGAGATCGTCAGTGACGATTTCACAGGCGTGCTGGTAGATCATCGGCTCTCCTGCAGGCCGGTCGACGACAGACGGGGAGTACCTTCGCCTGAGCTGCGCGGATTCGCCCGAAGGGCGGCAAGGCGTCGCAGGAAGAGGACCTCGGCATGGGCCAGAGAGGCGATCTCGCTCGGGCTCACGCTCTCGTCGATGCCGTGGATCTGCGAGGGCGGGTCCTCGACGCCGCACAAGACGATCTCTGTGTCCGGATAGAGCGTCCGGAAGACGGAGCAGACGGCGATGGAGCCACCGGCCCCCACGTCGCGGACCGGTACACCGAAGGCGTCGTGCAGGGCGCCGCGCATCTCGGCATGCGCCTGCCCACCGGAGTCGGCGAGAAAGGACGGGCCGCTCGTGACACGCCGGATTTCCAGGTGCGCACCCCAAGGCACCTGCCGACGCAAGTGATCGGCCAGCTCCTCATGGACTCGGGACACCTCCTCACCAGGCGGGGTGCGCACACTGATCAGCGCTTTCGCCGAGGGCAGCAACGCGGGGACAGCGTCGTCGAGTTGCGGTGACTGCACGGCGAGCACGGTGATGGCGGGCCGGCTCCACAGGCGGTCGGCGATGCTGCCGGTGCCGATGAGCTCGACACCGTCGAGGACGCCTGCATCGGCGCGCAGGTCCGTCTCGGAGTACTCGGCGGCGGCACGGGGGCGCGCCGTCCGGCCGGTGCCGGACCTCGGCACACAGGGTGTCCCCTGACTGTCGTGCAACGTGGCCAGGAGACGGATCAGAGCGGTCATCGCGTCGGGCACGGGCCCGCCGAACTGGCCCGAGTGGAGCGTTTTGGACAGTGTGGAGAGCTCGATCTCCACTACCGCCATGCCTCGCAAGGAGGTGGTGAGAGTGGGGATGCCGGACTCGACGTTCCCTGTGTCGGCGACGACGACCACGTCCGGTGTCGGCAGGTCCGGATGGGCACGCAGCACTTTTTCGAGACTGCCGTCGCCGGGCTCCTCACAGCCGTCGACGATGACGGTCAAGTCGACGTCCG
Source organism: Streptomyces sp. NPDC057280 (assembly GCF_042668605.1). NCBI lineage: Bacteria > Bacillati > Actinomycetota > Actinomycetes > Kitasatosporales > Streptomycetaceae > Streptomyces > Streptomyces sp. NPDC057280. The sequence continues at coordinate 133,236 of NZ_JBHUYR010000004.1, forward strand.
GGTAGGGCTCGTGAGGCAGGGCTTCCTGAAGCGCGCGCAACGCCGTGAGGTGCATGACGATGTTGCCCTTGCAGTCCGCGCTGCCCCGGCCGTACCAACGCCCCTCGCGTTCGGTCAGCTCGAACGGGGGTGTGTGCCAGGAGGTTTCATCCTGTGCGGAGACGACGTCGTAGTGCGCGTAAAGCACCACGGACGGGGCACCAGGTGGTCCGGGACGGCGCCCGTACACGGTCTTCGGGCCCTCCTCGGTGGAGAGCAGTCGAGTCTCGGGGAAACCGGCATCCGCGAGCATGGCGACAATCAGGTTGGCCGCGCGCTCGAACTGATCCGGGGGTGAGATACCGACGACGGTGCGCAGCGCGACCAGTTCCGCGAGGTCATCGCGGGCTCTGGACATCAGGGAGCGCACGGTCTCGACCGAGCAGGGAGCAGACAAGGTTTCTCCAACATGCGGGACAGGTGCGGATGCTCAGCTGTGGCGGGTGCCAGGGCCGGCGCAGCGGGGACCTCACGGCCGGCGTCCTGGCCTGTGAGCCCCGACCACCGAGCCCGAGAGGGCAACGCCGGCGGTGAGGAGGCCGACGGCGAGCGGTGCGGCCGGCCACGAATCTTCCCTGGTCCAGGCAGAGGACCAGGAAGGCCGACGCCGGCGTGCCGAGTCGGCGGACGGTCTGACCGCACCACGGCGGCTGAACGCCCAGGGGGCACTATCAGGAGCATTCCGTTCTTGTCGATCACCGTCGAAGTCGCTGGGTTGCAAGGCGACTTCGGCCTTGGACGGCCGGGGACGGAGAGACTGGATCCGGACGCATACCCGGTCTCGGTCTCCCCGCCCGAAGCCACTCCGAAAACCCGCAGGGTGACCGGTAGTGACTGCCTCGGCACGACCTCAATTAACAAACAGACTTGTCTGTTTGTCAACGGCTCGCCGACCGCGCTCTAGAGGCTGTCTCCCCAGCTCACCTGCGGTTTTTCGCCTCCGGCCCGCGACGCGCAAGGTGGCACAAGTCACTTGAGTCGAGATTTTTCCATGCTGGGCTGTCTGCTGCTCGACCTGGTTCTTGCTCCCAGGTTGAGCAGCAAAGACGTTCCCTGAAACCAGACAGCCCTGTATGTTTTGACGGAGAGCCGTCACCAAACGACCAGTCGTGCGCGCCACCGTGGACCTCATCGCGAACGGCCGGCCGGCCGACTCGTGGGCGTGCACGACGAAGTCCTCACGGCAGCACGTGAGCGATCCGACAACACTGAGCGGATTTGGGACATGGTCCTGCCGCTCTTCGCGGAAGCGGAGCGGAGCGGACCGTGGCCGAGCGCGAGAGAGGTGCTGCGGGGACGGGAGTGTCCGGTGAGCCCTATGGGGCGATGGTGGCCCCGGCCTCCGGCGCCGGCGGTGGGGTGACGCGCAGATGGCCGATCATGCCGGGGGCGACCAGGCCGGGCAGCAGCAGCCGCCACATCGCGGTGAGACGTTCCGGGAGATCCTCCCGATCGGTGTAGACCTGGGACATCACCTGCATGCCGGTGAAGGCTCCGACGATGACCGCGGAGACTTCGTTCAGGTCAAGACCCGGCAGGATCTCGCCCTGCTTCCCTGCCTGTTCGAGGAGTTCAAGGATGGCCGCGCTCGACTGCTCGTACGGCGTGTGCACAGGTCGCGGGAGCGACGTCTTCTCCACCGCCAGGCGCACGCTGGCACGCAGGACCGGATCGCGCTGGAGTTGGCCGGCGAACGCGAAGGTCAGGTCGATGATCGTCTGGATTCGGGTGGATCGGTCAGGGACGACCAGGGCTTCACCGTGGGCCTCGAGCAGCGCCATGGCAATGGCCTCTTTGGAAGGGAAGTGGTGATACAGGGCACCACGGGTCAGGCCACTGCGAGCGAGGATCTCATTCGTGCTTGCGGCGTCGAAGCCGCGCAGGTCGAACACCTCGGCGGCAGCCTCCAGGATCGCTCGCCGCGATCGGGTTCCGCGCTCCTGCTTTGCCATATCTGTCCCTGTCGCAGCCAAAGCCCATACTGTACCGACCAGTCTGCATCATGTGGCTGCGGGATGTCAGGGTGCATCCCGTCACGGAGGCGACTGCCCGTCTGCCCGGCTCTACCGGTGCGGGAACGTGACGTTTCGATCGGGCGAGTTCAACCCGAACATCCCAGACATGACGGAATTTTTGCCTTCACCCGACAGACCAGTCTGTATTTTATAGGGGAGCCAACCAGGGCTCGCTGTCGCCATCCGCGACGCCTCCCCGATCACAAGTCGATAGAGACACCAGTAATGACTGCACCGACCGATTCGCCCATAGGCCTCACCTCGATCGTCCCGCGCCAGTACGTGCATCGCGCCGCCGTCTCCGAGGTCCTGCTCACCGGTTGGCGGCCGACCGCTGCGGCCGACACGTTCATCGTTGACGCTCAGTGGCCGCGTGGGCACGCCGTGTTCGCCCAGTCGGACGGCTACCAGGATGCGATGCTCCTGGTCGAATCGGTGCGGCAGGTCGGCTCGCTCCTGGCGCACGCCGAGTTCGGGGTCGCCTTCGGCCATCAGTTCCTCATGCGATTCATATCGTTCGCTGCCACCCCGGAGCTGCTCGCCGCCACCCCCGCTCCCACGGAGGTCGAGCTGCACACGGTGTGTCGCGACATCGTCCGACGCGGGAAGAACCTGTCAGGCCTGCACTACGAGGTGATCGCGAAAGTCGAAGGCGTGGCCCTGGCCACGGCCGGCGCAGCCTTCAGCTGTACCGGCCCCGCCGTCTACAAGCGGCTGCGCGGCGAGCGGCCGATGCGCACCCGCCTCCGCCCGGGCCACGCGATCGACCCGCGGCGCGTGGGCCGCGTCGACCCGCAGCACGTGGTGCTCAGCGAGGACGCTCTCGGCCGCGCCAACACCTGGGAGCTGCGTGTCGACACCGGCCACCCGATCTTCTTCGATCACCCGGTCGACCACGTCCCGGGCATGGTGCTCCTGGAAGCGGCCCGCCAGGCCGCCTACGCCGCCACGGGCCTGGCCGACGCCCTCCTCCTCGACTTGGACAGCTCCTTCGAGCGGTACGTCGAACTCGACGCACCCTGCGTCATCGAGGCAACACCCGCCGGCGTCGACGCGGGCGGCGACGCACTGGTCGACGTGCGAGGGATCCAGTTCGACCGGACCGTCTTCACTGCACGGCTTGCGCTGCGGCCCCGCATCCGCTGACCTTCATCGACGGAGCACCCACATGCAACGCATCCTGATCACCGGAGCGGGTGGCTTCATCGGCAGCCACGTCTCCCGTGAAGCCGCGCGCACCGGCAGGGCGCTGACCTTGATGGCACATCGCCGGCCGCCGCAGTTGCCCCTCGACAGCCCATCGCGGGTCGTCCACGCGAGCCTGGCAGAACCCGCCTCACTGCACGGTCTGTGCGACGGCGTCGACTTCGTCGTGCACTGCGCCTCGCAGATCGGCGGGTCTCTTCAGCGCAATCGTGACGTCAACGCCCGGGGGACCGCCGCGCTGGTCGCCGAAGCGCAGCGCGCCGGGGTGTCCCGCATCGTGTACCTGAGTACCGCCTCCGTCTACGGGCGCGGCACCTTCCGCCGCGCCCACCCCGGGGAACTTCTGCGTCGGCCTCAATCCCCGACGTCGCAGACACGGGCCGCGGCGGAGGACACCGTACTGGCCGCCGGAGGGATCGTCCTGCGTCCGCATCTGGTGTACGGGCGCGGCGACACGTGGGTCGTCCCCGGGCTCATTCGCTTGTTGCAGGCCGTTTCCGGTACGCCCACGGGCTGGAACGCCCAACTGTCCGTCATCTCCGCGACCGAACTGGCCGCACTGATCGTGGCGGTCGGCCTCGCTCCTCGCGGAGAGCTGTCGTCGTCCGTCTACCACGCGGCGTATCCCGCACCAGTGACGGTGTCCACGCTGCTGCGGGCTGTCGCCGGCTGCATGACCCCGCCCCCGAGGCTTTGGGACTTCAGTCACACCCAGGCCCGTAGCCGCCTCGGCCAGAACCATGAAGCCGCACACGCAGTGGACATGCTGGCCACCGACCACTGGTTCGACAGCGAGCCGATCTGGTCGGATTCGGGAAGATCGCCGGGTTCGTCCTGGGAGGCGGACTTCCCACGTCTCAAGGAGTGGTACGGGGTGCGGGCGGCGGCGTGAACCGTCGCCTACCGCCGACACCTGGCACCGAGGTCTTCTCGGCAGGGTGCGGCTCGCTTCGAGCGGTGACCAGGCTCCTGCTCCACGCACACCCTGGCAGACTGAGGTCCGTGAGGGATCAGGTACTGACAGGCGTTAGCGTGATGGGTGCCTACAGCGACGGCCGTGCCGGTTCGGTGCTGACTCCAGGGGCGAAGTAGGGAGAAACATGCAGGTCGGAGCGGCATCTTGAGAATTCTGCACACTTCCGACTGGCATCTCGGCCGGGCGTTCCACCGGGTCAACATGCTCGGGGCGCAGGCCGAGTTCATCGGCCGGCTCGTCGCGACCGTGCGCGAGCGCGGCGTGGACGCCGTGGTCGTGTCGGGAGACGTGTACGACCGCGCGGTGCCGCCGCTGGCCGCGGTCGAGCTGTTCGACGACGCCCTGCACCGGCTCGCCGACCTCGGGGTGCCGACGGTGATGATCTCCGGTAACCACGACTCGGCGCGTCGGCTCGGGGTGGGCGCGGGCCTCATCGACCGCGCGGGCATCCATCTGCGGACCGAACCGGCGGCGTGCGGGACGCCGGTCGTCCTTCAGGACGCCTTCGGTGACGTGGCCTTCTACGGTCTGCCGTATCTCGAACCCGCCCTGGTGAAGGACGATTTCGGGGTGGAGAAGCCCGGCCACGAGGCCGTGCTCGCCGCCGCCATGGACCGCGTCCGCGCCGACCTCGCCACCCGCGCGCGCGGCACCCGCTCAGTCGTCCTCGCGCACGCCTTCGTGACGGGCGGCGAGGCCAGCGACAGCGAACGGGACATCACGGTCGGCGGGGTCGCCGCCGTACCGTCCGGCGTCTTCGACGGCGTCGACTACGCGGCGCTGGGACATCTGCACGGCTGCCAGACCATCACCGACCGCGTCCGCTACTCCGGCTCCCCGCTGCCGTACTCCTTCTCCGAGGCCGACCACCGCAAGACCATGTGGCTCGTCGACCTCGACGCCGAGGGCGCGGTGACCGCCGAGCGCGTCGACTGCCCGGTGCCGCGCGCGCTGGCCCGGCTGCGGGGGACGCTGGAGGAGCTGCTCGCCGATCCCGGCCTCGCCCGGCACGAGGGGGCGTGGGTCGAGGCGACCCTCACCGACACCGTCCGCCCCGCCGACCCCATGGCCCGCCTCACCGAGCGCTTCCCGCACACCCTCAGCCTCGTCTTCGACCCCGAACGCGCCCCGGACGACCCCGAGGTGTCCTACGCCAAGCGGCTCGCTGGGCGCAGCGACCAGGAGATCGCGGAGGACTTCGTGACCCATGTGCGGGGCGCGGGACCCGACCCGGACGAACAGGGCGTGCTGCGGGACGCGTTCGACGCGGTGCGGGCGGACGAGGCGGTCAAGGAGGTCGCGCGGTGAGCCTGCGTCAACCGATGACAGGGGAGGGCGCTCGATGAGGCTGCACCGGCTGGACATCACCGCGTTCGGCCCCTTCGGCGGAGCCCAGTCCGTCGACTTCGACGAGCTGTCCGTCGCCGGCCTCTTCCTGCTCCACGGACCGACCGGCGCCGGCAAGACCTCCGTCCTCGACGCCGTCTGCTACGCGCTGTACGGCTCCGTCCCCGGAGCCCGCCAGTCCGGCCAGGGCCTCACCCTGCGCAGCGACCACGCCGCTTCCGGCACGCGCACGGAGGTGCGGCTCGAACTGACCGTCGCCGGACGCCGGTTGGAGATCACCCGCCAGCCGCCCTGGGAACGTCCCAAGAAGCGCGGCTCGGGAAGCACCCTGGACAAGGCCCAGAGCTGGCTGCGCGAGTACGACGCCCGCACCGGTGCCTGGAAGGACCTCAGCCGCTCCCACCAGGAGATCGGCGAGGAGATCACCCAGCTGCTCGGCATGAGTCGCGAGCAGTTCTGCCAGGTCGTGCTGCTGCCCCAGGGCGACTTCGCCCGCTTCCTGCGCGCGGACGCCGAGGCGCGCGGCCGGCTGCTGGGCCGCCTCTTCGACACCCACCGCTTCGCCGAGGTCGAGAAGCGGCTCGCCGAGCGCCGCCGCGCCACCGAGGCACAGGTCCGCGACGGCGACACCGAGCTGCTCGCCGACGCCCACCGCATGCAGCAGGCGGCGGGCGACGCGATGGTCCTGCCGGACGCCGCCCCCGGGGAGCCCGGTCTCGCCGACGCCGTCATGAGCGCCGCCGCCGTCGCCCGCAGCACCGCCCGCGAACAGCTCACCATCGCCCACAGCCGGCTCACGGCCGCCGAGTCCGTGCAGGCCGCCGCCGAGCGCACCCTGGCCGACGTCCGCGAACTCGCGCGGCTCCAGCAGCGGTTCGCCGAGGCGCGGCAGCGGGCCGCGCTGATGGAGGAGCGCTCCGACGGCTACCGGCAGGCGCTCGCGCGCATGGAACGCGCCCGCAAGGCCGAGGCCGTGGCACCGGCGCTGGAGCTCAGGGAGGCCGCCGACGCCGAGCACCGCCGGGCGGACGCGGCACAGGCACGCACGCGTGCCCTGCTGCCGGACACCTTCGCCGACGCCGGCGCGGCCGGGCTCGCGTCCGCCGCCCGCCGGGCCGCCGAGGAGCTGGGCGGCCTGGAGTCGGCGCGCCGTGCCGAGCAGCGGCTGGCCGACCTGGTCGCGGAGCGGGACGGCCTGGACCGGCAGGAGCGTGCCGACGACGACGTGCTGCGCGACGCGGACGACTGGCTCGCCGGCTGGGAGGCGACCCGCGCCGCGCTCCAGGCCCGCGTCGACGCCGCCCAGGAGGCGGCGACCCGGGCCGAGCAGCTCGGGGTACAGCGCGAGCCTGCGCAGAAGCGGCTGGGCGCGGCGCGGATGCGGGACCAGCTGGCCGGCGACACCGACACGGCCGCCGAACAGGTCCGCCTCGCCCAGGCGGACGCGCTGGAGCTCAAGGCCCGCTGGCTCGACGTCAAGGAGCAGCGGCTGACCGGCATCGCCGCCGAACTCGCCGCCCAGCTGGCGGACGGGGAGCCCTGCGCGGTCTGCGGGGCGACCGAACACCCGGCCCCGGCCCGCAAGGACGCCGGTCATGTCGACCGGGAGGCGGAGGAACAGGCGCTGGCCGCCTACCAGCAGGCGGAGGAGCGGCACAGCGAGCGGGAACGGCGCCTGGGCGTCGTACGCGAGGCACTCGCCGCCGCCACCGCGGAGGCCGGTGACGCCTCCACCGAGCAACTCTCCGAAGCCGCCGATGAGTTGGAGCGGCTCTACGCGCAGGCCCGGCAGGCGGCGTCGGCGCTGCACCCCGCGCACGAGGAGCTGCGCCGCGCCGAGCAGGAGCACGAGCGGCGTACCGCCGTCCGCCAGGAGGCCGCGGTGCGAGCCGCCTCCCGCGTCGGCCACCGGGACCGGCTCGACCGTGAACGGGCCGCGCTGGAGGAGGAGTTGGCCCAGGCCCGCGGCGCCCTCGACAGCGTCGCCGCGCGAGCCGGCCAGCTGGAGCGGCAGGTCGGACTGCTCACCGACGCCGCCGACGCGGCCCGTGTCGCCGAGGACACCGCGCAGCGGCTCAAGGACGCCGACGCCCGGCTGGCCGACGCCGCGTTCCGGGCCGGCTTCGACACCCCGCAGGCCGCGGCGGAGGCGCTCCTGGACGACGCGGCCCACCGCGACCTCCAACGGCGGCTCGACGACTGGCAGGCGCAGGAGGCCGCGGTACGGGCCGTCCTCGCCGAGCCCGACACCGCGGCCGCCGCCCAGCAGCCGCCCGCCGACCTCGCCGCCGCCGAGCGGGCCGCCGCCCTCGCCGCCCAGCGGGTCCGCGACGCGGCCTCCGCGCGCGACGCCGCCGCCCGGCGCTGCGCCGACCTCGACCGGCTCTCCGCGCGCGCGGAGATCTCCGTGCGCCGCCTCGCGCCGCTGCGTGAGGAGTACGACCGGGTCGCCCGTCTGGCCTCGCTCACCGCGGGCACCTCGGCGGACAACGAACGCAAGATGCGCCTGGAGTCGTACGTGCTGGCCGCGCGCCTGGAACAGGTGGCCGCCGCCGCGACCGTCAGGCTGCTGCGGATGTCCTCGGGCCGCTACACCCTCGTGCACTCCGACGACCGCGCCGGACGCGGCCGCAGTGGGCTCGGGCTGCATGTCGTCGACGCCTGGACCGGACGGGAACGGGACACGGCCACGCTGTCGGGCGGCGAGACGTTCTTCGCCTCGCTCGCCCTCGCCCTCGGCCTCGCGGACGTCGTCACCGACGAGGCGGGCGGCGTCCGGCTCGACACGCTCTTCATCGACGAGGGCTTCGGCAGCCTCGACGACCAGACCCTCGACGAGGTCCTCGACGTGCTCGACTCACTGCGCGAACGGGACCGCAGCGTCGGCATCGTGAGCCATGTCGCCGACCTGCGGCGGCGTATCCACGCCCAGTTGGAGGTCGTGAAGGGCAGAGCGGGCTCCACCCTGAAGGTGCGCTCAGCGGCCCAGCGGGCGGCGCGGCAGGGGTGAGGAGTAGACGACGCTCGTCGTCACCGCGCCGAGCGAGCCGATCTTGCCGGACACCTCCTCCAGGTGCCGGATCGACCGCGCGGCGACCTTGATGACGAAGCAGTCGTCGCCCGTGACGTGGTGCGCCTCCAGGATCTCCGGCGTCACCTCGACCAGGTCGTGGAACGGCTTGTAGTTGCCGTTCGGATAGCGCAGCCGCACGAACGCCAGGATCGGCAGCCCCAGCCGGTCCGGGTCGACGACCGCCGCGTACCCCTGGATCACACCCGCCTCCTCCAGCCGGCGCACCCGTTCCGTGACCGCGCTCGAGGACATGGAGACGGCACGCGCGAGCTCGGCGAAACTGGCCCTGCCCTCCCGCTGGAGGACATCGAGGATGCGCCAGTCGGTGGCGTCCGGGGAAAACTCGGTCATCCCGGAGAGATACCAGGGCAATCACCGGCGGATCAAGCCGAACGCCGGGGATCGTCACTTCAGGGAAGCGATCGGCCGACGTAGATTTCTGGGTGCGGGGAGGGCGACGAGGCCCGAGGAGAAGCCCCGCACGTCCGGTCAGGGAAAGGCCCGAGCATGAGCAGCGTCAGCACGAACAACGTCAACCCCGTCCTGCGGGTCGCCCCCGCGGCCCCGGCCGAGGCTGCCGCCTACTTCCGTGCGAGCCTCGTCTTCCACGCCGACGTCTCCGATGTCGCCGCCGCCCTCTCGGCCGGCGGCGACCCCGGCTTCGTCGTCCTGGACTCCCGCTCCACGGAGGCCTGGGACCAGGGCCACATCCCCGGCGCGGTCCACCTGCCGACCGCCCTCATCCCCGAGCAGGCCGAACAGCTCCTCGACAAGTCCGTGCCGGTCGTGACGTACTGCTGGGGCCCCGGCTGCAACGGCGCCACCCGCTCCGCGCTCGCTCTCGCCGAACTCGGCTACCAGGTCAAGGAGATGCTCGGCGGCTTCGAGTACTGGGCACGCGAGGGCTTCGAGTACGAGACGTGGGAGGGCAAGCAGACCCGTGACCCCGACCCGCTGACGGCGCCGGTGGACGCGGAGAACTGCGGCTGCTGAGCCGGGCCGCGGCATGGCATCGGCCGTTGCTGAATGACGGATTCCGGATCTTCCGGTGAACCGGCGACGCGTACTGTCATGTACCAGGTAGATTCCGCGCCATGGTGCGATACGCGGAGCCGGGCGCGGCGGAGTGGGTGGAGTCGGGCGGCGGGCCGCTCATAGCGGTCCCGGAGACCGTGCTGCCGTTCTGGGCCGGCGCCGACGGGGACGAGACGGCCTCGGACTACGACCGGGCCTGCGAGGTCGACGGCCATGTCGGCCTGCTGCCCGTCGGCGACAGCGCGGCCCTGGTCTTCGGTGACGAGCCCGCCTCCACCACGTATCTCCCGGACCGCGGCGTCTTCGTACGGTGGTCGGCCGCGGAGTCGGAGGAACAGCTGCTCGCCGAGGTGCCGGCGGCGATCGACGCGGCGGTGTGGGGGCCGGAGGTCGCCTGGAACGTGCCCGGCCCGGTGCTGCTGTTCGACGCCGCCTGGCCGGGGACCGATTCCCTGCGCACCGACCACGTCTGGATCGCCCTGGACCCCGGCCGCTACGCGGTGCGCGCGGCGCATGTGCGGCCCGGACCGGAGACATGGCTGGGGCTCGTACAGCTGAGACCGCTGGCCCACGGATAGCGACTCCGGCGGCTCGGCGGGTGGGAAATTCCCGTGCGCCGCACGAGACGCTTCCCCATCATGGTCGTCCATGCCCCGACTTCCCCACCCCACCCCCGAAGAGCTCCGCTGCGATCCCCTGCCCCTGCGGGGCCGCACCGCCCTCGTCACCGGCGCCAGCAGACGCGGCGGCATCGGGCACGCCGTGGCCCGGCGGCTGGCCGCCTACGGGGCGAGCGTCTATCTGCACCACCATGTGCCGCACGACGCTGCCCAGCCCTGGGGAGCGGACCGTCCCGAGGACGTGCTCGCCTCCGTGCGCGGTGCGCTCGGCGACCCCGAGGCGCGGGTCGTGTCGGGACCCGGAGACCTCACGGACCCCGACGCCCCGGCCCAGCTGATCACCACCGCCGCCGACGCGCTCGGCGGCCGGCTCGACATTTTGGTCGCCAACCACGCCCTGAGCGGCAGCGACGGCACCCTCGACGAGATCGACGCGGCCATGCTGGACGCGCACTGGGCGGTCGACACCCGTTCGGTGCTGCTGCTGGTGCAGGCTTTCGCGCGGCACAGAGCGGGCCTCTCGGGAGGCCGGATCATGATGATGACCTCCGGTCAGGACAGCGCCGCAGGCATGCCGGGCGAGATCGCCTACGCACTCCAGAAGGGCGCCCTCGCCTCCATCACCCGCTCCCTGTCGACGACGCTCGCCGAGCACGGCATCACCGTGAACACCGTCAACCCGGGCCCGGTCGACACCGATTACCTGACCGGCGAGGCGTACGAGGCCGTCGCCGCCCGCTTCCCCGCCGGACGCTGGGGGATGCCCGACGATCCGGCCCGCCTCATCGCATGGCTCGCGACGGACGAGGCGGGCTGGATCACGGGGCAGGTGATCGACTCGGAGGGCGGCTTCCGGCACTGACCCGGCCCTCACAGCCGGGTCGGCTCGGCCTTTACAGCTGCGCGAGCTCGTCGACCAGGTCGTCCAGGCCCAGCGAGCCCTGCGACAGCGCCGCCATGTGCCAGGCCTTGAGGTCGAACGCGTCGCCGTGCCGCTGCCGGGCCTTCTCACGGCCCAGCAGCCAGGCACGCTCGCCCAGCTTGTAGCCGATGGCCTGGCCGGGAATCGTCAGATAGCGGGTCAGCTCGCTCTCCACGAAGTCCGCCGGCCGGCTGCTGTGCGCGCCGAAGAACTCCTGGGCCAGCTCCGGCGTCCAGCGCTCGCCCGGGTGGAACGGCGAATCGGCCGGGATCTCCAGCTCCAGGTGCATACCGATGTCGACGATCACCCGCGCCGCCCGCATCATCTGCGCGTCGAGGTAGCCGAGCCGCTGCTCCGCGTCCGTGAGGAACCCGAGCTCGTCCATCAGCCGCTCCGCGTACAGCGCCCAGCCCTCGGCGTTGGCGCTGACGATGCCGACCGTGGCCTGGTACCGGGAGAGGCTGTCGGCGATGTGCACCCACTGCGCCAGCTGCAGGTGATGGCCGGGGACACCCTCGTGGTACCAGGTGGAGACCAGGTCGTAGGCGGGGAAGCTGGTCTGGCCCATCGTCGGCAGCCAGGTACGGCCCGGGCGGGAGAAGTCCTCCGACGGGGGCGTGTAGTACGGTGCCGCCGCGCCGCCGGGCGGGGCGATGTGCGCCTCCACCCGCCGTACCCGCTCGGCCAGTTCGAAGTGCGTGCCGTCCAGCGACTCGATCGCCTGGTCCATCAGACCCTGCAGCCACTCACGGACCTCGTCGACGCCGTCGATGCGGGTGCCGTGCTCGTCGAGGTGCTTGAGCGCCACCCACGGCGTCTCGGCCCCCGGCAGGATCTTCTCCGCCTCCCGCTTCATCTCGCCGAGCAGCCGGTGGAACTCGGACCAGCCGTACGCGTACGCCTCGTCCAGATCCAGGTCCGTGCCGTTGAAGTAGCGGGCCCAACGGGCGTAGCGCTCCCGGCCGACGGTGTTCGAGGCGCCCTCGATCGTCGGCGCGTACACGTCCCGCATCCAGTCCCGCAGCTCCACGACCGCCGCGGTCGCGGCGCGCGCGGCCTCGTCCAGCTCGGCACGCAGCGCCTCGGGACCGTCCGCCGCGAAGTCCTCGAACCAGCCGCGCCCCTCCCCGGTGTCCGCCCACTCCGTGAGCTGCTCGACGAAGGTGGCCGTCGGGCGGGGAGAGGCGTACAGCTTGCGTTCCAGTCCGAGCGCGAGGGACTCGCGGTAACCGGCGAACGCGGCCGGCACGGCCCGCAGCCGCTCGGCGATCGCCGCCCAGTCCTCGTCGGTCTGGCTCGGCGTCACGGTGAACACCTCGCGCACCGAGTGCGCGGCCGTCGCCATGTTGCCGACCGAGCGCAGGCCTTCGTCCGCCTCGTGCACGGCGAGTTCCGCGGTGAGCCGCTCGCGCAGCAACCGGGCGCAGCGCCGCTCGATGTCACTGTCCGCGCCGGGCTGCCGCTCGGCCTCGTCGAGGCGGGCGAGCGTGGCCCGTTGGAGCTCGGCGAGCTTCTCCTGGCCCGCGGGCGAGGTGTCGGGAAGACGGTTCGAACTTTCCTTGACGCCGAGGTAGGTGCCGGTGACCGGGTCGAGGGCGATGAGGGCGTCGACGTAGGAGTCGGCCACCTCACGAGGCAGGCTGTTGGTCTGTGACATGCGGTCCATCCTCGTACGAGGAGACGCCGCACGTCACCCGGATTGAGCCGAGGGCGTAGGCGGGAGCAGCGGCCCGCAGTCCCACTGCTGGAAGATCAACCGGGTCTCGACCCGGGCCACTTCGCGATGGGCCGTGAACTCGTCGAGGACGAGCCGCTGCAGGTCCGTCATGTCCGCGACGGCGACATGGACGAGGTAGTCGTCGGGCCCGGTCAGGTGGAAGACGGTCCGCGACTCGGGCAGCGCCCTGATCCGCTCGACGAACGGCCCCACCAACTCCCGTCGATGCGGCCTGACCTGCACCGACAGCAGTGCCTCAAGGCCGCGCCCGAGCTTCGCCGGGTCCAGCCGCAACTGGTGGCCGAGGATCACGCCGGCCCGGCGCAGCCGGGTCACCCGGTCCAGACAGGTCGACGCCGCGACCCCGACCTGGGCGGCGAGGTCGCGGTAGGTGGTCCGGGCGTCGTTCTGCAACAGCCGCAGAAGATGAAGGTCCACCGGATCCAGTACGACAGATTCGGCCATGGCCCGAACGTAACACGGTGTTCGCCCCGGGCGGCCCGGCCGATGTTCACCCTGTCCCGCATGGAGACGACGCCTGTGCCCACCAGAGCCCTGGCCACCGAGGCCGTCCACGCCGGCCGCGACGACCTCGCCCGGCAGGGACTGCACGCCCCGCCCATCGACCTGTCGACCACCTACCCCTCGTACGACAGCCGCGCCGAGGCCGCCCGCATCGACGCCTTCGCCGCCACCGGCGCCGACCCGGACGGCCCGCCCGTCTACGGCCGCCTCGGCAACCCGACCGTCGCCCGCTTCGAGACCGCGCTGGCCCGTCTGGAAGGCACCGAGTCCGCGGTCGCCTTCGCCAGCGGCATGGCCGCGCTGAGCGCGGTCCTTCTGGTACGGGGCTCGATGGGCCTGCGCCATGTGGTCGCCGTCCGCCCCCTGTACGGGTGCAGCGACCACCTTCTCACCGCCGGCCTGCTCGGCTCCGAGGTGACCTGGACGGACCCGGCCGGCATCGCCGACGCCCTGCGCCCCGACACGGGCCTGGTCATGGTCGAGTCCCCGGCCAACCCGACGCTCGCCGAGGTGGACCTGCGCGCGGTCGCCCACGCCTGCGGCACGGTCCCGCTCCTCGCCGACAACACCTTCGCCACGCCCGTGCTCCAGCGCCCGGCGGAACAGGGCGCCCGGCTGGTGCTGCACAGCGCCACCAAATACCTGGGCGGCCACGGTGACGTCATGGCCGGCGTCGTGGCCTGCGACGAGGAGTTCGCGGGCCGCCTCCGCCAGGTCCGCTTCGCCACCGGCGGCGTGCTGCACCCGCTGGCCGGCTATCTCCTCCTGCGCGGCCTGTCGACGCTCCCGGTTCGCGTCCATGCGGCCTCCGCGACCGCCGCGGAACTGGCCCGCCGTCTCGCCGCCGACCCGCGCGTCGCCCGCGTCCACTATCCGCGCATCGGCGGCGCGATGATCGCTTTCGAGGTCCACGGCGACCCGCACGAGGTGATCGCGAACGTCCGCCTGATCACCCCGGCGGTGAGCCTGGGCAGCGTGGACACCCTGATCCAGCACCCGGCGTCCATCAGCCACCGCATCGTGGCAGAGGGCGACCGACGGAACGCCGGGGTGAGCGAGGGATTGCTGCGGATGTCGGTCGGGCTGGAGGACGTAGAAGATCTATGGACGGATCTGAACAACGCCTTGGGCATGATGCCGCTCAGGGGCGCGGGGAACTGCGCGCCCAGCCACAACGAGCCCGCAGCCGCCGTACATCACTAGCCCCTACGACGCTCAGGCGTCCCTGACCCCACCTGTTCCACAGCCCCCTGCACATCCAGCCGCGCAGTGATCACCAGGGTCCCCTCCTCGATCTGATAATCGAGGGGGAGTCCCAGATCCCGCATCGCCGCGACCATCCCGGTGTTGGACGACTGGGTCACCGCGTACACACTCTCGCACCCGGCCTCACCGGCCATCCCCACCAGCCTGCGCAGCAGCTCGCCCCCGATCCCGCGCCGCTGCCACTCGTCCTCGACGAGCAGCGCCACCTCGGTCTCGTCCCCGTCCCACAGCAGATGGCCGAGCCCGACCAGCCGCCCCGACGTGGTCTGAACGGCCAGCGTCCGCCCGAACCGCGGACTGAGCAGGTGGTTCAGATACCGGTCCGCGTCGCCGACCGGTCCGTGATACCGCAGCGACAACGTCCGCGGGCTGCACCGCTCGTGCATCGCCTTCGCGGCTTCCAGATCCCCGATGTCCGCCCGGCGCACCGTGATGTCGTTGCCCTCGGGCAGCGTCAGCACGTCCTGGCTGTGCGGGACGCGCGGTCCGAGGACCGTGTCCAGTTCCACCAGCGCCCGCGCCCGGGCGAACTCGGTCGGGGTGAACGGCAGATACGGCCGCTCCACGGTGATCACTCCGCCTTCCGGTGCCCGCAGCTTCATCACGGTGTCCTCGAGCACCCCTTCCACGGGCACCCCCTCCGGACCCCGGCCCCCTCCGGCCGGTGTGCCGGGCAGCGACCTGATGGTGCACCGGCCCAGCAACTGCCGCAGCGCCAGGGGAAGTTCCGCCGCGTCCAGCGCGGTACGGGTGGCCAGTCCGAGCACCCGTGTCGGCGCGTCGACCAGGTCGTGTGCGTCAGCGCGCTCGATCCACGTACCGGCACCGCCGGCCAGCGCGATCGCCCGGGTGATCTCCGTCGCCGACAGCTCCCCGGGCGCCCGCAGCAGGAACTCGTCCACCGTGCCCTCGGCCAGCGGGTGGGTCTGGAGGCTGAGGATGTCGACCCGGTGGCCGGCGAGGGCCGTGCACAGCGCGGCCAGCGACCCCGGCTCGTCGCGGACCGTCGTCCGCATCCGCCACAGCACGCTCTCCCCGGTGTCGGCGGACGGCCCGGCCTGCGCCTCCATGGAGGGCGGCCGGGCACCGGTATCACTCCCCGGCGGCGCATGACCGTGGCGGCGTGCCCACCATGTGTGGAACCCCGCCGTGGCGACCAGCACGACCGCCGAGGCCAGCAGCAGCTCGGGACCGTCGGGACCGTGCCCGATCAGGTTGGCGACGGCGTCCGCCACCGCGACCGCCGTGAACAGCGCGGCCAGCTCGATGACGTCCCGGCGCCAGTGGTGGACCGGACGTCCGTGCTTCGCACGCGTCACATCAGACATTTCTCGACTCATGCAGCCACTGTGAAGGAAGGGTGTTGCGTGATCACGAACGGTTTGTGACCGGGCGGTAAAGACTGGATCTGGGCTTTATGTCTGATTCCTTACTGTTCCATCACGCCACCGCCGCACCGGCGAGATACGGCAGCTCACCCCGTGCCCCGGAGCGCCGCCCGCGAGGCCGCCGAGCACCAGCGGCAGGGCGCGGCGCGGCATCCCCCAGAGGCGACCCCTGACAATCGGCCCTGACCTGCGAAAGCGCCCTGCGGGAGCGGGAGTTCGGTCGGACGGCCGCGTACCGGGGGATGACGCCAGTACGCGGCCCGCCGTCGAGGGTACGGGAGCCGGCGAGGGGTTATTGACCCGTGCGGCCCGATCCTGCGTCGGTCACTGACCCACGCGGCCCGGCTGGAGCGTCTGTGTGAACAGCACCGTGCCGTCCTGCTCGCGCAGCCGGACCGTCAGCTCGCCGCTGTCGCCGTCGATGTCGACCTCGCCGAAGAACTGGTAGCCGCCCGCGGGGGAGACGTTCGACGCGGTCGGCGCCTTCACGAACACCCGCTCCGGGCCGAAGGTGTTGTCGAGGGCGTTCGCCGGGAAGGCGCCCGCGTTCAGGGGACCCGAGACGAACTCCCAGAACGGCTCGAAGTCCGTGAACGCGGCCCGCGACGGCTGGTAGTGCTGCGCCGAGGTGTGGTGCACGTCGGCCGTCAGCCACACCGTGCCGGTGATCCGCCGGTGCTTGATGTGCCGCAGCAGCTCGGCGATCTGCAGCTCACGCCCGAGCGGCGCGCCCGGGTCACCCTGCGCCACCGCCTCGATGTTGGCCTTGCCCTCGGTGGTGTCCGGCACGACCAGCCCGAGCGGCATGTCGGAGGCGATCACCTTCCACACCGCACGCGACCGCGACAGCTCCCGCTTGAGCCACTCCAGCTGCTCGCGCCCGAGGATGCCCTGCGGGTCCACGGTCTGGTCGTCGGCCGAGTTGGCGTTGCGGTAGGTCCGCATGTCCAGCACGAACACGTCCAGCAACGGCCCCTGCCGCAGCACCCGGTGGACCCGGCCCTCGCGTTTGCCCGTCGGCAGCGTGGAGATCGGGAAGTACTCGCTGAACGCCCGCCGGGCCCGCGCCGCGAGCACATCGACGCTCTTCTCGGTGTAGCGGGTGTCGGTGCTCGCGATGACCTCACCCGGGTACCAGTTGTTGCGCACCTCGTGGTCGTCCCACTGGATGATCGACGGCACCTGGGCGTTGAACCGCCGCAGGTTCTCGTCGAGCAGGTTGTAGCGGAAGTTGCCGCGGAACTCGGCGAGCGTCTCGGCGACCTTGGACTTCTCCTCGGTGGTGATGTTCCGCCACAGGCTCCCGTCGGGCAGCGTGGCGGTCGCCGAGATGGGGCCGTCGGCGTAGATGTTGTCGCCGCTGCACAGGAAGAAGTCCGGGTCGAGGGCGGCCATCGCCTTGTAGATGGTGTAGCCGCCGAAGTCCGGGTTGATGCCCCAGCCCTGGCCCGCCAGATCGCCCGACCACAGGAAGCGCACGCCGTCGCGGCGCCCCGCCGACGCGGTGCGGAAGGTGCCGGAGACCGGCTCGCCGGAACGGCGCGGGTCCTCCGGGTCGGCGAGCAGTACCCGGTAGTGGATCTGCTCACCGGCGGGGAGGCCGTGCAGGCGGGTGGTACCGGTGAAGTCCGTACCGGCGCCGAGCAGGGGGCCGTGCCAGCGGTGGGCGTTGCGGAACGACTCGGTCGCGGACGTCTCGACGATCATCCGCGCGGGACGGTCGGATCTCACCCACACCAGCCCGGAGTGCGCGGTCACGTCTCCGGTCTGCACGCCCCACCCCGCCGCGGGACGCCCCGACAGCGCGAACGCCGGTGCCGCGCCGGCCGCGGCGGGCAGGGTCAGGGCCGCCGACGCGACCAGGGAGCCGCGCAGCACGCTGCGGCGGCCGGGGAACGGACGTTGGGACATGGATGCGCCTCCAGGGACGGGATCCGGCCAGTGTGCGATGCCATGACTACTGGTGCGGCGCAGCGCACACGGAAACCACAAGTGAACAACTGACCGCATGCGCAAAGGAACGGGCGTTTCGAGACCCTCCGCGCAGACGGAGCCCGCGCGTGTACGGCTCTCAGCTCCGGGCCGTCACCCGGACCCCGCCTCGGCCATCAGCCGTACGCCCTCACGGATGCGCGCGGGCGACAGGTGCGCGTAGCCGACCACGAGCCGCACCTCCGCCGAGTCACCGGTACGCGCGTGGGCGCACGCCGACAGCGGGCGTACGGCCACCCCGGCCGCGGCCACCCGGGTGAGGAAGCGTTCCTCGGGCCCGTACCGCCGCGGCAGTGTGGCGATGACGTGCAGCCCGGCGGCGATCCCGGAGACGTGTGAGCCGGGGAAGTGCTCCTCCAGCGCGGCCACGAACGCGTCGCGTCGCTCGCGGTAGGCGTGCTGGCAGCGGCGCAGCTGACGGTCGTAGTCGCCGCGCTCCACGAACCGGGTGAAGGCCGCCTGGTCGAGGGTGGGATGACCGAGGTCCATGGTCCGCTTGCGCTCGATCACCTCGTCGGCGAGCCCCTCCGGTACCAGCAGCCAGCCGAGCCGCAGCCCCGGGGCGAGGGACTTGCTGACCGAGCCCGCGTACGCCACCCGCTCCGGGTCGAGGCCCTGGAGCGCGCCGACGGGGGCGCGGTCGTAGCGGAAGTCGCCGTCGTAGTCGTCCTCCAGGAGGTACCCGTCCACGGAGCGCGCCCAGTCGAGGAGTTCGGCCCGGCGCCGCGCGGAACAGGCGATGCCGGTCGGGTACTGGTGGGCGGGCGTCGTCACGACCGCCCGTACGCCGGACGCCCGCAGCGCCTCCGTGGCGATGCCCTCGCCGTCCAGCGGGACGGGCACCGGGGCGACGCCCGCCGCCGCGTAGAGGGCGTCGTGCTGCGGGCTGCCGGGATCCTCGACGCCCACCGTGCGCAGCCCGCGCGCGTGGAGCGCGAAGCCGAGCAGGGTCGTCGCCTGGGCCACCCCGGAGACCACCACGATCCGCTCCGGATCGGCGACCACGCCCCGGCGGCGCGCGAGGAGTTCGGCCAGCGCGGTGCGCAGCCTGGGCAACCCGCGCGGGTCGGGATAGCCGAGCTCGTGGTGCGGCAGCTCCGCCAGCACCGCGCGCTGGGCCGCGGCCCAGGCGGTCCGGGGGAACAACGACAGATCCGGGGTTCCGGGCACGAAGTCGGCCCGGGCGCCCGCCGGCCGGGGCGCGAGGTCACGCGCGCGGGGCGGTGCGGCCCGTACGGCACCTCCCACCCAGGTCCCCGCGCCCCGGCCGCTGCGCAGATACCCCTCCGCCGTCAACTGCTCGTACGCCTCGGTGATCAGCCCCCGCGACACCCCGAGGTCCGCCGCCAGATCGCGGCTCGACGGCAGCCGGGTCCCCGGCGCCAGCCGCCCCGACCGCACCGCCTCCCGCAACGCGGCCTGCAACGACCGGCCACGCGCGCGTGCGGGTGCGGAAGCCGCCGGGAGCAGCACCTCCCAGGCGACCGAGCCCTCCCGTCCGCCCGAGGCCGGCCCCGGCCCCGCCTGCTCTACGTCCACGCCCCGCTCCCCGCACCCGTTCCGATTGGTCCCCGATCGCGTCCCACAAATGGACCTTAAACCGGACCGCCCCGCTGCCTAGCGTCGCTCCCATGAACGCCACCACCACGCGCGGAGCGCTGCTCGCCGCGTTCGCCTGCGTCCTCGTCGGCGCGTCCTTCACGGCCAACAGCAAGCTCGGCGACTACCCCTACGCGGGCGGCCAGTTCCTCCGCTACGGGCTGGCCTGTCTGCTGCTCCTGCCCCTCGCCGGGCGGGACGCCCCCGCCCGGCTGCGGGCGCTCGGGCCGCGCTCATGGGGCCGTCTCGCGCTGCTCTCGGCCGTCGGCATGGTCGCGTTCAACATGGCCGTCATCGCCGCCGAACGGACCGCGGAACCCGCCGTCCC
The DNA here is from genome assembly GCF_042668605.1 of Streptomyces sp. NPDC057280. Taxonomy (NCBI): domain Bacteria; kingdom Bacillati; phylum Actinomycetota; class Actinomycetes; order Kitasatosporales; family Streptomycetaceae; genus Streptomyces; species Streptomyces sp. NPDC057280. Next base: position 153,284 of record NZ_JBHUYR010000004.1, read on the forward strand.
GGGCGTCTTCGTCGGCTGCGCGCCCGTCGTGGTCGCCGTCGTCGTCCCGGCGCTCGACGGCCGCAGACCACAACGCCCGGTCCTGCGCGGGGCGTTGCTCGTGGCCCTCGGCGCCTTCACGGTCCAGGGCTGGGGGCGCACGGACGCGACCGGGATCGCCTACTCCGTGTGCGCACTGGCCGGTGAGGTCGGCTTCGCGGTCCTCGCCGTGCCCGTCCTGCGTCGCCTGGGGCCGCGGCTGCTGTCCGCCACGGTGTGCGGTGTCGCCGCGGCCGAGTGCCTGGCGGCCGGGCTCGTCCTGGACGGCACGGCATGGCTGCGCCGGCCCACCGGTACCGAGGCCGCCGCCCTGCTGTGGCAGGCGGCGGTCGTCACGGTCGTCGGCTTCGTGTGCTGGTACATGGGCATGCAGCGGATCGGCGCGGAGCGCGCCACGCTGTTCTCCGGCCTCATCCCGGTCGCCGCGGCCTGCACCGCCCCGCTCGTCGGCACGGGCGCCTACGGGGCCGCCCAGGCCGTCGGCAGCGGCCTCGTGGGCGCCGGAGTCGCCCTGGGGTCAGGGGCGTTCACCAGAACCAGGAAGACGTCAGCGGCTGCCGTCCAGGATCACGCGGGCGACGAGCGCCGGGTCGTCGCTCATCGGGCAGTGACCGCAGCCGGGCAGCCGCACGAGGCGGGCCTTGGGGATGATCTGCTTGGCACGGACTCCCTGGCGGCGCAGCAGGAGCCGGTCCTTGCTGCCCCAGGCCACGGTGACCGGGACACCGGGGATGTCGTCCGTGAACCGGACGGAGCCGCCCGCCCGCAGGGTGTCGGCGAAGCCCGTCGCGTTCACCAGCGCGAGCGTCTCGGCGACGACGGCCTCGGGTGAACGGCGGCCCGGACGGGCGTAGATGGTGCTCGTCAGCGCGGTCCGGCCGGCCGCCGACCGCGACAGCCGCTCGACCAGGGGGAGCGGCATCCGCTGGGCGATGCCCCGCATCGCGAGCAGCACGGAGAAGGCGTAGCGCCGCTCGGCCTCCGACCAGAAGCCCGCGGGAGACAGCGCGGTGACGGACCGTACGAGCTTCTCCCGGCCGAGTTCCAGGGCGAGCAGACCGCCGAGCGAGTTGCCCGCCACGTGCGGCCGGTCCAGTTCCAGTTCGTCGCAGAGCGCGCCGAACACGGCGGTCGTGGTGGCCAGGTCGTAGGAGAGCCCGTCGGGCAGGCCCGGAGAGGCGCCGAAGCCGGGCAGGTCCACGGCGATCACGTCGCGTTCGGTGGCCAGGATGTCCACGACCGGGTCCCAGGCCTGCCGGTGGTGGCCGATGCCGTGCAGCAGGAGCAGCGGCTCGCCGCTGCCCACGCGCGCGTAGTCGACGGTCACGGACCGCGGGCCGTGCGGGGAAGGGACCTTGAACGAGACGGTTGCGGCCATGTGGGTGTGCTCCTCGTCTGGGGCTCGCTGACGGACGCTGATGGACAGCTTGTCAGCAATTACTACCGACGGGTAGCCCGTTTGGGTCGGTCCCCCTGGTTCCGCCTGGACAGCGCGGGGTGCGTCGGATGGGATGGAACGGTGAGTACCGACACCGTGACCGATGTGTTCGAAGAACACCGCCCCGTCCTGCTGGGAGTGGCCTACCGCATGCTGGGGCGGGTCGCCGACGCCGAAGACGTCGTCCAGGAAGCCTGGTTGCGCTGGGCCGGAGCCGACCGGGACGACGTGCGCGAGCCACGCGGCTACCTCGTGCGGATCACGACCCGCCTCGCCATCGACCGGCTCCGCCAGATCAAGGCACGCCAAGAGGCCTACGTCGGTCCGTGGCTGCCGGAGCCGTACGCCACCGACTTCGGGGACGTCGTCCCGGACACCGCGGAGCGGGCCGTGCTCGCCGACTCCGTCTCCCTCGCCGTCCTCGTCGTCATGGAGTCCCTCTCCCCCCTGGAACGCGCGGTGTTCGTGCTCCGGGAGGCCTTCGGATACCCGTACGCGGACATCGCCGCCATGCTGGAGCGCGAGGAGCCCGCGGTGCGCCAGCTCGCCGGACGGGCCCGCAAACACGTCGAGGAACGCCGGCCCCGCTACGAGGTCGACCCCGTCCAGCGCCGGGACCTCACCGCACGCTTCCTCGCCGCCGCCGCGGAGGGCGACCTGGAGGGACTCATGTCGATGCTGGCCCCGGACGTCCGCCTCGTCGGCGACAGCGGCGGCAAGTCCAGGGCCCCGCTGCGGGTCCTGGAGACGGCGGACCACGTCGGCCGGTTCGTCGTCGGTGCCGCCCGCAAGGGCGTCACGGACCTGACCTGGCACTTCGTGGAGGTCAACGGCGGCCCCGCGGTGCTGATGCTGTCCGGCGGCAAGCCCGACTCGGTCTTCCAGGTGGACATCGCCGACGGCCGCATCCAGTCCGTCTACATCGTGCGCAACCCCGACAAGCTGCAATCGCTTTCCGCCTAGCGACGCCGACACCCGAAGCCCCCGTCCCGTGCGACGGGGGCTTTGCCGCGCTGTCACGAACACCGCCCGGTGCGAACGCTTCATGAACGCTCCGCGGCGGCTTCCCTGTGAGCGCCGGGAGGGATCGAGGATTGGTCTTGACCAAGGGTGGGGGCCGCCCTATGGTCGCAGAGAAGTGCAACAACCTTTAATAAACAAGGGCGCTAAAACGCCGCCGGACCACGGCGATTGCGGAGGACAGGGTGGGGACCACGCAACTGGAATCGGTGCCGGAACCGAAGTACTGGCATCTCAAGACCGTGCTCAGTGAGGCCTTGGACTCCGAGTTCTCCGTGGGCGAGATCCTGCCCAACGAGCGAGACCTCGCCGCCCGCTTCGGCGTCGCCCGTGCCACGCTCCGCCAGGCCCTCGAACAGCTCGAACTGGAAGGCCGCCTCCAGCGCCGCCGCGGGGTCGGTACGACGGTCGCGCCGCCGCGCGTGGGGGTCGCCGTCGGCACCGAGCAGCACGCCTGGCCGGGCACCGCCACCGACGCCTGGCAGCTCGCCGACAGCGCGCTGGAGGCCCCGCCGGCCGCCGTCGCCGCCGCGCTGGAGACCGGCCCCGAGGACGTCGTGCACGTCGTGCGCCGCTCCCGGATGACCCACGGCCAGCCGGTCGCCGCGGAACTGCTCTACGTCCCGCAGTCGTCGGTGCCCGAGCTGTCGGGCATCGACACCCCCTCCGGGACGGCACGCGCGCGTGCGGTGCTGCGGGAGCTGCAGCGCCTGGAGCTGGAGGGGCAGGACAGCGCGGTCGAACTCGGCTCGGCCCGCGCGGACGACGCCAAGCAGCTGGACCGCCTGCCGGGCGCCCCCGTTCTCGTCGTCACCACGCGCTTCTTCGCCGGGGGCCGCACCGCCGCGCTCTCCGTCGCCACGTACCGCGCGGACACCTGCCGGCTGACCTTCGGCGACTCCGGCGGCGTGGAGATCCACCAGCACCCGGAACGCCAGGCGTCCTGACCGCCGCCACGGCCGGCGCACCACCTGCCTCGCGCCCCGGAGCAGCTCCGGGGCGCGAGGTGTGTCGGCGGCGGGACACCGGATCGCTCATCCGCGCTCCACCAAATCGGCCATCCGCGCTCCACCGAATCGGCCATCCGCGCTTCACCGAATCGGTCAGCGGCGCTTCACCGAATCGGTCAGCGGCGCTTCACCGAATCGGTCAGCGGCGATACGCGCTCGCTCAATGGCTCCACGCCGCCTCGGTCATGGGCGATACGCGCTCGCTCAATTGCTCCACGCCGCCTCGGTCAGCGCCGCGCGGTCACCGTGCCCTCCACGGCGAACAGCTGCTCCTCCACGTGGTCCAGGGCCAGTCGCAGCGCGCCCGTCGCCACCGCCGCCTCGCCCAGGAGCGACAGGGTGACCTTCGGCGGCCGCAGACAGTAGCGCGCCAACTCCCGGCGCAGCGGCTCCAGTACGCCGTCCAGACCGGCCGCCCAGCCGCCGATCACCACCAGCTCAGGGTCGAGGGCGAGCGCGAGCGCGGCCACGTCGTGGACGAGCCGCTGGATGAAGCGCTCGACGGCCGCGCGGGCCCGCTGGTCACCCTCGCGGGCCTGCGCGAAGACCTCGGCGACCGCCTGCTCGTCGAGCGGGTGCAACGGCTCGTCCGTGGTGGACAGCAGCGTCTCCGGCGTCACCTCACGGCCCAGCAGATGCAGCGCGCCGATCTCACCCGCCGCCCCGCCGAACCCCCGGTGCAGCCGCCCCCCGATGAGCGATCCCGCGCCGGGACTCAGCCCGGCCAGCACGAACACCACGTCGTCGGACTCGGTGGACGCGCCCTTCCAGTGCTCGGCGACCGCCGCGGCATTCGCGTCGTTCTCCACCAGCACCGGGCACTTGAAGGACCGGCTCAGCCGCTCGCCCAGCCGCAGCCCCGTCCACTCCGGCAGCGCGGCGCACAGCCGCACCGTGCCGTCCGCCTCCACGATCCCCGGCGAGGCCACCCCCACGGCCCGCAGCGAGCCCCGTGACACTCCGGCCCGGCGCAGCAGCTCGGCCACCGCGGTCCGCAGCCGCTCCAGCCGCTCGTCGGCGGGGGCCGACTCGGCCACGTCCTTCGCCACCGCGCCGAGCACCCGGCCGTCCAGGTCCGACAGGAGCGCGGCCACCCGGTGCGAGCCGATGTCGAGGCCCAGCAGATGACCGGCCTCGGCCCGGAACCGGAACCGCCGCGCGGGCCGCCCCTGACGCCGTACGACGCTCTCGTCCGCGGCTTTCTCGACGACGTACCCGGCCTCGATCAGTCCCTCGACCACGCCCTCGACCGTCGGCCGGGACAGGCCCGTCACCCGGGTGATCTCGGTGAGCGTCGCGCAGTCCGTGGCGCGCAGCGCGTGCAGCACCACCGCGGAGTTGATCCTCCGCAGCAGCGAGGGATCCCCGCCGGTCAGCCGCCCCACCGTCCGTCCTCCCAGCTAGTGCGCGTGTTGGGCGGATCGTACTCGGCACGGCGGACCCCGGCGAGCGCGGGGACGCAGAGATCGCTTGCTGCCCCGATCGGGTGCCGCGCGCCGCCGCGGTCAGCCCGGCGCCACGAAACCCGACTCGTACGCCGCGATCACCGCCTGCGTGCGATCCCGCGCCCCGAGCTTGGCCAGGACGGCGCTCACATGGGACTTCACCGTCTCCGTCCCCACCACGAGCCGCTCGGCGATCTCCGCGTTCGACAGCCCGCGCGCCATCAGCCGCAGCACCTCCGCCTCCCGCTCGGTCAGTTGCGCCCGCTGCATCGCCGCGCGGGCCACCCGGTTCCCGCCGCCCTCGCCGTACTCGGCGGCGAGCTGCCGCACCGACGCCGGGAACAGCAGTGACTCGCCCTCGGCGACCAGCCGCACCGCGTGCACGATCTCGGCCGGCCGCGCCCGCTTCAGCAGGAACCCGTCGGCCCCGGCCCGCAGCGCCTCGTACACGTACTCGTCGTTCTCGAACGTCGTCACCACGAGGATCTTCGGCGGCTCCGTCACCGTCCGCAGCACCGCGCGCGTGGCCTCGATCCCGTCCAGCAGCGGCATCCGTACGTCCATGGCGACCACGTCCGGCCGCAGCTGTCGCACCAGCGGAATCACCGCCGCCCCGTCCGCGGCCTCCCCGACCACCTCGATGTCGGGCTGCGCCTCCAACACGGCCCGCAGACCCGCGCGTACGAGGGGTTCGTCGTCGACGAGGAGAACGGTGACCGGCATCCGGCCAGCGTAGATCAGCGCGCCGGCAGCTCTACATGCACCTGCCAGTCACCCTGGTCGGGCCCGGTGTGCGCCCGTCCGCCGAGCAGGGTGGCGCGCTCGCGTATCCCGCGCAGCCCGCTGCCTCCGCCGGGCCCGGCTGTGTCGGCGGTGAGCGGATTGCGGACCTCCAGGACGAGCGTGCCGTCGGCCACCGCGACGCGGACCCGGACGGGGACGGCGCCCGCGTGCCGCAGCACGTTGGTCAGCGACTCCTGGAGGATGCGGTAGCCCTCGCGGGAGACCGGACCGGGGACGGTGTCCAGGGGGCCGGTCATGTCGACGTCGACCTTGGCGCCCGACACCCGGGCGGACTCCAGCAGCCGGTCGGCGTCGGTCAGAGTGGGACGGCTGCCGGCCGGGCGCTCCGACTCGCGCAGGATGCCGAGCACGCGCTCCAGGTCCTCCAGGGCGGCCCGGCCGGTCTCCTCGATGGCCTCCAGGGCGCGGTCCGTGAAGGCCGGGTCGGCCGCCGCCCGCGCGGCGCCCGCCTGGACGACGGCGACGGTGAGGGCATGGCCGATGGAGTCGTGCAGTTCCCGGGCGATACGGGTGCGCTCCAGCAGCTGTTCCGTGCGCTCCTCCAGGGCGGCCAGGCGGTCGGCGGGGGAGGGGCCGAGGAGGCGGTGGGCGAGCGCGGTGATCAGGTGACCCGAGCCGACCACGGTGGCCGCCAGGACGACCAGCGCCGGGAGCACCAGCAGGGCGTGCCACCAGTGGTGGCCGTCGAGCACGAACAGCACTCCCTCGTCGGCGTCGCCGCCGAACGGGGACAGCGTCAGATCCACCGACGCCAGCAGGAGTTGGGCGGTGAACATCGAGGTCGCGCAGCCCAGCAGCAGTCGCGCCTCCAGCCACAGGACCACCCGCCCCCGGTCGCCCCAGGACGCGGACGGCGCGACGACGATGTCGATGCCCTCGCTGTCGTGCCGGTGGCCGGTCAGCAACAGTCTCGCCTGCAGACCCTCCACGGTCCGCATCGCCGGCACCAGCCCGGCCGGGGCGAGCACCACACCCGCCACCACCCAGGTCCACCAGGCCTCCTCGATGAACAGCCACATCGCAGGCCACACGATCGCGATGTACAGATGCAGCAATCGTGTGTACGTCACCGCCCGACCGAACGGGCGCAGCAAGCGGGCCATCGCGTCATCGTGCCAGCCGCCACTGACAGCGAACCTCCCCCGCACGGGGGAGACGATCTCCACCCGCGGGGGAGGCCCCGCCCCACCCCCGACAGCCAGGCTGCTGTCATGACCAGCATCGAAGTCCACACCCTCACCAAGGAGTTCGGCACCCGGCGAGCCGTGGACGACCTCACCTTCACGGTCCGCCCCGGCCGTGTCACCGGTTTCCTCGGCCCCAACGGCGCCGGAAAGTCCACCACCATGCGGCTCGTCCTCGGCCTCGACCGGCCGACCTCCGGCACCGCCACGGTCGGCGGCCGCGCCTACCCCACCCTCCAGGAGCCGCTGCGCCACGTGGGCGCCCTGCTCGACGCGCAGGCCGCGCACGGCTCGCGCACCGGCCGCGACCATCTGCGCACCTTGGCCGCGAGCAACCGCATCCCGGACCGCCGCGTGGACGAACTGCTGGAGGAGACCGGCCTCGCCCCGGCGGCCCGGAGCCGGGTGAAGACGTACTCCCTGGGCATGCGCCAGCGGCTCGGCATCGCGGCCGCCCTGCTCGGCGACCCCGAGGTGGTCATGCTCGACGAGCCCTCCAACGGGCTCGACCCCGAAGGCATCATCTGGATCCGCGAGTTGCTGCGCAGGCTCGCGGGGGAGGGACGCACGGTCCTCGTCTCCAGCCACCTGATGAACGAGACCGCCTCCTTCGCCGACCACCTGGTCGTGCTCGGCCGAGGCCGGCTCCTCGCGGACACCCCGATGCGGGAGTTCATCCACGCGCGCGTACAGCCGACCGTACGCGTCCGCACCACGGACCCCACCGCCCTCCAGGCGGTCCTCGCCGCGCACGGTCATGACGCCGCCGAACACGAGGACGGGCACTGGAGCGTGCGGCACGCACGCGTGGACGACATCGGAGCCCTCGCCTCCGCCGCCGGCGTCCCCCTCCTCGAACTGGCAGCCGAGGAGGGCACTTTGGAGCAGGCCTATCTGGACCTCACCGCCACCGAGACCGAGTTCACCGCACAGCCGCAGGAGGCCTGAGATGCCGTTCGTTCCCGTCCTCCACGCGGAGTGGCTGAAGATCCGCACGCTGCGCTCCCTGCTCGGGGCGCTGTCGGCGCTGTTCGCGGCGACCACGGCGTTCTCCGCGATCGCCGGCGTCTCCGACACCTCCGACCCCGACTTCGACCCGCTGTTCATGGCCCTGTCCGGCGTCATGCCCGGCCAGATCGCCGCGATCTCCTTCGGCGCCATGGCGGTCTCGTCGGAGTTCCACGGGGGTGGACTCCGGCTCTCCCTCGCCGCGGTGCCGCAGCGGGGGCGGTGGTTCGCGGCCAAGCTCACCGCCGTCGCCGTACCGGCCCTGCTGGTGGGCCTGGTCACCGCCGTCGCCGCCCTCGTCGTCGCCCGCGCGGGCCTCGGTGAGGCCGCGAGCGGACTCAGCGCGGGCGAACAGATCCGCGGCGTCGTCGGCTGCGGCATCTACCTCATGTTGATGGCCCTGTTCGCGGCCGGGCTCGCGGCGCTGCTGCGCAGCGGGGTGGGCGCCCTGTCGCTGCTGATCCCGTTCATCCTCGTCGTCTCGTTCGTGATCGGGGACGTGTCCGGAGGCGTCACCGACTTCATGCCCGACCGGGCGGGCCAGATCGTGCTGTACGAGACGTACGACGGGCGGTTGGGGCCGTGGTCCGGGCTGGCGGTGACCGCATTGTGGACCGCGGCGGCGATCGTCGCGGGTGCCTGGAGCGTGCGGCGCAGGGATGCCTGACGGCACACCAGTTGTCAGTGGGGCCCGGTTTACTGGATCACATGGACATCGCGAAGGACCTGGCCCTGATCGACCTGCTGTGCGCCCAGGAGTTTCCCTCGGAGCACGAGCGTTACCACACCGCGTGGTTAGGGCCGGGGGACTGGCCGGACGTGGGCGACTGCTATGCCTACGAAGCCGCGATCGCGGAGCGGTTGACACAGCGCTGGGGGGAGGCGTTCCGCTGGGGGACCGTGACGCTGGAGGAGCGCATGGCCCGGGGTGAGGCGATACCCGAGCCGTGGATGGCGCTCACCGCCCTGACGATCGACGTGCGCACGTGGGTGGCGCCCGAGAGCGGCCGTCACGTCACCGTGGCGGTGGCCGACCGGGAGGACGAGAGCCGGCCCCGGATCAGGGCTGACGTCACGGAGACGGCCCCGCCGTGACCGGTCAGGCCTCCGCCGCCACCCGCAGCCGCGCGAACTCCTCGGCCATCGTCGCCGCCGTCCAGTGCGCGTTCAGCCCGCTCGGATTCGGCAGCACCCACACGCGCGTGTCCCCGATCGTCCGCTCCTGCGGACCCACCTGGGCCTTCTTGTCGTCGAACGCCGCCCGGTACGCGGTCACCCCGACGACCGCCAGCCACCGCGGCCGCAACCGGCCCACCTTCAGCGCCAGTTGCCGCCCGCCCTCGCGATACTCCTCCGCGCTCAACTCGTCGGCCCGCGCGGTCGCCCGCGCCACGACGTTCGTGATGCCGAGCCCGTACGACAGCAACTCCTGCTGCTCCGCCGGCTTCAGCAGACGCGGCGTGAAGCCCGACAGATGCAGCACCGGCCAGAAGCGGTTGCCCGGACGGGCGAAGTGATGGCCCGTCGCGGCCGTCATCAGACCGGGGTTGATCCCGCAGAACAGCACGCGGAGACCGTCCGCGACGACGTCCGGTACCAGACGGTCGCGGGCGGCCTCCAGCTCGGCGGCGGTGAAGCGCGTCAGAGGATCGTTCCGGGGGTGTAACCGGCGGCCTCCGGGTGCTGCTTCGCGATCTCCTCGATCCGGCCGACGACCCCACCGACCTGGTCGGCCGCGGCACCGGTGAAGGACAGCTTGTCGGCCATCAGCGCGTCCAGCTGGGCGCGGTCGAGGGGGATGCGCTCGTCGGCGGCCAGCTTGTCGAGGAGCTCGTTGCGCTCGGCGCCCTGCTCGCGCATGGCGAGCGCCGAGGCCACGGCGTTCTCCTTGATCGCCTCGTGCGCGACCTCACGGCCGACGCCCGCGCGGACCGCACCCATCAGCACCTTGGTGGTGGCGAGGAACGGCAGGTAGCGGTCCAGCTCGCGGGCCACGACCGCCGGGAAGGCGCCGAACTCGTCGAGCACGGTCAGGAACGTCTCCAGCAGACCGTCCAGCGCGAAGAACGCGTCCGGCAGCGCGACCCGGCGCACCACCGAGCAGGACACGTCGCCCTCGTTCCACTGGTCGCCCGCCAGCTCGCCGGTCATCGACGCGTAGCCGCGCAGGATGACCATGAGGCCGTTGACGCGCTCGCAGGACCGCGTGTTCATCTTGTGCGGCATCGCCGAGGAGCCCACCTGGCCCGGCTTGAAGCCCTCGGTCACCAGCTCGTGCCCGGCCATCAGACGGATCGTCTTGGCGAGGGACGAAGGTGCCGCCGCCAGCTGCACCAGCGCCGTGACGACCTCGTAGTCCAGCGAGCGCGGGTAGACCTGGCCGACGGAGGTGAAGGCCTGGGAGAAGCCGAGGTGCCCGGCGATCCGGTCCTCCAGCTCCGCCAGCTTGGCCGCGTCCCCGCCCAGCAGGTCGAGCATGTCCTGCGCGGTGCCGACCGGGCCTTTGATGCCGCGCAGCGGGTAACGGCCCAGCAGCTCCTCGACGCGTCCGTACGCCACGAGCAGCTCGTCGGCGGCGGTCGCGAACCGCTTGCCCAGCGTCGTGGCCTGCGCGGCCACGTTGTGGGAGCGGCCGGCCATGACCAGCTCGGCGTACTCGCCGGCCAGCTTGCCGAGGCGGGCCAGCACGGCCACCGTACGGTCGCGCATCAGCTCCAGGGAGAGCCGGATCTGGAGCTGCTCGACGTTCTCGGTGAGGTCGCGCGAGGTCATGCCCTTGTGGACGTGCTCGTGCCCGGCGAGGTCGTTGAACTCCTCGATCCGCGCCTTCACGTCGTGCCGCGTGACCTTCTCGCGCTCGGCGATGGAGGCCAGGTCGACGGTGTCGAGGACACGCTCGTAGTCGGCGATCGCCGCGTCCGGGACCTCGATGCCGAGGTCCTTCTGGGCCCGCAGCACGGCGAGCCAGAGCTGCCGCTCCAGCTTCACCTTCTGCTCGGGCGACCAGAGCGTGGCGAGCTCGGCGGAGGCGTAGCGTCCGGCGAGGACGTTCGGGATGCGGGGCTTGGCGGGAGCGGAAGTCACGTGTACGGATTCTACTGGCGAATCGTGCAGGCCAGCGCCATGGGTGGCTTCGGCGGAACCTACGAGACCCGCGTCACGCCAGGTCAGGCCGTCGGGTCCTGGTACGGCAGCAGTTCCGGCCGCTTCGGGGGCAGCCCGTCGCCGGACGACCGTCCCGTCAGGCGCCGCCCTATCCAGGGCAGCAGATGCCGCTTGGCGAAGCGGGCGTCGGCGATGCGCCGGGCGACCCAGTGGGGCGGCACCGTCGCCGGCATCGGCGTACGCCACTCGGTGTCCTCGGGGTCGTACCCGAGCGTCTGCCACACGGCCTCCGCGACCCGGCGGTGCCCCTCGGGCGTGAGGTGCAGCCGGTCCACGTCCCACATGCGCTGGTCGCTCAGCGACGGCGCCCCGTACAGGTCGACGACGAGGGCGCCGTGCCGCTCGGCCAGTTCGTCGACGCAGGCGAACAGCTCCTCCATGCGGGGCCGGAAGCGGGCCTGGACGGGGCCCTCGCGGCCGGGGCTGCGCATCAGGACCAGCTGCTTGCAGGAGGGGGCGAGCCGCTCCACGGCCTCGGTCAGCAGGTCCCGGACGCGGACCATGTCGCACTTGGGGCGCAGGGTGTCGTTCAGCCCGCCGACCAGGGTGATCACGTCCGGCTGCATGGCGGCCGCCACGTCGACCTGCTCGTCGACGATCTGCTGGATCAGCTTCCCGCGCACCGCGAGGTTCGCGTAGCGGAAACCGGGCGTACGGGCGGCCATCCGGCCGGCCAGGACATCGGCCCAGCCGCGGTAGGAGCCGTCCGGCAGCAGGTCCGACATGCCCTCGGTGAAGGAGTCGCCGACCGCGACGAGGCTGGTGTATGTGGGGTTCTTCTGCATGGCGACAGAAATGGTATCCCGTGCACATACCCGTCGGTCGGTCCCCTCCGCGTGATCCCGGACTCAGGCCGTCGGTCGGTCCCCTCCGCGTGATCCCGGACTCAGGCCGCCGGTCGGTCCCCCGGCCCCGCAGCGCTCAGGCCCGCTGCCCGAACAGCCTGCGCAGCACGTCCTCCATCGTCACCAGCCCCGCCAGCCGCCCGTCGTCCCCGACCGCCGCCGCCAGATGCGTCCGGCTGCGCCGCATCGCGGTCAGTACGTCGTCCAGCGGCGTGCTCTCCCGCACGCGCGCGATGGGCCGCATCTCCCGCACCCGGAACGGCACGTCCCGCGGCGAGGCGTCCAGCGCGTCCTTCACATGCAGATAGCCGACGATCCTGCGCGTCTCGTCCACGACCGGGAACCGGGAGAACCCGGACTCGGCCGACAGCCGCTCCAGCTCCTCCGGAGTGACCCCCACGCGCGCGTAGACGACGCGTTCCAGGGGGAGCACCACGTCGCCCACCGGGCGGCGGCCCAGCTCCAGGGCGTCGTGCAGCCGCTCCCGGGTGCGGTCGTCGATCAGGCCCGCCTCGTCGGAGTCCTTCACCAGGCGGGCCAGCTCGGCGTCCGAGAAGGTCGCCGTGACCTCGTCCTTCGTCTCGATCCGCAACAGCCTGAGCAGGGCGTTCGCGAAGGCGTTCACCGCGAAGATCACCGGGCGCAGCCCCCGGGCCAGGGCGACCAGCGGCGGGCCGAGCATCAGCGCGCTGCGCACCGGCTCCGCCAGCGCGATGTTCTTCGGCACCATCTCGCCGAGCAGCATGTGCAGATAGGTCGCCGCGGTCAGCGCGATGACGAAGGACACCGCGTGCCCCGCGCCCTTCGGCACGCCCAGCGCGTGGAACACCGGCTCCAGCAGATGCGCGATGGCCGGCTCGGCGACGACACCCAGGACCAGGGTGCACAGGGTGATGCCGAGCTGTGCGGCCGCCAGCAGTGCCGACACGTGCCGCAGCCCCCACAGCACGCTCTTGGCGCGCCGGTCGCCGTCCTCGGCATACGGCTCGATCTGGCTGCGGCGCACGGAGATCAGCGCGAACTCGGCGCCCACGAAGAAGGCGTTGACCACGAGGGTCGCGAAACCGATCAGCAACTGGACGGCGGTCACGGCCCGACCTCCCCGTCCGCGGGATCGACGAGCGGCGCGTGCAGCAGCACCCGCGCGGCCCGGCGCCCCGAGGCGTCGACGACGTCCAGCCGCCAGTCGGCGACCTCCACGGTGTCGCCGAGGACGGGGATGCGGCCCAGCTCGGTCGCCACGAGCCCCGCAAGCGTCTCGTACGGCCCCTCGGGCGCCCGCAGTCCCACGCGCGCGAGCTGATCCACGCGAGCCGAGCCGTCGGCCGAGTACAGCGTGCGGCCCTCGTCGTCGTTCCCGGCCGGGGCCAGGTCGGGCGTCTCGTGCGGGTCGTGCTCGTCGCGGACCTCGCCGACGACCTCCTCGACGATGTCCTCCAGCGTCGCCACCCCGGCCGTGCCGCCGTACTCGTCGATGACCACGGCCATCGTGCGCTTCCCGGACAGCCGGTCCAGGAGCCGGTCCACGGTGAGCGACTCCGGGACGAGCAGCGGCTCGCGCATCAGTTCGGAGACCGGCACCCGGGGCCGGCGCTCGGCGGGGACGGTCAGGACGTCCTTGATGTGCGCGGTGCCCACGACCGCGTCGAGACTGCCGCGGTAGACCGGGAAGCGGGACAGGCCGGTCGCCCGCGTGGCGTTGGCGACGTCCTCGCAGGTCGCCTGCGCGTCCAGCGCGATGACCTGCACGCGGGGGGTCATCACGTTCTCCGCGGTGAGGTCCGCGAGGTTCAGGGTGCGGACGAACAGTTCGGCGGTGTCGGCCTCCAGCGCGCCCTCCTTGGCCGAATAGCGGGCCAGCGCCGCCAGCTCCTGCGGCCCGCGCGCGGCGGCGAGCTCCTCGGTGGGCTCCACGCCGAGCCGGCGCACGACACGGTTCGCGGTGTTGTTGAGATGCGTGATGAAGGGCCGGAACGCGGCGCTGAACCAGCGCTGCGCGTTGCCCACCCGTTTGGCCACGGCCAGTGGCGAGGAGATGGCCCAGTTCTTCGGGACCAGCTCGCCGACGACCATCAGGAACACCGTCGACAGCGCCGTGCCCAGCACCAGCGCGAGCGAGGAGGCCGTCGACGCGGAGATGCCGAGCGACTCCAGGGGGCCGGCGATCAGCTTGGCGATCGACGGCTCGGCGAGCATGCCGACGACGAGGTTGGTGACCGTGATGCCGAGCTGCGCCCCGGAGAGCTGGAAGGTCAGATTCCGTACGGCCTTCAGGGCGCCCGAGGCACCCCGCTCGCCGCGCTCCACGGCCCGCTCCAGGGCGCCGCGCTCGACCGTGGTCAGCGAGAACTCCGCGGCGACGAAGGCACCACAGGCCACGGAGAGCAGGATCGCCACGAGCAGCAGGAGCACTTCGGTCATCGAGTCACCTCCGTCCCATGATCGGACAGGGCGTGGCAGCCCACACCTTTCGCCGGGAGGTCGGGTGACCGCCCACGGCATCACCACAGCAAAGGAAAGGTAAAGCCGCTTAAACCGTGAGGTGCTTCACCCAGCGCCGCCACTGCTCCTCCGGCGCGTACCCGGCCGCCCGCCACGCCGCCTGCCCCGTCTCGTTGCGCACCAGCACCATCGCGTCCCCGCGGCGCCCGCCGAGCGCCACGAACCGCGCCTCCGCGGCGGCGAGCAACGCCGAGCCGATGCCCTGACGGCGACGCCCCGGATGCACCGCGAGCCGGTACAGATGGCAGCGCCAGCCGTCGAAGCCCGCGATCACCGTGCCGACCAGCTCGCCGTCCCGCTCGGCCAGGATCAGCGCCTCGGGGTCCCGGGCGACGAGCCGCTCCACGCCGTCCCGGTCGTCGCTGATGCTCGTGCCCTCGGCGGCCGACTTCCAGAAGGCCAGCACGGTGTCGAGGTCCTCGGGGGCGGCGGCCCTGATGTGCAGATCAGTCATACGGCGATCCCATCACCCACCCCGCGACACGACCCGCAATTCCAGCATCCGGACACCCCGGACGACTACTTGCCGCCCAGCTCCGCGACGACCGGCGCGAACGCCTCCAGGTGCGGCTCCAGCACGGTCAGATAGCTGAAGCCGTACTTCTCGCGCAGCGCGAGCACCTTCGCGGTGACCTCCGCCTGACTGCCGACCAGCAGGATGGGCAGCTCCAGCGCCTGCTCCACGGTGAGGCCCGGGACCCGGCCGACGAGCGGTCGTACCGCGGCCTCCGGATCGTCAGTGAGGACCGCCATCTGGATGAGCAGGTTCAGTTCCGCCGGTTCCGCACGGCCCGCCGCCAGCTCCCGGTACCGGGCGAAACGCGCGTCGAACTCCTCGAGGGTCGTCGGCACCAGCTTGCCCTCGGTGTTCCCCGGCACCAGGTACGCGCCCGTGAACGCGGCGATGTCCGCGTGCTCGGCGGCGAGCCGCAGCATCCGCTCGCCGTTGCCACCGAGCAGCAGCGGCACCTTCGTGTCGAGGAGGCGCCCCAACTCCTCGACAGTGTGCCGGAGATGGTCCACGCGGGCGCCGGGCGACCCGAAAGGGAGCCCGGCTCGGTCGTGCTCCGCCTCTACGTACCCCGTGCCCAGGCCGAGTTCGAGGCGTCCGTCCGTCAGGGCGTCCGTCGTCGCCACCTCGCGGGCGAGCAACGCCGGGTTCCAGAAGCCCGCGTTGAGCACGAACGTGCCGAGCCGCGGCCGTTCGGTGGCCGCGGCCGCCGCGACCAGCGCCGGGAAGGGCGCGGGCATGCCCAGGTGGTCCGGGACGAGGATCACGTCGTAACCGATCTCCTCGGCCCGGCGACACTTGGCGCGCCACTCCCCGGCGGGCGCGGGGTCGATCAGGCTGACACCGAAGCGGAACGGGTGCGGCATGAACTCTCCCCGGACACCTGCGACGTGAGGACTTGCCGATTCCATCACTCGTGCGCGATGGCCGCCAGCACATTCATGCGCGATGCACGCAACGCCGGCAGCAGGGCCGCCACGATGCCGACGACCGCCGAGCCGACCACGACCGCGACGATCGTCGACCACGGGATCGCGAGCGCGTTCATGCCCTGCAACTCCAGCACCTGCTGCACGCACACACCCCACACCAGCCCGAGCGCCAGCCCCAGGACCGCTCCGAAGACGGCGATCACCACCGACTCCAGGCGGATCATCCGGCGCAGTTGGCGCCGGCCCAGCCCGATGGCGCGCAGCAGGCCGATCTCCCGGGTGCGCTCCACCACCGACAGGGCGAGGGTGTTGACCACGCCGAGCACCGCGATGACGATCGCGAGGCCGAGCAGCGCGTACACGAGGTAGAGCAGCACGGCGATCTGGTCGTGGACCAGCTTCTTGTAGTCGGCCAGGTCACGCACCTGGACCTGTGGATACGGGTCGAGGGACTTGTCGAGCCGGGCGCGCAGCTGGTCGGCGCTCGTGCCCGAGGCCGCGTTGACGTACAGAGCGGAGTCCTGGCCGCCCGGCACGTACTTCTCGACCGTGGCGATGCCGAAGAACAGCCCGCCCTGCATGCCGAACCCGTCCGAGCCGTCCTGGTCGGTGAAGGCGGCGACCTTCATCTCGGTGCGCTGGCCGCCCGGGAACTCCACGGGGAGCGTGTCGCCGATGCGCACGCCGTGATCCTTGGCGAAGTCGACGTCCATGCCCATGCTGCCGGGCGCCAGCGCCTCCGCAGAGCCCCCGTCCGCGTACGTGACATGGGCGACGTCGTCCACCTTGTCGTCGTAGCCCGCGGCCGTCGTCTCGACGCGCTTGCCGTCCGGCAGATGCACCGCGAGCGGCGCGAACCGCTGCCGTACGACGAGACCGACGCCCTCGGTGTCACGGACCGCGTCGGTCACGGCCTGCGAGAACGGCACGAAGTTGCTGTTCTGCACGACGAAGTCGGCGCCCAGCGTCTTGTCGATCTGCTGGTCGAAGGACTTCGACATCGACGCGCTCGCCACCGACATGCCGCCGACCAGGGCGAGGCCGACCATCAGGGCCGCCGCGGTGGCGCCCGTACGACGGGGATTGCGCAGGGCGTTGCGCTGGCTCATGCGGCCGATCGAGCCGAACAGGGCCGGGAAGGCCGCGCCGAGGACCCGGATCACCGGGCGGACCAGCAGCGGTCCCGCGATCACGGTCGCGATGAGCGTGAGGACGACGCCCAGCCCCAGCAGGGACGCGGAGGAGGACGTCTTCGTCGCCGTCGCACAGCCCACCAGCGCCGCCGCGCCGAGCGCTCCGACGATCGAGCCCACGATCGCCCGGGTCCTGAGGGGCTTCCCGATGCCGGCGATCTCGGCGTCCGCGAGCGCGGCCATCGGAGAGACGGCCGCCGCCCGTCGCGCCGGCAGATACGCCGCCACGAAGGTGACGCCGACGCCGACGACGTACGCCGCCACGGGAGTTCCCCAACCGACCACCATCTCCGTGGTCTTGAGGTTCATCCCGAAGACACCCATCAGCTTGATCAGCCCGGCCGCGAGCCCGATGCCCGCCGCCAGGCCCAGCGTCGAGCCGACCAGACCGAGCAGGATCGCCTCCGTCAGCACCGAGCGGCGCACCTGGCGGCGGTCGGCGCCGAGTGCCCGGAGCAGGCCCAGCTCGCGGGTGCGCTGGGCGATCAGCATGGAGAACGTGTTGACGATCAGGAACACGCCGACCAGCACCGCGATCCCGGCGAAGCCGAGCATCACGTACTTGATGACATCGAGGAACCCGCCGAGATCCGCCGCGGCGGAGTCGGCCTGCTCGTCGGCGGTCTTCACGTCGTAGGTGCCGGTGTCGAGCGTGGCGGCGATCCGGCTCTTGAGCTGCGCGTCGCTCACGCCGGGGGCCGCGTCCACGGAGATGCTCGTCGCCTTGTCCGGGGAGCCGAGCAGCTGGTCCGCCGCGGTGGCCGGGTCGAGGAAGACCAGGGCCGCGCCCGGGTTGGTGGTGGTGAAGGTGGCGATGCCGACGACGCGGACCTTGAAGGTGCCCGGCTGGGCGAGCACGGTCAGCGTGTCGCCGATGCTCACGTGCTTCTTGTCGGCGGTGTCGGCGTCCAGGAGGGCCTCGGCGGCGCCGCGCGGGGCGTGACCCGAGGTGAGTTTCAAGGGGCTGCGGTCGGTGACGAACCAGTCGGAGGCGACGGTGGGGGCGCCGGTGGTCGGGCCGACCGACTTGTTGTCGCTGTCGACGACCGTGATGTTCTCGACGCTCACGTCCGGGTGGGCCGTGGCGACGCCGTCGACCTTCGCCACCTGCTGGGCGAGCGAGGCGGGCAGGGTACGGGCCTCGCCGGTCGGCACCTGGGAGTCGAGGTCGTCCTTCGGCTCGACCGTCACGTCGGCGGACGTGGAGGCGAACAGCCGGTCGAAGGTGCGGGTCACCGTGTCGGAGAAGATCAGGCTGCCCGCGACGAAGGCCACGGACAGGACGATGGCCAGCGCGGACAGCAGCAGCCGTCCCTTGTGCGCGAGGAAGCTGCGGAGCGTCGCCTTGAGCACCGATTCAGTCCTTGTCGAGGGAGACGTCGGAGGGGGAGACGGCATCGGGGGAGCCATCGCCCTCCACCTGGCCGCGGATCACGTCGAACCGCTTCATCCGCTCCAGCACCGCCTCCGCCGTCGGCCGCTCCATCTCGTCGACGATCCGCCCGTCGGCGAGGAAGAGCACCAGGTCGGAGTGGGCGGCGGCACCAGGGTCGTGGGTGACCATGACGACCGTCTGCCCGAGGTCGTCCACCGCGTCGCGCAGGAAGGACAGCACCTCCAGACCGGCCCGCGAGTCCAGGTTGCCGGTCGGCTCGTCCGCGAAGATCAGCTCCGGCCGGGAGGCCAGCGCCCGCGCGCACGCCACCCGCTGCTGCTGACCGCCGGAGAGCTGGGCGGGCCGGTGCTTGAGCCGGTCCCGCAGCCCGAGCGTGTCGATGACCTGGTCCAGCCACTTCTCGTCGGGCTTCTTGCCCGCGATGTCCATGGGCAGGGTGATGTTCTCGACCGCGTTCAGCGTCGGGATCAGGTTGAACGACTGGAACATGAACCCGATGCGGTCCCGCCTCAGCCGCGTCAGCTCGCGCTCCTTCAGCCCCGTGATCTCGGTGTCGCCGAGCCAGACCTGACCGGCGGACACGTTGTCGAGCCCGGCCAGACAGTGCATCAGGGTCGACTTCCCGGAGCCGGACGGCCCCATGACCGCGGTGAAGCGACCGCGCGCGATCTCCACGTCCACCGAGTCCAGGGCGAGCACCGTGGTCTCGCCCGAGCCGTACGCCTTGGTCAGTCCGCGGGCGCGGGCCGCGATCCCGTCGGCCGGGGCATGGCCGGGGGCGTGCTCCGCAGCAGATGTGGACAAGACTGCCTCCTTGCTCGCTGGACGTACCGACTCCCTTGTCCGGCCGAGGGTAATGTGACCCCGCCCACACCCGGTATCCCCCTTGAGTGCAGGGCGCTCTCCACCCCAGGTCGGGCCCCTGATACCGGTGTAAGGGGCAATCTCCATCCCGGGGTGGACCCCTTGCCGGTGCTAGCGGTTCGGCGCTAGCGTCGAGGTATGGCGAAGACCCAGCTGAACGTACGCGTGGACGAAGGCACCGCCCGCGCGGCTCGCGAACGCGCCCTGGCCCGCGGCATGAGCGTCAACCGCTACATCGAAGAGCTGGTCAAGCAGGATGCCGGGCAGGTCGGGCAAACCTTCGTGGAGGCCGCCGCCGACTTCATGAAGCAGTACGAGAACGTGTTCGCCGAGGAGTTCGGCCCCGAGCGCGAGGGACGTCGCTGACCTCTTGAGCGACAACGTGAGAATCGACCTCGCCTGGCTCCTCATGCTCGCCGAACAGAAGACACCGGGTGACCCGCAGGTCGTCGACTGGGGAGCCCTCGTCGCGGCCGTCGCGCGCCACCAGGCCGAGATATTCGACGTACCCGTCTACGACAGTCCGCAGACCCGCGCTGCCGCCCTGCTCCAACTCCTGATCCACGTACCGGCGTTGGAGCGCTCCAACGCGCTGTTCGCGTCCTCCGTCGCCTACGCCTACCTCGTCGCCAGCGGCCTCAAGGTCGTCACCTCACCCGAACAGGTCCGTGACCTGGCCCGGCTGGTCAAGAGCGGGGAGGCCTCGGTGCACGACATCGCGGAGGAACTGCGGCAGTGGAGCCTGTGAGCGCCGGGCCGATCACTCGGCGGGACGCCAGGCGGTGCCCAGCACACAGAAGGACGCCGGTGTCCGCAGCCCCTTCTCCGGCATGAACAGCCGCCGATAGGGCCCGAGTTCGAACCCCGCCTCGCGCAGCGCGGCCACCGGCTCCCGGGACAGATGGCAGCCCCCGGCGAGCGGCGGCCACACCGTCCGGTCCAGGGCCCGCTGGGTGAAGCGCATCGCCGCACCACCGCCCCGGCCGTGCTCGAGGAACCGCAGCACACCACCGGGCCGCAGCACCCGCCGTACCTCCGCGAGCGCCCGCGGCACATCCCGCACGCTGCACAGCACCAGCGAGACCACGGCCGCGTCGAACGCCTCGCTCTTGACCGGCAGCGCCTCCGCGGCGCCCGGCACCACGTCCACGGGCACCTCGGAGCGCAGGGCGGACTCCACCGCCAACTGCCGCAGACCGCGCTCCGGTTCGATCGCCACGACCTCCGCCACCGCGCGCGGATAGTGCGCGAAGTTCAGTCCGTTGCCCGCGCCGATCTCGATGACCCGCCCGGACAGCCCGGACAGCAACCGGTCACGCACCCCGGCCATGCCCCACCGGGTCTCGGCGGCCACACTCGTGCGGGCGTAGCAGCGGGCGAACAGCGGGTGGTGCACGGGATCGCTCGGCAACCTGCCCGAGCCGGCGGACCGTAGCGGCATGGCGACCTCCCGGAAGGACGGGCCCTACCGTGATTGTCCCCCGGTACACGCTCCGTGCACCTCCCGCCCGCGGGCTACGCCACGAAGTCGCGCACCTGCTGGTAGACGCCGTAGTCGTTGTTCATGTCGGTGTGCGAGACGCAGCCGACCTCGACGTTGGTGGCGCCGCTGAGGATCGCGGTGGTGTCCGGGGTGAGCGCGTCGTCGCAGTTGGACCAGTAGCTGGCGTAGCTGACGCTGCCCGGCGTCTCGTCACCGGAGTTGAGCGAGGTCAGGAACGAACTGCCCGTGTACATCTCGGCACACGACGTGTACAGCCACGAGCACCAGGAAGCGGTCGTCGTGCCGTGGTTGACCCCGGCCACCGAGACGAAGTCGTCCACGTACGACGTCCCGCCCAGGTTCTTCAGGTAGTAGCGGGAGTTCAGCGCGCCCATCGAGTGCACGACCAGGTCCACCTTCGAGGCGCCGGTCTGCGACAGCACGGACTTGACATAGGTGGAGAGCTGGCCGGCGGTCGTGACGTTCGACTTGGACCAGTCGTACGAGAACGCGTACAGCTGCGAGGACGTGTAGCCGTCGGCCTTGAAGTCGGCGATCCAGTCGTCCCAGCTGCTCGCGTCACTGCTCAAGCCGTGCACGAAGACGATCGGATGGTGGGTCGCGGCCTGAGCGGGGGCCGAGGTGAGGGAGAGCGACAGAAGGAGCGAGCCGACCACGGCCGAGACGGCCGCTGACATGCGGCGCATGCGGGGTTGCATGAGGCCTCCTGAAACGGGTGGGGTTGTCAGGAGGGTGCGGCCGGGTCTACGCGCGCCGCATCGGCGAAATCGCCGGTCTTTACGGTTCAATTAACTCGCCAGTAACGTCGATGGCGTGGTGACTCCGGTGAACCCCCCGCCCCTTGCCCCCACTTCGCCACCGCCCCCCACGGACGCGTGGCCGGACCCCGTCTCCGCCCTGCCCGAAGGCGTCCGCGTACGGCTCCTGCACGCCGTGCACGGCGATCCGCGCGCGGCGGCCGAGGCCGTACGACTGCTCGACGACCGCCGTTCCACCGGCCTCGACCCCCTCCCCGCCGAACCCGCCGAACTGGCCCCGTCGCTGTTGCGCGCCCACCGCGCGGAGATCCGCGCCCTGCCCGACGACACCCGGCTTCTGCTCCTCCTCGCCGCGGCCGACCAGTACCCGGTCGCCACCCACGCCTTCCTGCGCGCGGTCGCCGCCGCCCGCCTCGACACCCGCCCCCTGGAGGCCGCCGAGGCCGCCGGGCTCGCCCACGCGCGCGCCGACGGGGTCGTCTTCCGTGACGCCTGGACGCGGATCGCCGCGTACGAGACCGGCTCCCCGGCGGACCGGCGCGACGTCCACCGGCTGCTCGCCCGCGTGCTGAGCGCCGAGGGCGAGACGCCGCTGCGTTCCTGGCACCGGGGCGCGGGCGCTCTCGGCCCCAGCTCCCGGCTCGCCGCCGAACTCGCCACGGCCGCGGCCCGGTCCCGCGACGAGGGCCGCCTCCCGCTGGCCGGTGCCCTCGCCGAACGCGCCGCCGCGCTGTGCCCCGACCGGGCCGGGCGAACCCGCCTGGTGACACGTGCCGCCGTATACGCCTGGCAGTCCGGTGCGGGCGACCGGGCGCGAGCCCTGGCGGCGCGCACCGAGGACGACGCGCTGACCGGCGTACTCGCCCTGCGGGCCGGGAACGCGGCGGAGGCGTTCGACGCGCTGCTGACGGCTGCGGTGCGGGAGCCGCAGGAGGGGGGAAGTGAGGTGATCGAGCTCCCGGAGCCGGTCGGCCGGAACGTTTCTCCCGTATCGCCCCACACCACAGGCCCCACCCTCGACCACACCCGCCACCTCCTGGCCCGGGCCACCGAGGCCGCCATCTACACCGGTGACCTGCGGCGATGCCGGGAGGCGGACCGGGTGGCGCGCGGGCTGGGGATCGAGCCGCCCGGCACGCTGGGCGGGCTCGCGGCGGCCTTCGAGGGGCGGTACGAGGACGCGCGCGACCTGCTCGGCGCGACGGCCGGGCGCTGCGGCCCCGGCGGCGACCCCACCCTCCTCATCCACGCGGGCATCGCCGCCCTCCTGCTCGGCGACCAGACGCGGGCCACCGCCGCGACCGTCCGTGCGGCCGCCTCCGCGCGCGTGCGCGGCGCGACGGTCGCCGTCGTGCAGGCGATGGAGTTCCGTGCCTACGCCGACTTCTGGACCGGGCGCCCACGCGCCGGAGAGGCCGCAGCGACCGACGCGCTCTGGCAGGCGTACGCCACCGGCCAGGACAACGGGGCCTGCCATCTCCAGGCGGCCCTGGCCATGTTCGCGGCGCTCACGGGCGACGCCGACGTCTGCCGGGAACGCGCGGCGACGGCCCGCTCGTACGCCCTCGGACGCGGTCTCGGTCTGCCCGCCGCGCTCGCCCAGTGGGCGCTCGCCTACCTCGACCTCAGCAGCGGCCGGTTCGCCGCGGCGGCGGCCCGGCTGCGGGCGCTCGCCGGCTTCGGCCCCGGTCACGGGCACCGAGCCATCCGGCACCTGGCCACCCCGCACTATGTCGAGGCGGCCGTCCGCACCGACGACACCCGGGTGGCCCGGGCCGCGCACGCCGACTACCACCGCTGGGCGAGCGCCGTCCGCAGCCCCGACGACCTGGCGCTCAGCGCCCGGTGCCGGGCGCTGCTGGCGCCGGGAGCCGAAGCGGTCGACCACTACCGCACCGCACTCGATCTGCACGCCCGGGGCACCCGCGACTTCGAACGCGCCCGCACGGAGCTGCTGTTCGGCAGCGTGCTGCGCCGGCTGCGGCAGCGCACCGAGGCCCGCGACCGTCTCCACAGCGCCCTGGAGGCCTTCGAGCACTTCGGCGCGCCGCACTGCGCCGCCCAGGCCCGGGCGGAACTCCGCGCCCTGGGCACCCCCGCGACTCCCGCGCCGACAGCCCCCGACGACCCCACCACCCGCCTCACGGCTCAGCAGCTCATGGTCGCCCGCATGGCCGCCGAGGGCGCCACCAACCGCGAGATCGCAACGAGGCTGGCCCTCAGCCCCCGCACGATCGACCACCATCTGCGGGGCGTCTTCGCACGGTTGGGCATACGGTCACGCATCGAGCTGGTGCGGCTGCTGGCGGAGGGCGAGGGGGCGGAATGACGCGGGGCGGTCACCGCCCCGGGCTCACGCGGCTTCCCGTGCCCGGAACGCCTCCGCGTCCCACACCCCGTCCAGCCGCGGCGCCAGCCAACTCGGTGCCGCCGCGCGGAAGTCGGCCGGTGCCAGCGCGCCCGCGCCCATCGGCAGCGCCCCCAGCAGCGGCGCCGCGGCGACCTCGGGCAGGTCGGTCACATTGCACCGCATCGCCAGATCGGGGGAATGCGGCCAGCCGCCGATGACGACGCCTGCCAACTCCAGGTCCCGGGACCGGAGTTCACGGGCCGTCAGGTCGGTGGTGTTGAGCGTGCCCAGTCCGGCCGTGGCCACCACCAGCACCGGCGCCCCCAGGAGTCGCGCCGCGTCCGCCAGCGTCCCGCCCGCGTCGTCGAACCGTACGAGCAGTCCGCCGGCGCCCTCGACCAGCACCAGATCGTGCTCGGTGGCCAGTTTGGCGGCCGCCTCGGCGATCTCCGGCGGGCGCACCGGCGCGCGGCCCGCCCGGCGCGCGGCCGTCGCCGGGGCCAACGGCTCCGGGTAGCGGGCGAGTTCGGCCGTCGTGACCGGCCCGGCGAGGCGCGCGACCTCCTGGGCGTCGCCCGGTTCGTCCGGCCGTACGCCCGTCTGGGCCGCCTTGAGGACGGCCACCGACCGGCCCGCGGCGACCGCGGCGGCGGCGACCGCGGCGGTCGTGATCGTCTTGCCGACCTCCGTGCCGGTGCCCGTGATCACCAGGACAGACATCTCAACCCTCTCCCGCCGCCGCGCACACGGCCCGCGCGATCCGTGCCACGTCCGCGTCCCCCGTGACGTACGGCGGCATCGTGTAGACGAGGTCGCGGAACGGCCGCAGCCACACGCCCTCGCGCACGGCCGCCTCCGTGGCCGCCTTCATGTCCACCTCGTGGTCCAGCTGGACCACGCCGATCGCGCCGAGGACGCGGACGTCCCGGACGCCCGGCAGCTCCCGCGCCGGCGCCAGACCCTCCGTCAGCCCCGCCTCGATCCGCTTGACCTCGGCCTGCCAGTCCTGCCCGAGCAGCAACTCGATCGACGCGCAGGCCACGGCCGCCGCGAGCGGGTTGCCCATGAACGTCGGGCCGTGCGCGAGCACCGGCACCTCGCCGCGCGAGATCCCGTCGGCCACGCGTGCCGTGCACAGGGTGGCCGCCATCGTCATATAGCCGCCGGTCAGCGCCTTGCCCACACACATCACGTCCGGGGTGACCGCCGCATGCTCCGCCGCGAACAGGGCGCCGGTCCGCCCGAAGCCGGTCGCGATCTCGTCGAAGACCAGCAGCACGTCGTGCGCGTCGCAGGCCTCGCGCAGCACCCGCAGATACGCGGGGGAGTGGAACCGCATCCCGCCCGCGCCCTGCACCACCGGCTCCACGATCACAGCGGCCAGTTCGCCGGCGTGCCGCTCGATCAGCGCGCGCAGATGGTCGGCGTACGACTCCTCGTACTCGGCCGGCGGCGGGTCCGCGAACACCTGGCGTTGGAGCACCCCGGTCCACAGGTCGTGCATCCCGCCCTCGGGGTCGCACACCGACATCGGCTGCCAGGTGTCCCCGTGGTAGCCGCCCCGCCAGGTCAGCAGCCGCTGCTTGCCGCCGCGTCCCAGCGAGCGCCAGTACTGGAGGCACATCTTCGCGGCGACCTCGACGGACACCGAGCCCGAGTCGGCCAGGAACACATGCTCCAGGCCTTCGGGTGACAGGTCGACGAGGTGCTTCGCGAGGCGTACGGCGGGTTCGTGGGTGAGCCCGCCGAACATCACGTGGCTCATCCGGCCGAGCTGGCCGGCGGCGGCCTCGTTGAGCACCGGGTGGTTGTAGCCGTGGATGGCCGACCACCAGGACGACATGCCGTCGACCAGCTCCCCGGCGGACGTGCGCAGCCGCACCCCGCTCGCCGACTCCACGACGAGCGGTTCCACCCGGCCGGGCATCGGCCCGTACGGATGCCACACATGCCGCCGGTCGAGCTCCAGCAGCTCGGACACGGGCAGCTCAGGCATTGGGCGCGAGATCCGTCCCGGCACCGCGACGGCGTACGGCGACCAGATCCGTGCGCGGCTCGTTGACCTCGGGAACGGCGGCGGGCTCATGGGAACCGCACACCGAACCACAGCCGGTCCCGCACCCGGCACCCTCGTGCGACCCGCAGCCCGCCGCTTCGTGCGACCCGCAGCCGCCCGCGGCAGCCGCCGCCACGTCCGCCCGGTGCTGCGGCAGCGTGACCTCGCCCGCGCCCTCCACCTCGAAGCCGGCGTCCGCGATCATCTCCAGGTCGGCCCTGCCCGCCTGACCCTCGGACGTCAGGTAGTCGCCGAGGAAGATCGAGTTGGCGATGTTCAGAGCGAGCGGCTGCATGGTGCGCAGATGGACCTCACGGCCGCCCGCGATCCGCACCTCGGCGTCGGGGCAGACGAACCGGACCATCGCCAGGATGCGCAGACAGCGCTGCGGGGTGAGGTTCCACTCCTTGGCCAGCGGCGTGCCCTCGAACGGGATCAGGAAGTTGACCGGAACCGAGTCCGGGTCCAGCTCGCGCAGCGAGAAGACCACGTCGACCAGGTCCTCGTCCGACTCGCCCATGCCCGCGATCAGACCCGAGCAGGCCGACAGACCCGCCGCGTGCGCCTTCTGCACGGTGTCGACGCGGTCGGCGTAGGTGTGCGTCGTCGTGATGTCGCCGTACGTCGCCTCGGAGGTGTTGAGGTTGTGGTTGTAGGCGTCGGCGCCGGCCTCGCGCAGCCGCTCGGCCTGGCCGTCGGAGAGCAGCCCGAGACAGGCGCACACCTCGACGTTCTCGTTCTGGTCCTTGATCGCCTTGATGGTGCCCGCGACCCGGTCCACGTCCCGGTCCGTCGGACCGCGCCCGGACGCCACCAGACAGACCCGCTTCGCGCCGCCCGCGAGACCCGCGGCGGCGGCCTTGGAGGCCTCGTCGGGCTTGAGCCAGGTGTACTTCAGGATCCCGGCCTCGGAGCCGAGCCGCTGCGAGCAGTAGGAGCAGTCCTCGGGGCACAAGCCGGACTTGAGGTTGACGAGGTAGTTCAGTTTCACGCGTCGGCCGAACCAGTGCCGGCGCACCTTTCCGGCCGCGGCCACCACGTCGAGCAGGTCGTCGTCGGAAGTGGCGAGCACGGCGAGCGCCTCGTCGCGGGTCGGCAGCTCGCGCCGAAGCCCCTTGTCCACCAGCGTGTTCAGCAGGTCCATGAAAGCTGATCCTGTCCTAAGGACCCGTCTCCGGCCAAGGAGAGTTCGTACAACAGCTGCCATTCGCTGTGTGGGTATTGCCACACAGTGGGCGGCTGCTTGTCCCACTAGTGTCTGTTCGCTGCCTACAAAACCCCCGGAGGACCCATGGCATTCGGCTGGATCGACCAGCAGGTCCGGGTGCGCACCCGCAGGGGCCTGGTGCGGACCCTGCGCCCGCGCCCCGCCGATGCGCCGCTGCTCGATCTCGCGAGCAACGACTACCTGGGGCTGACCCGTCATCCCGAGGTGGTCGAGGGGGCCGCGCGGGCCGCCCGGACCTGGGGCGGAGGCTCCACCGGATCCCGACTGGTCACCGGCACGACCGAGCTCCACGCGCAGCTGGAACGCGAGCTGGCCGATTTCTGCGGGTTCGAGGCAGCCCTGGTCTTCTCCTCCGGCTACGCGGCCAACCTCGCCGCGGTCACCGCGCTGGCCCCGCTCCGCTCCCTGATCGTCTCCGACGCCGGCAACCACGCCTCGCTGATCGACGGCTGCCGGCTGGCCCGGGGCACCTCACAGGTGGTGGAACACGCCGACCCCGACGCCGTGCGCAAGACGCTGCAGACCCATGAGGGACCGGGCCCGGCCGTCTTCGTGTCCGACACGGTCTTCTCCGTCGACGGCGACGCCGCCCCGCTGGCCGCGCACGCCGAGGCCTGCCGGGAGTACGGCGCCGGTCTGGTGCTCGACGACGCCCACGGCCTCGGGGTGCTGGGCGACGGCGGCCGGGGCGCGCCGCACGCGGCGGGACTCGCGGGCGCCGACGACGTCGTCGTGACGGTCACGCTGTCCAAGTCGCTCGGCAGCCAGGGCGGGGCCGTGCTCGGCCCGGCCCGGGTGATCGACCATCTGGTCAACACGGCACGGACGTTCATCTTCGACACCGGCCTGGCCCCGGCGGCGGCCGGGGCCGCCCTGTCGGCGCTGCGCCTGCTGCGCCGCGAGCCCGAGCGGGCGGCCCGGGCCCGCGAGGTGGCCGCCGAACTGCACGCACGCCTGACCGCCGCGGGTCACGAGGCGGTACGACCGGACGCCGCGGTGGTCTCCGTGCGCGCGCCGTCCCCGGAGGGGGCCGTGCGGTGGGCGGCCGACTGCCGTGCGGCAGGCCTGTCCGTGGGCTGTTTCCGTCCTCCTTCCGTGCCCGACGGCATCTCACGGCTGCGGCTGACCGCCCGCGCGGACCTCTCCGAGGCGCAGATCGAACGCGCTGTACGGGTGATCGGTGAGACACGACCATGAGTCGGCGTGACACGGCCGTGCCCGGATCGGATCGGAACTGATCAGAACGCGGCCGTGAACTCCGCCCAGCTCCCGGGGGAGAAGAGCAGCGCGGGTCCGGACGGGTCCTTGGAGTCGCGTACGGCGACGAGTCCGGCCCGCGGGCCCGACCCTGGCCGAGCGGTCTCGACACAGTTGTTCGCTCCCGTGCTGTAACTGCTGCGCAGCCAGCGCACGTCGAGCAGATCGGTACTGGTAGGAACGTTCCGAGGCAGTGCAGACATGGTGCCTCCTTACGCGCCGTCACCTATCGCGGCGATGTAATCCAACGAGTCCTCGGGCGAAAGGGCGTGGATCTTAAGGGCGTTGAAGGCCTCGGTGTAGGCCCGGAGGTCTTCTTTCCGCTCGAGGTAGAGGCTACTCGTCAAGTGGTCGAGAACAACCACATCCAGATCAGAAGTGCGCGAAAATGAGAAGATAACGAAAGGGCCGGTGATGCCGATGTGTGCTCCCGCGGCGAACGGCAGCACCTGAAGTCTGACTTGGGGGAGCCGGGCCGCCTCGACGAGCCGCCGCAACTGCCGGGCCATCACCTCGGGTCCGCCGATCTCCCGGCGCAGCACCCCCTCGTCCAGCACCGCGGCGAGCTCCAGCGGCGGGTCGGCCCGCAGCACGTCCTGCCGGGCCAGCCGCACCTCGACCAGCGCGTCGAGCCGTTCGTCGGTCTCGCCCTCGAGGCCGCCGACCGCGGCCCGGGTGACCGCACGGGCGTACTCGGGCGTCTGCAGCAGCCCGGGGACGACGGAGATCTCCAGCGTGCGCATCGCGGTCGCCTGCGACTCCAGGCTGATGAAGTCCCGGTACGTCGGGGGCAGCACCCCACGGTAGGCGTGCCACCAGTGGTGGCGTCCGCCGCCCTCGTCGGACCCCGCCAACACCAGGAGCAACTCCCTGAGTTGGCTGTCCTGGACCTCGTAGACGTCCAGGAGTAACCGCACATCGGCCGGTTTCACCCCGCTGGCGCCGGTCTCGATCCGGCTCACCTTGGACTGGTGCCAGCCCGCCAGCCGGGCCGCCTCACCACTGGTGAGCCCCGCACCGGTACGCAAGGCACGCAGTTCGGCGCCCAGTTTCCGGCGGCGTACCGCGGGACCGTGCTGCATGGGCTACTCCTTACTCCTTCCGGGCCGCCCAAATACGGTCTTCCGTCGGAGAGTTCACCGCTTCGAGCGACAGATATATGCATATCTTGGTGGATCGGCACCGTGACCGGCCTGGTAATGGCAGTCTGGCGAAGAAGCACCAGTCCGGGACCGTACTCGAACCATCCGCTCCGTGTCGGACTGCGGTCCCGTGGGAAAGGGACGACCTCGCCATGGCAGACCATCTGGAAGCATCCGTCACTCTGCCGAGCGATCCCGCCTCGGTCTCCGCGGCCCGCGCCTACGTCCTGAGCACCCTCTCGGAGTGGGGCCTGCCGGCGGACACGGAAGCGGCGGAGACGATCCGGCTCATCGTCTCCGAACTCGCCACCAACGCGGTACAGCACACCTTCGGTCAGTCACCCACCTTCACGGTGGACATCCAGCTCGACCGCGACGAGCAACTGCGCATCGGAGTCACCGACAGCCACCCCCGCTTCCCCAAGCGGCTCCCGGCCGCCGTCCAGCAGGACAACGGCCGCGGCATGGTGATCATCCGCTGGCTGACCGCGGAGTGCGGCGGCAAGCTGAGAGTCCGCCCCACCCGCGAGGGCGGCAAGACGGTCTCCATCGAACTCCCGTGGACGGTACCGGCACAGCCGGTGTCCGCGGCGGGACAGCAAGAGCCCTAGGGCCGGGCCCGGCCGAACGCGCCCCTGAGGAGTGCCCGGAAGGCGTCCGCCGTCGGAGCCGTCTCGTCGGTGCGATGGGCGACCGAGATGGTACGGCGCAGATCCCCCGGTTCCAGCAGTCGTACCCCCACCGGTGTCACCGACGTCCGCGCCACCATCTCCGGGACCACCGCGACGCCGAGCCCAGCACTCACCAGCGCGCAGACCAGGGCGTACACGGGCGTCGCCACCAGTACGGACGCGGTGGCGCCGGCCCGGGCGAGGGCCGCCTCCACGCCGCGCCGGGCAGGATGGTCCGGGGCCATGCTGATCAGCGGCTGGCCGGCGAGTCCGGTCAGGGGCAGGCGTGCGGTGCCCTCGGCGAGGGCATGCCCCGGGGCGGTCACCAGGACCAGCTCCTCCACCAGGACCGGCTCCACGCTGACGGACGCGGGCAGCGGTACCGGGTCCGCGGGCTCGTAGGAATGCGTCAGCGCCAGATCCACGTCACCGGCCGCCACCGCCGCCACCCCGGCCGGCGGTTCGAGGTGGGCGACGGTCAGTTCCACGTCCGGATACGCCCGGCGGAACGCGCTCAGCACGGGCGGCAGCAGCTGGATGCCCGCGGTCTGGAAGGTGCCGAGCCGCAGCGTGCCGCCGGACAGCCCGGTCAGCCGCGCGAGTTCATGGCGGGCCTGCTCCATCTCGTCCAGCACCCGGCGGGCCCGGGCCACCAGGAGCTCCCCGGCGCCCGTGAGCCGTGCGCCGCGGTGATGCCGTACGAGAAGGGCGGTGCCCGCCTCCCGCTCCAGTTTGGCCAGCTGCTGGGAGAGCGCGGGGGTGGTGTACCCGAGGCGCTGGGCGGCCCGGGTGATCGAGCCGGCCTCGGCGACGGCGACCAGCGCGGCGAGCCGGTTCGGGTCGTACATGCCGAGCCCCCAGCCTAAAGGGATGCTTAAGTAAGACTCAGGATATTCGACATACCTGCTGAAGGCTCACGCGCGGCAGGCTGACAGGCATGGACGCACAGCTCATCGCCTTCACCGGGGTCGCCGCCGGCATGGTCGCCATGCCCGGCGCCGATTTCACCGTCGTCGTACGCAACGCACTGGTCTCCCGCCGGGCCGGTGTCGCCAGTGCCCTCGGTGTCGCGGGCGGGCTGCTGCTGCACACGGCGCTGGCGGTGGCCGGGGTCGCCGCTGTCCTGGCGGCCGTACCGGCACTGTTCCGTGCGCTCCAACTCCTGGGCGGTGCCTATGTGCTGTACCTGGGTGTACGGTCCCTGCGCTCACTGAGCGGTCCGCACACGGTGGTTGAGGACGCCCGGAGCGGCTCCGCGCGGCCTCTTCGGCAGGGGTTCGTCACCAACGCCCTCAATCCGAAGGCGCCCGTCACCTTCCTGAGCCTGTTGCCGCAGTTCGTGCCGGACGGTTCGGCCGCGCTGCCCCGGACGCTGCTGCTGGCGCTGATCGTGGTGGTGCTCGCCCTGGTGTGGTTCCCGGCGGTGGCGCTGCTGGTGGACCGGCTGGGCCGGTGGCTCAGGCGGCCGCGGGCCGCGCGGCTCGTCGCGGGCGTCACCGGCACCGCGCTGACGGTGCTGGGCGTGGTCCTGCTCCTCGAACCGCTGCTCGCCCTCGACCGGGGAGCAGCCTGAGGCCCCGCGGGGGCGGCGGCGGGTCAGGTCGCCGCCGCCCCCGCGGGAAGGTCACTTGACCCGGCCGTACCAGACGCTCTTCGTCCAGATCTTCTGGAGCTTCACGACCTCCCCGCTCTTCGGGGAGTGCCAGATCTTCCCCTTCCCCGCGTAGATCCCGACGTGGTAGACGCTCGACCCCGAGTGGAAGAACACGAGGTCGCCGGCCTTGCGGCTGCCGGCCGAGATGTGGCGGGTCTTGTTGTACTGCTGGGCCGCCGTCCGGGGCAGCTTCTTGCCCGCCTTCTTGTACGAGTACAGCGTGAGCCCGGAGCAGTCGAACCTGTGCGGCCCCGCGGCGCCCCACTTGTACGGGGAGCCCTTCTTGGAAGCCGCGACCTGGAGTGCCTTCGTCGCCGGTGTCGCGGCCTCGGCGTCGGATGCGACGCCCGGGACCACGATGGAGCCGCCCACTGCGGCGATGGTGAGGGCCGAGGCGGTACCGGCTCGGGCCATCAGCGACGGGACACGATTGAGCGCAGACATGCGCAACCCTTCGTCAGCCGCCTGTGAAGGATGACCTGTCGGATTCGGGCTGGCGAAGTTGCCCGGCCGCGTACTGCGGCTTCACCCCAAGGGCTGCTCGGAACGGCCGTTGAGCGCTGTTCCGGCGACCCGTCGTGCTTGGGTCCTCCACTCCTGCCGATCCACTCCTGTCGACCGGTCATCCGGGTGGCGGCAGGACTCGGCGTCCACCCGGATCGCCCCGCCGCTGCGGCGGGGGCTTGTCGTCAGACAGGGATCTTCACGCACGGACACCCGAAAAACCCAATGGAATCGGGGATTTGTGGCGTTACTCACCACTCACCCGTTCGGGTGGACACTCCTCTGTTCGAGGGACTGTCGAGGGGGTCGAGGAGCCTCGGACCAGCGACGGAACGTCTCATTCCGGCCTCGGGCTACGCGCGTTGTGCAACCCTGACGGCCCCACAGAACGACGGGCGACTACTCCAAACGGGGGTACGTCTTTTGGTCCGTTTGAAAGCCGGTCCGGACGCCTCGCCGTCCCGGTCGGCGGTCCGGACCGGGCGCTTCCGCGTCAACTGCCGACGTGCGGCGGCACCGTGACCCGCGCCGTGCGCCGCTCACCGTCCAGGACGCGCAGCGCCCGCGCCAGGGTTGCGGCATGCAGCTCCGTCTCACCCCGCTGGTGCATCAGCGTCAGCGCGTCACGCAGCTCGGCCGCCTTGGCGACCAGCGCCTGCGCGGCCCGCAGCCCGCGGTAGGTGTCGCCGTGGTGCGCCGGGTTGATCCGGCCCAGCAGGTCGACCACGTCGAGATAACGGTCGATCAACTCGCCCTCGGCGCGCGTCAGTGCGGGCAGCGGCGGGAGTTCGGGTGGCAGCATCGTCCGCTCACCGGGTGCCGGGCGCGGGGCGCGAGGCCTTGCGGCTGGGGATGATCTGATCCACCAGGCCGTATTCCAGGGCCTCTTGAGCGGTGAGGATCTTGTCCCGCTCGATGTCCTCGGTGACTTGCTCCCGGCTGCGCCCGGTGTGCTGGACGAGCATCTCCTCCAGACGGTCGCGGACGCGCCCCAACTCAGCCGCGCGGATGGCCAGATCGCTGGCCTGCCCCTCCACCGGCTCGGTCAGCGAGGGTTGGTGGATCACCATGAGGGCACCCGGCAGCGCGAACCGCTTGCCGGGGGTGCCGGCCGTGAGCAGGACGGCCGCGGACGATCCGGCCTGCCCCAGGCAGATGGTCTCCACGTCGCACGTGACGAACTGCATCGTGTCGTAGATCGCCGACATGGCACTGAAGGAGCCGCCGGGGGAGTTGATGTAGAGCGAGATGTCCCGGTCCGGGTCCTGGTGCTCGAGGTGCATGAACTGCGCCATCACGTCGTTCGCCGAGATGTCGTCCACCGCGGTGCCGAGGAAGACGATCCGCTCCTCCAGCAGCTTCGAGTACGGGTCCATCGTCTTGCTGCCGGAACTCGTGCGTTCGGTGAACTCGGGCAGGACGTGGCGGGCGGTCGGTCGGGTCATGGGTACCCCTCCTTCGGCGTCTGTAAAAAATGTACAGGATGTACGTGACGTTATGATGGGGGTATGGCCTACGAGATTCCGGTGACGCAAGCCAGGGCTGAACTCGCCGACCTGATCAACCGAGTGGTGTACGGCGGTGAGCGTGTCGTCGTCACGCGGCACGGCAAGCCGCTCGTCGCCCTGGTCTCCGCCGCCGATCTCGAACGGCTGGAGGGGCTCCAGGAGCTTCCGGAGTCCGCCGAGGAGCAGGTGATCAGCGCGGTCTCGACCGTGCGCGAGCTGTCCTCGCCGCCCCGCGAGCCGCAGCGGTTCGGCATCGCGGCCCACCACCGGGGCACGGGCGCCTCGTAGCGGGGACAGGAAAGAAGAAGGCCGCACACCTCCGTCCGCTACAGCGGAGGTGCACGGCCGGTTCCAGGGTGCCCGCGTCAGCCGGTGGCCACCAGCTCTCGTTCCGCGGCGCGTGCGGGGCTCTGCTTCCGCGCCGTGAGGGCCTGCCCCAGCAGCACGGCGCCCAGGCCGAGCGCGGCCCACCAGGCCAGGGTGAGGGCGGGGCCGGTCGCTGCGGCGCCGTCGAAGTACGCCACCGACCTCAGCAGGGTCGCGCTCGCGCCCGGCGGCAGCCACTGGCCGATCGCGCCGACCGGCTCGGGGAGCATCTGCGGCGCCGAGGCCGCCCCGGAGAACGGGTTC
This sequence comes from Streptomyces sp. NPDC057280, assembly GCF_042668605.1. Lineage (NCBI taxonomy): Bacteria > Bacillati > Actinomycetota > Actinomycetes > Kitasatosporales > Streptomycetaceae > Streptomyces > Streptomyces sp. NPDC057280. The sequence continues at coordinate 187,902 of NZ_JBHUYR010000004.1, forward strand.
CCGAAGAGCATGATCGCGCCCGACGCGATCCCGATCCCGGCGGTGCCCAGGAGGGCGGCGAGGCCGGCGACGGCAGCGCTCACCGCCAGCGTCGCCAGCCCGAACACCCCCGCCTCCGCCCACCAGTCGCCGGTGAGGACACCGAGCCAGCTGTCCGCGATCCCGGCGGCGGCCGCGCCCACCAGGGCCGAGGCGCCGGCCAGAGCGACCGCGGCACGCGTCCCGCGCAGCCCGCTCACGGTCACCACCGCGCCCGCGGCGATCCCGGCCAGGGCCAGCGGCAGCACGCTGGCGTTCAGGGCCGCGCCCCGCGGGTCCTTGGCGGGCGCCGCCACCACGTCGACCGTCCTGACCTGGGTGCCCTGGGCCGCCGCCGGCTCCGCCACGGCCTGCTGGAGCAACTGCGCCACGACCGGGCTCGCGGCCGACGCGGTCAGCAGCTCGGGCCCCTGGGCGGTGACGACGACCGCGCCGTATACGGTCCGGTCCTCGACGGCGTCCCGGGCGGCGGCCTCGTCCGCGTAGTGGTGGATCTCGAACGCGCCCTTGTGCCGCGCCAGTTGCTGTTCGACCTGGGCGGTCGCGGCGGCGGGACCGGCCACGCCGAGCGGCAGGTCGCGGGGTGCGGTGCGGGCCGCGGGCCAGGCGAAGGCCCACAGGGCGAGCGCGGCGAGGAGCGGGACGAGGACGACGACCGCGAGCAGACGGCGAGGGGTGCCGCTGGACGCCGTAGCGGAAGCGGTGGACATGGGGTGGCCTTCCTGGCTCGGACGGGCTGGGATTTATAGAGAATGATCGTTCGTTTTTTATTTCCCTCCCACCGTGCTGCCGAGCGCGCGTCTTGTCAAGAAGGAACGTTCGTTTTAGATTGAGGACCATGGCCCGCGTATCCCAGGAACACCTCGACGCCCGCCGCCGGCAGATCCTCGACGGTGCCGCGATCTGCTTCGCCCGCAACGGCTTCCACGCCACGTCCATGCAGGACGTGCTGAAGGAGGTCGATCTGTCGGCCGGGGCCGTGTACCGCTACTTCAGCGGCAAGGAGGCCCTCATCGCGGCCATCGTCGAGGAGGTGCTCGGCCAGGTCCGCGACGGGTTCGAAGAGGCGGCTCTCGGCAGCCCGCCCCCGCCGCCGGACCTCCTGGCGGCGACGGTGCTCGCCCGGATCCTCGCCACCAAGGAGTTCCTGACCGTGGACGGGCGGCCCGCGTTCCCGCGCCTCGTCGTCCAGGTGTGGACGGAAACGCTCCGCAACGAGGAACTCGCGGGCGTCCTGCGCGACGGCTACGGCGGGGTGCGGCAGACCTGGGGGCGGATCGTCCAGGCCTACCAGGACGCCGGAATGATGCGCTCGGACATGTCCCCGGACCACGTGGCCCGCACCATGATGGCCGCGGTCATGGGCTTCCTCGCCCAGCAGGCTCTGTTCGGGCCGGTGCCGACCGACGTCCTCCGTGACGGGCTGCGGGCGTTGATGAGCGTGCGGGACGGTCGCGACGCAACCGATGGATCACAGCTCGGTTAACTTGCTTGAAACCCGGTCCAACTAGCCTCTCGGCACGCCACCAGGGACTTTGCCCGGCGGCTGCGGCAACCGGACCCCGCACGGTCCGGAGCGAGGACTGTGAGGTGGGACGTGCAACTGACCCCGCACGAGCAAGAGAGGCTGCTGATCCATGTGGCGGCCGACGTCGCCGAGAAGCGCCGGGCCCGCGGACTCAGGCTCAACCACCCCGAGGCCGTCGCCCTCATCACCTCGCACATCCTCGAGGGCGCCCGTGACGGCCGTACGGTCGCCGAACTGATGGCCTCCGGGCGCAAGCTGCTCACCCGGGACGACGTCATGGAGGGCATCCCCGAGATGATCCACGACGTCCAGGTCGAGGCCACCTTCCCGGACGGCACCAAGCTCGTCACCGTCCACGACCCGATCGTCTGACGGGGGCCGCCGTGATTCCCGGAGAGATCCTCTTCGCCGAGGACCCGATCGTCTACAACGAGGGCCGCGAGGTCACCCGGCTGACCGTCCTCAACGCCGCCGACCGGCCCGTCCAGGTCGGCTCCCACTACCACTTCGCCGAGGCCAACCCCGGCCTGGAGTTCGACCGCGCCGCCGCGCGCGGCAAGCGGCTGAACGTCGCCGCCGGCACCGCCGTGCGCTTCGAGCCCGGAATCCCCGTCGACGTCGAACTCGTCCCGCTGGCCGGTGCCCGGATCGTGCCCGGACTGCGCGGGGAGACCGGAGGTGCCCTCGATGCCTGAGATCTCGCGTGCCGCGTACGCCGACCTGTTCGGCCCGACGACCGGCGACCGCATCCGGCTCGCCGACACCGATCTGATCGTCGAGATCGAGGAGGATCGTTCCGGCGGTCCCGGACTCGCCGGTGACGAGGCCGTGTTCGGCGGTGGCAAGGTGATCCGCGAGTCCATGGGCCAGGCGCGTGCTACGCGCGCAGACGGCACTCCGGACACCGTCATCACCGGTGCCGTGATCATCGACCACTGGGGGATCGTCAAGGCCGACGTCGGCATCCGCGACGGCCGGATCACCGCCATCGGCAAGGCAGGCAACCCCGACACCATGGACGGCGTCCACCCGGACCTGGTGCTCGGTCCCGAGACCGAGATCATCGCGGGCAACGGGCGCATCCTCACGGCCGGCGCGGTCGACGCGCACGTCCACTTCATCTGCCCGCAGATCGCCGACGAGGCGCTGGCCGCGGGCGTGACGACCCTGGTGGGCGGTGGCACCGGCCCCGCCGAGGGGTCGAAGGCCACGACGGTGACGCCCGGCCCGTGGCACCTCGCCCGGATGCTGGAGGCGATGGAGCAGTACCCGCTCAACATCGGCTTCCTCGGCAAGGGCAACACCGTCTCGCACGAGGCGATGCTGTCCCAGATCCGGGGCGGCGCGCTGGGGCTGAAGCTCCACGAGGACTGGGGTTCGACGCCCGCGGTCATCGACGCCTCGCTCACGGTGGCGGACCAGACCGGCATCCAGGTCGCCATCCACACCGACACCCTGAACGAGGCCGGCTTCGTCGGCGACACGCTCGCGGCGATCGCCGGCCGCGGCATCCACGCGTACCACACCGAGGGTGCGGGCGGCGGGCACGCGCCCGACATCATGACCGTCGTCTCCGAGCCGCACGTGCTGCCCAGCTCGACCAACCCGACCCGGCCGTTCACCGTCAACACCGCCGAGGAACACCTCGACATGCTGATGGTGTGCCACCACCTCAACCCGGCGGTGCCGGAGGACCTGGCCTTCGCCGAGTCCCGGATCCGGCCGACGACCATCGGCGCGGAGGACATCCTCCACGACCTCGGCGCCATCTCGATCATCTCGTCCGACGCCCAGGCCATGGGACGGGTCGGCGAGGTCGTCATGCGGACCTGGCAGACCGCGCATGTCATGAAGCGCAAGCGGGGCGCGCTGCCCGGAGACGGCCGGGCCGACAACCACCGGGTCCGGCGGTACGTCGCCAAGTACACGATCAACCCGGCGATCGCGCAGGGCCTGGCGCGCGAGATCGGCTCGGTGGAGACCGGCAAGCTCGCCGACCTCGTGCTGTGGGAGCCCGCGTTCTTCGGCGTCAAGCCGCATCTCGTCGTCAAGGGCGGCCAGATCGCCTACGCGCAGATGGGCGACGCCAACGCCTCGATCCCGACCCCGCAGCCCATCCTGCCGCGTCCGATGTACGGGGCGATAGGGCGGGCGCCCGCGACCAACTCGTTCAACTTCGTCGCGCCGCTGGCGATCGAGGACGGGCTGCCGGAGCGGCTGCAACTCGGCAAGCGCTTCGTCGCCATCGACTCGACGCGCGGGGTGACCAAGGCGGACATGCGGGAGAACGACGCGCGTCCCTCGGTGCGGGTCGATCCCGACAGCTTCGCCGTGCACATCGACGGGGAGCTGGTCGAGGCGACTCCGGCGGCCGAACTGCCCCTGGCCCAGCGTTACTTCCTGTTCTGATGGGGCGGGAACGCGATGTCTAGGGCCGCACTGCTCGTCCTGGCCGACGGCCGCTTTCCCGCCGGGGGGCACGCGCACTCCGGCGGGGCCGAGGCGGCCGTCAAGGCCGGGCGGATCAACGGGGCTTCGAGCCTGGAGGAGTTCTGCCGGGGACGGTTGCACACGGCGGGACTGGTGTCGGCGTCCCTGGCCGCGGCGGCCGTACTCGGGGTGGATCCCGTGGAGTTGGACGCGGCGGCGGACGCCCGCACACCGTCGCCCGCGTTGCGGAGCGCCGCGCGGAAGCTGGGGCGGCAGCTGATGCGGGCGGCTCGGGCGACCTGGCCCTCGGCCGAACTCGACGCGCTGGCACGGGAGTTCCCCAAGGGCGCCCATCAGCCGGTGGTGTTGGGGCTCGCGGCCCGGGCCGCCGGGCTGGACGCCGTCGACGCGGCCTACTGCGCGGCGTACGAGAGTGTGAGCGGGCCGGCGTCGGCGACCGTGCGGTTGCTGAGCCTCGACCCGTTCGACGCCACGGGGGTGCTGGCCCGGCTCGCGCCGGAGCTGGACCGGGTGGCGGACCGGGCGGTGGAAATGGCACGTGAGGTCGCCGAGGGGGGCGTCGGCGCCCTCCCCGCCGCCTCCGCGCCCCTGCTGGAGATCTCTGCGGAGCTGCATGCCGCTTGGGCCGTACGGCTGTTCGCGTCGTAGCTGGTCGTAGCTGGTCGTAGTCCGTCGTAGTTCGTCGTAGTTCAAGGAGCCGTAATCATGCATCTCGACCACTCCCACGACGCCCCCTCCGCCGTCAGCGCGGACGCGCACCGCCCCGACGGCGCCCGCCGCGCCCTGCGGATCGGACTCGGCGGCCCCGTCGGTTCCGGTAAGACCGCCACCGTCGCCGCGCTCTGCCGCGCCCTGCGGGACGAACTGTCCCTCGCCGTCGTCACCAATGACATCTACACCCGCGAGGACGCCGAGTTCCTCCTCCGCGAGGCCGTCCTGCCGCCCGAGCGGATCACCGCCGTGGAGACGGGAGCCTGCCCGCACACCGCGATCAGGGACGACATCTCCGCCAACCTCGAAGCCGTCGAGGACTTGGAGGGCGAGGTCGGGCCGCTCGACCTCGTGCTCGTCGAGAGCGGCGGCGACAACCTCACCGCGACCTTCTCCAAAGGGCTCGTGGACGCGCAGATCTTCGTGATCGACGTGGCCGGGGGTGACGACATCCCGCGCAAGGGCGGTCCCGGCGTCACCACCGCCGACCTGCTCGTCGTCAACAAGACCGACCTCGCCCCGTACGTCGGCTCGGACCTCGCGCGGATGGCGGCCGACGCCAAGGCGCAGCGCGCCGAACTGCCGGTCGTCTTCCAGTCGTTGCGGACCGAGGCCGGGGTCACGGACGTCGCCGCGTGGGTGCGGGCGCAGCTCGCCGCGTGGACGGCATGAGCGGCGGCGTACAGGCGACCGCGCGGATCCTCGCCCGCGACGACGGGCGTGGCGGCACCTCCCTTCCCGTGCTGGAGGGCGACGGGCCGCTGGCGCTGCGCCGGACGCGGGGGAGCGGCACCGAGGCGCGGGTCATGCTTGTCGGCGCGATGAGCGGCCCGCTCGGCGGCGACCACTTCACTGTCCGGGCGACCGTGGAGGAAGGCGCCCGGCTGCACCTCGGATCGGCCGCCGCCACCATCGCCCTGCCCGGACAGGCCAAGGGCGAGGCGCGCTACGACGTCCGCCTCACCGTCGCCGACGGCGGTGAACTGCGCTGGCTGCCCGAGCAGTTGATCTCCGCACACGGCAGTGAACTGTACGTCTCGACACACGTCGACGTCGGTGCGTACGGTCGGCTCGTGCTGCGCGAGGAGCAGGTGCTGGGGCGGGTCGCCGAGGAGCCGGGGCGGCTCGGCAGCCGGCTCGCCGTGCGCGTCGGCGGACGGACCGTGCTGGACCAGGAACTCGCCTGCGGGCCCGGGGCGCCCGGCGGATGGGACGGCCCGGCCGTGCTGGCGGGGCATCGCGCGGTCGGGCAACTGGTCGTCGTACGACCGGAGTTCGTCGCCGATCCGGTGCCGGCCCGGGTGCTGGGGGATGGTGCCGTGGTCATGCCGCTCGCCGGACCCGCCGCGCTCGTGAGCGCCGTCGCCCCTGACGCGCTGCGGCTGAGAAGGCTCCTGGACGAGGCCCTGGCGTCGCTCGGGTGACCGAAGGTCGGTTAGCGAACAACCCTCTCCGGTTATCGGATTGGCAAAGAAGGCCGACGGACCCTGTTCTCAGGGAACCCACAGCCGAGAGGATCCCCGTACTCATCAATGACGTACGGGGAGGTCGCACTTGAAGCGCCACAGATCGACCAGGCGGGCCACGGCGTTCGGCTCGGCCGGAGTGCTCGTCACGGCGACCCTGATAGCCGGGGCCGTGGCGGCGCCCACCGCCAACGCGAAGGCGGGCGCACGGCACGGCCAGGACCGTGAGGCCCGCGGCGTCGCCATCGCCGCCGCCCGGGCCGAGAAGGCCGGCATCGACTGGCAGGACTGCCCCGCCGACTGGGGGCTGGAGAAGCCCATCCAGTGCGGCTGGGTCACCGTGCCGCTCGACTACGCCAAGCCCAACGGCAAGCAGATCAAGCTCGCCGTCGACCGCATCGGCAACACCGGGACCCCCGCCGAGCGCCAGGGCGCGCTCGTCTACAACCCCGGTGGACCGGGCGGCTCGGGCCTGCGCTTCCCGCGCCGGGTCGTCACCAAGGCGCCGGTGTGGGTCAACACGTCCAAGGCGTACGACTTCGTGGGCTTCGACCCGCGCGGCGTCGGCCACTCGACGCCCATCTCCTGCATCGACCCGCAGGAGTTCGTCAAGGCGCCCAAGATGGACCCGGTGCCCGACTCCGAGGCCGACAAGCGCGCCCAGCGCAAGCTGGCCCGCGCGTACGCCGAGGGCTGCTACAAGCGCAGCGGCGAGATGCTGCCGCACATGACCACGCCGAACAGCGCACGTGACCTGGACGTCATCCGCGCCGCGCTCGGGGAGAAGAAGCTCAACTTCCTCGGCGTCTCCTACGGCACCTACTTCGGCGCCGTCTACGGCACGCTGTTCCCGGGTCACGTCCGCCGCATGGTCGTCGACAGCGTCGTCAACCCGTCGCGGGAGAAGATCTGGTACGAGGCCAACCTCGACCAGGACGTCGCCTTCGAGAAGCGCTGGAACGACTGGCAGGACTGGGTCGCCGCCAACGACGCGGCCTTCCACCTCGGCACCACCCGCGCCGAGATCCAGGCCAAGTGGCTGGAGTTGAGGGCCACGGCGAAGAAGAGCCCGATCGGTGGCGTGGTCGGCCCGGCCGAACTGATCGGCTTCTTCCAGACCGCCCCGTACTACGACTCCGCGTGGGTCAACACCGCCACGGTGCTCAGCAAGTACTTCGCCGGTGACACCCAGGCGGTCGTCGACGCGGCCGCGCCCGACCTGACCGACACCGCGGGCAACATCGCCTCGGAGAACGGCAACGCCGTCTACACGGCCGTCGAGTGCACCGACGCCAAGTGGCCCACGAGCTGGAAGAAGTGGGACCGGGACAACACCCGCCTGCACAAGGACTACCCGTTCCTCACCTGGGCCAACGCCTGGATGAACCTGCCCTGCGCCACCTGGCCGGTCAAGCAGCAGACGCCGGTGAACGTGAAGACCGGCAAGGGGCTGCCCGGGGTGCTGATCGTGCAGTCCGAACGGGACGCCGCGACCCCGTACGAGGGCGCTGTCGAACTGCACAAGCGGTTCAAGGGCTCCCGTCTCATCACCGAGAAGGACGCCGGTTCCCACGGTGTCACCAGCCTGGTCAACCCGTGCATCAACGAGCGGGTGGACGCCTACCTGCTCAGCGGCAAGCTGGACGCCGCCGACGTGACGTGCGGACCGCACGCCACGCCGAAGCCGTAAAGGTGTGACAGGCAGGGGCGGCCCGGAGCCGGGCCGCCCCTTTCTCATGCCCTGAACCAGGCGTCCTCCGCCGCGTAGTCGAAGATGTCGCCGTACGCCTGGAGCATCTTCGGGTAGGCCTCCCGCCAGTCCCGCCCGGACAGCTGCTCCTCGATCGAGGCGACGGACTCGGCCAGCCGGTCCGCGTACCGGACCACCGGCCGGTACCCCAACTCCCGCTCGGCGGCGGACATGTCGCACACGACCGGCACGGGCACGGACCACGGGGTGTCCCCGACGGTGGGCACAGGCGGCGGCCCGTCGACGAGCACGTCCTCCCGCTGCACCCCCATCACGGCGTCGATGGCCCGCGCGATCTCCGCCACCGTCGGCGCGTCCGGGTCGACCGCGTTCAGGACCCGGCTGCCCGCGTTGGCGGCGGCCAGCCGGATCAACTCGGCGATGTTGTGGACGCTCGCCGGATGGAACCGGCTCTCCCCGCCGTAGGCGAGGACCCGCCGGGCCCGCCCGTCGAGGTTGCGCTTGACGAAGTACAGCTCGCGCGGCGTCCGGCAGTACGGTCCGTGGACGGCACCGGCCCGCAGCAGGGTCGTGGGCAACTGCTCACCGGCGGCCAGCAGTTCGCGTTCCAGGACGACCTTGCGCGTGCTGTACGAGCTGTCACCGGCCCGGACCGTGCGCTGCTGCTCGGTGATCGGCACGGGGTACTCGGGGAAGCCGTCCGGTTCTTCCTGCGTGTCGAAGTTCCGCCCCTTGTCGTCCTCGTACACCGACACGCTCGAGATGACGACGGCGGACCCGATCCGGTCGGCGAGGGAGACCAACTGCCGTGCGTGGCCGCCTCCGTAGGCGACGACGTCGACGACGGCATCGCACCCGTCACCGACGACCTCGGCGAGCACGGCGTCGTCCTCCCGGTCGCCCGGCACGGCCCGCACCTCCTCGGGCCACCCCTCGTCGCGCCCACCACCCCGCGAGAGGGCGGTCACGTCCCACCCGTCGCGGGCCAGCACCCCCACCGCCGCCCGCCCGATCTGTCCGGCGGCCCCGATCACCACAGCACGTCGTGTCATACGGCGACGCTACGACGACGAGGCCGGCCCGCGTGGGGATCTCTGCCCACAGCAGAGCCCACCCCGGGCGGGCTCACCCGAGCGGCATCCGCGGGAACCGCCGCTCCTTCTCCGCCTTGGCCTCGGTCTCCTGCGCCTTGACGACGGCCGCGTACTCGTCGACGTACTCCTGACCGGAGAGGCTGAGGATGGCGTAGATGATCTCGTCGGTGATGGCGCGCAGGATCGCCTTCTCGTTCTCCATGCCGGCGTAGCGGGAGAAGTCGAGGGGCTTGCCGAAGCGGATGACGACGGGGTGGATGTTGGGGATGACCTTGCCGGGCGGCTGCGCCTCGAAGGTGCCGATCATCGCGCAGGGGATGACGGGCACCCCGGCCCTGAGTGCCATGACCGCGACGCCGACCTTGCCCTTGTACAGGCGCCCGTCGTGCGACCGCGTGCCCTCCGGGTAGATCCCCAGCAGCTCGTCCTTGGCGAGCACCCCGAGCCCCTCGCGGATGGCAGCCTGGCCCGCCTCCTTGCCGGTACGGTCGACCGGGATCTGCCCGGCGCTGCGGAAGAAGAACGCCGTGAGCCGGCCCTTCAGGCCGGGTCCGGTGAAGTACTCCTTCTTCGCGAGGAACGTGATGCGCCGCTTGAGGATCGCGGGCATCAGGAAGTGGTCCGAGAAGGACAGGTGGTTCCCCGCGATGATGGCCGCACCGCTGTCCGGTACGTGCTCAAGGCCTTCGATGCGAGGCCGGAAGACCAGTCTCAGCAGGGGCCCCAGCAACACGTACTTGAGCAGGTAATAGAACAAGGGGACGCTCCTCACTCCGGCATATCGGCTCAACCGCCGCGTTCCAGCAGGTCAACCGGCGTGTCGTGGGGGTGCCAGTGTAAGTGCATGCGGGAGCGCGGGGAACGGGGGCGCGGGTGGGGATGACCGCGGGGGACAGCCTGGTGCGGATGAGGGGGCGGCGGCAACGTGATCGAGTGCACGATGACGGAAACACGTGCATGAGTGGCGGACGCGGGGGTCTTGTGCAGGACGAGGTGCGGCTCCCGTCCCCGAGAGCCGCACCTCCGGATCGGTCAGTCCCGCGTCAGCACCTTCTCCAACGCCCCCAGCGCGCCGGTGAGTTCGTCCGCCGTGATCGTCAGCGGCGGTGCCAGTCGGATCGTCGACCCGTGGGTGTCCTTCACCAGCACCCCTTCCCGCAGCAGCCGTTCGCCGATCTCGCGGCCGGTGCCGAAGGCCGGGTCGATGTCGACGCCCGCCCACAGGCCCCGCGCGCGGAAGCCGAGGACGCCCTTGCCGACCAGCTCTGTCAGGCCGTCGCGCAGGACCACGCCCAACTCGCTTGCCCGGCGCTGGAATTCGCCCGTCTCCAGGAGTTCCACCACCGCCGTGCCGACCGCCGCCGCGAGCGGGTTGCCGCCGAACGTCGAGCCGTGCTCGCCGGGGCGCAGCACGCTCAGGACGTCACGCCGGGCCACCACCGCCGACACCGGCACGATGCCGCCGCCCAGCGCCTTGCCCAGCAGCAGGACGTCCGGGACGACCGACTCGTGGTCCACGGCGAGGGTGCGGCCCGTGCGGCCGAGGCCCGACTGGATCTCGTCAGCGATGAAGAGGCAGCCCTTGCGGCGGGTCAGCTCGCGGACGCCGGTCAGATAGCCGTCGTCGGGGATCATCACGCCGGCCTCGCCCTGGATCGGCTCCAGCAGCACCGCGGCCGTCGTCTCGTCGATCGCCGCTTCCAGGGCCGCGAGGTCGTTGTAGGGCACGATCCGGAAGCCCGGCGTGAAGGGCCCGAAGCCGGCCCTCGCCGTCTCGTCCGTGGAGAACGACACGATCGTCGTCGTCCGGCCGTGGAAGTTCTCCGCCGCCACGACGATCGTCGCCTGGTCGGCCGGGACGCCCTTCACGTCGTAGGCCCATTTGCGGGCCACCTTGATGCCGGACTCGACCGCCTCGGCGCCCGTGTTCATGGGCAGCACCATGTCCAGGCCCGTCAACTCGGCCAGCCGCTCGGCGAATTCGGCCAGCTTGTCGTTGTGGAAGGCGCGGGAGGTGAGGGTGAGGCGGTCCAGCTGGCGGTGGGCGGCCTCGATTAGGGCCGGGTGGCGGTGGCCGAAGTTGAGGGCCGAGTAGCCCGCCAGCATGTCCAGGTAGCGGCGGCCCTCGACGTCCTCGACCCAGGTGCCCTCGGCGCGGGCGACCACCACCGGCAGGGGGTGGTAGTTGTGCGCCAGGACCGGCTCTTCGGCGCGGATCAGGTCGGCGGAGGTGCGCGTGGTCACGGGAGCGGTCATGAACGGATCTCCTGAGTGCAGCACTTGATGCCGCCGCCTGCCTTGCGGAACTCGGACAGGTCGACCGGCACGGGGACATAGCCGCGGTCGGCGAGGGCGGAGGACAGGGACTCGGCCTGCGGTGCGATGAAGACGTTCCGGCCGTCGGACACGGAGTTCAGGCCGAAGGCCAGCGCGTCGTCCAGGGTGGCCAGCACCGCGTTCGGGAACAGGCGCGCCAGCACCTCCCGGCTGCCCGGCGAGAACGCCTCCGGGTAGTAGGAGATGTTGTTGCCCTCGGCGGAGTCGTCGAGGACGAACAGCGCCGTGTCCAGGTGGTAGAAGCGCGGGTCCACCAGCGTCAGGCTGATCACCGGGTGCCCGAAGAACTCCTGCACCTCGCGGTGCGCCTCCCGGGTGGTGCGGAAACCGGTGCCGGCCAGCATGTACCGGCCCGTCCAGACCAGGTCGCCCTCGCCCTCGCAGACCGACTCGGGGCGGTGGACGTCGAAGCCGGCCGCCTTGAACCAGGTGTCGTAGTGCGTGGACTCGGGGCGCCGCTCGGGCGCGTGGAAGAGGGAGCCGAAGACGCGGCCGTCCACGACGACCGCCGAGTTCGCCGCGAAGACCATGTCAGGGAGACCGGGGGCCGGCTCCACGCTGTCGACGGTGTGGCCGTGGGCCCGGTAGGCGCCGATCAGCGCCTGCCACTGCTCCCGGGCCAGATCCACGTCGACGCGGACATCGGGTTGCATCCAGGGATTGATCGCGTACTGCACAGCGAAATGTCTGGGTTCGCAGACGAGGAATCGCCGTCGGCGCGGCACACGGGAGTCGGACACAGAGGGGTTCCTCCGCTTCCTGCGGTGTCGACTGGGGGTTGACACCAAGGTAGGAAGTGACGGTCACACCCGACAAGCAACGAGAATTGCGTGTCTGCGCAGGAATGCTGCGTCTTCGGCCGTGAACGCGCAGCTTCACTGCGTGTTCGGATGTTTATTCGGGTGATGGTGCGGGAGCCGCCTGGGTGGCGCCCGCCTCGGGGCTCTCCGGGAGCAGATGCGACAGCACCATCACGCTGATCGTCTTGCGGATGAAGGGCTCCACGCGGATGCGTTCCAGCACCTCCTCGAAGTGCTCCACGTCCCGCGCCCGCACATGCAGCAGCGCGTCCGCGCCTCCGGTCACCGTCATCGCCGCGGTGATCTCCGGATGGTTGCGCACCACCTCCGCGAGCCGCCGCGGCGGGGCCGCGCCCTCGCAGTACACCTCGACGTACGCCTCGGTGCGCCAGCCCAGCGCGGACGGCCGCACGGTCGCCGTGAAGCCGGTGATCACCCCGGTCTCCCGGAGCCGGTCCACCCGCCGTTTCACCGCGGTGGAGGACAGTCCGATCGCGGCGCCGATCTCCGCGAAGGACGTCCGCGCGTTCGCCATCAGCGCGCTGATGATCTTCCGGTCGAGTGCGTCGAACGCGGGAGGCCTGCTGTTCATGGCGGCACGATACCCAGCGGGAACGTCCACGCCTCGGCACATGTCCAGACGTACGAATTACTCCTACACTCCGGGTTCATGCTGCGCGCCCTGGCTGTCGACGACGAACGCCCCTCGCTGGAGGAACTGCTCTACCTCCTCAACGCCGACCCCCGCATCGGCAGCGCGGCGGGCGCCGGCGACGCGACCGAGGCGCTGCGCCGGATCAACCGCGCGCTGGAGTCGGGCCCGGACGGCCCGGAGGCGATCGACGTCGTCTTCCTCGACATCAACATGCCGGGCCTCGACGGTCTCGACCTGGCCCGGCTGCTCACCGGCTTCGCCAAGCCCCCGCTGGTCGTGTTCGTCACCGCCCACGAGGACTTCGCCGTCCAGGCCTTCGACCTCAAGGCCGTCGACTACGTCCTCAAGCCCGTCCGCAAGGAGCGGCTCGCCGAGGCCGTACGACGCGCCGCCGAACTCGTACGACGCCCCGCCGAACCCGACGACCAGGCACCCCGCATCCCCGTGCACGAACCCGACCCCGACCACATACCCGTCGAGCTCGGCGGCGTGACCCGCTTCGTCTCCGTCGAGGACATCACCCACGTCGAGGCCCAGGGCGACTACGCCCGGCTGCACACCACCAAGGGCAGCCACCTGGTCCGCATCCCGCTGTCCACCCTGGAGGAGCGCTGGCGCTCCCGCGGCTTCGTCCGCATCCACCGCCGCCATCTGGTCGCCCTGCACCACATCGGCGAACTCCGCCTCGACGCCGGCACGGTCAGCGTCCTGGTCGGCGCCGAGGAACTCCAGGTCAGCCGGCGCCACGCCCGTGAACTGCGCGACCTGCTGATGCGGAGGACCTGACATGCCGCACCAGGACCCCGCCGAACGCCGTGTCGTCGTCACCGGCCCGCCCCGCCGCACCCGCCGCGGGCCCGGCTCCTACCGCCCGCGCACCGAGATCGACGAGCAGACCACCCTCGGCCACACCTACGTCCGCTCCCTCATGCGCAGCCAACTCCGCGCCGGACTCACCGTGTTCGCCGTCCTCGGCCTCCTCATCGGCCCGCTCCCGCTGCTGTTCGCCGCGCTGCCCGACGCCCGCCGCCTGGAATGGGCGGTCCTCGGTTTCGGCGTCTACGTCCCGCTGGTGCTGCTCGCCCGCTGGTACGTGCGGCGGGCCGAGCGCAACGAGCGCGACTTCGTACGCCTCGTAGAGGACCGATGAACTCCGGCTACGCCGTCCCCGCGGTCGCCCTCGTCGTCGTCGCCACCGTCCTCGTCGGCGCCTTCGGCCTGCGCATCTCCCGCACCACCTCCGACTTCTACGTCGCCTCCCGCACCGTGGGGCCACGGCTGAACGCGGCCGCCATCAGCGGCGAGTACCTGTCCGCGGCCTCCTTCCTCGGCATCGCCGGACTCGTCCTCGTGCAGGGCCCGGACATGCTCTGGTACCCGGTCGGCTACACCGCCGGATACCTCGTCCTCCTGCTCTTCGTCGCCGCCCCGCTGCGCCGCTCCGGCGCCTACACGCTCCCCGACTTCGCCGAGGCCAGGCTCGCCTCCCAGGCGGTACGGCGACTGGCCGGGGCCTTCGTCGTCGGGGTCGGCTGGCTGTACCTGCTGCCCCAACTCCAGGGCGCCGGGCTGACGTTGCAGGTGCTGACCGGCGCCCCCGACTCGCTGGGCGGAGTCATCGTCGCCGTGGTCGTGGTCGCCACCGTCGCCGCCGGCGGCATGCGCAGCATCACCTTCGTGCAGGCCTTCCAGTACTGGCTCAAGCTCACCGCCCTCCTCGTCCCCGCGCTCTTCCTGATCCTCGCCTGGCAGGGCGACGGCGCCCCCAGCCACGCCTTCGAGGAACCGGCGACCTTCCGCGAGCAGCGCGTGGTCCGCGTCGGCGACAGCCTCGACCTGAAGCTCGACCGCCCGCTGACCGTCACCGTGGACGGCACCGTCGACGGCCGCAGCCACACGGACACCGCGCTCCGCCTGCACGCCGGCACCCATCACATCGACGCCGGCACCCTGCTCACCTTCGCCGCGGGCGACCCCGTCCCCGAGGCCGACCGCCGCAGCGACGCCGGCCTGTCGCCCTCGCAGGCCGAGAGCCGCGGCGAACGCCCGCTGTACGCCACGTACGGCCTGATCCTCGCGACCTTCCTCGGCACCATGGGCCTGCCGCACGTCGTCGTCCGCTTCTACACCAGCCCGCACGGCGTCGCCGCCCGCCGCACCACCGTCGCCGTGCTGGGCCTGATCGGCGCCTTCTACCTGCTGCCGCCCGTCTACGGCGCCCTCGGCCGCCTCTACGCCCCCGAACTCACCCTCACCGGGGACGCGGACGCCGCCGTCCTGCTGCTGCCGGACCGGGTGATCGGCGGCCTCGGCGGCGACCTGCTCGGCGCGCTGGTCGCCGGGGGAGCCTTCGCCGCGTTCCTCTCCACCGCCTCGGGACTGACCATGGCCGTCGCGGGCGTCCTCACCCAGGACGTGCTGCCGTCGCGCGGCGTACGGCACTTCCGGCTGGGCACGGTCATCGCCATGGCCGTACCGCTGGCGGCGAGCGCCCTGGTCGGCGGGTTGCCGGTCGCCGACGCGGTGGGCCTGGCGTTCGCCGTGTCCGCCTCCTCCTTCTGCCCGCTGCTCGTGCTCGGCATCTGGTGGCGGCGGCTGACCCCGCCGGGCGCGGCGGCCGGGATGCTGGTCGGCGGTGGTTCCGCGCTGGTGGCGGTCGCGGCGACCATGGCCGGATTCCCCGGTTCCGGCGCGGTGCGCGCCCTGCTCGCCTGGCCGGCCCTGTGGTCGGTGCCGCTGGGCTTCCTCACGATGGTGCTGGTGTCCCTGGCGACCCCGGGGCGGGTCCCGGCCGGAACGGCGGCCATCCTGGCGCGGTTCCATCTGCCGGAGGAGCTGCGGACGGAGGTGAAGGCATGAGCGCATGCCGCGAGCACCCGGGGGAGGCGGGGCGATGAGCGGCTTCCTTGCCGGGCTGTGCGTCGCCATCCTGCCCCTGCTGGCCGCCGGCTTCTGGCTCGGCCGCCGCACCGCGCGCCCCGAGAACCTCGGCGGACTCGGCACGCCCGTCGAGCACGCCACCTTCGAGACCCTGCACACCGCGTCCCTCGCCGCGCCGCCGCTCCGCGCGGGCCTGACGGAGGAGACGGCCCGCAAGTCCGCACGCAGGCTACGGACGTTGCTCGGCACGGACGCCCTGTGCCTGGCCGACCAGGAGCGGGTCCTCGTCTGGGACGGCGTCGGCGGCCATCACCGCGACGAGATCATGAAACGCCTGGCCGGGCCCCTGGAGACCGGCCGCGGCGAGGCCTTCCCGCTGACCTGCGACGCCCTCGACTGCACCGTGAGCTGGGCCGTGGTCGCCCCGCTCACCGTCGACGACCGCGTCCACGGCGCCCTCGTGGCCTGCGCGCCCCGCGAGTCCGCCGTGCTCGTGCGGGCCGCCGGCGAGGTCGCCCGCTGGGTCTCCGTCCAGCTGGAACTCGCCGACCTCGACCAGTCCCGCACCCGCCTCATCGAGGCCGAGATCAAGGCCCTGCGCGCCCAGATCTCGCCGCACTTCATCTTCAACTCCCTCGCGGTCATCGCGTCGTTCGTCCGCACCGACCCCGAGCGCGCCCGCGAACTGCTCCTGGAGTTCGCCGACTTCACCCGCTACAGCTTCCGCCGGCACGGCGACTTCACCACCCTCGCCGACGAACTCCACGCCATCGACCAGTACTTGGCGCTGGTGAGAGCCCGCTTCGGCGACCGCCTCTCCGTCACCCTGCAGATCGCCCCCGAAGTACTGCCGGTCACCCTGCCCTTCCTCTGTCTCCAGCCGCTCGTCGAGAACGCCGTCAAGCACGGCCTCGAAGGCAAGCCCGACACCTGCCACATCCAGATCACGGCACAGGACGCGGGCGCCGAAGCCCTCGTCGTCATCGAGGACGACGGCGCGGGAATGGACCCCTCCGCACTGCGCCGCATCCTCGCCGGCGAGGTCAGCCCCTCGGGCGGCATCGGGCTGTCCAACGTCGACGACCGGCTGCGCCAGGTGTACGGCGACGACTACGGCCTCGTCATCGAGACCGCCGTCGGCGCCGGCATGAGGATCACCGCCCGGCTGCCGAAGTACCAGCCGGGCGTCCACTAGGGCACGGTCGCCTCAGGTGCTGCGGGTGACGACCATCCCGAGCGTGATCAGTCCCAGCACGACCCAGCCGAACCACAGCCAGCCGTTGCTGCCGAGCGCCACCGTGTAGGCGGTCACCACGACGAGTCCGCCGACGGTGAGCACCCCCATCGTTCTGGTCGAGCCGTCCGTGGAACCGGGCATCGCGACACCCTCCTCGGGATTCCTCAGGATGCGTCCCCCTCCATGGTGCCCCCGTTCTGCTTCCTGACGGTGCAGACGACGAAATGAGTGCCCGCCTTCCACGGCCCCTCGCTCGTCCAGGACCCCGCCCGGTACACCGACGGATCGAAGCCGTAGTCGGCCGGCGCCACATCCCTGCCGCAGGCCAGGTCCGCCGCCTCGGCACCCGCCTCCGCCAGCGTCACGTCCTCGGCCAGTCGGGTGAACCCGAGGACCTCCTCGTCGTGCGGCCCCGCACAGGACACCAGCCGCGCGTCCCGGTTGGACCGCACCTCCAGACAGTCCCGCTTCTGCATGGACGACACGTCGAGGAACTTCGTCCCCGGCTTCCGGTGCCCGCCCAGCGGCCCGTACACCGGCCCGTGCGCGCCCACCACCAGACACGCCGTACGGCGTCCCGCGGCCGTGAACCCCTGCGCGGTCGGTACCAGGGCGAGGCTGCGCACATCGGCCAGCTTCCCGCGGATCTCCTCGGTCGCCTCCTCACAGCGCGCCGGCCCCTGCGCCCGCGCCTCGGCCGCCGAGGCGGCGGCGACGAAGGCCATCACCTGCCCGTCCGGCGGACCGCCGCACCGCGCGGCCAACGCCACCTGCGGCGTCCCCTGGAAGGGCGCCTCACCCGGCCAGTCCACGGTCACGCAGTCACCGTCGCGCAGAGCCCTCCCGAGCCCGACGTCCGTCCCGTACGGCGCTGCCGTCGCGCCGCTGCCGCCCCCGCCGTCCCCGGGCGGCTGCTGCGCCACGGCGTACCAGACCCCGCCCCCGGCGAGCGCCAGCCCCAGCAGCCCGGCGAGGGCCGACTGCAGGGCCCGCGAACGGGTACGGCGCCGGCTCCCGCCACCACTGCTGACCAGCGGCCCGAAGCCCTGCGGAGGCGCCACCGGACCGGGCGGAGGCGGCGCCGGCTGCGCCCACGGCGGCTGCGAGCCCAGGTCGGTCTGGGTCCGGACGAACGGATCGGCCCGCGGTGTGACGATCTGCGACAGCGCCGTCTCCGCCTGCGCGGCGGAGATCCGCAGCTCCGGCTCTTTGACCAGCATCGCCACCAGGACGGGGGCCAGGGCGCCCGCCCGCACCGGTGGCCGCGGCTCCTCCGTCACCACCGCGCTGATCTCCGCCAGGTGCGAGTCGCGCTCGAAGGGACCGCATCCCTCCACCGCGTGGTAGAGCGTGCACCCCAGCGAGAACAGGTCGGCGGCCGGAGTGGGCGAGCCACCCGTGGCCCGCTCCGGAGCCAGATAACCGGCCGTGCCGACCAGCACCGACGTCAGCGTGTACCGCGTCTCCCCGGCGTCCGGCTGGACCGAGATGCCGTAGTCGGTGAGCAGGACGCGGCCGTACGGCGCCCCGCCGCGGTCCGGCGCGAGCAGGATGTTCGCCGGTTTCACGTCCCGGTGCATGACGCCCCGCTCGTGCCCGGCGGTGAGCGCGTCGAGGACGGCGAGCCCGATGCGGGCGCACTCGGCGGGCGCCAGCGGACCGCGCCGGGCGACCAGCTCACGCAGGTCCACCGCGCCCGGCACGTACTCCATGACGATCCAGGGCAGCCCGTCGTGCTCCAGCACGTCGTGCACGGTCACCACATGCGGATGACCGCGCAGCCCGGCCGCGTACCGGGCCTCCGCGCGAGCCCGGGCGACCCGGGCCTCGCGCTCGTGACCGGCCTCGGACGGGTCCCGGAAGACGATCTCCTTGAGCGCGACCTCGCAGGCGAGTCTCTGGTCGTGGGCGAGCCAGACATGGCCCATGCCGCCGCTGCCCAGTTGGTTCAGCAGCAGATAGCGGCCGGCGATGACCCGGCCCACTCCCGATGTCGATGGTCCTGAAGGCATCCGGTGACTCCCGGGTTCTGCGGGGGCGCTACGTGGCGACGCTTGAGGTGGGCCCCTCGGGCGCGGACTCACTGACGGGCGGCGGTGCGCTGGTGCTCACCGGCGGTGGCGCGACCGTCGTCACCGGCGGCGGAGCGCTGGTCGTCACCGGGGGAGTGCTCGCGGTCTCCTTCGGTGGCGGGGACGGCGGCGGTGCGCTGGTCACGGTCGGCGGCGAGCTCGTCACCGACGTCGACGGTGAGGTCGGGACCGATGGGGACGTGGACGTCGACGGGCCGGACGGTGTGCTCGTCGAAGGACTGGTCGAAGGACCGGTCGGGGGACCGGCGGACGGCGACGTCGACGTGCTCCCGCTCGATTCCGGCGCCGACGTACCAGGCGTCGACGGCTCGGACACAGAAGATTGCGTCGGCGGGGGAGACGTGGTGTCGCCGTCTCCGGGCGACGAGCCCTCCGCCACGCTCAGCATCACGTACTGCCCGAACCGCAGCTCGGTCCCGGCCGGCGGATCGGACGCCGTGACCCGCGCGCCGTCCGCCGGCACCGAACCGGTGTCGTACCCCGTCGCGAGCCCCTTGTCGGCCAGCGCCTGCCGGGCCTCACCGAAGGTCTTGCCCGCAAGACCGGGGACGGCCTCGGTCTTCCGGGTGTCGAAGGTGTCGTCCCTCGCGCCCCCGGTGCCGACCGGCCGGTTGATCCCGCGGTCGGGATCGTCCACGTCGACCAGGGCGATCTTCTCCAGCGGACGGGCGGCGGGCCGCACGGCCACGACCGAGGAGCGGTCGTATCCCTTCCACTCCTTGTTCCCGTCCTCGAACTTGACCGAGATACGGTTCGTGTCACCCGCGAAAGGACGCAAAGGATTTCCGCAGCTGCACTTCACGGCCGGCTGTCCCTGCTGATCGACGAGAATCGCGATTCCGGCCTGGAGCAGCGAGTCGTAGGGAACGGCCTTTCCCTTTTTGTAGTCGTGATTCTTGACGAGAGTGTCGTGACGCAATAGAACCGGTGTGAGCCGATCCAGGTATTCCGGTATCTCACCGGTGGTGATTCCCAGGGCGCGCGCCCACGCCTGTGTCTTCTGGTCGTTCGTGGGATCGGTGAGGAATGCCTTGAGTTTCTTGACGTCACAGACGGTCGGCTGCTTCGAGCCGCCGTACAGACCCGGAGTGTCGCCCTGTTGCAGACTGCCACGCACGGGCTGCGCCTTCACGTCCGGCGCGTCCCGGCCGAGTCCGCTCGTCTCGTCGAAGAACGGCGCGAGCGACGGCACACCGGCCGCGACCGCCTTCACCACCAGCGAAGACGTTCCTCTGTCGCAGCCACTCACCGCGAGAACGAGAACCAACAGACACGCGAGCTTTGTCGCGAGCCTCTGCATAAATGCGCGAAATGTCATCACCGCTCCCCCCGGCGGTTCCCCCAACGCGCTTCATGCTACTGAATGACCCGGTCGCAAAAGGCCTTTCAGCGCCCACGTGCGTTCAATGAGGCCAAATAGGCGTTGTATGCCTCGAGTTCCTTGTCGCCGTCCCGGTCGGCGGCCCGGTCCTTGCGCCGGGCCTGCCGCTGCTCAGAGCCGTACCACTGGAACAGCAGCGCGAGCAGCACCAGCACGGACGGGATCTCACTGAAAGCCCAGGCGATCCCGCCCGCGGCGTTCTGGTCGGAGAGCGCGTCGATACCGAGGGAGGCGGGCGGATTCTTGAACGTCTCGACCATTGGGGTCGACGCCATCATCAGCGCGATCCCGAAGAACGCGTGGAACGGCATGCCCGCGAACAGCTCCAGCATCCGCATCAGATACCCCGGCCGGTGCGGCCCCGGGTCGACGCCGATGATCGGCCAGAAGAACACGACACCCACGGCGAGGAAGTGCACCATCATCGCCAGGTGCCCGGTCTTCGACCCCATCAGGAAGTCGAAGAGCGGCGTGAAGTACAGCGCGTAGAGGCTCGCGATGAACAGCGGGATGGTGAACGCCGGATGCGTGATGATCCGCATGTACCGGCTGTGCAGCAGCGCCAGCAGCAGCTCGCGTGGCCCCTTGCGCCCCTTGCCGGCGGCGGGCAGCACCCGCAGCGCGAGGGTCACGGGAGCGCCGAGCAGGATCAGGATCGGCGACAGCATGCTGATGACCATGTGCTGCACCATGTGCACGCTGAACATGACCATGCCGTAGTCGTTGAGCCGGGTGCACATCACCAGCATGATCGTCAGCACGCCGACGACGAACGAGACCGTCCGCCCCGCCGACCAGGCGTCCCCACGCCGCCGCAGCTTCACGACCCCGAACGCGTACAGCCCGAGCCCCACCAGACAGGCGACGAGAAAGAACGGGTCGGCCGACCACTGAAGCCCCCGCCCCAGCGTGAACGGCGGCAGATCCATGGTCATGCCGTGCCCGCTGTGATCCATTACGCCGGCTCCTGATTCGTGGGGGTTGTACGAGTCTGTCCGCACACAGACTAGAACTGCCCCCGGCGACTCCTGTCACCGGGGGCAAGCACATGTCCCTGAAGGGGCGCGGGGAACTGCGCGACCAGCCACACACGACCCGCACCCGCCAGACGACTACAGCACGCACTCTGCTTCCGCGTACCGCTCCTCAGGAACCGTCTTCAACGTCTCCACCGCCTCAGCCAACGGCACCATCACGATGTCCGTCCCCCGCAGCGCCGTCATGTGCCCGAACTCACCACGGTGTACGGCCTCCACCGCATGCCACCCGAACCGCGTGGCAAGAACACGGTCGTACGCGGTAGGCGTACCGCCCCGCTGCACATGCCCCAGGATCACCGGCCGCGCTTCCTTCCCCAGCCGCTGCTCCAGTTCGATGGACAGCTGCCGAGCGATCCCCGCGAAGCGCTCGTGCCCGTAGATGTCCTTGCCGCCCTCGTCGAACGCCATGGACCCCGGCGCCGGCTTCGCACCCTCCGCCGCGACGACGATCGCGAACCGCTTGCCGGCCTCGAACCGCTCGCCGACCCGCCGCGCCAACTCCTCGATGTCGAAGGGCCGTTCCGGGACGACGATGGCGTGCGCGCCGGCCGCCATGCCGGAGTGCAGCGCGATCCAGCCGGTGTGCCGCCCCATGACCTCGACGACGAGCACGCGCTGATGCGACTCGGCGGTGGTCTTGAGCCGGTCCAGGGCCTCCGTGGCCACACCGACGGCCGTGTCGAAGCCGAACGTGACGTCCGTGACGGCGATGTCGTTGTCGATGGTCTTCGGCACGCCCACGATCGGCAGACCGGCGTCGGACATCAGCCGGGCCGCCTTCAGCGTGCCCTCGCCGCCGATCGGGATGATCGCGTCGAGGCCGAGCTCGGCGACATGCCCCTTGGCCCGCTCCACCCCGTCACGCAGATGGGAGGGCTGGACCCGGGAGGAGCCGAGGATGGTGCCGCCGCGGGCGAGGATGCCGCCCACCGCGTCGAGGTCGAGCTTGAGGTAGTCGCACTCCAGGAGACCCTTCCAGCCGTCCCGGAAGCCGATGACCTCGTCGCCGTGGTCGGCGACGGCACGGTGCACGACGGACCGGATGACGGCGTTCAGGCCGGGGCAGTCGCCGCCGGACGTGAGGACACCAATGCGCATAGCCCGAAACAACCTTCTCAACGTGGGCCGGGGACCGGACCACGCTGTCCGGCTCGATCCCCGCCACCCTAGCGGCAGGAGGGGGCGGGACCGAACCGTGCGTCCGCCTGCTGGACGACCCCGCTCAGGTGTGCGGACTCATCGTCAGACGGGCTGGTGAAGTGACCCTTGAGCACTGGTGAACCGCCAGCTCACGCGGGCTGCTGCGCAGCTGTTCTAGGCCGGCTGCTGCGCAGCCGCGATGCGCTCGTTGCGCAGCGCCTCGTACCAGCGGTCGTCGGTCGGCGGCAGCGCGTTCACGTCGAGTGCCAGCTTCAGCAGCAGGTCGGCGATGAGCGGGTTCCGCGCCAGCACGGGACCGTGCATGTAGGTGCCGAAGACCGTGTCGTTGTACGCGCCCTCCGTGCCGTCACCCGTGCCGTTGCCGTTGCCCAGGCGGACGTTGGCGAGCGGGCGGGCGGTGGGGCCGAGGTGGGTGACGCCCTGGTGGTTCTCGAAGCCGGTCAGCGGGGGCAGCCCGAGGCGCGGGTCGATGTCGGCGAGGACGTCACCGACGCACCGCGCGCCCTCACCACGGACCGAGACCACGTCGAGCAGCCCGAGACCGGGCTCGCGCTGGCCGAGGTCGTTGATGAACTCGTGCCCGAGGATCTGGTACCCGGCGCACACCGAGAACACGATCGCGCCGTTCTCGACCGCCCGGTGCAGTCCGCCGTCCCGGCGCAGCCGCTCCGCCGCGAGCCGCTGCGGACGGTCCTCGCCGCCGCCGATGAGGTAGATGTCCCCGGAGGTCGGGATCGGCTGGTCGCTGCGCACGTCGAGCCGGGCCACGTCGAGGCCCCGCTGCCGCGCCCGGCGCTCCACGACCAGGACGTTGCCCTGGTCGCCGTAGGTGCTGAGCAGGTCGGGATAGATCCAGACCACCCGCAGCTGGTTGTCGCTCACAAAAGTCCCCTGAGTGTCAGTTGCCGACGCGGCGGCGCAGATCCTGGAAGGCGGTGTAGTTGGCGATGACCTCGATGCGGCCCGGCGGGCACAGCTGCACGGCCTGGTCGAGGTTCTCGCAGACCTGGAAGTGCTGGTTGGCGACTTCCAGACGCACCGCGAGGTCGAGCTTGCGGTCGCCGATGACGCAGATCGGGTGGCCGGTCAGCCGCGTGTAGTCGACGTCCCACAGCCAGGAGGTGTCGGTGCCGTCGGCGCCGCGCGCGTTCACCGAGAGGATCACCGGGGTCGGCGGCGGGTCGATGAGGCTGAACGTTTCGAGCCAGCCGGCCGGGTTCTTCGCGAGCAGCAGCCGCAGATCACGCTGCTGGAACTGCACCACGTCATAGCGTCCGGCGACGGCCTGCACCTGGTACATGCGCTCCAGAGCGACCTGCGGCGGTACGCCGAACACGGCGGCGACGGCGGCCGAGGAGGCGGCGTTGGCCTTGTTGGCACGGCCGGGCAGCTGCAGATGGATCGGCCAGGCGGAACCGTGCGGGTCCAGCACATGGTCCCCGGACAGCGCCCAGCTCGGCGTCGGCCGCCGGAAACCGCACTCCCCGCAGAACCAGTCGTCGCCGGGCCGCTGCATCACACCGCCGCAGGACGGGCAGGACCAGGCGTCGTCCTTCCACATCTGCCCGGCGGCGACCCAGACGACGTTGGGGGAGGAGGAGGCGGCCCACACGACCAGCGGGTCGTCGGCGTTGGCGACGATGACGGCCTTGCTGCCGGCCAGCCCCTCACGCCAGGCCTCGGCGAGCATCCGCGTCTCGGCGGCGCGGTCGAGCTGGTCGCGGGAGAGGTTGAGCAGCGCGATGCACTTCGGGGCGGTGTCCCGGGCGACGCCGGCGAGGTACTTCTCGTCGACCTCGATCACGCCGTAGCGGGCGTCCGAGCTGCCGGCGAGCGCCGAGGTGATGCCGGCCGGCATGTTGGCGCCGAGCGCGTTGGACACGACCGGCCCGGCGGCCCGCAGTGCTTCGGCGATCAGCCTGGTGGTCGTGGTCTTGCCGTTGGTCGCCGAGACGAGGACCACATCCAGGTTCTGGGCGAGCCGGGCGAGGAGGTCGGGGTCGAGCTTGAGCGCCACCCGGCCGCCGATCACCGAACCGCTGCCGCGCCCCGCGGCGCGCGACGCCGCTGCGACCGCCTTGCCCGCGGTCACGGCGATCTTGGCCCGCGGCGTGAGCGGGTCCGAGTTGCCTGCCATCAGTTCTCGATCCTCCTTGCGTACGCGCCGCGCCTGACGGCAACGTGGTGGTGGTCAGCCTATCGAGATCCATTCGCAGTCCCGAATCGCCGTACCCTTGCGGCCATGCGAAACAGCTCCATTCCGGGCACCCGTGGACGGGTCCGGCCCCTCACGCTGCTCGGTGACCCCGTCCTGCACGCCCCGTGCGAGGACGTCACGGACTTCGGCCCGGAACTGGCGACGCTCGTGGAGGACTTGTTCGCGACGATGTATGCGGCCCAGGGAGTCGGCCTCGCGGCGAACCAGGTGGGGGAGTCGTTGCGTGTGTTCGTCTACGACTGTCCGGACGACGAGGACGTTCGGCACCTGGGGCATGTGGTCAACCCGCGCCTGGTGGAGGCGGACGGACTGGTCCTGCGAGGCCCGGAGGGCTGCCTGTCGCTGCCGGGCCTGGAGGCGGGAACGGAACGCTACGACCACGCGGTGGTGGAGGGTTTCACGATGACGGGCGAGCCGGTGCGGGTGCACGGCACGGGTTGGTTCGCAAGGTGCTTGCAGCATGAGTGCGACCACTTGGACGGAAAGATCTACGCGGACCGCTTGACGGGCCGGCGCCACAGCCGCCTTATGCGGCAGGCAAGGCGAGCTTCCTGGTACCGGGCAGGGTGACGTCCTCAGGGGCGCGGGGAACTGCGCGCCCAGCCCCCACACACCCGCACCCAACCAACAGCCTTCAGAACCCCGGACCCCCCACCTTGTCGCCGGCGGCAGCCAACCGCCCCCACAACAGGTCCGCCAGACTCCGCACCAACTCGGCACGCGAGCAAGGCCGTTCCCCCAGCCACCAGTCCCCGGCCGCGTGCATCATCCCGACGATCCCGTGCCCCCACACCCGAGCCAGCTGCTGACTCCCGGGCCCGAGATCCAGCCGGTCCTCGATGACCTGCGCCAACTCCTCGCCCATCCGCCGCAGCAGCGGGGCCGAGTGCTTCCCGACGTCGAACCCCTGGTCCCCGGTCTGGCCCCCCTCCGCGGGATGCATCAGGAACCGGTACACCTGCGGCCGCGCCTCGATCGCGGCGAGGTAGGTGTCGAGCGTGGCCTCCACCCGCTCCCGCCGGTCCGCCGGCGCGTCCAGCGCGGCCCGCAGAGAATCCAGCAACGCGTCCGTATGCCGTTTGGCCAACGCCGCGTAGAGTCCCCCCTTGTCACCGAAGTGGCGGTAGAGGATCGGCTTGGTGATGCCCGCTTCCGCGGCGATCGCGTTCATGGAGGCCTGCGGTCCGTCACGCAGGACCACCCGGTCCGCGGCTTCCAGCAGCTCACGCCGACGGCGGTCGGCGGACCGCTGCTGATCGGTCCGCTGCGTGGTGTCCATGAGCTCTCCCCACCCCTGCTGATTCGGTGACGCCTGCGCAAACTAGCACTCACCATGCCTCATGCATCGAACGGGCTGCCGAGGCGTCATCAGGAGTTGACTTTTCCTACCGGTCGGTAACAGACTCGGGTTACCGCTAGTAACATGCATTTGCGCCGCCGCTGGAGGGGACATGGCCGAGTTCACCATGGAGCTCAACGACGAACAGAAGGAGGTCCGGGACTGGCTGCACGGCTTCGCCGCCGACGTCATCCGCCCCGCGGCCGCCGAATGGGACGAGCGTGAGGAGACTCCCTGGCCGGTCATCCAGGAGGCCGCCAAGGTCGGCATCTACTCGCTCGACTTCTACGCCCAGCAGTACTTCGACTCCACCGGCCTCGGCATCCCCATGGCGATGGAGGAGCTGTTCTGGGGTGACGCGGGCATCGCGCTGTCGATCGTCGGCACCGGTCTCGCCGCCGTCGGCGTCCTCGCCAACGGCACCGAGGAGCAGATCGGCACCTGGATCCCGCAGATGTACGGCGACGTCAACGACGTCAAGGTCGCCGCGTTCTGCTCCTCCGAGCCGGACGCCGGCTCGGACGTGGCCTCGATGCGCACCCGCGCGGTGTACGACGAGGCCAAGGACGAGTGGGTGCTCAACGGCACCAAGACCTGGGCGACCAACGGCGGCATCGCCAACGTCCACGTGGTCGTGGCCGTGGTCGACGCGGAGCTCGGCTCCAAGGGCCACGCCTCCTTCATCATCCCGCCGAACACGCCCGGCCTGTCCCAGGGCCAGAAGTTCAAGAAGCACGGCATCCGCGCCTCGCACACCGCCGAGGTCGTCCTGGAGAACGTGCGCGTGCCCGGCTCCTGCCTCCTCGGCGGCAAGGAGAAGCTCGACGAGCGCCTCGCCCGGGCCCGCGAGCGGGCCAAGCAGGGCGGCGAGCGCGTGAAGAACGCGGCGATGGCCACGTTCGAGGCCTCCCGCCCGGCGGTCGGCGCGATGGCGGTGGGCACCGCCCGGGCCGCGTACGAGGTCGCCCTCGACTACGCCAAGACCCGCGAGCAGTTCGGCCGCCCGATCATCGACAACCAGGGCGTCGCCTTTCAGCTCGCCGACATGCGCACGTCCATCGACGCCGCCCGGCTGCTGGTCTGGCGCGCCTCCTGGATGGCGATCAACGGCAAGCCGTTCACCGCGGCCGAGGGCTCGATGTCGAAGCTGTTCGCCAGCGAGACGGCCAAGAAGGTCACCGCCCAGGCGGTCCAGATCCTCGGCGGCAACGGCTACACCCGCGAGTACCCGGTCGAGCGCATGCACCGCGACGCCGCGATCTACACGATCTTCGAGGGCACGAGCGAGATCCAGCGCCTGGTCATCGCCCGCACCCTGTCGGGGATGCCGATCCGCTGAGAGCCTGTGTCACATCCCCGGCCGGGCGCGCGACGCCTGGCACGCACGCTCGCGGCGTTGCCGAAACGCCCACGTGGCTCCTCCCCCGCGCTCGAACCGCGCTTCGCACAGCTCGCGCGGGGGCACCCCCATCGCGGGCGCTCCGGCGCCTTGCGATCGCACGCACCAGACGCCGCACGCTGATCCGACCGGGGATGTGACACAGGCTCTAACGGTGCCTGAGCGGCGTCAGCTGTTCGATGTCGTACCGTCGGCGCAGCTCCTCGATCGCCGCGTGATCCGGCGGACCCCCGCCGCCCAGGATCTCGAGCAGCTCCTCGAAGTAGCGCTCGTGATCCGGCGGCGGGGACGCCTGGAAGAACATCTTGGCCGGGCTGTCCGTCGGGTTCGCGAACGCGTGCGGACAGCCCGGGGGTACGACGATCACCGTGCCCGGTGTCGCGCGTACCACCCGGCTGCCCGAACGCGACTCCCACCGCTGCCAGTTGTCGGGCGTGCGCACCCTCGGCTCGAAGGCGAGCACGTCCAGCTCGCCTTCGAGGACGTAGAACAACTCCTCGCTGCGGGTGTGCACATGCGCGCCCACGTCGAAGCCGGGCGGGACGACGACCTCGAAGGTGGAGGCCGCGCGCGAGTGCGACCCGGTCACCTTGAACGTCACGTGCTGGGCGGGGGTCTGCACGACCCGGCCGTGACCGGGGGGCACCAGCAGCCCTTCGGGAGCCGTCACCACGTCACCGGAAGCGCCTCGGGACCGCGGATCAACGCGCCCTTCTTGAACGGCACCTGGTCCGCGGGGACCGCCAGCCTCAGATCCGGCAGCCGGTCGAGCAGCGCGTCCACCAGCAACTCCGACTCCAGCCGGGCCAGCATGCCGCCCGGGCAGTAGTGCGGGCCGAAGCCGAAGGACACATGCGGGTTGGGGCTGCGGGTGAAGTCGATCGTCTCCGGGAACGCGAAGACGTCCGGATCGCGGTTGGCGGCCAGGTACGACACGTAGACCGGGTCGCCGGCCCGGATGCGCACGCCCCGGATGCCCACGTCCTCCAGCGCGATCCGCGACAGGCCGACCGCGTTGCGGTGCGGGATGTAACGCAGCAGTTCGTCGATGGCCCGGGGGCGGATCGACGGATCCGTGCGCAGCCGGTCCGCGAGGTCCGGGCGGGTCAGCAGCAGGTAGAACATCTGCCCGCTGTTGTTCGTCACCGCCTCGCCGCCGATCTGGAGCAGCACCGCGAGCCCCACGGCCTCGTCCAGCGTCACCTCGTCCCGGCCCACCGCGGCGCCGAGCAGCGAGGCGACGTCCTCGCCGGTGCTGCCCTCCCGCAGCCCGATGAGGTCGCCGAAGTAGGCGCCCATCTCCTTCTTGGCCTTCTCGCTGACCTGCTTGCCGTGCGCGGAGGACAGGATCAGCTGCGTCCAGGTGTGCATGACGTGCCGGTCGGCCGCCGGAACGCCCATGAGCTCGCAGATCACGGCGATGGGGAACGGGGTCAGCACGGTCGCGGTGAGATCGGCGGGCGGCCCGTCCTGCACCAGTTCGTCGACCAGTTCGTCCAGCATCCGGCGGGACTTCTCCCGGACCCGCTCCACGCCCTTCGAGGTCAGCGCGGCGGCCACCGTGCGGCGCAGCCGGGTGTGGTCCGGCGGGTCCAGGAAACCGACGGCGCCCCGCTCGGGGATGAAGTGCGGTGCGAGCCGGGTGACCGGCTGGTCCATGACGGCCTCCCGGCTGAACCGGGGGTCGTTGGTCACCATCCGTACGTCGTCGTAGCGGGTGACCAGCCAGGCCCAGCCCTCGCCGTTGGGCAGCTGGATCCGGGTGACCGGGCCCTCCCGCATCAGCTCGGTGAGCACCGGGTCGAAGTCGGTCCCGTTCAGGTCGAGGGCCGGCCAGTGCCGGATCGGCGGGAGGATCTCGGTGATCGTCTCTTCGGTCATGTCAGTCCGTCTCGTCGGTGCGCCGCCAGCGGCCCAGGGACATTTCCGCGGTGATGCCGGGCCCGAACCCGGCGAGCAGCCCGCGCGCCCGGTCGGGTGCCCCGCCCGCGTCGAACAGCCTGCGCAGCGCGTCGAGTACGACGGCGCTGGCGATGTTCCCGTACTCGGTGAGCGTGGCCCGGCTGAACCGGAAGGCGTGCGGGTCGACCTGCAGGAACGTGCTGAGGTCGTCGAGGATGCGGGGCCCGCCCGCGTGGACTATGTAGAAGTCCAGGTCGGCGGCGTCCCAGCCGTGCCGTCCGGCGAGCTCCTGGAGCACCGGCGCGAGCGGCTCCATGGTGCCCGGCACCCGTTTGTCCAGCTGGAAGTGGAAACCGGTGGCCCGGACGTCGTACATGATCCAGTCCTCCGTCTTGGGGATCAGGTACGAGCCGTTGCGCTCCAGGGCGATGCCCTCGCCGCCCTTGCCGCGCACCACGGCGGCGGCGATGCCGTCGCCGAACAGGCCGTTGGACAGCAGGTTCCCGATGCCGAGGTCGGTGGGCTGGTAGCACAGCGAGCAGAACTCGCAGGCCACGATGAGCGCGTTGGCCTGCGGGTAGGCCGTGCAGAAGTCGTGCGCCCGGTTGATCGCCGCCCCGCCGGCCGCGCAGCCCAGCTGGGCTATGGGGATCTGCCGGGTGGTGCTGTCGAAGCCCATCTCGTTGATCAGCCAGGCGGTCAGCGACGGCATCATGAAGCCCGTGCACGAGACGTAGAGGATGACATCGATGTCGGAGGTCAGGACCTCCGCGTCGTCCAGTGCCCGCTGCACCACCGCCGGCACCCTGGCCTTCGCCTCGGCCACATAGACCTTGTTGCGCTCCTCGAAGCCGGGATGCCTGAGGGTCTCCTCGATCGGCTGCACGATGTGCCGTGTGCGGACCCCGGTGTTCTCGATCAGCCGGAGTGCCAGCGGCAGTTGGGGATGGTCGGCGTGACGGGAGCGCGCCAGCTCCAGCGTCTCCTCCATCGTGATCACGTGCTCTGGAACGGACACCGAGGGTCTGCACAAAGTCGCCATGATCCGTGCCTGCTTTCGCCTCAGAGGGTGGTCCAGTCCACGATCACCCGAGGGGCAGACGACTTCGCGCGGGGTTACTCCGTTTCAGGGACGGGTCAGGTTCCAAACAGGTGCGGACACAACGACCTTCACGACGCGCCGCCGCTACTGTGCGCAATGCAGGCCACATCGATGCGATCGGCGAGCTTGGCCAACTCGATGGTCAAGGCGGCCACCGTGTCCTCGTCGAGGCCGTCCTCGCCGGCCTCGACAAGATGCAGCCACCGCCCCCCGACCGTGCGCAACAGCTTGCTCACATCGGCCGCAGCCACCTGCAAGGTGCCCCGGTCGTCGACGATCAGCGGCAGAGTCACTTCACGGTTCACACCCGGGATGTTAGCCGTTGCAAGCGTCACGCTCCGTGCCAAACCGTCGTGATGTTGCAGAACTCGCGGATTCCGTGCCCGGACAGCTCACGGCCGTACCCGGACCGCTTCACGCCGCCGAACGGGAACGCCGGATGCGACGCGGTCATCCCGTTGACATACACGGCACCGGCTTCGAGGTCCCGTACGAAACGGTCGACCTCGGCCTCGTCCCGCGTCCACACGTTCGAACTCAGGCCGAACGGCGAGTCGTTGGCGAGCAGCACCGCCTCGTCGAGGTCGTGCACCCGGTACAGCGTGGCCACCGGACCGAAGGCCTCCTCGCGGTGGATGCGCATCTCGCGGGTGATGTCGGTGAGGACGGTCGGCCGGTAGTACCAGCCGTCGCCCTCGGGCCGCTCGCCGCCGCAGAGCACCCGCGCGCCGCTGCGGGTGGCGTCGTCGACGAGTTCCTCCAGGTCCGTGCGTCCCTGCTCGGTGGCGAGCGGGCCGACGTCGGTGGCCTCGTCCATCGGGTCGCCGACCTTCAGCGCCTGCATGCCCCGCACGAACTTCTCGGCGAAGGCGTCGTACACGTCGGCGTGCACGATGAAGCGCTTGGCGGCGATGCACGACTGGCCGTTGTTCTGCACCCGCGCCGTCACCGCGATCTCGGCCGCCCGGTCGATGTCCGCGGACGGCATGACGACGTACGGGTCGCTGCCGCCGAGTTCGAGGACCGTCTTCTTCACCATGTCGCCGCAGGTGGCGGCGACCGAGCGGCCCGCGGGCTCACTGCCCGTGAGCGTGGCCGCCTTGACCCGTTCGTCGCGCAGGATCTCGTCGACCGCGCCGGAGCCGATGAGCAGGGTCTGGAAGGTGCCCTCCGTATAGCCCGCCTGGTGGAACAGGTCCTCCAGGAACAGGGCGGTCTGGGGGACGTTCGAGGCGTGCTTGAGCAGGCCGACGTTGCCCGCCATCAGCGCGGGCGCGGCGAACCGGATGACCTGCCAGAGCGGGAAGTTCCACGGCATCACGGCGAGCACCGGGCCCAGCGGGCGGTAGCGCACGAGCGCCCGGGACGCGCCGGAGTCCTTCACGTCGGCGTCGGCGGGCTCCTCGTCCGCCAGCAGCGCCTCGGCGTGCTCGGCGTACCAGCGCATCGCCTTGGCGCACTTGGCGGCCTCGGCGCGGGCCTGCTTGACGGGCTTGCCCATCTCGGTGGTCATGACCCGGCCGATGTCCTGCTGCATGTCGTCGAGCAGCTCGGCCGCCCGGTGCAGCAGCCTGGCGCGTTCGGCGAACGGCGTCGTCCGGTAGGTGCGGAAGGTGGCCTCCGCGAGCTGGAGCCGGCGCTCGATCTCCTCGGCGCCCATGGCCTCGTACGTCTTGAGCGTCTCGCCGTTCGCCGGGTTCACCGTCGCGATGGGCATGACCGACCTCCTGGGGGAGCGGAGCTGTGTTTCGACCTTCCCGCGCGGCGGGCCCCGCCGCAACGTGTCAGGGCGAGTGCTCCGCCAGCCGGTCGAGAAACGTGGCCTGTGCCGTGACGATCACCTCGCGGGCGCGCTCCACGGGAAACCACGCCACGCGGTCCAGCTCCGGGAACTCCTGCTGCCGTCCCGACCGCGGCGGCCACTCCATCCGGAACGTGCCCGGTACGACGGTCGCGGGGTCGAGGTCGGCCTCGACCGCCCAGACGGTGACGAGCTTGCCGCCCGACTGCCTGACCTCGCCGAGGGGTACCGCGTCCCCGTCCGGCGGCGCCAGCCCGAGCTCCTCCTGGAACTCACGCCGGGCTGCCTCCCAGGCCGGCTCCTCCTCGGGCACGTACTCGCCCTTGGGGACGGTCCACGCCCCGGCGTCCCTGCGGGCGAAGAACGGGCCGCCCATGTGGCCCAGGAGCACCTCGACGCCGGCGTCGGTGCGCCGGAAGAGCAGCAGGCCGGCGCTCGTCCTCACGGCTTCACCTCGGGATGCGCGGCCAGCAGCGTCTCCACGGTGTCCGCCTCCTCCGGGCGCTTGTCCTCGCGGTAGCGGACCACGCGGGCGAAGCGGAGGGTGACGCCGGCCGGGTAGCGGGTGGACCGCTGCAGACCGTCGTAGGCGATCTCCACGACGAGCTCGGGGCGTACGGTCACGACGTACCCGTCGGTGCCGGTGGCCAGCTCCTGGAGCCGCTCGGTCTGCCAGGTCAGCATCGCGTCGGTCATGCCCTTGAAGGTCTTGCCGAGCATGGCGAACGAGCCGTCCTCCCGCCGCGCTCCCAGGTGCAGGTTGGAGAGCTTGCCGGTGCGCCGGCCGTGGCCCCACTCGGCGGCCAGGACGACCAGGTCGAGGGTGTGGACGGGCTTGACCTTCAGCCAGGACGCGCCACGGCGGCCCGCGCTGTAGGGGGCGTCGAGGGACTTCACCACCACGCCCTCGTGGCCGCGCTCCAGCGTCTCAGCGAGGAAGGACTCCGCCGCGCCGACGTCGTCCGGCCCGGACACCAGCGTCCGGCGCACCCGCATCGGCTCGGGGACGAGCCGGGCCAGTTCCGCGTGCCGTTCCGTGAAGGGCAGGTCCAGGAGGTCGTGGCCGTCGACGGACAGGGCGTCGAAGAACACGGGGGAGACGGGGACCTGTTCGGCGGCCGTGGCCACGTCCACGCGGGAGCCGACCCGGCCGGCCGTCTCCTGGAAGGAGCGGGGGCGCCCGGCCGCGTCGAAGGAGATGACCTCGCCGTCGAGGATGAACCGCTCGCCCCTCAACTCGTGTGCCGCAGCCGTCAGTTCGGGGAGGCGGTCGGTGATGTCGTCGAGGGTGCGGGTGTAGACGCGGACGGTGTCGCCGTCGCGGTGCACCTGGACGCGGATGCCGTCGAGCTTCTCCTCGACCGCGCACGCGCCCAGCTTCTCGACCGCCTCGGCCACGGACGTGGCGCTGTGCGCCAGCATCGGCAGCACCGGGCGGCCGACGGTGAGACGGAAGCGGTCGAGAGCCTCGGGGCCGTCGGAGAGGAGGGCCTCGGCGACGGTCTGGAGGGAACCGGCGAGCATGACCGCGCGGCGGACGTCGGCGGGCGGCGCCGCCGTGGCCTGGGCGAGGCCCTCGGTGGCCACGGCGTCGAGGGCGCCCTGCCGCACCTCGCCGCTGAGCAGGCCGAGCAGGAAGCGTTGTTCCGGCTCGGTGGCCGCGCCCATCAACTCGCCGACCAGTCTGACCCGTTCGGCCTGCGAACCGGCGCCCGACACCTTGCCGAGTTCACTCAGCAGCGCGTCCACCGCGCGGACGGTGAGGCTCGGTTCGGCGGCTGGGGCGACCGGGCGGCTCAGCACCTTCCAACCCACGCCGAGCCGCCCCTGCGGCAGCCGTCCCGCGAGGTACGGGATGACGATCGGCACGTCGTCGGGCTCCGCCTCCCGGAACAGCTCCGCGAGCAGCGCGATCTTCTTCGACCGTGCCGAGGTCGCGGCGACCTCCTGGGACACCTGGGCCAGCCGGGCTAGAAGCATGCGTCCAGAGTTACATGCCGGGAAAAGCTTGTCTTTCGGCTGCGGGCTCGTTGTGGCTGGTCGCGCAGTTCCCCGCGCCCCTTCAGGACATTGCGTCGAGGTCGGCCATCAGCAGATCGCCGTTGATCACGGCTGCGGCGCGGTATCCGGCGCCCGCCGCGTTGATCACTTGCTCGGCGAAGCCCGCTGCGTTGCCTGCGGCCCAGACACCGGGAACGGTCGTCCGGCCGGTCTCGTCCAGCACGGGGTATGCGCCGAACGGGGTCTCCTGCAACTCGGCGCCGAGTTGTTCCAGCAACCCGTTCTGCGGGACTGCCCGCGGCGCGACGAACAGCGCCTCGCGCGCGTGCACCGAGCCGTCGGCCAGGCGTACGCCCGTCAGCCGGTCGTCCTCGATCCGCAGTCCCGCGACCTCGCCCGGCACCACCTTCACGCCCGCCGCCGCGAGCCTGCGCAGGTCGTCGTCCGACAGCTCCTCCTCCGCGACCGTGTGCAGGAAGAAGGTCACGTCCTTCGACCACTGGGACACCATCAGCGCCTGGTGCACGCTCAGCGGGGTCGTCGCGAGGACACCGAAGGCCTGGTCGCGGACTTCCCAGCCGTGGCAGTACGGGCAGTGCAGGACGTCCTTGCCGAAGCGTTCGGCGACGCCGGGGACGGCCGGGAGCTCGTCCTTGAGGCCGGTGGCGATGACCAGGCGGCGGGCCGTGAGCGTGCGACCGCTCTCCAGGGTCACGGCGAAGCCCTCGGCCACCTCCACCACCCGGTCCCGGACCAGCTCGACGCCGTACCGGGCGATCTCCTCGCGGCCCCTCGCCAGGAACTCGGCCGGGGACATGCCGTCCCGGGTCAGATAGCCCTGCAGGTGGGCGGAGGGCGCGTTGCGGGGCTCGCCCGCGTCGACGACCAGCGTCCGGCGCCTCGCGCGGCCCAGGACCAGAGCCGCGGAGAGGCCGGCCGCGCCGCCACCGATCACGATCACTTCGTATGCGTGGGTGTCAGTCATGCCGCCACGGTCGCGCCGCGGGTGCGGGATTGACAAACGTCTTTGCCGATTCTGCAATACGAGCATGAGTACCGAAGAAGTAGAGGGCGTTCTCGCCGACGTGGGGCCCCGGCTGCGGCGGATCCGCAAGGAGCGCGAGGTGACCCTGGCCGCGCTGTCCGAGGTGACCGGCATCTCCGTCAGCACCCTGTCCCGGCTGGAGTCGGGGCTGCGCAAGCCCAGCCTGGAGCTGCTGCTGCCGATCGCGCAGGCGCACCAGGTGCCGCTGGACGAGCTGGTCGGGACGCCGCAGGTGGGTGATCCGCGGGTTCGGACCGCGCCGCTGGTGCGGCACGGGCGGACCTACTGGCCCCTGACCCGGCAGCCGGGCGGCCTCCAGGCGTACAAGGTGCTGGTGCCCCAGCGCACCGAGGAGCCCGAGCTGCGTACCCACGAGGGTTACGAGTGGTTGTACGTGCTGGCGGGACGGCTGCGGGTCGTCCTCGGTGAGCACGACGTGGTGATGAGCGCGGGGGAGGCCGCCGAGTTCGACACGCGGGTGCCGCACTGGTTCGGGTCCACGGGGGAGGGGCCGGCGGAGTTCCTCAGTCTGTTCGGGCCGCAGGGCGAGCGGATGCATGTACGGGCGAAGCCGAAGCGGTCGTGACGGACGCTACTGTTCCCTGAACGGCAAGCGACCGCTTAGTATGCGACTACCCCAGGTCGTACGACGCAGTCGCGTGGAGGCATCGCATGCAGGCATGGCAAGTGCACGAGAACGGTGAGCCGGGTGAGGTGATGCGGCTCGCGGACGTCGAGACGCCCGCGCCCGGCGACGGCCAGGTCCTGCTGAAGGTGCGTGCCGCGAACATCAACTTCCCGGACGTGCTGATGTGCCGCGGCCACTACCAGGTCAGGCCGCCGCTGCCGTTCACGCCGGGCGTGGAGATCTGCGGCGAGACCGAGGACGGGCGCCGGGTGCTCGCCAACCCCGCGCTGCCGTACGGCGGTTTCGCCGAGTACGCCGTCGCGGACGCCGCCGCGCTGCTGCCCGCGCCCGACTCGCTGGACGACGCCGAGGCCGCCGCACTGCACATCGGCTACCAGACGGGCTGGTTCGGTCTGCACCGGCGGGCGGGCCTCGAGGCCGGTGAGACGCTGCTCGTCCATGCCGCGGCCGGCGGAGTCGGCAGTGCGGCCGTGCAGCTCGGCAAGGCGGCCGGTGCCACCGTCATCGGTGTCGTCGGCGGGGCCGACAAGGCCGCCGTGGCCCGGGAGCTGGGCTGCGACGTCGTGATCGACCGGCGTGCGCAGGATGTAGTCGCCGCGGTCAAGGAGGCCACCGGCGGACGGGGCGCCGACGTGATCTACGACCCGGTCGGCGGCGACGCCTACACCCAGTCCACCAAGGTCGTCGCCTTCGAGGGCCGGATCGTGGTCGTCGGGTTCGCGAGCGGGACCATCCCCAGCCCCGGCCTCAACCACGCCCTGGTGAAGAACTACTCGATCCTCGGCCTGCACTGGGGCCTGTACAACACCAAGAACCCCAAGCTGGTCCAGCACTGCCACGAGCAGCTCACCGAACTCGCCGCACGGGGCGCCATCAAGCCGCTGGTCAGCGAGCGGGTGCCGCTCGCGGAGGCCGCCGCCGCGGTGCAGCGGGTCGGCGACGGGGTGACCACCGGCCGGGTCGCCGTCGTCCCCGCCCTCGGTGCTTCTTCGGAGAACGGAGCCGCCGCATGACCGACGCAGCCGAACTCAAGCGCCGCACCGCGGAGTTGCTGGCCGCGCATCCGCCCGCCACGACCGACCGCCTGGACTTCCTGCGGGCCCGCTTCGACGCGGGGCTCGCCTGGGTGCACTACCCCGAGGGCCTCGGCGGACTCGGCGCCGCACGCTCCCTCCAGGCCGTCGTGGACGCCGAGCTGGAGGCCGCGGGCGCCCCCGACAACGACCCCCGGCGCAACGGCATCGGCCTCGGCATGGCCGCGCCGACCATCCTCAAGTACGGCACCGAGGAGCAGAAGCAGCGCTATCTGCGGCCCCTGTGGACCGGCGAGGAGGTCTGGTGCCAGCTCTTCAGCGAGCCCGGCGCCGGCTCCGACCTGGCCGGGCTCGGCACCCGAGCGGTCCGCGAGGGCGACGGCGACTGGGTGGTCAACGGGCAGAAGGTGTGGACGTCCAGCGCGCACAACGCCCGCTGGGCCATCCTCATCGCCCGCACCGACCCGGACGTGCCCAAGCACGCGGGCATCACGTACTTCCTGTGCGACATGACCGACCCGGGCGTGGACGTCCGGCCGCTGCGCCAGATCACCGGCGAGGCCGAGTTCAACGAGGTCTTCCTCACCGACGTCCGCATCCCCGACTCCCGCCGCCTCGGCGCGATCGGCGACGGCTGGAAGGTCGCGCAGACCACCCTCAACAACGAGCGCGTCGCCATCGGCGGCATGCGCCTGCCCCGCGAGGGCGGCATGATCGGCCCGGTCTCGAAGACCTGGCGCGAACGCCCCGAACTGCGCACCCACGACCTCCACCAGCGCCTGCTGGGGCTCTGGGTCGAGGCCGAGGTCGCCCGCCTCACCGGCGAACGCCTGCGCCAGCAGCTCGCCCTGGGCCAGCCCGGCCCCGAGGGCGCCGGCATGAAGCTCGCCTTCGCCCGCCTCAACCAGGAGATCAGCGGCCTGGAGGTCGAACTCCGCGGTGAGGAAGGCCTGTTGTACGACAACTGGACCATGCGCCGGCCCGAGCTGGTGGACTTCACCGGCCGTGACGCCGGCTACCGCTACCTGCGCTCCAAGGGCAACAGCATCGAGGGCGGGACCAGCGAGGTCCTGCTGAACATCGTCGCCGAGCGCGTCCTGGGCCTGCCGTCCGAGCCGCGCACCGACAAGGACGTCGCATGGAAGGACCTGGCCCGATGAGCGACCTGCTGTACTCCGAGGAGGAAGAGGCGCTCCGGTCCGCCGTACGGGACCTGCTCGCCGACCACTGCGACGCCCCCGGCGTCATCGCCCGCACCGAGTCGGACGCCCCGCACGACCTCGCCGCTTGGAAGGCGCTCACCGACGGCATGGGTCTTGCGGGCCTGCTGGTGCCGGAGGCACAGGGCGGCCAGGGCGCCACGCCTCGCGAAGTCGCCGTGGTTCTTGAGGAGTTGGGGCGTGCGGTGGCTCCCGTGCCGTACCTCACGAGCGCGGTTGTCGCCACCGAGGCCCTGCTGGAGACCGGGGACGAGGCCCTGCTCGCCGACCTGGCGGCAGGGCGGAAGATCGGCGCCCTCGCCGTCGCCCTCAACGTCGCCGCGGGCGGCGTCTACAAGGTCGTACGGCACGAAGGCGGGTCCCTGCACGGGGAGTTGACCGGTGTCGCGGACGCGGCGGTCGCCGATGTGCTGCTCGTGCCCGCGGACGACGGCGGGCTGTACGCGGTCGACGCCGCCGACGCGACCGTCACCCCGCAGGTGTCCTTCGACCTCACCCGGCCGCTCGCGACCGTGACCCTGGACGGCGCCCCCGGCCGGCTCCTCGGCGACGCCGAGCCCGCCGTACGCCGTGCGCTGCGGGCCGGCGCCGGGCTGCTCGCCTCCGAGCAACTCGGGCTCGCGGACTGGCTGTTGACGGAGACTGTCCGCTACCTCAAGGAGCGCAAGCAGTTCAACCGCCCCGTCGGCGGCTTCCAGGCGCTCAAGCACCGGCTCGCCCAGGTGTGGCTGGAGGTCGTCAACCTCCGGGCCGCCGCCCGCAACGCCGCCGACGCGCTCACCACCGGCACGGACGCCGACGTGGCCGTCGCCGTCGCCCAGGCCTACGCGGCGCCCGTCGCGGTGCACGCCGCCGAGGAGGCGCTCCAGCTGCACGCCGGTATCGGCATGACGTGGGAGCACCCGATCCACCTGTACCTCAAGCGGGCCAAGTCCGACTCGATCGCGTTCGGCACGGCGGGTGTCCACCGTGAGGCCCTGGCCGAACTGGCGGACCTGCAAGCCCCCTGACGTTCACCGAACGAAGCCCGCCCCACCTGGGGCGGGCTTTTTCGTGCGCCCTTCGCGGGGGCGATGAACAGACGGCGGCACTCCGGCCAACTCCTGTCACGGCCATGCCCATTGGGGTGCGGGCGACCGCATACTCGCCCATGTCTCGTACCGCCCCAAAGGGAGGCAGAGCATGGCCCTCACCACCCGTCGCAGAGCCCTCACCACCATCGGCGCCGCCCTCACTGGCGCGGTCGCCCTGCCCGCCACGCAGGCCCTCGCGGGCGAACGGAAGCACCGGCCGCGGCCGTTGTGGCGGGCCCACGCCCACAACGACTACGAGCATCCCCGGCCGCTGTTCGACGCCCTCGACCACCGCTTCGGCAGCGTCGAGGCCGACATCTTCCTCGTCGGCGACCAGCTCCTCATCGGCCACACCGTTGACGACCTCGACCCGAGCCGCACGCTGGAATCCCTCTACCTGGACCCGCTGGCCAGGACCGTCAGGGCCAACCACGGGTCCGTGTACCGGGGCTGGCGCAGGCCGGTGCAGTTGCTCATCGACATCAAGACCGAGGGGTCGTCGACGTATCTGGAGCTGGACCGCCATCTCCGGCGGTACAAGCACCTGTTCACGACATACGCCCACGGCAAGGTGTTCCCCGGGCCGGTCACCGCCGTCATCTCCGGTGACCGCGCGGCCCGTACGCCC
Organism: Streptomyces sp. NPDC057280; assembly: GCF_042668605.1. Classification (NCBI taxonomy): domain Bacteria; kingdom Bacillati; phylum Actinomycetota; class Actinomycetes; order Kitasatosporales; family Streptomycetaceae; genus Streptomyces; species Streptomyces sp. NPDC057280. The sequence goes on from NZ_JBHUYR010000004.1 coordinate 227,897, forward strand.
ATGGAGGCGCAGACCGTCCGGCGTGCCTTCTACGACGGCCGGCTCACCGACCTCGGCTCCTCGGCGCCCGCCTCCTTCATCTCGCTGATCAGCGACAACTGGACGCTCAACTTCACCTGGCAGGGCGTCGGCGCGTTCCCCGAAGCCGAGCGGCAGAAGCTGCACGGCATCGTCGACGCCGCCCACGCGCGCGGCCAACAGGTGCGCTTCTGGGCCACCCCGGACGTGGCCGGACCCGCTCGCGACGCCCTGTGGGACGAACTGCTCGCCGCCGGCGTCGACTACCTCAACACCGACGACCTGGCGGGCCTCGAGGCGTTCCTGGACGCCCGCCGCTAGGCGGCGAAACCACACGTTCGGCGGACAGATAAGCCGCCCGGACGAACCCTCCGCTACGCCACACTTGCGGCCGAACGCCGTGAACCGGACCGGGCGGCGTGGCGGAGGAGGTTGACGATGGCGATTTCCATCTCAGTGGTGCTGCTGCTCCTGATCCTGGCGGTGATCTTCCTGCGCAACGGCGGGCTGAAGATCTCCCATGCCCTGGTGTGCGCGCTGCTCGGGTTCTTCCTGGCCGGTACGAGCATCGCACCCACCATCAGCAGCGGCCTGACGGCCACCGCGGACATCGTCAGCAGCCTCAGACCCTGAGGCTGCCTTTCCGGACCTCTGCTGATCAGCCGGTCGAGAAGACCCCGATGCCGTTCGGGACGGGGCGTTCCGCGCCGCCCGTGGGGTGGTTGCGTACCGTCACGCCGGTCGCGCCGGGGTCGCGGGCGACCAGCGTGGAGGAACCGCCGCCGTCCAGGCTGAAGCCGTCCACCGCGCCCAACCCCCGCAGGGTGTCGGCCACTTCGGCGATCGTCAGCCCGGTGCGGTACTCCGGCGCCCCGTCCACCGCGAGCAGCAGCAGGCGCCGGCCGCCGTCCGAGACGCCCACCGCGGTCCGTACGGCCGAGGTCGCGGCGTCCAGGCCGGGCAGCGGCACCCCGCTCCGCAGGACCGGGAAGCCGCCGACTGCGAAGCGGTACGGGACCGGGCTCGCGGCCGCCACGAGGCGGTGCCGTACCCGTACCGGCTCGCCCACGGACAGCTTGCGCAGTTGTCGCGCGCCCTCCTCCCGGCCGACGAGGACCGTGGTGCCTTCGTCCACGGGGCCGCTGCCCGGGGTGTCGGCCGTCGCCGTGACCCGGCCGTGGCGAACCGTCACCTCGTAGGTGTCCGTGCTGCACGGGGCGGCCCGGTCGGTGTCCGTGCCGCAGGTGGCGCGCAGCCGGGAGACACTGCCCCAGGCGCTGGTGTAGGCGCCGATCGAACCCACCGGAAGCGCGTACTGGTTGAACCCGCCCAGCGGCAGATTCCCGCTCCAGCCGCGAACCGTGCCGGTCAGGGTCAGGCCGTCGAGCCGGACCCGCCGGTCGACACCCATGCCGAGCACGTCCCGAGTGGAGGTGCCGGGCGGCAGCGCGGGCCCGAACCGCTGACCCTCCGGCACCGCCGCCTTCAGGGCGCGCCCGCTCGCGATCGCCGGTCCCACGCTCGCCCCGGTCGCCTCCACGCCGGGATGCTGGGTCTCGGTGATGTTGAAGAAGTCGCCGTTGACCCCCGCCACCGCGCCCTGGGCGTCGGCCAGTTGGGACACCGGCGCCCGCGCGGCCACCGCCCCCGGATGCAGCAGGTCGAGACGGACCCTCGGATCGCGCAGGTCGGCCCGGATCACGTGGAGGCGCGTCGGGCCCTTGGCCGCCTGGACGTCGTACTGCTGGTAGGTGACACCCGACGCGATCCGCACTGCCGCGGCCTGCACGGCACCGGCCGGTGCCGCCCCCGTCAGGGCCGCACCGGCCAGTGCGCCGAATGCCATGAGAAACGTCAGTGCCTGTCTGCCCGCCCGGAACCTTGTTCGACGATGCGTCACAGTCCCCCCTGAGGTCCCGTCAACTGTCCCAGGACCCAGGAACGGTGCACCAGACGGCGACGGCCGTCCGGGGGGTGACTAGGGGGCGACCAGGCGCGAACGGATCAGGAACCGTACGCCCTCGGGCGCCTCCAGGGAGAAGCCGCTGCCGCGGCCCTCGACGACGTCGACGATGAGGCGGGTGTGGCTCCAGGCCGCGTACTGGCTGCGGGACATCCAGAACGTCACCGGCTCCTCGACGCCCTCGACGGCCAGCTCCGCGAGCAGTACGTCCGACGCGCCGGTGCGGAACTCGCCCTCGGGGTAGCACATCGGGGCGCTGCCGTCGCAGCAGCCGCCCGACTGGTGGAACATCAGCGGACCGTGGGCCTCGCGCAGCCTGCGCAGCAGGTCGGCGGCGGCGGGGGTGAGCTCGACGCGCGGGATCTCCTCATCCATGCGACCCAGCGCAGCACACGGGAGGTTGCGACAAGGTTGCGGCGCGAGCCGCACCGCCCTCCTGCGGGGGTCCGGGCGTCACGCGGGCTGCGGTGTCAGGCGTTTGTGGCCTCTGCGGTCGTAGTAGAGGGTCATCGCGAAGCCGAACAGCAGCCCCACGGCGGTGCCGATCGCGATCATCAGCCAGGAGCGGCTCAGACCGGCGTCCCCGCGCGCGTCGAAGTAGAGGATCGCGCGGACGCCGTCGCTGAGCTGGCGCATGGGCTCGAAGTGGGACAGGAAGCGGTAGAAGCCGGGGACCGCCTGAAGCGGGACGGTGGCGCCCGAGGACGGCAGGCCCAGGACGATGAACACGAACATGGAGACCAGCTGGCCGATGCCGCCGAACGCGGCGTTGATGGCCTGCACGCCGATGCCGACGGCCAGCGACGCGCAGTACGAGTAGATCCACAGCAGCGGCAGATGGGTCGCGTCCATGCCCAGGATTGTGACGCAGGCCAGCATCACCAGGGACACGGTGACCAGGGTGATGCCCGCGGTCATCGCCATCTTCAGCAGCAAGGTTTGGGTGCGGCTGATGGGCACCGTGGGCAGCCGGGTGTGCCAGGGGCCGATCTCGTTGTCGGCGTAGCCGAGCGAGGTGTCGACGCCGTTGCTGATGACGTTGGCGCCCATGAAACCGGCCAGCACCAGCAGCAGCGTGTAGTAGAACGCCGTCAGCCCGAGCCCGCTGTGGCTGCCGACGGGATGGCCGACCTGGGTGGCGACGGCCACGGGGTCGGCGAGGAGCAGCTTGTCCGTCGCGGTGGCCCGGGGCGCCGCCTGGACCAGCTGCTTGCCGATGGTCTGCGAGGCCTGATGTGCCGCCTGGGTGTTGATCTGACTGGCGAGGGACGAACCGAGGCTGCCCTTGCCGGGGTTGGTGAGCACGGTGATCGTCGGGCGTGCGGCGGCGCCGGTGGTGGTGAGCGCGGCGACCGCGTCCGTGAAGTCGGCCGGGATGACGAGCGCGCCGTAGACCTTGCCGGCGTCCAGTTCGTCCTCGGCCTCGGCGGGGCTCAGCCGCCGCCACTCGGCCTTGTCGTTCGACCTGTCGGCGAGGATCGACCGGGTGATCTGCGTGCCCAGGTTCTGCCGCTGGCCGGGCAGCGGCTTGCCGGTGTCGCCGTTGACCAGGGCGATCGGCAGGTTCTTGAGCTCGCCCTGCGGGTTGACGATGCCGCCCATGTAGAGGAGGGACAGCAGCAGGGCGAGCAGTCCGCTCAGGACCGTGGGGACGATCCAGAGCTTGGGGCGCCGCAGCAGGGTGGCGGCACGGGCCTCGGGAGCGGCGGGGGCAGGGGCGCGGTCCGGGGGATCGGCCGGGCCGGGGGCCTGAGGGTCTGCGTCGGTCATGGCTCTCCGTCGGGTCGCGGCGACGCGGGGCCCTGCACGGGGACGCGGTGTCCCCATGAGGGCGTGTCCTTCATAGGTACGCGACCACGGGCCCGCGCGCACCCAGACGGTATGTGGCGGGGACCGGAATCACCCCCGCCGCTCCGGCGGTTCACCCGGCGAGGCGCAGCAGCGTCTCCTCGAAGGGCGCCGCGTCCGCGTCCGGCCGGTTGTGCGGAAGCCTGGCCAGGAGCATCGCCATGCCGCACGTATCGGTGACGGCGGAGAAGACCAGCCCGGCGCCGATCAGCCCGGAGAGCCAGTGCGCGGGCCGCCGGGCCAGCCCGGCGGCGAAGCCCGCCATCACCAGCGAACCGGCGGCGAGCCGCACCTGCCGGTCCATCGGCCACGGCGTCCGGGCCCCCGCCGGGCGCTCGACCGGGTGGCCGGCCGCGGCCCAGGCGCGGGTGCCGCCGTCCAGGGAGAGCGCCTCGATGCCGAGCGCCCCGAGCCGGTCGCGCCCTTGGGCGGAGCGGGCCCCGGAGGCGCACACGATCAGCAGCGGCCCGCGCGCGGCGGCCGCCCGGAGCGCGCCCGCGGCCTCGTCGAGTCGGTCCAGCGGGATGTTGTACGCGCCGGGGACATGGCCGCCGGCGAACTCCCCGGGCGTGCGCACGTCGACGACGGTGAACTCGGGGAGCCGGGCGGCGGCCACGGCGACGGGGGTGGTCATGGTGACGGGGGTCGTCATGGAACAGAACCCTTCGATGAGGTGTTGCCCCGCACGGGTAGGATACCCACGGGGGTATAGAGGAGGAGAAATCGTGCAACTCGACATGTCCGCCGAGGAGCTGAAGTCGGCGCTCAACCGGCTGCGCCGCGCTCAGGGCCAGCTGGCCGGAGTCATCCGCATGATCGAGGAGGGGCGGGACTGCGAGGACGTCGTCACCCAGCTCGCGGCGGTCTCCCGGGCCCTGGACCGGGCCGGGTTCTCGATCATCGCGACCGGCCTGGAGCAGTGCATGACCAGCGAGGACCCCGAGGTGCGCAACTCCGCGCAGATGCGGGCCCGGCTGGAGAAGCTCTTTCTCTCCCTGGCCTGACCCCACGACGACGCAGGCCGGCGATCACCACGCGACCATGACGGCCATGGCAGCGGCGATCGTCAGGAGTACGGCCCCGAAGGCCCGCTGAAGCGCCGCGGGTGACACCTTCGCGGCCAGCCGTCCGCCGTCCCACGCTCCCAGGACGGCGGTCGCCAGGAACGGCATGATCAGCGCCCAGTCCAGGTGGACCCCCGCATGGGCCCGAGCCGCGAGGGCGAACGTGGCGTTGGCGACGATGACCAGCAGACTGGTCCCCACCGCCGCGCTCATCGGCACCGCCAGCACCGTCACCAGCGCCGGTACGGCGAGAAAGCCGCCGCCGACCCCGAGGAGCCCGGTCACCGCCCCCAGCCCGGCCCCGGCGGCCGCCGCGCGGCCGGTCGACACGGTTCCGGTTCTCCGTGGCGTACGACGACGCAGCATGCGTACGGCGGCCAGGGCGGCCAGCGCCGCGAACATCAGCGTCAGCAGGGCCGCGGGGAGCCGCGCGGTGAGAGCGCCGGCCAGAGCGGCGGGCAGCAGCCCGGCCGCCGCGAACAGCAGCCCGGCCCGCCAGCGCACCGCCCCGGCCCGGGCGTGGGCCACCAGGGCGGTGACCGACGTGACGATCACGATGACCAGGCTGCCCGTGGCCGCGGCGGCGGGGCTGAAGCCGAGCAGGTAGATCAGTGCCGGGACGGTCAGGATGCTCCCGCCCGCCCCGAGCGCGCCCAGCGCGAGTCCGACCAGGCCGCCCGCGATCAGGGCCAGGACGAGGGCGGTCATATGACGGCCCCGGCGGACCGGTGGCGGCGGTACGGGGGAGGGGTGCCATGGCAGTCGTACGTCATGGGTGTTTCCCGATCCCGCGCGTCAGCCGGTGGTACAGAGCGTGAGCCCGGCCTCGGCGGCCGCCGCGTAGCCGTCGTCCACGGCGACCACCTCGCGGCCGGCCGCGTCGAGCACGGACGCGGCGATGGCGGCGCGCATGCCGCCCGCGCAGTGCACCCACACCGTGCCCTCGGGCACCTCGTTCAGGCGGTGGTGGAGCTGGTGGACGGGGACGTGGACGCTGCCCTCGATCCAGCCGCCCGCCCGTTCGCCGTCCCGGCGCACGTCGACGACCACCACGTCCTCGCCGCGCTCGCGGGCGGCGGCCAGGTCGGCGAACGTGGCCCGGCGGAAGGCGGCGGGTGTGGTCCCGTCGGTGATCCAGTCGGCAGGGGTGCCGACGGACGCGGCGGCCGGGCGGTCGATGCCGACCCGGGTCAGTTCCCGCTGGGCCCGGGCCAGGTCCCCGGCGTTCCCGGCGAGCAGCGTCACCGGCTTGCCCCACGGGATCATCCAGGCCAGATACGTGGCGAGCTGCCCGTCGACCTCGAAGTTGAACGCGCCGGCGACATGCCCGGCGGCGAAGGCGACCCGGCCGCGCAGATCCACGACCCACTCACCGGCCGCGAGCCGCCGGCCGATCTCCTCGGCGTCGGCGCGGCGCGGCGCCGTCAGGTCCACGGGAGCGGGCCCGCCGGCGTTGGCCGGGCCCATGTGGGCGTAGTAGGCGGGTATGTCGTCGAGCCCGTCCAGCAGCTCCTTGACGAAGGTGTCCACGTCCTGGAGGAGCCCCGGGTTGGAGGCCTTCGCGGCGCCGATCGTGCCGCCCTCGTCACCCGCGGCGGAGGAGGCGCAGAAGCTGCCGAAGCCGTGCGTGGGCAGGACGGGCACCTCGTCGGCCAGTTCCGCGGCGAGGCGGTGCACGGAGGCGTGCTGGGCCCGGGCCAGCCGTTCGGTCAGCCGCGGTTCGACCAGGTCGGGGCGGCCCACGCCGCCGATCAGCAGCGACCCGCCGGTGAAGGCGGCCACCGCGTGCCCGGCCTCCTGGAGGACGTACGAGGTGTGGTGCGGGGTGTGTCCGGGCGTGGCCACCGCCCGCAGTGTCAGGTCCTCGTCGACCGGTTCCAGGTCCCCGTCGGCGACCGGGAGGCGGGTGCAGGCCACCTCGGCGCCGGCCGGGACCAGGTAGCGGGCGCCGGTCAGGCGGGACAGCTCCAGGCCGCCGCTGACGTAGTCGTTGTGCACATGGGTCTCGGCGACGGCCACGATCCGCACCCCGCGTCGCGCCGCCAGGGCGAGGACGCGGTCGATGTCGCGGGGCGGGTCCACGGCCACCGCGGTCCGGGCGCCGCCCGCCAGATAACTGCGGTTGCCCAGCCCTTCGGTCTCCAGAGTGTCGACAAAGTACACGGCGTTTCTCCTTCGCGGGAAATTACCCCCGGGGGTATCTGTCTCTCAAGGTAACAGATACCCCTGGGGGTATTAATCCGGCCGTGTGGAGCCGCCGCCGGCCGGCCCGGGGGCCGGCCGGCAACTCCGTCTGCTCGGGCAGAAGTTGATGTGTGAAACTGTCGTCAGCCGATCAAAATGGAGCGCAACGTGACGCAGGACGGCACCGTCGAGGAGATCGACACCAGCAGGCCGCACCCCGCCCGGATCTACGACTACCTGCTGGGCGGCAAGGACCACTACGAGGTGGACCAGGAGGCGGGGGACCGGCTGGTCTCCGTCGCGCCCGAGGCGCGGATCGGCGTCCGCGCCAACCGCGCCTTCCTCCAGCGCGCGGTCCAGTACGTCGTCGGCAGCGGCGTCCGCCAGATCCTCGACGTCGGCACCGGGCTGCCCACCTCGCCGAACGTCCACGAGATCGCCAACGCGGCGGCCCCCGACGTCCGCGTCGCCTATGTCGACAACGACCCGATCGTGAAGCGGCACGGCGACGCGCTGCTCAGCCGCTCGGGTTCCACCAGCATCGTGCTGGCCGACCTGCGCGACCCGCGCAGCATCGTGGACCACCCCGACGTCCGCAGGGTCATCGACTTCGACGAGCCGGTGGCGTTGCTCCTGGTGGCGATCCTGCACTTCGTCACCGCGGCCGAGAAGCCCGCCGAGATCGTCGCCGCCCTGCGCGACGCGCTCCCGGCCGGCAGCTTCCTGGTGCTCTCGCACGCCACGGGTGACTTCGCCGAGCGCAGCGACGCCCAGGCCGTCTACAAGAACGCCACCGCCACCATGAACCTGCGCACCCGCGCCGAGGTCGAGCGGCTCTTCGACGGCTTCGAGCTCGTCGAGCCCGGCCTGACCCAGGTCCCGTTCTGGCGCCCGGACACCCCGCCGCCGGCCGGGGCCGAGCAGATCGGCTTCTACGGGGGAGTCGGCCGGAAGTAGGGAAGCGGACGCGAAGTGCGCCGGGCGGTGCGGCGCACCCCGCTCAGCGTGCCAGCGGGGCGTCCGTCCGCTCGGCGATGTCCTCGGCGGTGACGCCGGGCGCGCACTCCACAAGGGCGAGGCCGGCGGGGGTGACGTCGAGGACGCCCAGGTCGGTGATGACGCGCTGCACACAGCGCTCCCCGGTGAGCGGCAGCGTGCACTCCTCGACGATCTTCGGGGTGCCGTCCTTGGCGGTGTGCTCCATGAGGACGATGACCCGGCGGGCCCCGTGGACCAGGTCCATCGCGCCGCCCATGCCCTTGACCATCTTGCCGGGGATCATCCAGTTGGCGAGGTCGCCGTGTGCGGAGACCTGCATGGCGCCGAGGACGGCGGTGTCGATGTGGCCGCCGCGGATCATGCCGAAGGAGAGCGCCGAGTCGAAGAAGGACGCCCCCGGCAGCACGGTGACGGTCTCCTTGCCCGCGTTGATGAGATCCGGGTCGACCTCGGCCTCGGTGGGGTAGGGGCCGGTGCCGAGGATGCCGTTCTCGGAGTGCAGGACGACCTGGACGCCGGGCGGGAGATGGCCGGGGATCAGGGTGGGCAGTCCGATGCCGAGGTTGACGTAGGAGCCGTCGGTGAGTTCGGCGGCGGCGCGGGCGGCCATCTGGTCGCGGGTCCAGCTCATGCTCGTACGGTCCTCTTCTCCACGTGCTTGTCGGCGGCCTGACGGGCCGTCAACTCGACCACCCGCTGCACGAAGACGCCGGGGACGTGCACGTCGTCGGGGCTCAACCCGCCCGGTTCCACGAGCTCTTCGACCTCGGCGACCGTGATCCGGCCCGCCATGGCGGCGAGTGGGTTGAAGTTCGCGGCGGACCTGCGGAACACCAGGTTCCCGTGGCGGTCGCCGCGCCAGGCCCGGACGAGGGCGAAGTCGGTGGTGATGCCGTGCTCCAGGACGTACGGGCGGCCCCGGAAGGTGCGGATCTCCTTCGCGGGGGACGTGACGGCCACCGAGCCGTCGGCCGCATGGCGCCAGGGCAGGCCTCCGTCGGCGACCTGGGTGCCGACGCCCGCCGGGGTGTAGAACGCGGGGATGCCCGCGCCGCCGGCTCTCAGCCGCTCGGCCAGGGTGCCCTGCGGCACCAGCTCCACCTCCAGCTCGCCCGACAGGTACTGGCGGGCGAACTCCTTGTTCTCGCCGACGTAGGAGCCCGTCACGCGGGCGATCCGGCCGGCGGCCAGCAGGACGCCGAGCCCGCGGCCGTCCACGCCGCAGTTGTTCGAGACGACCTCCAGGCCGCGGGCGCCCTGGGCGTGCAGGGCCTGGACGAGCACCTCGGGGACGCCGCTGAGGCCGAAGCCGCCGACGGCCAGCGACGCGCCGTCGGGGATGTCCGCGACCGCCTCGCCGGCGCTCGCGCTGACCTTGTCCATGGGACCTTTCCGATCTTGCGGTTCTTGCCGCTTCAGGGCTGTTTCGGTGCTTCAGGGGTGCTTCACGGCTGCTTCAGCGACTCGGAGATCGACTTGACCCCGCCGTGCGCGGTGAGGCCGCCGTCGACCGGGATCTCGGCGCCGGTGATGAACGACGCCGCGTCGGAGAGCAGGAACACGACGAGCGGGGTGATCTCGTCGACGGTCCCGGTGCGGCCGAGCGGCGTCTCGCGGAGGTTCGCCTCGCGGAAGGCGGGCGCGGCGGACGCGGTCATCTCGGTCTCGATGAACCCGGGATGGATGGTGTTGACCCGGATGCCCCGCGGGCCGAGCTCCAGGGCGGACGCCTTCGACAGGCCCCTGAGCGCCCACTTGCTCGCCGTGTACGCCACCGGGTAGTGACCGGTGAGGGCCGCGGTGGAGCCGACGTTGACGATCGAGGCACCCGGCCGCATCAGCGGTGCGAGGTGCTGGATGCCGAGGAGCGGTCCGGTGACGTTCACGGCGTGCACCCGCGCGAAGTCCTCGGGGCGCACGTCGTCCAGGCGGGCGCGCCAGGTGATGCCCGCGTTGTTGACCAGGCCGTGCACCTGGCCGTACGACTCCCCGAGTGCGGCGGCGAGTCCGGCCCACTCCTTCTCGCTGGTGACGTCGAGGCGGCGACAGCCCGGGGCGTCCGTCACGTCGGTGGCAATGACCCGGGCGCCCTCCCGGGTGAGGGCCTCCGCCTCCGCCGCACCCTGGCCGCGGGCGGCGCCGGTGACGACGACCACCTTGCCCAGCAGCGGCTTCACGGCCGCTCCCGGCCCCGGCGCCGCCCGGCCGGGAGCGGCACCGGTGCGGCGCCGGCGACGACCGTGTTGGAGACGGCGCCGATGCCCTCGACGGCGAGGGTGACCGTGTCACCCGGCCTCAGTGGTGGCGGGTCCTGGCGGCCGCGGACTCCCCACAGCTCGGCGAGACAGCCGCCGTTGCCGCAGGTGCCGGAGCCGAGGACGTCACCTGGGCGCACCCAGGTGCCGCGCGACGCGTACGCGGTCATCTCCTCGAAGGTCCAACTCATGTGGGAGAGCAGGTCCTTGCCCACCACCTCGCTGTTCACCGAGGCGGTGAGGGCGAGCCGCAGGAAGCCGTCCGGGTCGCGGTACCGCTCCATCTCGTCGGCCGTGACGAGGTACGGGCCGAGGGTGGTGGCCGTGTCCTTGCCCTTGCAGGGGCCGAGGTTGACCTTCATCTCGGCGGACTGCAGATCGCGGGCGGACCAGTCGTTGAAGACGGTGTAGCCGACGATGTGCTCGCGGGCCTCCTCCGGGGTGAGGTCACGCCCCTCCCGGCCGATCACGGCGGCGACTTCCAGCTCGAAGTCGAGCACGGCCGACCCGGGCGGCACCGGTATGTCGTCGTAAGGGCCGTACATCGCATAGGGGTTGGTGAAGTAGAACGTCGGGGCCGCGTACCACTGCTCCGGCACGCCCGCGTTCCCGTCGATGGACCGGCGTACCCCTTCCACGTGCTCCTCGAAGGTCACGAAGTCCCGCACGGTGGGCGGCTGGAGAGGCGGCAGCAGCCGCACCTCGGAGACGTGCGGGCCGGGCGGCACGTCGAACGCGGTCGCGCCCGCGTCGAGCAGCCGGTCCAGGCCGCCCGTCTCGGCGAGCAGCCCGGCCAGCGAGCGCACGGCGGGCAGCGGGTACAGCGTGCCGTCCGCCTCGACGACGGCCACCTGCCGCCGACCGCGGAACTCGTAGCTTGCGAAACGCATGGAAGGGGTCCTGTCGGAAGGGTCGGGTCGGACCTGGCGGGTCGGACCAGGTCGGGTCGGACCGGGTCGGGTCGGACCAGGTCGGTTCGGACCGGGGTGGGTCAGACCGGCGGGGCGACGAAGCAGCCGCGGTCGACATCGTTGAACGACTCCTTGGCGACGAGCTCGTTCATCGGATTGGCCGTGCCCCACTGGTCGGTGACCTCGGGCTGCGAGAAGTCGTAGACGTGCGGGTGCCAGGTGTCCTCGTCGAGGTTCTCCAACTCCGTCGTGTACTCGACGGTGTTGCCGTGCGGGTCGAGGAAGTACGTGAACGTGTTGTCACCCGCCATATGCCGTCCCGGACCCCAGATCTTGCGGGCCCCGGAGCGCATCACACGGCCCGAGCCGCGCATGTACTCGTCGATGCCGCGCATCTCGAAGGAGACGTGGTGCAGCGCGGTGTGCGGGCCCTGCGCGATCGCCATCGAGTGGTGCTGGTTGCTGATCCGCATGAAGTGCATGACCTCGCCCATGTGGGGTGAGGAGAGGGTGTCGGAGAGCCGGAAGCCGAGGTGGGTCTCGTACCACTCCCGAGTGCGGTTCAGGTCGCGGGAGTTGAGCACGACGTGCGACAGCTTGACCGGGATCGACTCCTTCTCCTCGATCCTGCGGTGCTGTCGTACCTCCACGTCCGCCGAGACCTCGATGGTGCGGCCGTCGACGTCGAAGAAGCGGAAGCCGTAGCCGCCTCCGGGGGTGTCGACCTTGCCCGGCTGGGAGATCAACTGCACTCCGCCCGCCAGGAGTTGCTCGGCGAGCGTGTCCACGTCGGCGGCCGAGGCCGCGCCATAGGACACCAGGTCGAGGCGCTTCTCCGCCGCCTTGCGCAGCCGGATCACATAGCGCTCGGGGCTGCCTTCGGCGGCCAGGAAGGAGATTCCGGAGTCCTCCTCGACCTTGGTCAGGCCCCAGACGCCGGCGTAGAAGTCGAGCTGCTTGTCGTAGTCGGGCACGGCGAGGTCGACGTGCCGAAGGTGGGTGAGCAGACGCATGATGTCAGTCCTTCCGGAGGAGGGCGGCCGCGTTTCCGCCCCGCACGGCGTCGAAGTCGGTGTCGGGCAGGTCCGCCGCGCGCAGCGCGCCCAGTGGATCGTCCGTGCCCATGTCGAAGGGGAAGTCGGAGCCGAGCAGCACACGGTCGGCGCCGGCGGCGGCGATCAGTGCGTGCAGCACGGCCGGGTCGTGGACCAGGGAGTCGAAGTACAGCTGCCGCAGATAGCTGCTCGGCTGCCGTGTACAGCGCCGCGCGTCGGGGCGGACCCGCCAGGCGTGGTCGGAGCGGCCGATGTGGGTGGGCAGGTAGCCGCCGCCGTGCGCCGCGATCAGCTTCAGGCCCGGATGGCGGTCCAGGACGCCGGAGAAGACCAGGTGCGACAGCGCGACCGCGTTCTCGGTGGGCTGGCCGACGGTGTTGGACAGGTACCACTGGTCCAGGCGCTCGTCGAGCGTGCAGCCGAAGGGGTGCAGGAAGACGAGGGCTCCGGTCTCCTCCGCCCGGGACCAGAAGGGTTCGTACGCCGGGTCCGACAGCTCGTGACCGGGGGCGTGCGAGGAGATCTCGACGCCCCGGAGGCCGAGGTCCAGCGCGTGATCGAGCAACTCGACCGCGAGGTCCGGGTGTTGGAGCGGGGCGAGACCGAGGCCGAGGAGGCGGTCGGGGGCCTTGGCGCAGTGCTCGGCGATGCCGGTGTTCGCCAACCTGCCCATCGTCGCGGCCAGTTCCGGGGGCGCCCAGTAGTGGTAGTGCGAGGGGGAGGGGCTGATCAGCTGGATGTCCACGCCCTGTTCGTCCATCGCCGCGAGGCGCACGGCGACGTCCGTCAGCCTCGGTATGCGGGCGCCGACCATGGGACCGCTCACCGCCAGGGCGGCGGGGCCGTTGCGGCGGGCGTCCAGGGCACGGGCCTCGGCGAGACCGGGGTGTCCGGCGGCTGCCTCGTCGACCTCCGGGAGCAGGAGGTGGGCGTGGACATCGATCGTGGGGGGCCGGGGTGGGGGCGTGGTCACGGGAACTCCCTCGTCGGGGGCCGGGGTGCGGGCGTGGTCACGGGAGGTCCTTCGTCGGGGACCGGGGTGCGGGCGTTGTCACGGGAACTCCTTCGTAGGAGGCCGGGGTGCGGGCGTGGTCACGGGAGTTCCTTGAGGACGGTCATGGTGCGGTGCATCAGGCCCGGCACGTCCGCGTCGCGCACCCCGTCCAGCAGCCACTGGCCGAGCTGGACGGAGGCGTCGACGACCAGACGCACACGGGGCAGCCGCCGGGCGTGGTAGTCGGTCAGGGTCCGGTCGAGGGGGGCGGAGGCCCAGTCGTCGAGGCCGGTCAGCAGTTCGGCGAGGACCAGCACGTCCTCCAGGGACATCGCGGCGCCCTGGGCGAGGGTCGGCGGGCAGCAGTGCACGGCGTCGCCGACCAGCACGACCCGGCCGCGGTGCCAGGGTCCCTCCACCAAGTGCCGGTCGAACCACGTGTAGTTGACGACGGCCGGATCGGTCAGGGCCGGGCGGATCTCGTCCCACGCCCCGCCGTAGCCCTCACTGAGCGCCCGCATCTCGTCGGCGTAGGCCGCCGGGTCGATCGCGGCACGGTCGCGGGCGGGCTCGACGAGGTACGCGTAGACCGTGTCCTCGCTGGTCGGGCAGTACCCCGCGATGAAACACCGGCCGCCGTAGACCATCTCGGTACGGCGGACGCTGGCCGGCCGGGGCGCGGGGGCGCGCCAGATGCCCATGCCGGTGGGCCGGGGCTCCTCGGTGACGCCGATCATCCGGCGGGTGGCGGAGCCGAGGCCGTCGGCGCCGACGACCAGGTCGTAGCGGCCGCTCGTGCCGTCCGTGAAGGCGACGTCCACGCCCTCGCCGTCCTGTTCGAAGGCGGTGGCCCTGGTGCCGAGGCGGACGCAGGCGCCCGAGGCGCGGACCGCGTCGATCAGGAGCTGCTGGAGGCGGGGGCGCTGCATGCCGATGTGGGCCGGCAGGTCGTCGCCGCCGGTGCGGAACTCCTCGGGGGTGGCCAGCACGGTGCCGTTCGGGGCGAGGAGGGCGACGCCCTCGGCCTGGTAGCCCTCCTTCTCGATCGCGTCGAGGACACCGACCTCGCGCAGCACGCGCAGGGCGTTGCCCTGCAGGGTGATGCCCGAGCCGGCGGCGGCCTTCCAGTCGGCGCTCGCCTCGACGAGGTCGACGGCGATCCCGGCGCGGCGCAGCAGCACGGTGAGGGCGTTTCCGGAGGTGCCTCCGCCGATGATGAGGACGGAAGGGGTGCGGCGGTCAGCCATGTCGGGGATACCTCCCGGGGTGGGGCCGCGCGACGTCGGGCGGCGGGGGTGCGGCTCGCCCGCGGGGCGCGGGCCAGGGGGGTGCGGCTGTTGTGTGCGGGTGCTGTGTGCGAGTGCCGTGTGCGGCCGAAGGGTGACTACTTGACGGCGATCGGGTTGACCGGGGAGCCGACCGCACCGGTGATGGGGAGGGGAGCGGCGGTCAGCCAGAACTCGTACACGCCGTCGTCGGCGCAGTCGGCGGCGAGTGCGTCGAGGTCCCACATCTCGCCGATGAGCAGCCCCATGTTGGGGATGACGACCTGGTGCAGCGGCTGGAAGGCGTTCTCGAACTCGTTGGGCCGGACCTCGAACCCCCAGGTGTCGGTGGCGACCGCGGCGATCTCGGTGCGGTGCAGCCAGCCGGCGCTGGTGAACGACAGCCCGGGCGCGGGTCCGCCCGCGTAGTCGCCCCAGCCGTCGCGCCGCACCCGGGCGAGCTGTCCGGTCCGTACGAGGACGATGTCACCGCGTCCCACGGTCACCCCGTGGGCCTCGGCGGTCGCGCTGAGATGCTCCTCCGTGATGGCGAAGGCGTCCGGCAACTCCCCTCCGTCGCCACAGACTTGGCCCACGTCCAGCAGCACGCCGCGTCCGGCGACGTGCGGTGCCATGTGCTCGATGCCGGTGACGAGGTCGCCGTCGGAGGTGACGACCCGCTCCGCCGGCCGCCCGTTCCAGGCCTTGCCGTGGTCGAAGATGTGCCCGAGCCCGTCCCACTGGGTCGAGCACTGCAACGGCATCGCGATCACGTCGTCGGCGCCGCCGATGCCGTGCGGGAAGCCCTGGTTGCCGAGGGCGGCGTCGGTGCCCGTGTCGAGCATGGTGTGGACGGGGTTGGTCCGCCGGCGCCAGCCCTTCTGCGGGCCGTTCATGTCGAAGCGCTGCGAGAGCGAGAAACTGACACCCCGGCGGACCAGGGCGGCGCCCTCACGCCGCTTCGCCTCGTCCAGGAAGTTGAGGGTGCCGAGGACGTCGTCCGCGCCCCAACGCCCCCAGTTCGAGAACTCCTTGGCGGCCTCGGCGATCGCACCCTCGGGGTCGTGCCGGTTCACACGCTCTCCCCGACACATCGCGTGCGCTGCACACCGAGACCCGTGATCGACCCCTCCATGACGTCGCCGTCCCGCAGCAACCGCCCCCAGTGCAGGCCGTTGCCGGCCGGGCTGCCGGTCAGCACCAGGTCGCCGGGCAGGAGCCGGGAGGTCTGGGAGATGTACGACACCAGCCGGGCGACGCCGAAGAGCATGTCCTTGGTGGACTCGTCCTGCATGGTGTCGCCGTTGAGCTTGAGGGTCACCCGCAGATCGCCCGGGTCCGCGATCGACTCCGCCGGCACCAGCCAGGGGCCGAGCGGCGTGAACCCGGGCGCGTTCTTGCAGCGCAGCCAGTCGGTGCCGATGGCCTTCATGTCCCGGCGGAACACGGTCGCCCGGTCGGTGAGGTCGTTGGCGATCGTGTACCCGGCGACGTGCTCAAGGGCCTGACCGACGGACACCCGGTAGGCGGGCTTCGCGATCACGGCCGCCAACTCCAGCTCCCAGTCCGGCTGTTCGGCCCAGGAGGGGAGCACGACATCGTCGTACGGCCCCGCGATCGTGCTCGGCAGGCCGATGAAGACGTACGGCAGGTCCTCGGCGGCCCGGCGGTCCATGATCTCGGCGATCTCCGCGCGGGCCTCCTCGACCGTGCGCGGGTCGTCGGGGGAGCGGTGGGCGACCTCGAGATCGATCACGTGCTGCCGGTAGTTGGCGCCGGACTGGAAGATCTGCCGGGGCTCCAGCGGGGCGTGCACACGCAGCCCCTCCAGCGGCAAACGGTCCAGGGTGTCGTCGGACGCGAGGCCGTGCAGCAGGGGCAGTGCCTCGTCCCACCGCTCCACCACGGCCCGGACGTCGGACGGCGCCCACGGCAGGGTCCGGCTCAGGTCGAGCACCCGCTCCCGGACCAGGAGGCCGGGGAAAGGAGCCCCGCCCGGGGTGGAGAACGTGCCGAGCGCGAAGGCGCCGGCAGGTTGCGCGAGTGTTGACATCAGATTTCCTCCTGCTGGGATGCGGTCTACTCTGACCCTGATCGGCGAATCACGGAAATAGATCCTGCGGATGAGTCGCATCCACGCCATGGATAGCCCTTCCATGGGCCGCTCAGAACGTCCCTGGTGGTGCCCGGTGAACCTGTCCCGACTCGACCTCAACCTCGTCGTCGCCCTGCGCGCCCTGCTGGAGGAGCGCAACGTCACCCGGGCCGGCGAGCGGGTCGGGCTCAGCCAGCCCGCGATGAGCGCCGCGCTGTCCCGGCTGCGCCGGCACTTCGGTGACGAACTGCTGGCGCGCACGGGAAACGCGTACGAGCTCACCCCGCTCGGCGTCGCCCTGCGCGACCGCAGCGCCAGCGCCTGTGACCTGCTGGAACGCCTCTTCTCCAGCCAGGCCGACTTCGACCCGGCGGCCGAGACCCGCGAGTTCACGCTGCTCGCCTCGGACTACGGCGCGGCCGTCTTCGGCGCCGCGCTGGCCCGCGCGATGCACGACGAGGCCCCCGGCGTCCGGCTCACCTTCCAGCACCCGGCGCCGTCGGTCGTGGAGAACACCGCGGCCGTGCTCAGCACCGTCGACGGACTGCTGATGCCGCACGGCGTCATCGACGGCTTCCCCGCGGTCGACCTCTACCAGGACCGCTGGCTGTGCCTGCTCGCCGACGACCACCCGGACGTCGGCGACGCACTCACCCTCGACGACCTCGCGCGGCTGCCCTGGGCCGTCTACCAGCGCCCTTACGACGCCCCCGTGGCCCGGCAGCTCAGCATGCTCGGCATCAGCCCGCGAGTGGAGGTGTCCGTGCAGACCTTCCAGCTGCTCCCGCACATGGTCGAGGGCACCCGCCGGATCGCGATGATCCAGGCACGCCTGGCCCAGAGGGCGGTCCGGTCCGCGGCGGTACGGGTCCTGCCGTGCCCCTTCGAGGCGGTCCCGGTGGGCCAGGCGATGTGGTGGCACCCGGTGCACACGCAGGACGCGGCGCACATCTGGCTGCGGCGGAAGGCCGAGGAGGTGGGGGCGGAGCTGACGGTGACGCGTTAGCTCGTACGACGGCGCCGCCTCAGCTCGTAAGACGGCGCCGCAGACGTGTCGCGCGCCAGAGTGTACGAGGGCCGCGCGTCAGCTCGTACGACGGCGCCGCAGCCGTGTCGCGCGTCAGCTCGTACGACGGCCACGCGTCACCTCGTATGACGGCGCCGCAGACGCGTCGGGCGTCAGCTCGTACCACGGCGCCGCAGACGCGTCAGGACAGCGGTTGCGACTCGGTCATCCCGCCTCTGCGCCCGGCCGTCAGCAGGCCGCCCGCGACGACCGCCGCGGCGGCCCCCAACACCCCCACCGCCCCCGCGAGACTCCCCACCAGGGCCTCCGCGCCCAGCAGCACCAGCGGGCAGAGGAACTCGCCGCCGAAGAACGCGGCCGTCCACAGCCCCGTCCCCCGCCCGCGGTCCTCGAACGCCAGCCGGGACATCGCGCTCGTCAGCAGGGCCGGCAGCAGCATGCCCGTGCCCACGCAGTTGACCACTGCGCCGACCACCAGCAGCGCCGGATTCCCGGCCACGGCCATCACCCCGAAGCCGACCGCGCACACCGCCAGCACCCCGGGCAGCAGGGGCCCCGGCGCGCGCTTCAGCCGCGCGAAGGTGACCGCCCCGCCCACGGTCGCCGCACTGGCGACGGCGGTGGCCAGCCCGATCACACCGGAGCTCTCCACGCCGAGGTCGTCGAGGAGGTACGACATCTCGACCGGCACGGTGTAGAAGACCATCGCGCCGAAGAAGGTGAGCGTGCAGATGCCGCCCAACTGCCGCCAGGGGAAGGCGCGTCGGGGTTCGATGCCCGGCTCCGTCCCGTCTGCCGCCGTACCGCCGGTCGTCGGTGCGGGCAACGCCGAGGCCATCAGCGGCGCCAGCACCAGGCTCACCGCGTACACCCAGAACGGCACCCGCCAGCCCGCCGCTCCGACGGCACCGCCGAGCGCGAAGAAGACGGTGGCCGACGCGGAGGCGCACATGGTCTGCAGGGCGAGGTACCTCACGCGCTGCCGCCCGCTGTAGTAGTCGCCGATCAGCGTGGTGCAGCACGTCATGATCGCGGCCTCGGCGACCCCGACCAGCGCCCGGCTCGCGATGATCGCGCCGAGCGACTCCAGCCACAGCGGGGCCGTGCCGAACACGGCGTACAGCAGGGTCGCCCCGATCAGCAGCCGTCTGCGCCCCAGCCGGTCCACGATCACCCCGGCGAACGGCGCGAGCAGCGCGAGCGCCAGTGCCGGGACGGTCAGGGCGAGCGGCACGAGCGCCTTGGCGCCGGGTACGGCCGCGAAGTGGTCCTGCATCTTCGGCAGGACGGGGGCGATGAGCACCGCCCCCAGGATCGGCAGACAGCTGCCCGCCATGAGCAGGGACACGCGCAGCAGATGGGCCGGGCCCGTGACGGCGACGGGGGACGCGGGTGTTTCGTCGTCGTCCGTCAGGGTGGGGGACGGGGGCACGGAAGCGGGCATGGCGACTCCAGTGGACAGGCGCGGGAGCGGGCATGCCGGTCGGGGCGCCGACGGCGCAGGCATGCGGGGGGACGTCCACCGGGGGCGGCTCCCGCTGGAGCGGACAGCGGGAGCCGTGGGGACGACCAGGTGGGGACGACTATGAGTGGCCGGGCCCGGCCACCGCCATCCCTCCCGCGATCCGAATCCCGTATCCGGCTCATCCACCCGGTGAATGGGCCGCCCGGCGCCGCCCTGACCGAGCCGTCGCGTCAGAGGCTGCCGTACGTGGCGGGTGCTCCCTCGTCCGCGAGCGCGGTGTACGGCAGCATGACCAGCGCGATGGCCCCGTACTCCGTCCGGGCAGGCCGCAACTGGACCCGGATGCCGTGCCGTTCGGCCAGCCTGCCGACCACGAAGAGCCCCATGCGCCGTGAGATCGCGGCGTCCACGGTCGGCGGGTCGGCGAGTTTGCGGTTGAGCTCGGCGAAGTCCTGGGGGGTCAGGCCGACTCCCTCGTCGTGGATCTCCACCATGGCACGCCCGTCCGGGAGTTGGGCCGCGGTGACCCGTACCGGGCTGTGCGGCGAGGAGAACGTGGTCGCGTTCTCCAGGAGCTCGGCCAGCAGATGCACGAGGTCGGTGGCGGCGCGGCCGTGGACGAGTGTGTCGGGGATGCCGGAGATCTGGACCCGCTCGTACTGCTCGACCTCGGACGCGGCGGCCCGCACGGTGTCGATGAGCGGCATCGGCCGGTCCCAGCGGTGCCGGGGTTCCTCTCCGGCGAGGACGAGCAGGTTCTCGCCGTTGCGGCGCATCCGCGTCGCCAGGTGGTCCAGTCGGAACAGGTTCTCCAGCTGGTCGGGGTCGGCCTCGTTCTTCTCCAGGTCGGTCAGCAGATGCAGCTGCCCCTCGACGAGTGCCTCCGACCGGCGCGAGAGGCTGGTGAAGATGGCGCTGACGTTGCCGCGCAACAAGGCCTGTTCGGCAGCGTGTTGGACGGCCTCACGGTGGACCTGGTCGAAGGCCCGGGCGACCTCGCCGATCTCGTCCCTGGTGTCGATGGGGATGGGGGTGACGCGGGTGTTCACCGGGTGCGGGCGCGGCTGGGACAACTTCTGGACCAGTGCGGGCAGTTGTGTCTGGGCGATGTCCAGGGCGGCCCCGCGCAGCCGGCGCATGCTGCCGGTCATCGAGCGCGCGACCCACATGGCCAGCAGGAAGGCCAGCACGACGGCGGCCACGACGACCGTGGAGTTGACGACGGCGTCTCGTCGGGCGCCGTCGGAGATGTCCTCGGCCTTGGCGAGCGCGGTGTCCGAGAGCTGTACCTCGACGCTGCGGTAGGCGTCGAAGGCGAGCGTCGAGGCGGTGAAGAACGACTCCCGGGTGATGCCCTCGGCCGCCAGCTTCTCGGCCGGGGTGCCGGACGCGATCCGCTTGATCATCTCCTCCAGCGGCGGCGGGGCGACGAACGGCTTCCCGGCGTCCGCGGCCTTCTGCGCCGCCTCGGCCGCGAGTGACCGGCCCTTCTTCTGGGCGGTGTCCATGGCCCGTTCGAGGCGGTCCATGTCCGCGCTGGTGCCGGCGCCGGCGAACTCCTGCAGCGCGACCTGCTGGAGGTAGGCGTAGGAGCGGAACGTGGCGAGCTGGACGTCCAGTTCACCGTCCGCGAGGTCGTCGCGGTCCTGGACGAGGACGCGCTGGCCGATGGCCCGGGTGAGCGACTCGGCGGCCTGGGTGAGGGAGAGGGCGTACAAGGTGCGGCCGAAGCTCGCCTGGTTGCTGCTGCCGAAGCCCAGCTCGTTGGAGAGCTCCATGAGGGGGTGCTGGATCAGGTGGTACTTCTCCTCGGTCTGGACGCCGGGGAGCTTGTCCGTGAAGGCGTTCGCGCGCAGATCCGTCAGCGCCTTCTCGCCGGTGCGAACCGCGGCGACGCGCTGGAGGAGGCGCGTCGAGCGCGGCATGTTCGCCACCGCCCTGTCGAAGTCCTCGCGGTCCTGGTCGGTGATCGCGCGGGCCTTGGTGATCGCGCCGTCCGACCGCTTCCCCGTCAGGAGCGGGACGACCGAGACGTCCCGCTCGTTGATGACGTCACTGGCGTATTTGTTGGCCGCCTGCACGAGTTGGGCGACCCGCACGGCGTCCTCGGCGTCCGCCACCGTGTCGATCGAGCGTTTCACCCGGAAGGCGCCGAGGGAGAGCGCGACGAGCACGGGGATGAGGAGGACGACGTACAGGCGTTTCGCCATACGCCAGTTCCGCATGGACAAGGGTGCCCGGCGTGCTGTTCTCACGTGCGTGACGGCCTTTCTCGGTCGGATCAGGTGAACCGGCGCAGCAGCCGGTCCTTGCCGCGGGTGAACGGCGGATAGGCCAGCCGCAGGGTGTCCGGCAGCCGCGGCTTGTCGAGTACGGCCTTGACGTGGCTGAACGTGTCGAGGGAGTACGAGCCGTGGTACCGGCCCAGACCGCTCTCCCCGACCCCGCCGAACGGCAGCCCCGGCACGGCGAGATGGGCGTTGGGCACCCCGAACGCCAGGGCGCCGGAGGAGGTTTCCGCCGTGAGCCGGCGCTTGGACGCCGCCGAGGCGGTGAACGCGTAGAGCGCGAGCGGCTTTTCCCGCGCGGTGACGAACGCGATCGCCGCGTCCAGGTCGGGGACCCGCACGACGGGCAGGATCGGCCCGAAGATCTCCTCCCGCATCACCGGGGCGTCGAGGTCGACGTCGGCGAGGACCGTGGGCGCGAAGTAGAGCCGGGAGCGGTCGTGTTCGCCGCCGACCACGATCCGGCCGCCGGCCGGCAGCGCGGCGAGCCGGTCGAAGTGCCGCTCGTTGACGATCCGGCCGTAGTCCTCGCTCGTGGCCGGGTCCGCGCCGTACATCTCCCGGATCGCGGCGGCGAGCGCGTCCTGGAGGCCGTCGGCCGTGTCGCCGACGGCCAGGACGTAGTCGGGCGCCACGCAGGTCTGCCCGGCGTTCATGAACTTGCCCCAGGCGAGGCGGCGGGCGGCCGCGGTGAGGTCGGTGCCGGGTTCGACGACGGCGGGACTCTTGCCGCCGAGCTCCAGCGTGACGGGAGTGAGGTGCCGGGCCGCGGCGGCCATGACGACGCGCCCCACGGTGCCGTTGCCGGTGTAGAAGACATGGTCGAACCGTTGTTCCAGCAGGGCTGTCGTCTCTGCCACTCCCCCTTCTACGACGGCGACGGCCTCGGGGTTCAGCACCCGGGGCAGCCATTCGGCCAGGGCGGCCGACGTCGCGGGTGCCAGCTCACTCGGCTTGACGACCGCGCAGTTGCCCGCCGCGAGCGCGCCGACCAGCGGGCCCAGGGCCAGTTGGAGCGGATAGTTCCAGGGACTGATGACCAGCACCGTGCCCAGCGGCTCGCGCACGGTGCGGGCCCGGGCCGGCGCCAGGGCGAGGGGTACGCCGACCCGGCGCGGACGCAGCCACCGGCCCAGATGGCGCAGGGTGTGGTCGATCTCGTTGACCAGGAACCCGATCTCGGTGGTGTACGCCTCCGTGCGGCTCTTGCCGAGATCGGCGCGCAGGGCCGCCGCGAACACCTCCTCGTGCTCGGTCAACATCCGGCGCAGCGCACGTAGTTGGGACGTGCGCCAGGCCACCGGGCGGGTCAGGCCGGTGGCGAAGGCGGCGTTCAGGCGGGAGACGGTGCGGGCCGCCGTGTCGGGGCGTGCCAGGTCTGTGGAGGAGGGCATGCGGGCGAGCATAAACGAAACGAAAGCTTTTCGTTTCGGTATTGGGTTATTCTGTGACCCATGAGTTCGGCCACTTCCTCCAGTCCTCCCGCCCTCCACGAGTCGGCGGCGCTGCTCCGCGGCGCCCTCGACCGCCCCGAGCGGGAGCTGCTCGCCCCCGGCGGCCCGTGGAACCTCTCCCAGACGCTCCAGCACTGCGCCCAGACCGTCCGCTACTCCGTCATCGGATACCCGCGCCTGAAGCCCGCCCTGTTCCGGGCCACCGCCGGAGCGCTGGCCAAGCGGCTCTTCCTGCGCCGCGGCGCGATGAAGCACCCGCTCGGCGCGGAGATCGACGGCGCCCCGCCGCTGGTCGCCGACCGGCCGGTGGCGGAGGCCGCCGCCGACTTCGAGGACGCCGTCGCCCTGTTCACCGCCCACACCGGGGACCACGCACCGCATCCGGCGTACGGCCGCTGCACACACGCGGAGTTCGAGCGCCTGCACGCCCTGCACCTCGCCGAACACCTCCCGGGACTGACGCGTGGCTGACGCGGCACCGCAGCGGGGCCGGCCCCGGGACGCCGCGCGCGACCGGGCCCTGCTGGAGGCCGCGCTCGCCGTCCTGGCCGAGAGCGGGTACGGCGGGCTGACCACGGCCGCCGTCGCCACGCGCGCCGGTGTCTCCACGGCCACCCTCTACCGCCGCTGGTCCTCCAAGGAGGACCTGGTGATCGCCGCCGTGGCCGCCTACGCCGGGGACCTCGGGGCCCAGCCCGACACCGGCACGCTCGAAGGCGATCTGCGCGACCTCCTGCGGGACAAGGCCGTCGCGCTGACCGGTCGCAGCGGTCAGCTGATCCGCACCCTGATCGGTGAGGCCGCCCACAACGACGCCCTGGCCGAGGCGCTCACCGCAGCACTGATGGCGCCGGTGCGGGAGCGCGTGGACGTGATCGTCGAGCGGGCGATCGCCCGCGGTGAGATCCCGCCCCTGAAGGACCGCGACCTGGTCGGCGACCTGGTCATAGGCCCGGTCGTCAGCATGTTCACCCTCGCCCCGCAGCCGCCCCACGAGGTCGCCGAGGCCACGGCACGGGCGGCCGCGGACCGGCTGCTGCCGTTCGTGCTGCGCGCGGTGGGCGGGGCGACGCAGGCATAAGGCCTGATGGCGTGCGACGGGTGGGAAAACCCTGTGGAAGCGGTGTCGGTGGTGCCGTTTATGCTGCACCGAACGATCAGGCGGGGCCAGGGGAGGGCACGGCATGTTGGGGAAGCTGTTCGGGAGAAGCGCGGCGTCGGCGGAGGATCCGCACGCGCTTCCCGTCCCGCGCAGGCCGCGGGGCGGGGTGTACAAACTGGAGGCCCTCGGGGACGCGCGGGTGCTGGCGCTGGTCGAGGCGGCCCGCGCGCGTGACTGGTCGGCGGTCAAGACGGCGCTGGCCCCCTTCGACCTCGGCCACGAGCAGGCGGTCCTCGGGCAACTGTCCGTGGTGGACGGTCTGGAGGAGTGGATCGTCCAGGCCGCCGACGAGGACAAGGGCGACGACGAACTCCGGGCCACCGCCCTGCTCATATCGGGTGCGCGCCACATCTCCTGGGGCTGGGACGCACGCACCTCCGCCCGCGCCGTGGACGTCAGCCGCGAGCAGTGGCAGACCTTCTACGAGCGGCTGAACATCGCCGAGGAGCACCTGCTGGAGGCCGCCGAGCTGCGGCCCGAGTGGGTCACCCCGTGGCGCCAACTGCTCACCTCGGGACGCGGCATGTCCCTCGACGACCACGTCCAGGACGCCCGGCTCGCGGCCGGCCTGCGCCGTGACCCGCTGAACCTGGACATCCACCTGGAGTGGGTGTCGCACCTCCAGCCCCGCTGGGGCGGAAAGGCGGGCGAGGCCCTGGAGTTCGCCCAGAAGGCCTTCGCCGCCGCCCCCGACGGGCACCGGCTCGGCTGTGTCGTCGCCATGGCCCGGATCGAGGAATGGGTGGAGTCCGACCGCCGCGACTGCCTCCAGGACCCGCGGATCCGCGCCGAGTTGAGAGAGGCCGCCGAGCGCAGCATCCTGCACCACGCCTACGAGCGCCGCCTCGGCTGGCAGGGCGACTACAACATCTTCGCCATGGCCCTCTCCCTGGCGGGCAGCAGCACGGCCTCCAATGTCTTCCGCGAGCTGGAGGGCGTGTACACCGAGTGGCCGTGGGTCTTCATGTCGGACCCGCAGAAGGCGTACTCCCGCCTGCGCAAGGCCTTCTGAGCCACGGCCACGCAGCAGGTGCACACCCGCCTGCGCAAGGCCTTCTGAGCCACGGCCACGCAGCAGGTGCACACCCGCCTGCGCAAGGCCTTCTGAGCCACCGGCCACGCAGGACTGCACACCCGCCTGCGCAAGGCTCCTTGGTCACCGCCCACCTCAGCCGTTCCCTTCACCCCGGACTGACCCATGCCCCTGCGTCACAACGCCGCCGAGCCCGCCGCCACCGACCGCACCTTCCAGGTCGACCTGCGCGGCCTCGTCGACCT
Organism: Streptomyces sp. NPDC057280; assembly: GCF_042668605.1. Classification (NCBI taxonomy): domain Bacteria; kingdom Bacillati; phylum Actinomycetota; class Actinomycetes; order Kitasatosporales; family Streptomycetaceae; genus Streptomyces; species Streptomyces sp. NPDC057280. The sequence continues at coordinate 253,222 of NZ_JBHUYR010000004.1, forward strand.
GCTCTCCCACCACCTCTACTCCAGCCCCCGCGTCTACCTGCGCGAACTGATGCAGAACGCGGTCGACGCCCTCACCGCACGGCACGCCATCGAGCCCACCGGCGGCTTCGGCATCCGCCTGTACGCGGACGGCGCGACGGTACGCGTCGAGGACGACGGCGTCGGACTCACCGAGGCCGACGTGCACACCTTCCTCGCCACGATCGGCCGCAGCAGCAAGCGCGCCGACCAGGTCGCCGAGCAACGCGCCGACTTCATAGGCCAGTTCGGCATCGGCCTGCTCTCCTGCTTCCTGGTCGCCGACGAGATCCATGTCGTCAGCCGCTCCGCCCGCACCCCCGACGCCCCCGCCGTGGAATGGCGCGGCCGCGGCGACGGCAGCTACACCGTCCGCACCCTGCCCGCCTCCGCCCGCCCCCGGCCCGGCACGACGGTCACGCTGACGCCGCGCGCCGACGCGGAGGAGTGGACCCGCCCGACCCAGGTCCACTCGCTGGCCCGTCACTTCGGCTCCCTGCTGCGCCACCCGGTGACCTTCCACGACGGCTCGGGCGGCGCGGCCGTACCCGTGAACCCCGAGCCCGCGCCCTGGTCGGGCACGTACCCCACCCCGGGAGCCCGCTCCCGCGCGCTGGCCGCGTACGGCGAAGAGGTCTTCGGATTCACGCCGCTGGACACCATCGAGCTCGACCTCCCGGCCGTCGGCCTCAAGGGCATCGCCTGCGTGCTGCCCGAGGCGGTGCCCGCCGGGCGGCGCCACGGCCACCGCGTCCACGTCAAGGGCATGCTGCTGTCCGAGCAGGCCGAGGAGATCCTGCCCGAGTGGGCCTTCTTCGTCCGCTGCGTCGTGGACGCCGAGAGCCTGCGCCCGACCGCGTCCCGCGAGGCGCTCTACGAGGACGACACCCTCGCCGCCGTCCGCGACGCCCTCGCCGAACGGCTGCGCGACTGGATCGCCCGCGCCGCCGCCAGCGACCCCGAACTGCTGGGCCGCTTCCTCCAGGCCCACCACCTGGCCGTGAAGTCCCTCGCCGTGCACGACGACGAGATCCTGCGGATGCTGCTGCCCTGGCTGCCCTTCGAGACCACCGCCGGGCACTGCACCCTCGACGAGTTCGCCCGCACCCACCGCACCGTCCTCGTGACGTCCAGCGTCGAGGAGTTCCGCCAGGTCGCGGCGATCGCCTCGGCCGCCGGACTCGGCGTCGTCAACGGCGGCTACACCTACGACCGTCAACTGGTCCACCGGCTGCCCGAGATCAGGCCCGAGGTCACGGTCGCCGACCTCGACCCGGCCACCCTCACCGCCCACCTCGACCCCGTCGACCGGGAGACGGAGCTGGCCGCCGCGGCCTACCTGGCCCAGGCCCGCGACGCCCTCGCCGTCTTCGACTGCGACGTCGCCCTGCGCACCTTCCAGCCCGCGTCCGCCCCCGCGCTCCTCGTCGACAGCCGCGAGGCCCGGCACGAACGCACCCGCTCCCAGCTCGCCCGCGAGCAGGAGGGCGGCCTGTGGGGCGACATCCTCGGCGCCCTGCGCCAGGAGGCACCGCGCGCCCAGCTGATCCTCAACCAGCTGAACCCGCTGGTGCGCACCGCCGTCACCATCGACGAACCCGAACTGGCCCGCACCAGCGCCGAAGCCCTCTACGGCCAGGCCGCGATGCTGTCCCGGCGCCCTCTGCGGCCCGCCGAGTCGAGCCTCATCAACCGCTCCTTCCTCGACCTCCTCGCCCACGCCCTCCGCAAGGACAGCTGACGATGACGACCGCACCCCACCCCCAGACCACGGACGAGCTGTACCAGGCGCTCCAGGAGAACGACCGCCGCCCCTACGGCCGCACCCGCACCGTCACCGCCGAGGAACTCGTCGACGCCGCCGAGCAGTTCGCGGAGCCCGGCCCGCTCATCGACGCGCTCCTCGAACTCCAGGAGGCGTACACCTACGGCTCCGAACCCCGTAAGTCCCCTGTCGTCTTCGCGCGCCTGCTCACCCTCTTCGACGAGCAGCCCGACGTCTTCGACGAGCGCCTGCGCCACCAGCTGTTCTGGCGGTTCAAGTGGGTGGCCCACGCCCTGCGCCAGCTCCCCGAGATCCCGCTGACCAGCCTGCGGCAGTGGCTCACGGAGATGCGCGAGCGGTACGAGAAGGCAGGCCTCGGCCTCCAGCCGTACTACGGACAGGCGTACCAACTCGCCGCGCACGTCGGCGAGGACACCGCCCTCGCCTACGACCTGTGGGCGGCCCGCCCCCGCACCCGGCTCAGCGACTGCGAGGCCTGCGAGACCTGCCAGCGTGCCCGGTACCTGCTCCGGGCGGGCGACGACGAAGGGGCCCTGCGCGCCTTCGAACCGGTCCTCGCGGGCAAGGAGTCCTGCAAGGAGGAGCCCGCCCGCTCCGCCTCGTACGCGCTGCTGCCGCTGCTGCGCACCGGCGACACCGACCGGGCCCGCACGCTGCACCTCACCGGCTACCGGGCCTGCCGCCGCAACCCCTCGATGTCCGAAGAGGTCGGCCGGCACCTGGAGTTCTGCGCGCTCACCGGCAACGAGGCACGCGGGCTGGAACTGCTCGCCGAGAACCGGAACCTGTTCGACGAGGTCGACTCGCCGCTGGACCAGCTCGGTTTCCTCACCGGCGTGGAGGTCCTCCTCCAGCGCGTCGAGTCCCTCGGCCACGGTGACCTGCCGACCGCCGGATACCCGGGCCGCACCTGGACGGTGGCCGCGCTGCGCGCCGAGGTGCGCGGTCGCGCCGACGACCTCGCCGCCCGGTTCGACGCCCGCAACGGCACCACGACCCACGCCGACCGCCGCAAGGCCCGCCTCGACCGGGCTCCGCTGCTGGAGCGGCTCGAACTGACCCTGCGCACGCGGGAGCTGGACGACGTGGCCCAGGCCGCTCCGGCAGCGGCGCCCACCACCACCCCAGCGGCACCCGCCGTCCCCGAGTCCCTGCCCGAACTCATCCTCCGGGCGAGGGAGCTGGACGAGGTGGGGCACCCGGACGCACAGGCCTGCTGGACCCGTCTGCGCACGCTCGTCGCCGACCCCGGCTACCGCCACCCCGACGACCCGGCCGTGGGACCGCTCGTCCGCCTGCGCGCGGACCTGCTGGCCGAAGAAGCCCACCGGGCGGGCGCCAAGGACGAGTACGCCGACTCCGCCGCCCTCCACGAGGAGGCCGCGGCCCTGTACGACGCCGCGGGCGAGCCGGCCGACGCCGCGGTCTCCCGCGCCTGCGCACTGCTCACGACCGCCGAGATCCCCCCGGAGGGCGAGGACGCCGCCGAGGTGCGCGTCGCCGGGCTGACCGACGCCCACGCCGCCATGGTCCGGCTGCACGAGGAGACGCCCGGCCTCGCCCCGTTCCAGGAGGCCCGGCTGCTGCGGGTGCGGGCCACCGCGCTCGCCGTACGCCTGCAGACGTCGGGGAACGAGGAGCACATCGCGCCGGTCCACGCCGAGATCGACCTGCTGCACACGCTCGCCACCCGGCACGAGCTCGCCGGGCAGATCTCCGGGGCGCTGCTGCTGCGGGCCAGCACGCACGCCGTCTCCGGCGACCTGCCCACCGCCGTCACCGAGATCGACGCCCTCGTCGACCGGCTCAAGGAGCACGGCCCCGCCTGGCATCTGCCGCGGACGCTCGGGCTGCGCGGCCGGCTCCAGCTCGGCCTCCGGGACGCCGAGGCCGCGTACCGGGACCTGAGCGAGGCCGTGCGGCTGGCCGCCGACTGGCCGGCCGACACCGTCGACACCACCCGGCTCCTCGGCGACCTGGCCGAGACCTGCATGCGCCTGGGCCGCCCCGAGGAGGCCCTGCGTCACCTGACGCGCTCTGCCGAGGCGGACCTGCGCCGCGGCAGCCGGACCGACGCGTTCTGCTCCTACAGCAACGCGGCCCAGCTCAGCCTCGACCTCGGCCGGGTGGAGGACTGCATCGCGCTGCTCGACTCCCTGCTGATCGAACCGGACGTGGTCTCCGGCGAGTTGGACGACCGGCTCGTGGCCCAGCTGCGGCTGACCCGCGCCCGCGCGCTGCGCACGGGGGAGGACCTCAAGGCCGCCACGGCCGAGTTCGTCGCCCTCGCGGCCGAGTCGGCGGGCTGGGACGACGACCCGGGCAGCCACGCCATGATCGCCGCGGAGACGGCCGTACTCCTCGGCGAGTCCGGCGAGTTCGACCAGGCTCGCGCGGTCGCGGACCAGGCGCTCGCCGCCCACGCCAAGGAGCCGCGCTACGAGATGCTCAGCAGCTGCCTGCGCGAGCTGGCCCGCCTCCAGGCCCAGCAGCAGGGCCCCGACGGTCTCGCCGACGCCCGCGCCTTCCTCACCGACGCCGAGCGGATAGCCGACGAGGCCCGCGCCGCGGAGTACGAGGCCCACGGCCGCTCCCTCGACAGCGCCCTGGCCTACGAGCACGGCCGGGTCAACGCCTACGCCGGCGAGTACGAGGACGCGCTGACCGCCCTGGACAAGGCCCTCGCCCTGCTCGGCGAGCCGGGCCGGGAGACGGACCACGCCGGGGAGTGGGCCGAGTGCGTCCGCCTCGCCGGCGCCGTGGAGGGCCTCTACCTGGAACGCCCCGCCCCGGCCCTGACCCGCCTCGACGCGGCGATCGCCCGCCTGACCGCCCTGGGGCACACCGAGGAGACGCAGTCCCTGACCGCCCTGGCGGCCCGCCTGCGCGACGAGGCGTGACCCACCGGTGCCGGGGCCACCGACGGCCCCGGCACCGACACCCGCCTCCAGGGGATGGTCGCCCGAGGGGTGGGTTCTAGAAGAAGCCCAGCTTCCGGGGCGAGTACGACACCAGCAGGTTCTTCGTCTGCTGGTAGTGCTCCAGCATCATCTTGTGCGTCTCGCGGCCGATGCCCGAGCCCTTGTAGCCGCCGAACGCCGCGTGCGCCGGGTAGGCGTGGTAGCAGTTCGTCCACACCCGGCCCGCCTGGATCGCGCGGCCCGCGCGGTACGCCGTGTTGACGTCCCGGGTCCACACGCCGGCCCCGAGGCCGTACAGCGTGTCGTTGGCGATCTTGATGGCGTCGTCGAAGTCGTCGAAGGAGGTCACCGAGACGACCGGCCCGAAGATCTCCTCCTGGAAGATCCGCATACGGTTGTCGCCCTCGAAGATCGTCGGCTGGACGTAGTAGCCGCCCTTCAACTCGCCGTCGTGCTCGATGCGCTGACCACCGGTGAGGACCTTGGCGCCCTCCTGCCGGCCGATGTCCAGGTAGGAGAGGATCTTCTCCAGCTGGTCGTTGGAGGCCTGGGCGCCGATCATGGTGTCCGTGTCGAGCGGGTGGCCGGTCTTGATCAGCTCGGTACGGGCGACGGCCGCCTCCATGAACTCGGCGTAGTGCCCGCGCTGGACCAGCGCCCGCGACGGACAGGTGCACACCTCGCCCTGGTTGAGGGCGAACATGGTGAAGCCCTCGAGCGCCTTGTCGCGGAAGTCGTCGTCGGCCCTCCAGACGTCCTCGAAGAAGATGTTCGGCGACTTGCCGCCGAGTTCGAGGGTGACCGGGGTGATGTTCTCCGAGGCGTACTGCATGATCAGCCGGCCGGTCGTGGTCTCGCCGGTGAACGCCACTTTCGCCACCCGCGGGCTGGACGCCAGCGGCTTGCCCGCCTCCACGCCGAACCCGTTGACGATGTTCAGCACCCCCGGCGGCAGCAGGTCCGCGACCAGGCTCAGCCAGTAGTGGATGGACGCCGGGGTCTGCTCGGCCGGCTTCAGCACGACCGCGTTGCCCGCGGCGAGCGCCGGCGCGAGCTTCCAGGTCGCCATCAGGATCGGGAAGTTCCACGGGATGATCTGCGCCACGACCCCGAGCGGCTCGTGGAAGTGGTACGCCACCGTGTCGTCGTCGACCTCGCCGAGCGAGCCCTCCTGCGCGCGGATCGCGCCCGCGAAGTAGCGGAAGTGGTCGATCGCCAGGGGGATGTCGGCGGCCAGCGTCTCGCGCACCGGCTTGCCGTTCTCCCAGCTCTCCGCCACGGCCAGCGGTTCGAGATGGGCCTCCATACGGTCGGCGATCTTGAGCAGGATGTCGGAACGCTCGGTCACCGAGGTCCGCCCCCAGCCCGGTGCCGCCGCGTGCGCCGCGTCGAGCGCCCGCTCCACGTCCTCCGCCGTGCCCCGCGCGATCTCGGTGAAGGGCTGCCCGTTCACCGGCGACGGGTTCTCGAAGTACTGCCCGCGGGCCGGGGGCACGTACTCGCCGCCGATGAAGTGGTCGTAGCGCGCCTGGTAGGAGACGATCGCGCCCTCGGTGACGGGCGCCGCGTAACGGGTCATGCTGCTCTGCCTCCTCGCGAAGCGCTGCCCGCCGTTGGGCAGCTCTCGGCGCGAGGCTAGGAAAGCGGACGTTGCAACTACGTTGCTGCCGGCCGCCGCCAGGCGAGCTCGGACTCCAGGGCCGCGAGCCGGGCCCGCACCGCCGCCGTCGGCCGCGCCGCCGCCAGTGCCCGCCATACGTCGAAGTCGTCCTCGCCCCAGGGTGTGTGCACCCAGTCCGCCAGCAGGTCGGGGTCGCCGCGGGCGATCAGAGCCGTACGGAGCCCGTCGGCGAGCCGCTCCCGCAGCCGCACCACCGCCGGGGCCTGCGAAGAGGGCAGCAGCGGACCGGAGTACGCCGTCGCCGCGGCCGTCACCGCGCCGGTCTCCAGCCGTCGCTCCACCACGGCGACATCCGACTCGACCGGCACGGTGAGCCGGTACGGGCGGGACTCCAGCAGGCCCGGCCCGAGCACCCGGCGCAGCCGCGCCAGTTCGGCCCGGAGCGTCACCGGTGTCACCGACTCGTCCTCGTACAGCGCGCACAGCAGCTCGTCGCCGGTCAGCCCCTCCGGATGGCGGGACAGCAGCACGAGGAGCTCGCTGTGCCGACGGCTGAGCCGGATCGCGCGCCCGCCGACCACCAGCCGCGCCTCGTCCCGGCCCAGCGCGCTGAGCTCCGCCAGGCCGGCGGCCGGCATCTCGGGCGCGAGCAGCGCCAGCTGGGACTCGGCGGCCCGCGCCACCGCCTGCACGAACCCCAGGCTGTGCGGATGAGCGAGCCCGTCCCCGCCGGTGATGTCGACGGCACCGAGCACCCGGCCCGTGCGCGGATCGTGCACCGGGGCCGCCGCGCAGGTCCACGGCTGCACCTGGCGTATGAAGTGCTCAGCCGCGAACACCTGCACCGGCCGGTCCACGGCCACCGCCGTACCCGGCGCGTTCGTCCCGACCGCGGTCTCCGCCCAGCGCGCACCCGGCACGAAGTTCATCCGGTCCGCCCGCCGCCGGGTCGACGCATGCCCCTCGACCCACAGCAGCCGGCCGTGTGCGTCGCACACCGCGAGCAGGTGCTCGCCGTCCGCCGCGAACGTGCCCAGCAGTTCACGGAACAGCGGCATCACCCGCGCCAGCGGATGCTCGGCCCGGTAGGCGCCGAGGTCGCCGTCCAGGAGCTCCACGCTCGGGGTGGCGTCCGGACCGACGCCGGCCCGCGCGGAACGCCGCCACGAGTCCGCCACCACCGGGCGCACCGGCCGCGGCACGGTACCCCCCTCGGTGAACGCCTCGTGCGCCCGGCGCAGCATGCGCACGTGCTCGGCAGGGTCGGCCCCCGGCTCCAGGGCCACCCACGGATCGGTCAACTGGGCCTCCCCGGCAGGTAATGCGGCTGCTGCCATCGTCACTCCCGGTACGCGCCCGGACAACCTTTTCGACCGCAGTCACCCGAAGGAACGTGACCGGGCGGCCTGTTCGACCGCTCTCAGGTAGCGCCCCCAGTCCCAGTACGGCCCCGGGTCGGTGTGGTCCGTGCCCGGCACCTCGTGGTGCCCGATGATGTGCGCCCGGTCGATCGGGATGCCGTGCCGGACGCAGATGTCCGCCGTGAGCGCCGCCGACTGCTCGTACAGGGCGCCGGTGAAGGACTCCGGCCGGTCCACCCACCCTTCGTGCTCGATGCCGATGCTGCGCGTGTTGTACGCCCAGTTCCCCGCGTGCCAGGCGATGTCGGCCTCCCGGACGCACTGCGCGATGTTCCCGTCCCGCGAGCGGACCACGTAGTGCGCGGAGACCTGCTTCGCGGCGCTCCGGAAGACGCCCAGGGTGTTGCGGTAACTGGACTGTGTGACATGGATGATCACCAGGTCGACCGGACGGGGCGTGGGGCCGCCCGCGGTCGTGAAGTTGGCGGCGGTCGCGGGATGCCATTCGGCGGTGGCGTGGTCGACGGCGTGGGTCTCCGCTCCTGCCGGGGGGTCGGGCAGCAGGGCGTACGGGACGGCCGCGAGGGCGGCGCCCTTGAGTAATCGGCGTCTGCTGGGCAGGGGTCTTGCCCGTTCCATGGTCGAAGAGCCTTTCTTTGGTGCGGCGTTGACCGAGACGCGGCTCAGGTGAGGAGGGTTGCGGCCGTCTCCCGGAGTCGCGCGTGCACGCCGCGGTGGGTCTCCCGGGCGGGCAGCCACTCCTTGCGGATCTTCGCCACGCAGGTGTAGTTGGTGTCGCACACGTTGGCCAGCGGCGACTCGACGGCCTGGGTGGCGAACTGGTACGCGTCCAGCTCGCTGAACCCGTAGTCCCGCACCAGCCACTGCACCAGATCGAGCTGGGATATCCGGAACGCGTCCTCCAGCGGGCGTGCCGACCCCGTCGAGATGATGTGGGTGTCCGACTCGATGCGCGGCCAGGGGGTGGCGAGGCCCTTCAGCAGCTCCACGATCACCACCGTGTTCATCGCGCACTCGACGGCGACCCCGCAGGTCTCGCCCTCGCCCTGCCGGGCGTGTCCGTCGCCGAGGCTGAGCAGCGCGCCCTCCACGTTGACCCCGAGGTAGCAGGTGACGCCGGCCCGTATCTCCGGTGTGTCCATGTTCCCGCCGTGCGCGTCGGGCACCAGCGCCGAGCGGACCTCCAGATTGGCCGGGGCCACGCCCACGGTGCCGTGCATCGGGTCCATGGGCAGCTCGACCGCTATGTCGCTGTCGCGCGCCTGGAACAACGCCGTGCGACGTGTCCGGTCCAGCTGCCAGATCCACACCGTCTCGGGCAGCGGCGGCTGGAGGGTGGCCGTGGTGTGCGTGGAGGTGAGCGCGCCGAACAGGGGGACCGTGGTGGACGCGGCCCAGTCCCTCGCCGGTTCGATCGACACGAAGTGCACGGCGACCGTGTCGCCCGGCTCGGCGCCCTCGATGTGGAAGGGGCCGGTCTGCGGATTCAGGAAGGGGAACTCGCACACCTCGGACACCAGGTCCTTCTCTGACCGCACCCGGCCGGCGAAGCAGTCCTCGGTGTACAGGTCGAGGACCGTGCCGGGCGCGATCCGCGCCACGGCTGGGGCGCCGCCGAAGGTCCAGGCGTACTCGCTCGGTTCGGGTCGGACGGTGAGGATCCGGGGCTCGCTCATTGCTGCACTGCTCCGTTCTGCTCAGGGGCGCCCGCTGCCATGGCGGTTGCGCCTCGCGTGAATCACGGTACGGCGCGGGCGGGGTGGGCAGCGGGGCGAGGCGGGTTTCGGTGGACGACGCCCGGTCTGTGGATATCTCGATCACCCGCAGGGGTGAAGTGGGCCTCGATTCAGGGCCGTTCGGGCTGGGAGTGGCCGTGGGATGAGGGCCGTTCAGGCTGAAGGCCCGTGGGATTACTCCCGCTCCGACAGGAACCGCCCGTGGAATCGGACCCGTTCGGACAGGAACCGCCCGTGGGATCAGGCCCGTTCGGCTACTGCGGCCGGGTCGTCCAGGACCCCGCGGACCACCGAGTGCGCGGCGCCCAGCAGCGGGCCCTCGGGACCGAGCCGCGACACCGACACCGGACAGGCGGGGCCCGCGGTGCGCCGGTCCAGCTCGGCCTCCAGCGCGGGCAGCAGCCAGGGCGCGAGCCCGGACAGCGCGCCGCCGAGCACGACGCTCTCCGGGTCCAGCAGGTTCACCGCCCCGGTCAGCGCGACTCCGAGCGCCGCCCCCGCCTCGCGCAGCGCGCGCCGTACGGCCTCGTCACCGTCGGCGGCCCGGCCCGCGAGGAGCCCGACACGGTCCTCGCCCGGTTCGAGCCCCGCGGCCCGCAGCACAGCTTCCTCGCCGGCGTACTGCTCCAGACACCCGCGCCCGCCGCACGGACAGAGCGGGCCCTCCGGCTGCACCGGCACATGCCCGAGCTCGCCCGCGAAGCCGCGGGTCCCGCGCAGCAGACCACCGGCGACGACGAGCGCCGCACCGATACCGATCTCCGCCGACACATGCAGGAAGTCGTGCGGCGTGGCGTCCCCGAGCCACAGCTCCGCGAGCGCGCCGAAGTTCGCCTCGTTGTCCACGGTCAGCGGGTACGTGAAGGGCAGCAGGGCGCCGAGATCGGTGTCGTGCCAGTCGAGGTTCGGGGCGCGGACGACGGTGCGGGCGTCGCGGGCGACCAGGCCGGGCACGGCGACCGCGAGCCCCGCGGGCCACAGCCCCGCACCCTGCGCCTCGGCGACGACCCGGTGCACCAGCTCGGTCAGTTCCTCGATCACGGGACCGGGGGCCCTGCCGCGGTTCGCCACGTGCCGTTCGGCCCGCGCCCGCACCTGTCCGCGCAGGTCGACCGCGCAGACCGCGAGATGGTCGACACCGATCTCGGCGCCGATCCCGGCGGGGCCGTGCCCGCTGACGGCGAGGGCCGACCCGGGGCGGCCCACCCGGCCCGGCCGCTCCGGTCCCAGCTCCTCCAGCAGGCCGGAGCGTATGAGTTCGTCGACGAGGCTGGACACGGCGGCCCGGGTCAGCCCGATCCGGGAGGCGACCGCGGCCCGGGACAGCGGGCCTTCGGCGCTGACCGCGTGCAGTACCCGGGCCAGGTTGCGGCGGCGCATGCCCTGCTGGGTGTCGGGCAGCGCGCGCCCCGGACCGGCCGTGTGGGTGTCGTGCAGCGGTGCGGTCATGCCTCCCTCAGTCCCTCAGCGACAGTCCTCGGTCATCGTTCCCCGGTCATCGGTTGTGGTTCTCAATGACCGCCCGCCAGCAGCGGAGCCGCGTCGGAGAGTACCCCGGAGATCCTCGCCATCGTCGCCTCGTCCCGCTCCACGGCCTCCAGCACCGGACCGGCGGTGGTGTTCCAGCGCCGGGCGACCGCGGCCGGGTCCTCGCCGGTCAGCAGGCCGGCGGCCTGTGCGGCGGCGCCCAGCGCGACCAGTTCCTTGGCCTCCGGGATCTGCACGGGACGCCCCGACAGCCGTCGTACGGTCTCCTGCCAGGCCCGGCCCCGGGCGCCGCCGCCGATCAGCAGCAGCGGCGTCGAACGGTCCGCCTCCTCGTCCAGGACCAGGTCGAGCGCGCCGAGGAGGGCGTGCACGGCACCGTCGTAGGCGGCCTGGAGCAGCTGGCCGCCGGTGGTGTCGTGGCGCAGGCCGTGCAGCAGGCCCGAGGCGTTCGGCAGGTTCGGGGTGCGCTCGCCGTCCAGGTAGGGCAGGAGCGTGACGTCGGAGGTGGGCTCCACGGCCTCGCGGTCCAGGCCGAGGAGGGCGGCGACGCGGTCGACGGCGAGGGTGCAGTTCAGGGTGCAGGCCAGCGGCAGCCAGTCGCCGTGCGCGTCGGCGAAGCCGGCCACCGTGCCGGTCGGGTCGGCGGGACGCCGCTTGGACACCGCGTACACCACTCCCGAGGTGCCCAGGCTCAGTACCGGCGTGCCGGGGCGCAGGCCGAGGCCCAGGGCGGCGGCCGCGTTGTCGCCGGTGCCGGGGGCGACCAGGGTGCCCTTGGAGAACGGCAGGTCGTGGCTGTCGCGCACGGTGCCCGCCACCTCTCCGGGGCGGACCACGCGCGGGAGGAGCGCCGGGTCGAGGCCCACGTGGGCGAGGATCTCGGCGTCGTACGACTCGGTCGCCGACGCCCACCAGCCGGTGCCGGAGGCGTCGCCGCGGTCGGTCGTGCCCTGGCCGGTGAGGCGCTCGGTGAGGTAGTCGTGCGGGAGGCGCACCGACTTCGTCGCGCGGATCGCGTCCGGTTCGTGCTCGGCCAGCCAGGCCCACTTCGTGACCGTGAAGGACGCGCCCGGCACGCTGCCGGTGCGCTCCGCCCAGGCCTTGGGGCCGCCCAGCTCCTCGATCAGCCGCGCGGCCTGCGGCGCCGAGCGGACATCGTTCCACAGCAGGGCCGGGCGCACCGGCTCGCCCCGCTCGTCCAGCGTGACCAGGCCGTGCTGCTGGCCGCCGATCGACACCGCCGCGGCCTCGTGCGCGGCGTCGCCGCACTGGCGCAGGGCCTCAGCCAGGGCGTCCCACCACTGACGCGGGTCGCTCTCGCGGCCGGCACCGGACGACACGGTGTGCGGCGCCTGACCGCTCGCGACCACGCGGCCGGTCGACGCGTCGACGACCAGGGCCTTGGTGGACTGCGTGGACGTGTCCACGCCGACGACGAGCGGACCCTCGGCAGCTGACATCGGGTTTCTCCCTCATGTGCGGCGTGTCTCCCTCTGGAGACATCTTGTCTCTTCCCTGAGACGCGTGTGCATACTAATTTGTAAACCGCCATGACGAAATAGTCGTGGAGAGCAGTCGTCAGCGAGTAGGAGCCGCGGCATGAACTACCAGCCCACCCCCGAGGACAGGTTCACCTTCGGCCTGTGGACCGTCGGCTGGCAGGGAAGGGACCCGTTCGGCGACGCCACGCGGCGGGCCCTGGACCCTGTCGAGACCGTGCAGCGCCTGGCCGAGCTCGGCGCCCACGGCGTGACCTTCCACGACGACGACCTGATCCCCTTCGGGTCCTCGGACAGCGAGCGCGAGGGTCACATCAAGCGCTTCCGGGAGGCCCTCGACGCCACCGGCATGAAGGTGCCGATGGCCACCACCAACCTCTTCACGCACCCGGTCTTCAAGGACGGCGGCTTCACCGCGAACGACCGTGACGTGCGCCGTTACGCGCTGCGCAAGGTCATCCGCAACATCGACCTGGCGGTCGAGCTCGGCGCCGAGACCTACGTCGCGTGGGGCGGCCGCGAGGGTGCCGAGTCCGGCGCCGCCAAGGACGTCCGCGTCGCTCTGGACCGCATGAAGGAGGCCTTTGACCTCCTCGGCGAGTACGTCACCGAGCAGGGCTACAACATCAAGTTCGCCATCGAGCCGAAGCCGAACGAGCCCCGCGGCGACATCCTGCTCCCGACCGTCGGCCACGCGCTGGCGTTCATCGAGCGCCTGGAGCGCCCCGAGCTCTACGGCGTGAACCCCGAGGTCGGCCACGAGCAGATGGCCGGGCTGAACTTCCCGCACGGCATCGCGCAGGCCCTGTGGGCGGGCAAGCTCTTCCACATCGACCTCAACGGCCAGTCCGGCATCAAGTACGACCAGGACCTCCGCTTCGGCGCGGGCGACCTGCGTGCCGCCTTCTGGCTGGTCGACCTCCTGGAGAGTGCCGGTTACGCGGGCCCGAAGCACTTCGACTTCAAGCCGCCGCGCACCGAGGACCTCGACGGCGTCTGGGCGTCGGCCGCGGGCTGCATGCGCAACTACCTGATCCTGAAGGAGCGTTCGGCCGCCTTCCGTGCCGACCCGGCGGTCCAGGAGGCGCTGCGTGCCGCGCGTCTGGACGAGCTGGCGCAGCCCACGGCGGCGGACGGTCTGAAGTCGCTGCTCGCCGACCGCACCGCGTTCGAGGAGTTCGACGTGGACGCGGCCGCCGCGCGCGGCATGGCCTTCGAGCAGCTCGACCAGCTGGCGATGGACCACCTACTGGGTGCGCGCGGCTGACACGTGCGCGTGCGCACGTCATGAACGCACGCGCGCGTGGACCCGCGGCGCATCTGCCGCCGCGGGTTTTGTCAGGCACGCGCGCGTGTAGGGGCGATCGGCCTCCGCACGGAATGCTCCGGAATCATGCCGTCCATGGCATGAGTCCGTATCAACTTCCGTGCGGGGGTCGCGCCCTGCCCCCTTCGCGGCGACTCTGGTCGGTATGGCCATGCCGCCCGTACCGCCTCAGCCGCCCGGGCCGCCGGGTGGCACACCGCCTTCCGGCGGCGGTTTCGGACCGCCTCCTGAGGGCTTCGGCCCCGGGGCAGGAGGGGGCTACGGGCCTCCCGGAGGGTACGGCCCTCCTCCCGGAGGCAACGGGCCGCCGTCCTACGGAGGATGGCAGCCGCCCCCGCCCCCGCCGGACCCGCCCGAGGGCCCGGGCGGGCGGCGCGGTCCGGGACGCAACCCGCTGTTCATCCTGCTCGCCGTGCTCGCGGTGGGCGCCGCCGTGGCAGCCGTCGTCCTGATGGGGGCCGGGAGCGACGACGACTCACCCGGTGACAAACCGAGTGCCGGCGCCAGCAGTTCGCCCCGCCCCACGCTGAGCTTGCCCAGCAAGCTCCCCAGCAGGCTCCCCAGCGAGGTGCCTTCGCGGCTGCCGTCACAGTTCCCCACCGAGCTGCCGAGCGAGTTCCCGAGCGGCCTGGAGTCGCTGATCCCGTCCCTGGCGGCCGACGAGGTGCCGTACTACCTGCTCCAGGCCGGCGACTGCTTCGACACCGACGCCGCCCGGCCCGGACAGGCAGCCAAGCGTTCCTGCCAGGAGCCGCATGACGCCGAGGTCGTGAAAGTGACCGAGCTGGAAGGCGACTACGCGACCGACAGCGCCCTGGAGAAGGCCGCCTCGGACCTGTGCGAGCAGACCCTGAACAGCAAGGCGGAAAGCCAGCCCGAGGACACCGTGCGCGGCATCCTCGTGCAGTACCCGGACACCACCGGCTACCGGGTCGGCATCGACGACGTCGCGTGCAGCCTGGCTGCCGACACGGGTGCCGGCAGCCGCAAGCTCACGCAACCACTGACGTGATCAGATCCCGCGCGGCAGCCGCACGTACGTCACCGTCGTCTCCACACCGCTGTCGACCAGCCGACCCTGCGCGTCGAACGCGCCCGCGCCGTCGGTCATCCCGAAGTCGTTGTCGTTGATCAGGGCGAGCGTGTCGTGGTCCACGCGTGCGATCCCCTCGATCTTCCCGGGCACCCCGTCGACCGTCCCCAGGTCGACGGCGAGGCGCTTGCCGAGCACCGGCACCCCCGCGGCGGCCGGGTCGCCGAGCTGCTCCAGCGACGGCGACGTCGTGTCGTCGTCCCAGGCGCCGCCGAGGATGTCCGCACCCCGCTCCAGGCGCACGAGCTGAAGCCGCGCGGCCTTGTCGGTGCGCTCCTCGACCAGCAGCCGGTCGCCGCCCACGGCGACCACCGAGGAGATCTTCAGCTCCGAGGTGTCGTCCTCGCCCGGGTCGACGACGTCCACCGGGTCGAAGCGGTACGCGTACTCGGCCGTGACGGCCTGCCTCCTGGGCGAGAACCGCAGCAACCGGGTCGTGCGCGACGCCTCGCCCGCGGCGGTGTTCGGCAGCGACAGCGGGCTCTGCACCGCCATCACCAGGTCGCCGCAGGGGAGTTGGGCGAGCCCCTCGAAACCGCGGTTGATCTTCCGGTGCAGCAGCACGGAGGGCAGCGCCTCGATGACCGGGTAGTCGGTGCCGGTGAGGCCGAGCCCTTGGGGCACGTACCGGGTGAGCACCTTCCCGCGCGCGGAGACGTGCACCAGACTCGGCCCGTACTCGTCCACGAGCCAGAAACTCCCGTCCGCCGCCCGCACGATGCCCTCGGTGTCCAGCCCGTTCGGGTCGTACGCGAGCCGCGTGCGCGCGTCATAGGTGTACGGCGCTTCGTCGCGCCCCTCCTGGTTCGGCAACCCGGTGACGGATTTCCCGGACGAGGTGGTGATCGGGATCGCGTTCAGCACCTCGACGGTGTCCCCGGACACCCTGATCTTGACGATCGCCGGGTCGAAGCCGGGCACGGGGAACGTACGGCGCTTCTTGCCGTCGATCTTGATCTGGCCGTTGGGGCCGCGATCGGTGACCGTCCAGAACTCGCCCTTGCGGCCCGCCGGGTAGAGGTCGCTGCCGATGCCGCCGAGGTCCACGCCCCGGTCGTCGTCCACCGTGCCGGGCAGCAGTGTGTTGCTGAAGGTGCCCAGCGGGATGTTCCCGAGGGTCGCGGTACGCGTCACGTGCGCCGTCTCGGGCGCGGCGCCCTGCGCGGGGGCGGCCGCCACGAGCGCGGCCAGCACGGCGAGAGGCACGCCCGCAGCGACGGAACGGTAGACGCGGCGCCGGCCGGTGGCGTGCGGGGACATCGGACCTCCTGGGAACAAGTGCGCTGACAGCGGCCAGATTTGGGTCCCGCGCGGAACGCTGTACGACGACCGGGTGAACGGGGCGTGGCGGGGGGCTCGTCGAACTCGCGTGCAACACCTCGACGAGCCCCCTATGTCAACTCGTGGTGGCGGCCTCCTCCGCCGAAGCCAGCGCCGTCGCAGGGTCGTTGGCCGGTGGGCCGGCGGGCGTCCAGCGTCCCCGCTCCTCCCGGTACGGCCACCAGCGACCGTCGCGCCCCAGACGCAACTGGCTCCGGCTGTCGGCAACGGTCCATCGGCAGCCCCGCGCGGACAGCGACGGCCGTTCGTCCTCGTCCCATGCCGCGTCGAGGACGGCACGCGCGCGTGCGAGCTCCTCGCCCTCGACCGTGCGCTCCTCCTCCAGCACGGACAAAGCGGCCACTCCGCCGTACCGCCAAGCGCGCACGGCCGTCTCCAGCGCCTGCGCATCCCGCCCCGAGCCCGCGGCCAACCGGTCGGCCACGGCCCCGCCCGGGTCGCCGAGCGCGAGCCGGACCGCGTCCTGCCCGATCGTCAACTCCTCCTCCGCGGCCCCCTGTTCACGCAACGCCTCGATCAGCAGCCGGTGCGCCTCCGCGGCGGTCCGGGCCGCGAGGTACTCCAAGGCGGCCGGGTCGACGTCGGGCGGGGCCGGTGTCCCGGTGTCCAGGGACGGCGGTATGCCCGGTTCCGCGGGGAGTTCCGGCAGTGCCGGGAGCGGCGGCAGGATGTCCCCGGCCGCGAACGTCTCCGCCGCGTCCACGCCCTCCTGACGGGCAGCCGTCTCGACCGGCGCGGGGGCGGCGGTACGGGCCTGGAGGTCGTCCAGCACGGCCCGTTCGGAGCGTCCGCGCATCAGCAGCAGGACGAAGGGGTCCTGGTCCAGCAGGCGCGCCACCTGGTAGCAGAGTGCCGCCGTGTGCCCGCAGTGGTCCCAGGCGCCGCAGTCGCACTCCGGCTCCAGATCGCCCAGGCCCGGCAGCAGATCGACGCCCGTGGCCGCCGCGTCCTCGACCAGGAGCGGAGGCATCTCGCGGTCCAGAAGCGCCGCGATGTGCCCGGCCCGCTCCACCGCCGTCTCCAGGAAGCGGTCCCACTGTTCGCCGGACAGCTGCTCCAGCAGCACGTCCGCCCGGTGCGGGGTGCGGTCGCGGTCCTGGACGACGGCCGTGATCCTGCCCGGCCGCACCGACACCGCACCGACGGCTCCCGCGCGCGCGAGCGCGCGTCCCGTCTTCACCTGCTTCGTGTCCAGCGCGGTGACCTCCAGCGCCTTCAGCCAGGCCTGCCCCCACCAGGTCCGGGCGAAGCCCCGCCCCTGCGGGGGCGGGAACGCGGCGAACGTCCGCTCCGTCGTCCCCTCGTACGGGTTGGTCTCGTCGTACGGGTTGGTCTCGTCGTACGGGTTCATCGCGCGCCCCCTCGCAGTTCGACCAGGTCGGCCAGCTCGGCGTCGGTCAGCTCCGTGAGTCCCGCCTCGCCCGCCCCGAGCACCGCGTCGGCCAGCTCCCGCTTGCGGCTGAGCATGTCGGCGATGCGGTCCTCGATCGTGCCCTCCGCGATCAGCCGGTGCACCTGCACGGGCCGGTGCTGGCCGATGCGGTACGCGCGGTCGGTGGCCTGGGCCTCGACGGCGGGGTTCCACCAGCGGTCGTAGTGCACGACGTGCTCGGCCCGCGTCAGGTTCAGCCCGGTCCCGGCCGCCTTCAACGACAGCAGGAAGACCGGCACTTCACCGTCCTGGAAGCGCCGCACCATCGCCTCGCGCGCGGCGATCGGCGTCCCCCCGTGCAGGAACTGCGAGGACACTCCGCGCGCGGCGAGGTGTTGCTCGATGAGGCGGGCCATCCGCACGTACTGCGTGAAGACCAGCACGCCCGCCCCTTCGGCGAGGATCGTGTCGAGCAGCTCGTCGAGGAGCTCCAGCTTGCCGGACCGTCCGGCGATGGCCGGCCGCTCCTCCTTGAGGAACTGCGCCGGGTGGTTGCAGATCTGCTTGAGACCGGTGAGCAGCTTCACGACCAGTCCGCGGCGCGCCATGCCGTCGGTGCCGGAGATCTCCGCCAGCGTCTCGCGCACCACGGCCTCGTACA
This sequence comes from Streptomyces sp. NPDC057280, assembly GCF_042668605.1. Taxonomy (NCBI): domain Bacteria; kingdom Bacillati; phylum Actinomycetota; class Actinomycetes; order Kitasatosporales; family Streptomycetaceae; genus Streptomyces; species Streptomyces sp. NPDC057280. The sequence continues at coordinate 271,467 of NZ_JBHUYR010000004.1, forward strand.
GACCCGCCTGTTCCGCGGTGAGTGAGACGGCGCGGTCGGTCTCCGTCTTCGGCGGCAGCTCCGGGGCGATCCCCGGGTCCGACTTGCGGCGGCGCAGCAGGAACGGGCGCACGAGCCGGGAGAGCCGTTCGGCGGCGGCCGGGTCCTGGCCGCCCTCCACCGCTTGCGCGTAGCGGGTGCGGAAGGTGCCGAGGCGGCCCAGCAGACCGGGGGTCGTCCAGTCGAGGATGGCCCACAGCTCGGACAGGTTGTTCTCCACCGGGGTGCCGGTGAGCGCCACACGCGCGCGTGCGTCGATGGACCGCAGCTGCCGTGCCGTCGCCGAGTACGGGTTCTTCACATGCTGGGCCTCGTCCGCCACGACCATGCCCCAGGACACGGCGGCCAGCCGGACCGCGTCGAGCCGCATCGTGCCGTAGGTGGTGAGGACGAACTCCCCGTCCGCGAGGGCGTCCAGGTCGCGGCGCGGCCCGTGGAAGCGGCGCACGGGCGTGCCGGGCGCGAACCTCTCGATCTCGCGCTGCCAGTTGCCCATCAGGGACGTCGGACACACCACGAGGGTCGGACCGGCGGCCGAGGGATCGGTCTGACGGTGCAGATGCAGGGCGATGAGGGTGATGGTCTTGCCGAGTCCCATGTCGTCGGCGAGGCAGCAGCCCAGCCCCAGGGAGGTCATCCGGGCCAGCCAGTCCAGGCCCCGCCGCTGGTAGTCGCGCAGGGTCGCCGCGAGCGCAGCGGGCTGCTCGACGGGCTCCTGCGTCTCCGGGTCCGCGAGACGCTCCCGCAGGCTCGCCAGCCACCCTGTGGGCTGTACGTCGACCCGGCGGCCGTCTACCTCCGTGGAGCCGGTCAGGGCGGCGGCCAGCGCGTCGATCGGGGTGACCTTGCGGTCCTGCCGGTCGCGGGCCCGGCGCACCTCCCGGGGATCGACCAGGACCCACTGGTCACGCAGCCGCACGACCGGGCGGTTGGCCTCGGCGAGCCGGTCCAGTTCCTCGCGCGTGAGCCGCTGCTCGCCCAGCGCGAACGACCAGTTGAACGCCAGCAGCGCGTCGGCCGACAGGAACGACGGAGTGCCGGAGAAGGCCCTGCCGGGGGCCGACTCCTCGTCCGGCGGGCCGACCACCGCGCGGGCCGTCAGCTTGCGGGCCAGCTCCTTGGGCCAGTGGACGTCGACCCCGGCGGCGCCGAGCGAGCGGGCGCCCTCCGTGAGGAGGTCGGTGATCTCGTCGTCGGCGAGTTCGACGGCGCCCGGCACGGGCGCCGACAGCAGCGGTGCGAGCGGCGGCCAGGCGTGTGCCGCGCGGCGCAGCGCCAGCAGTGCGTCCATCCGCGCGCGCGGGCCGAACGCGTCCTGGGCGCCGGTCCACACCGCGGCGGCGTCCGCGACCAGACCCGGGTCGCTCACGCTGTGCACCTGCGGTACGGCCAGGAGGACCGGGTCCGCGTCCTCCTGCGTCGCCGTTTCCAGGCCGGGCGCCTCGATCCGCAGCGACAGCCGCACACCCGCGTCATGGCCCGCGGCCACCTCGGCGGCCCAGGGGCGGAGACCGGGCAAGTGCCGAGGTTCCGGCACGGCATAGGCGGGCCCGCCCGTCACGAGCGAGGCCGCGGGGGAGCGGGGCAGGCCGTCGGCCACCGCGTCCAGGAAGGCCCGCAGCAGCCGCTCGGGGTCGGGCAGACGAAGGGAATCGAAGCCGCCCGAGTCCCCGCCGTCGCCCAGAGGCACGGCGTGCGCCTCGGGTGGCATCGCGGCGGCGAGCGCGCGGATGCGCTCCACGTCCTCGGTGCGCAGCGGCCCCGCCCGCCACGCGTCGTGGTCGCCCTCGGACAGGCCGGGCAGCAGCAGCCCGCGGGCCGCCAACTGGAGGGCGTGCACGGCGGCCGCGCCCCAGAACACGGCCGCCCGGTGGCCGTCGGCCACGGCACGCACGCGCGTGAGGACGGGCAGCGCCGACCGCACGGGCAGCAGCACCGCCGGTACGACCACCGCCGTCACGCCGCCCTCGCCGGGGACGACGACGCTCAGGTCCTCCACGGTCCCCGACGCGACACCGGGCGGCGTGTCGGCCTCGGGGTCCCAGAAGGCGACGCGGCCGGTACGAGCCGGGTCGCCGGGTACGAACACGGCACAGCAGCGCGCCAGTTGAGAGATCTCGGACGGTGTTGCCGCGGGAATCCTCGGCACAGGAATGCAGCACTCCTCAAATTTGACTACTCGATGCGCGACGGCCGAGAGTACAGCACGGCCAGGGGGAGTCCGGCATGACCCGGCTGTGAGCCGGGTCACTTGGGTGAGCGGATGGGTATCCCGTCCCAGGGACGCCTAACTCAGGGACGTGTACTTCAGGGACGAGCGCCTCAGGGACGCATAGGGGTCGCTCCTCAGGGACGTCTCAGGGTCGCGGTGCGGAACCGCCGGGAGCGCGGGCCCGTTTTCAGGACAGAGAGCGGCAGTGGCCGCTAAGGAGGCGACACATGTCGAAGAACGCGAAGATCGCCGCAGGCGGTGTGGCGGTAGGCATCATCCTGCTGTTCTGGCTGCCGTGGTGGGCCGCGCTCCTGATCGTCCTGGGAGTGCCGGCCGCGGCGTACCTCACGCTGGACCCCTCGCAGCGGCGCAGGCTGCGCCGTGTCACGCGCAAGGAGCTCGGTCGCTGAGACTCGCCGGTCACCGGTCCGCCGGGCCACCAGTCCGCCGGGCCACCGGGCCACCGGGCTACCGGGCCGCCGCGGCCCGGTGGTCCAGAGCGCAGGAGTCGACCACGTCGCCGCTCGCGGGCCGGTCCACGATCTGGTCCGCGGGCGGCGGGGTGCCCCGCTCCACCCATGCCACCAGCGCGTCGAAGGCCGTCCGGTAGCAGGGCAGGATCGGACGCAGCCGGTCCGGATAGGTGTCGTACAGCCCGTCGACGTGTGTTCCGCCCTGGACCGTGTAGTAGCGGTGGAGACGGCCCTTCCCGCGCGCGTCGATCATGCGGGCGTACACGTCGGAGTCCGCCGCCTTGGGCAGCAGCGCGTCCAGGTCGCCGTGGAGCGTGATCAGCGGACGTCCGATGCGCCCGGTCAGCGCGACCCTGGCCACGGCGCGCCGGACCGACTCGGGACGCGACGCAAGGTCGTAGGCGGCGTCGGTGGCGCAGGGCGACAGGATCTGTTCCGGGGTCGTCCCGGCCGTCGGGCCCGGGCAGGCGGGGTCGTAGGCCGGGTCGAACTCGGCGCGGTAGATCTTCTGCGTGACCCCCCAGTAGGCCTTCTCGTGGTACGGCCACAGGAACTCGGAGCCGCGCGCGAACCCCACCGCGTACAGGTCGTCGTCCGTCGCCGAACCCGTCATACGGGCCACGGCGGTGGGCAGCGAGGTGAGCAGGCCGGTGCCGTCCTCGGTCCACAGGGCGCCTTCCCAGTCCACGCCGCCGTCGTACAGCTCCGGGTGGTTCTCCAGCTGCCAGCGCGTCAGATAGCCGCCGTTGGAGATCCCGGTCATGTACGTCCGGCGCGGTGACCGCCCGTAGTGCCGAGCGACGGCGCGCTTGGCCGCGCGCGTGAGCTGGGTCGTGCGCGTGTTCCACTCGGCGACCGCGTCGCCGGGGCGGGTGCCGTCGCGGTAGAAGTCGGCGCCGTTGTTGCCCTTGTCCGTCGCGGCGTACGCGTAGCCCTGGGCGAGCACCCGGTCGGAGATCGCCTTGTCCGTCGCGTACTGCCTGCGCGTCCCCGGGGCGCCCGTGACGACCAGCCCGCCGTTCCAGTGGTCCGGCAACCGGATCACGAACTGGGCGTCGTGCCGCCAGCCATGGGTGGCGTTGAAGCCCGACGAGTCCGGGAAATAGCCGTCGATCTGCACGCCGGGCACCCCGGACGGCGTTCGTGTCCCCTGGGCCGTGAGCCCCGCCTGGTCGGCCGGGTCGGTGTACGGCGTACCGGCGAGCCCGGCCGTGGTCAGGTCCGCGAGGCAGGCGCTCTGCTGGAAGGCCGAGCCCGGTACCCGGGGCCGCTCCTGGTACGCGCAAGAGCCGCCCACGGCGTCCGTGCCCGCCGCGGGAGCGGGCAGGGCCAGGGCTGCCGTCAGGGCGGTCGCCACCAGGGCGGGGGCGACGACGGGAACACCTCGGGACACACGCATGACCGGCCTCCAGGACGGGACGGGGAGTCGAGAGCTGCCCCATCGTGCGAGGGCACCGCCCAGTCATCCATGGGGTGGGACCACATGGAATGACGCCGTGGCATGGGTGTTGCGCCGCGCACCGTCCGTCAGTTGGACCAGCCGTCCCGGCCGCGCCCGCTCGAAGGCGGCGTCTTTGGCGCCCCCGCTCAGAGCGGCGTTCAGGCCGCCCCGGCTCAGAGGGGTCGTACCGCCATCTTGTCGAGCGCCTCCAGCAGCCCCGGAAGCTCCGGGCCGCGGCCCACCGGGAGGACCTCGCCCGGCTCCTCGTCCAGCAGGACGAAGGCGATGTCGTCGGTCCTGGCCACGAGCGACCAGCCGGGGCCGTCCGCGCGCAACGTGCGGGCGTCCCCCGGTGCGAAGGACGACCGGACGCGGCCCAGCGGCGGCGGCGTGTCCACGTATCCGCGCGCCTCCGCGAGAACGCGCCGGATGCCCTGATGGCCGCCGTCGCCCCCGTTCCCCTCGGTCTTCTCCGCGCTCTCCGCATCCCCTGAGGCCTCGGCGGCCGCCCCCGGCACCGGGAACTCCGCGTCGTCGATCTGCTCCCGCCACAGCGACCACTGGACGGCGATCTCGTCCGCGCCCAGACGCCGCTGGGCCGGCCCCCACGTGGAGGTGTCCGGCGGCGTCAGCGGCGGGCGGTCCGCCACCTCCGGCCCGGGATCGTGCGGAGCGGGCACGCCCGGCGCGGCGACGGCCACGGCGAGCGGCCAGCCCGGCAGGGCGGCGACGACCGTGTGCTCGTCGGGAGACAGCTCGTACTCCATGCCGCAGTCCCACGACGCGATGGCGACGGCGACCAGTGAGACGTCGTCGATGACGACCGTCCAGCGGGAGCCGTCGCCGTCCTGGCCGAGCACCAGGCCGTATCCGTCGGCGAGCGGCGCGAGACCGAGCGCCGCACAGGCCTCCGGATAGTCGTCGCCCAGCACGCTCGGGAACTTCGCCGGCGTCAGCAGCACCGCCGTGAGCACATAGAGCGCATCGTCCGCGGCGGCGACGGCGTCCTCGTCCGTCCCGGCCATCCCAGCCTCCCCATCGGTTCGTCCAACGGCGCGCACCCTAGTGCGAGCGGAAGCAGCTTGTCACGACTCCCATGCACCCCGGAGCTGCAGTTTTCCGGTCGGACGGGGCGAATCGACCGCGGTTGACGTGCTTCAGGCCGCCGGAAGCCCCAGCAGGGCGCGGGCCACAGTCTGCGGCGACTCGTCGCGCTCACGCGCGAGCGCGATGACGGCCCGGCACGCCAGCTCGCTCACCCCGAACGACAACGCTTCCGGCGACACCCAGCCCGCGGCCTCGTCGATCTGCTCCTGGTCGTCCTCCGCGCAGGCCGACACATAGGCCGCCGCGGCCTCGAACAGGTTGTGCGTCCGCTTGTCCCGGCCGTTGTCGATGTCGGCGCGCACGGTGTTGACGAATCTGACGAACGACTTGCGCATCCTGCCCCACATGCTGACCACCTTCCCCCTGCGTGGTGTGACGCCTGTACTGATCGTTCATCTCCTCTTACCCAACGTAGAGTTGGAGCTTCGACGGCAGAAGGGGGGCGCCGCGGTGAAGCGGTACGAGCGGCTCGAGCGGATACGGCGGATGGACCCGTACGACGACGCCTCGGAGATCTACCGGCTGATGGCCGCGTACGAGTTCCCCTGGGACTTCACCCGCTCCCTGGAGCTGGCCCTCTACCGCACCTACGCCGTCCCGAGCATCGGCCGCCTGCTCGCCGAGACGGCGGAGCTCACGGACCGGCCGCAGAAGCGGTACGACGACACCTCGCTGCTCCTGGACGCCGTCGTCGAGCACGGCTTCGGCAGCGAGGAGGGCCGTACGGCGATCCGCCGCATCAACCAGATGCACCGCAGCTACGCCATCACGAACGATGACATGCGCTACGTCCTGTGCACGTTCGTGGTGATGCCCAGACGGTGGATCGACACCTACGCGTGGCGTCGACTGTCCCGTCACGAGATCGTCGCCTCGACCGTCCATTACCGCACTCTGGGGCGGCACATGGGCATCACGGACATCCCGGAGACCTACGAGGAGTTCGAGGACTGCCTCGACGCCTACGAGAAGGCCCACTTCGGCTGGGACGAAGGGGCGCGGCGCGTCTCGGACGCCACGCTCGACCTGATGGCGTCCTGGTATCCGCGCCCCTTGGCGCCCCTGCTGCGGACCTCGACGCTCGCTCTCCTCGACGACCCGCTGCTGCGCGCCTTCCGCTATCCGGCTCCCGGCGCGGCGACCCGCAGGCTCGTGCGGGGCGCCGTCCGCCTGCGCGGCCGCGCGGTCCGGCTCCTCCCGCCGCGCAGCGCACCGCACTTCGCCCGCCAGAACTGGGAGGTCAAGGGTTACCCGGACGGCTACCGGCTGGCGGAACTGGGCACCCGCCCCGTTCCGGGCGTACGCGGCTGCCCCGTGCGGCATCGGGACGGTTCAGCCGCCGAGTGAGGCCAGGGTGTCCCGCAGCCAGCCGAGTTCGGCGCGGGACGTCGCGCGCGCGATCGTCAGGATCCCCCGCCGGAAGGGATCGTCCAACTCCTCGGCGCGCAGGGGCCGGTCACCCTCGTAGAAGAAGCTCGCCGGCTCCTCCAGGAACGCCAGCCTGCGCCGCAGCACGGCCGCCTGCGCGGGCGCGTCCTCCAGGTGCCGGAGGAACGCGAGCAGCGTGAACCAGCGGTTCTCGTCGGTGATGTCGCGCTGCACCGGCTCGGCGAGCCGTCGGCGCAGTTCGTGACGACCGTCCTCGGTGAGGGTCAGTACGTGCCGCGGCGCGGCGACGGAGCCGGGCTCCGTCGCGCGCTCCAGCAGTCCGGCCTTCTCCAGGCGCTTGATCGCCGGGTAGAGCGTGCTCTCGGCGATCGGTTTCACGTGCCCGGTGAGCGCGGTGATGCGTTTGCGCAGCTCGTAACCGTGCAGGGGGGCGTCGTACAGGAAGCCGAGGATGGCGAGTTCCAGCATGCCCGCATTCTGCCCTACGCGCGGTGTACATCGCTCAGTGGATACATCGCTTACTAAATACCTCGTAGTCGATGTATTGTGTCGCTGACGCCGACAAGGGAGGACGCGATGCAGCAGGCCGAGTTCGACAGCAAGGGAAGCCGTGTCCGCTGGACGGAGGTGCCCGGCGACGAACCCGCGCGCGTGTACGTGCACGGGCTGGGGGCGATGTCCTCCGTGTACCACGCCCACATCGCCGCCCGGCCCGAACTCGCGGGCAGGCGCAGCCTGTTCGTGGACCTGCCCGGGCACGGCCTCAGCGACCGGCCCGAGCACTTCGGCTACACGCTGGAGGAGCACGCCGACGCCCTGGCGGCGGCACTGGACGCGGCGCAGCTCACCGGTGCCGAGGTGATCGGGCACAGCATGGGCGGCGCCGTCGCGATCGTGCTCGCCCACCGGCGGCCCGAGCTGGTCTCCCGGCTGGTGCTCACCGAGGCCAACCTGGACGCCTTCCCGCCGCCGACCGCGGGCAGCAGCGGAATCGCCTCCTACGACGAGGACGCCTTCGTCGACGGCGGCCACGCGCGCGTGCTGGAGGCGGTCGGACCGCTGTGGGCCGCGACCATGCGGCTGGCCGACCCGCGCGCCCTGCACCGCTCGGCGGTCGGGCTGCGGCGCGGCTCCGACCCCGTGATGCGCACGATCCTCGAAGGGCTCACCGTCGACCGCGTGTACCTGCAGGGCGAGTCGAGCGGCGAACTCGACGGCAGGGAGGGGCTGGAGAAGGCAGGCGTGCGCGTGGTGACCGTGCCCGGCGCCGGCCACAACGTCATGTTCGACCACCCCGAGGCGTTCGTGGCCGCGGTCGCCGGCCCGGCGTGAGGGCGGTCAGTCCTCGCGCACCGCCAGTGCCAGGAACCGCGCGTCCTCGTCGACGTACGAGGTCATCCGCCACCCGGAACCGGCCAGCAGGGACCGGAGGTTGGGCTCGGCGCGCAGATCCTCCGGAGTGATCCGACGGCCTTGACGCGCCGCGAGCGCCGCCCTGCCGATCGGGTGGAACAGCGCCAGGATGCCGCCCGGGCGCACTACGCGCGCCAACTCCCGCAGGTTCTCGGCCGGATCGGGCAGGTGGGAGATCAACCCCGCCCCGAACACCGCGTCCAGGGAGTGTGAACGCAACGGCAGTGCGGCCACGTCGGCGAGCAGCAGCTGCCCGTCGCGGTCCCGTCCCGCTCGTACGGCGGCCTGCAGCATGGCCGGGGTCAGATCGGCCCCGAGGACCGCTCCCGAGGGGCCCACGGCCGCACGCAGGGGCGTCAGGGCGCGTCCGGTGCCGCAGCCGGCGTCGAGCACACGGTCCCCTTCGCGCAGCCCGAGTTCGGCGACCGCGGCCGCGTAGGCGGGACCGTCGTCGGGGAACCGGGTGTCCCAGTCGGCCGCCCGGGCACCGAAGAACTCCTGGACATGTGTGTGGTCGTCGCTCATGTTCCGCATGATCCCTCACCGACAAGGGTGACGCTTTCTGTGCGCACGTTCGAGCGGGACGCGATCGTTCAGGTACATCGCTGCGTCATATTCCAGCAGCTTTCGAAATGCGCCCCCTTTGTGCACCCGTGCCCCGACTAGCGTCCCGGGGCCATGGGACACCTGGACCACGCAGCCCTCGGCTGGCTGACCCCCGTGCTGTCGTACGTGATGGCCTGCATCGGCGCCGCACTCGGCCTGCGCTGCACCATGCGCGCGCTCGGCGCCACCGGACGCTCGCGCCGCAACTGGCTCATCACCGCGGCCTCGGCGATCGGCACCGGCATCTGGACCATGCACTTCGTGGCCATGCTCGGCTTCAGCGTCAGCGGCACGGACATCCGCTACGACGTGCCGCTCACCATCGTGAGCCTGCTCGTCGCCATGATCGTCGTCTGTGCCGGCGTCTTCGCCGTCGGCTACAGCCGCGACCGCGCCCGCGCGCTCTTCCTCGGCGGGCTCACCACCGGACTCGGCGTCGCCAGCATGCACTACCTGGGCATGGCGGCCGTTCGCCTGCACGGGCAGGTGCACTACGACCCGGTGCTCGTCGGACTCTCCGTCCTGATCGCCGTGGTGGCCGCGACCGCCGCGCTGTGGGCGGCGCTCAACATCAAGTCGCCCGTCGCCGTCACCATCGCCTCCCTCATCATGGGCGCCGCGGTGAGCAGCATGCACTACACCGGGATGTTCGCGGTGAGCGTGCGCGTCACACCGTCCGGCGCCGCGCTGCCCGGGGCGACGGCGATGCAGTTCATCTTCCCGCTCGCCGTCGGGCTCGGGTCCTATCTGTTCCTGACCTCGGCCTTCGTCGCGCTGTCGCCCTCGACGGGAGAGCGCGAGGCGTCCGCCTCCGCCCAGCGGCCGGTCGAGAACGCCGTCGCTCTCTGAGGGCCCTCCGGGCGAGCCGAACCACTCTCCGAGGCAGGAGGCCATGCGAACACCCCGTAGGACCCCCACGACCGGCTCCGAGCCACCATCCGCCGGCCCGGCCCGCGGCCGCCGCGCACACGCCGGACCACCGGCCGACGAAGGACCGGACGACCCGATGGGCGCCGTCCCCGACGACCCGCCCACGCGCGCGGGGGGCTGGCGGATACGCCCGCGCACCGTGCGCGCAAAGATCGTCTGCCTGCTGATGGTGCCGGTGGTGTCGCTGCTCGCCTTGTGGGCGTACGCCACCGTGACCACCGCCCAGGACGTCTCCCGGCTGCGGCAGTTGCAACGCGTCGACTCCGAGATCCGCACCCCGGTCGCCGCGGCCGTCGCCGCCCTCCAGGCCGAACGCGCGGCCGCGGTCCGCTATGCCACCGACCCGGCCGCCAACCGCGCCGGCGACCTCAAGACCCTCGCGGACCGCACCGACCGGGCCGTGGCGAAGCTGCGGCTCGGTGAGGACAACACCGTCGCGGACAGCGAGGAGTTGCCCGCCGGTGTGGCCCAGCGTCTCGAGACCTTCGTCAGCGGCGCCGAGGCACTGAGCTCCCTGCGCACCGCGGTCCTCGACCGCCGCGCGGGCTGGGACGAGACGTACGGCCGCTACACGCGCACCATCTCGACGGCCTTCTCCGTCGGCGGCGCCCTCACCGGCATCCAGGACGCCGAACTGGGCTCCGACGCGCGCGTGCTGCTCGAGTTCTCCCGCGCGGGCGAGGCCCTGGCCCAGGAGGACGTCGTGCTCTCCAGCGCACGGCTCGCCGGACGCCTCGACGGAACACGGCTGCGGCTGTTCACCGGCGCCGTCGACACCCGCCGCGCGCTCACCGAGGCCGCCGTCGCCGACCTGCGCGGCTCCGAACGCGGCGCCTGGCGGGACCTCGCCGACGGCGGTGACTACGTCGCCGTCGCGACCGTCGAGGACCGGGTCCTCACCAGTCGGCCCGGCGCCTCCGCGATCAACGCGGCACCCGAGGCGACCTGGGCGAAGGCACACGCGCGCGTGCAGGACGGCATGCGGACGATCGAGGCCGACGCGGGACGCGGGGTTGCCGACCGCGCCGACCCGTTTACCCGCGGACTGCTCACCCCGGCCGGCGCGGCCGTCCTGCTCGGCCTCGTCGCCGTCGCCGCCTCCCTGGTCATCTCCGTGCGCATCGGACGCGGTCTGGTCGTCGAGCTGGTGAGCCTGCGCAACAGCGCCCTGGAGATCGCCCGGCGCAAACTCCCCGAGGCCATGCGGAAGCTGCGGGCCGGGGAGGAGATCGACATCCGCGCGGAGGCCCCGTCCGGGCCGCCCTCCGAGGACGAGACGGGGCAGGTCGCCGAGGCCCTCGGCACCGTGCACCGGGCCGCGCTGCGGGCCGCCGTGGAGCGTGCCGAGCTCGCCAGCGGCATCTCCGGGGTGTTCGTCAACCTCGCCCGGCGCAGCCAGGTCCTGGTCCACCGTCAGCTGAGCCTCCTGGACAGCATGGAACGCCGCTCCGAGGACCCGGGCGAGCTGAGCGACCTCTTCCGCCTCGACCACCTCACCACCCGGATGCGGCGGCACGCGGAGAGCCTGATCATCCTCTCCGGCGCGGCACCCGGCCGGGCCTGGCGCATGCCGGTCTCCCTCACCAACGTGGTCCGCGCTGCCGTCTCCGAGGTCGAGGACTACGCGCGCGTGGAGGTGCGCCAGCTCCCTGAGGCGTCCGTGGTCGGCGGCGCCGTCGCCGACCTCACCCACCTCCTCGCGGAGATCGTCGAGAACGCCGCACAGTTCTCACCGCCGCACACGCGCGTGCGCGTCACCGGCGAGCCCGTCGGCAACGGATACGCCGTCGAGGTCGAGGACCGCGGGCTCGGCATGGGCAAGGAGACCCTCACCGAGGCCAACCGCCGTATCGAGCAGTCCGAGGCGCTCGACCTCTTCGACAGCGACCGGCTCGGCCTGTTCGTGGTCAGCCGGCTGGCGGCCCGGCACGGCATCAAGGTCCACCTGCGCACCTCGCCGTACGGCGGCACCACCGCGGTGGTCCTGCTGCCCACCGCCCTGCTGCACAGCGGCGCGGAGGAACGTTCCCCCCGCAAGGTGGCCGACACGGAACGCGAGTACGCGCGCATGCCCGGTGCCGCCCGGCTCCAGGAATCCGTCCACGCACCCGCCGACCGGCCCGCACTGGTGGCCCCCGCGCCACCGGCCCCGGCGGAGCACAGGGCGACGGCGAGGGCGGAGTCCGCCGGTGACACCCCGCCTCCCGGAGTCGCCACCCTGCGTCTGCACCGCCCCCAGGACGACCCCGAAGGACCCGACGCGACGGACGACCTCCCGCGCCGCGTCCGGCAGGCGAACCTGGCTCCTCAGCTGCGTGCGCCGCGCAGCGAGGAACCGGAACCGCGGCCCGACCCCCAGGCCGACGACCGGCGCACCCCCGAGCTCGTACGGGACCGGATGGCGGCCTACCGCGACGGCTGGGCACGCGGCGGCGGCCGCCGGCCCGGACACGGCGCCGCCCCGGATTCGCCCGCGCCAAGAGACAGCAGCGAAGGAGACCCCGAATGATCCAGGACCCGGCCATGAGGGCCGCTCAGCGGTCCGGCGAACTCGACTGGCTGCTGGACGATCTGGTGTTGCGCGTCAGCGAGGTACGGCACGCCGTGGTGCTGTCCAACGACGGCCTCGCCGTGGGGGCGTCGACCGACCTGCGCCGCGAGGACGCGGAGCACCTCGCCGCCGTCGCCTCCGGCTTCCACAGCCTGGCCAAGGGCGCCGGACGCCACTTCGGCGCGGGCGGGGTGCGGCAGACGATGGTCGAGATGGACGACGGCTACCTGTTCGTGGCCGCCGCCGGTGACGGTTCCTGCCTCGCGCTCCTCACGGCCGTGACCGCCGACATCGGCCTTGTGGCCTACGAGATGGCCCGCCTGGTCAAACGCGTCGGCGAGCACCTGTACACGGCGCCGCGGGTAGCCGCACGGCCGCCCGCCGGATGAGACGAGAAGGCGGTCCGCTCATGACGGAGGACATGACGGGCGCCCCGCGGGAGCAGGGCAGCCAGTGGTACGACGGCGAGGCCGGACCTCTCGTCCGCCCGTACGCCATGACGGGCGGACGGACCAAACCCGGCCCCACCGGGGTGCGCTTCGACCTGATCGCCCTCGTCACGCTGGACGCGGCGGCGCCCGGTCCCGACGAGGACACCTCGCTGGGGCCGGAACACCGGGCGCTGATCGAACTGTGCCGCCTGGAGACCCAGTCCGTCGCCGAACTCGCCGCGGGCGCGGACCTGCCCCTGGGTGTGGTGCGGGTGCTGCTCGGTGACCTCCTGGAACTCGGCTGCGTCACCGTCAGCCGCCCCGTGCCGCCCGCGCAGCTTCCTGACGAACGGATTCTGCGCGAGGTCATCGAAGGACTGCGAGCTCTGTAGATGAAAGTTCGAAACCGCATGCGCACGACTCGGTCACATCGGTCTAATAGCGGTCCAACCCCTCGAAGGGGTGCCGCAGTTGTCATCATGCTGACTTCACGCACCTGCACGGCCGACCGTTGCCGGCACTCCCGAGAGAAGTGATCGATGGTCTCCGAGACTTCCGATGCCCAGGGCGGCGAGCAGGCCGCGCTGGCGTTGAAGATACTGGTTGCCGGTGGGTTCGGCGTGGGCAAGACGACCCTGGTGGGTGCGGTTAGTGAGATCAGGCCGCTGCGGACCGAGGAACTGCTCAGCGAGGCCGGTCAGTTGGTCGACGACACGGACGGCGTGGACCAGAAGGTCACGACGACGGTCGCCATGGACTTCGGCCGCATCACCATCCGCTCCGGCCTCTCCCTCTATCTCTTCGGCACTCCCGGGCAGGACCGTTTCTGGTTCCTGTGGGACGAGCTGTCCCAGGGTGCGCTCGGTGCCGTGGTCCTCGCGGACACCCGGCGGCTGGAGGACTGCTTCCCTGCGGTCGACTACTTCGAGCACCGGCACATCCCGTTCGTGGTGGCCGTCAACTGCTTCACGGGGGCCCGCACTTACGGCGCCCAGGACGTCTCACGCGCCCTCGACCTGGACCGCGGCACCCCGGTGGTGCTGTGCGACGCCCGGGACCGCGACTCCGGGAAGGAGGTGCTGATCCGGCTCGTGGAGTACGCCGGGCGGATGCACACCGCCCGGCTCCTGGACTCCGTGGGCTGAACGCGGCCGGGCTTCGACACCGGCGGGCCCCGCCGCGGCGAACTGACCGAAGGCCGCCGTTCTTACCCGTGCCATGCCCTGTTCTCCTTGCCCCGGCGTCGGTCGTCGGGAAGGGTGGCGAGGAACTCCTCCAGCCAGGGGGAGACGTCACACGGGGAGACGGAAGACATGGCGCAGAACCAGGGACTCGGCTGGCTGCTGGACGATCTGACCGAGCGCGTCGACCACGTCCGGCACGCGTTGGTGCTGTCCAACGACGGCCTGGTGGCGGGGGCCAGCACGGGTCTGCGACGCGAGGACGCCGAGCACCTCGCCGCCGTCGCGTCCGGACTGCACAGCCTGGCCAAGGGTTCCGGCCGGCACTTCGGCGCGGGCAGAGTCCGCCAGACGATGGTCGAGTTCGACGACGCGGTGCTGTTCGTCACCGCGGCGGGCGCCGGCAGCTGTCTGTGCGTGCTCAGCGGCGCGCAGGCCGACATCGGTCAGATCGCCTACGAGATGACGCTGCTCGTCAACCGGGTCGGCGAGCACCTTGGCGTGGACGTCCGGCAGCCCGAGCGGAGCCCGGCCGCAGACCTCTGACCTGCTGATTCGTCACCCCCCATGGAGTTATCCACAGGCCCGCTCGGAGATTCGCTCGACGGGCTACGGTTTGTGTCACGGCGAACGCACACAGCGTGAGCACCGACTCCACGGGGGAGTACGACCATGACCGGCAGCACCCTCACCAGGCCCCAGCAGCTCACTCTCACCCCGGGCCGCGCGGCGCGCGAACTGGGTCTGAAGCGGAACGAGTTCGATCTGGGCGTCCATCTCGGCCATATCCGGACCGTGCCCGACGAAGGGGGAGGGGGCCGCCGGGTCCCCCGCACCGAACTGGACCGGCTCCGCGCGCAGGACGACTTCCCCGAAGCTTTCCAGCAGCGGGTGCGGATCGTGGGCACCACCGAGGGCGCGGACGTCATGGACATCCCCGTCGGCAGGTTCACCCGCCTCGCGCGCCTCGGCGTCGTGGCACCGGTGCGCTTTTATCTCAACAGGTACCGGGCCGTCGTCTGGCTCTATCTCGCCGAGGAACTCGAGCAGTTCGCTGCCGACGAGCGGAACACCCCGCTGCTGCACGCACGTCGCACACCCGAGGGGATGCGGGGCCTGCTGGCGGAGGGCGTGGACCTGCGTCCCCGCAACTGGCGTGCCCGGCACCGCGAGTTCCTGCTGCGGACGGCCGACGGCCCGTGGGAGAGCGCCGGAGCCCTCGCCGCCTTCCTCGACTCCGCCCAGATCGCGGAGCTCGTCCGGGACCCGTACGAGCGCTCTTGTCTGAACCGCTTCCGCCCTGCGCCGCCGAACCAGGGCACACCGGGCACGCCGACCGCGCAGCTCACCGAGAAGATCATGACCGCCGACGACCCGGACGAGATCAGCCGACTGCGAGCCGACCTGGCCCGGGCCATGGAGGACGCCCGCACCCTCCGGCCCGCGCCGCGCCCGGCGGGGGAGCAGCGGCCGACCGCGCCCCTGCCCCTGTCCCCGCCCTCCCCCGAGGAGGCCGCCTCCCGGCAAGCAACCCGAGGACTCATGGGCTGGCTGCGCCGCAGAAGCGCATGACGGAAAGACGCGAGAGCCCATGACGGAAGGGCACGCAGGCGCATGACGGAAGGGCACGCAGGCGCATGACGGAAGGGCACGCAAGCGCATGACGGAAAGGCACGCCCGACACGTACCCGCCCGGCCCGGGGCCTACAGCGCCCGGAACAGCCCTTCCTGGACGACGGACACCAGCAGGCGCCCCTCCAGGTCGTAGATCCGCCCCCGCGCCAGGCCCCGTCCGCCGGTCGCGATCGGGGACTCCTGGTCGTAGAGGAACCACTCGTCCGCGCGGAACGGCCGGTGGAACCACATGGCGTGATCCAGCGAGGCGATGTCGAAGCTGCGCGGCCCCCACAGCGGCTCCACCGGGATGCGCACGGCGTCCAGGAGCGTCATGTCGCTGGCGTAGGTCAGCGCGCAGGTGTGCACGACCGGGTCGTCCCCGAGCGGCCCGACCGCACGCATCCACACCGCGCTGCGCGGCTCGGCGTCCTTGACCTGCTCGGGCGTCCAGCGCAGCCGGTCCACATAACGGATGTCGAAGGGCTGCCGGCGCGCCATCCGCTCCAACTGCTCCGGCAGCGCGCCCAGATGCTCGCGGATCTCCTGCGTGACCGTCGGCAGTGACTCGGGGTCCGGGACCTTGCGGGCCGGCGGCAGCTGATGCTCGAACGACCCTTGCTCAGGCTTGTGAAAGGAGGCGGTGAGATTGAAGATCGTGCGCCCCTGCTGCACGGCGGTGACCCGGCGGGTCGTGAACGACCGGCCGTCCCGCACCCGTTCGACCTGGTACACGATCGGCACGCCCGGCCGCCCCGGGCGCAGGAAGTACGCGTGCAGCGAGTGCACGGGCCGGTCGCCCTCGGTGGTGCGGGCGGCGGCGACCAGCGCCTGGCCCGCCACCTGGCCGCCGAAGACCCGCTGCAAGGACTCCTGCGGGCTGCGGCCCCGGAAGATGTTGACCTCGATCTGCTCCAGGTCGAGCAGGTCGACCAGGCGCTCGGCCGGGTTCGTCGTCATGACCGCGTCTCTCCCCTGCTCACAGCTGGCCGACGTCGGTGACCCGGACGACCGCGCGGCCCTCCGCGTCGGAGGCCGTCAGGTCGACCTCCGCGCTGATGCCCCAGTCGTGGTCGTCGTTCGGGTCGTCGAAGATCTGCCGGACCCGCCACAGACGGTTCTCCGGCTGCTCCTCGATGATGAGGAGCTTCGGGCCGCGGGCGTCCGGGCCGGTGCCGAGGTCGTCGTACTCGTCCCAGTACTTGTCCATCGCCTCGCCCCACGCGTCGGCGTCCCAGCCGGCGTCGGCGTCCATCTCGCCGAGCTCCTCGACCTGGTCCAGGGCGGCGAGCTCCACGCGGCGGAACATGGCGTTGCGGACCAGGACGCGGAAGGCGCGCGCGTTGGTGGTGACCGGCTTGACCTCGTCGGCCTTCTCCTGGGCCTCCTCGGCGGTCATCTCCTCCGGGTTGGCGAGCTGCTCCCACTCGTCCAGCAGACTGGAGTCGACCTGGCGGACCGTCTCGCCGAGCCACTCGATGAGGTCCTGGAGGTCCTCGGACTTGAGGTCGTCGGGGATGTTGTGGTCGAGGGCCTTGTAGGCGCTGGCGAGGTAGCGCAGGACGATGCCCTCGGTGCGCGCGAGCTCGTAGAAGGACACCAACTCCGTGAAGGACATGGCCCGTTCGTACATGTCACGGATGACGGACTTCGGGGAGAGCGGATGGTCGCCGACCCAGGGGTGGCTCTTGCGGTAGGTGTTGTACGCGTGGAAGAGCAGCTCCTCCAGGGGCTTCGGGTACGAGATGTCCTGGAGGCGCTCCATGCGCTCCTCGTACTCGACGCCGTCGGCCTTCATCGCGGCGACGGCCTCCCCCTTCGCCTTGTTCAGCTGGGCGACGAGGATCTGCCGGGGGTCGTCCAGCGTCGACTCGACGACGGAGACCATGTCCAGGGCGTAGGACGGCGATTCGGGGTCGAGGAGTTCGAACGCGGCGAGGGCGAAGGTGGACAGCGGCTGGTTCAGCGCGAAGTCCTGCTGGAGGTCGACCGTGAGGCGGACGATCCGGCCCTCGGCGTCCGGCTCGTCCAGCTTCTCGACGATGCCGCCGTCCAGCAGCGAGCGGTAGATGGCGATCGCCCGGCGGATGTGCTTCAGCTGCGCCTTGCGCGGCTCGTGGTTGTCCTCCAGCAGATGCCGCATCGCCTCGAAGGCGTTGCCGGGGCGGGCGATCACCGACAGCAGCATCGTGTGTGTCACCCGGAAGCGGGACGTCAAGGGCTCCGGCTCGGAGGCGATCAGCTTCTCGAAGGTGTTCTCCGTCCAGCCGACGAAGCCCTCCGGCGCCTTCTTGCGGACCACCTTGCGCCGCTTCTTCGGGTCGTCGCCCGCCTTGGCGAGCGCCTTCTCGTTCTCGATGACATGCTCGGGCGCCTGGGCGACGACGAAGCCCGCCGTGTCGAAACCGGCCCGCCCGGCGCGGCCGGCGATCTGGTGGAACTCGCGGTTGCGCAGGGTGCGGACGCGGTTGCCGTCGTACTTGGTCAGGGCCGTGAACAGCACGGTACGGATGGGGACGTTGACGCCCACGCCGAGCGTGTCGGTGCCGCAGATGACCTTCAGCAGACCCGCCTGCGCGAGCTTTTCGACCAGGCGCCGGTACTTGGGCAGCATGCCGGCGTGGTGGACCCCGATGCCGTGCCGCACGTAACGGGAGAGGTTGCGGCCGAACTTGGTGGTGAAGCGGAAGTTGCCGATCAGATCGGCGATCTGCTCCTTCTCCTCCTTCGAGCACATGTTGATGCTCATCAGCGCCTGCGCCCGCTCCACGGCCTGCGCCTGGGTGAAGTGCACGATGTAGACCGGCGCCTGCTTGGTCTGGAGCAGCTCGGTCAGGGTCTCGGTGAGCGGGGTGAACTTGTACTCGTAGGACAGCGGCACCGGACGGGTCGCCGAGCGGACCACCGCCGTCGGGCGGCCGGTACGCCGGGTGAGGTCCTTCTCGAACATCGAGACGTCGCCGAGCGTGGCCGACATCAGGATGAACTGCGCCTGCGGCAGCTCCAGGATCGGGATCTGCCAGGCCCACCCGCGGTCGCCCTCCGCGTAGAAGTGGAACTCGTCCATCACGACCTGGCCGACGTCCGCCTGCTTGCCGTCGCGCAGCGCGATCGACGCCAGCACCTCGGCGGTGCAGCAGATGACGGGGGCGTCGGAATTGACGGAGGCGTCGCCGGTCAGCATGCCGACGTTCTCGGTGCCGAAGATCTTGCACAGCTCGAAGAACTTCTCCGAGACCAGCGCCTTGATCGGAGCCGTGTAGAAGGTGACCTCGTCACGGGCGAGCGCGGCGAAGTGGGCGGCCGCCGCGATCATGCTCTTGCCGGAGCCGGTGGGCGTCGACACGATCACGTTCGCACCGGAGACCACCTCGATCAGCGCCTCCTCCTGATGGGGGTAGAGCGTGAGCCCGCGCTCCTCGGCCCACGACTCGAAGGCTTCGTAGAGGGCGTCGGGGTCTGCGGTCGGCGGCAGCTGATCGATGAGGGTCACCCACCCATCTTGCCTGCCCTTCCCCACTACAGGGGAATCGGATGCGGGTACGAAGATCACGAGCAGTACGCTGTGTCGCCGACGAGGCGTCAGGGCATCCGGTCAACTGCGCAGCGGTACACGAGGAATGGGGCGGGCAACGGCGATGATGGGACCAGCACACTCACTGTCGGGGGCCGCGGCCTGGCTGGGCGTCGGAGCGGCGGCCGCCGCCGCGGGGCACGCGATGCCCTGGCCGGTCCTGCTGGCCGGAGCCCTGATCTGCGCGGGGGCGGCGCTCGCCCCCGACCTCGACCACAAGGCGGCCACCATCTCGCGCGCCTTCGGGCCCATCTCGCGCGGGCTCTGCGAGATCGTCGACAAGCTCTCCTACGCCGTCTACAAGGCCACCAAGAAGCCGGGCGACCCCCGTCGCTCCGGTGGGCACCGCACGCTCACCCACACGTGGCTGTGGGCCGTCCTGACCGGCGCGGGCGCCTCGGTCGCGGCGATCACCGGGGGCCGCTGGGCGGTCCTCGCGATCCTGTTCGTGCACATGGTGCTCGCCATCGAGGGCCTGCTGTGGCGGGCGACCAGCGGTTCCAGCGCCGACGTCCTGGTCTGGCTGCTGGCCGCGACCAGTGCCTGGATCCTCGCAGGGGTGCTGGACAAGCCGGGCAACGGCGCGGACTGGCTGTTCACGGACCCGGGCCAGGAGTATCTGTGGCTGGGCCTGCCGATCGTGCTGGGCGCGCTGGTCCACGACATCGGGGACGCGCTGACGGTCTCGGGCTGCCCGATCCTGTGGCCGATCCCGGTGGGCCGCAAGCGCTGGTATCCGATCGGCCCGCCCAAGGTCATGCGGTTCCGGGCCGGAAGCTGGGTCGAGCTGAAGGTGCTGATGCCGGCGTTCATGCTGCTGGGCGGGGTGGGCTGCGCGGCGGCGCTGAACTTCATCTGACCGCGGCGCGGGACTCGGCGCCGGGGGCGCGCCGCTCAGCCCTCGGCGTCCTGGCCCGCCGCACTCCCGTAGCGCCGCTCGAAGCGGGCGACGCGTCCCTCGGTGTCCACCGTGCGGGCCTTGCCGGTGTAGAAGGGGTGGCTCTCCGAGGAGATCTCCACGTCCACCACCGGGTACGTCTCGCCGTCGTCCCACTCGATGGTCTGTTCACTGGTCGCGGTCGACCGGGTGAGGAAGGCGTAACCGGCGGAGCGGTCACGGAAGACGACCTGGTGGTAGTCGGGGTGCTTGTCCTGCTGCATGCGTGCTCCTCGGGGTCAGCCGGACAGGGCGTCCTCGGCGTCGTCGTCGACGACGTGCATCGCGGCCTCCTCGGCGGAGGCGGCGGCACCGTCGATGCCCACGTCCGTGGCGATCAGGGCGCTCTCCTCGTCCTCGTGAGCGCCTTCGTCGGGCGCGACGAGACGGCCGGAGCGGCGTGCGCCGACCTCGTTGTCGAGGAGTTCACCGTCGGTGCCGTCGATGTCGCCGATGCCGTCCCCGTCGGGGACGGGGAGGTCCGGCAGTTCCTCGGCGAGCCGCTGGTCCAGGCTCTCGCGCTCGGCCGCCGTCACACCGGTGTGCTCGACCGCCCAGGGGCGCTCCGGAGGGGACCAGCCCCGGTCGAGGGGGTCGTCGACACCGTCGTCCTCCAGGGTGTCCTCCACGTCGAGCAGCCCGGAGTCCTCCTGGATCTCGGATCCGTCGGGCTGGTAGACGTCGTCGCCCCATCCGTCGGCGCTGTTCACGGGTACCTCCAGGTGATGGGGACGGGACACTCCCCGAGCCGGTGCCGTTATCCAGCCTTCCACCCCCTCTCGGGACCGCGCAACGGCACGGGCGCTTGGTGTCCCGTGTCAGGAGTCCAGCCCCGCCGACGACCACACCCGCCCCCCGTCCGTCACCAGCTCCACCCGGTCCACGGAGTCTGCGGCCCCGTAGGCGATCCAGGTGGCCCGGCCGGAGGACGGGACTCGCCAGTCGCCGGCCTCGCGGGCGGTGCCGTCCTTGAGGAGGAGCCGGCAGGTGTAGTGCGTGCCGGGCCGGCCGTCCGTGATCTGCATGACGAGGACGGGCTCGGCGCCGAGCCGGCTGGGCTCGACGGTGCCGACGGTCGCCCCCGACCCGGTGACCAGCAGCGCCCCTCGGTCGCTCACGGCCACCTGGGAGGCGGACGGCGACCCGAGGTCGACGACCACCGCACCGGCCGCCCCCAGACAGATCCCGGCCGCCGCGGCGGCGGCGACGAGCAGCGGCCTGCGGTACGACCGGCGCCGCACCGTGCGTCCCGCCGACGCGGGCAGCTCCAGCCGTTCGAGGACCCGCGCCTCGAACCCGGCGGGAGGCGCCACGGAGGGTGCCGCGGGCAGCACGGAGTCGGCGGCCGCCGAGAGGTCGTCGTACGTCGAGCGGCAGGCCGGGCAGACGGTGAGGTGGCGCAGCAGCCCGGCCGGCTCACCGGGGAGGGTGCCGAGGGCCAGGGCGAGCAGTTCGTCCTCGTCCGGGTGGGTGTCCGGCCCGGGGTCATGTGCCATCGCGGCCTCCCTCCTTCAGCGCCTCGCGCAGCCTGCGCAGGCCGGTGCGGATCCGGGTCTTGGCGGTGCCCAGCGGGATGTCCTCGTGCCGGCCCACCTCCGCCGCCGTACAGCCCCCGATCACGGCGAGGGCGACCGCCCGGGCCTGTTCCTCCGGCAGGGACCGCAGCCGGGCCAGGGCACGCTCGCTCTCCAGGGCGGCCAGCGCGAGCCGCTCCGTGCCGTCGGTCTCCTCCGCGTCGGTTCGCAGGGTGACGTCGATGAGCCGTTCGAGGGTCTCGGCCAGTACGGGCGTGGGTCTGCGGGCGCGGACGGCGTCGATGGCGGCGTTGCGGGTGATGGTCAGCAGCCAGGTGAGGGCCGAGGCACGGCGGGGGTCGTAGCTGCCGGCCGCCCGCCAGGCCCGTACGAACACCTCCTGGCTCACGTCCTCGGCGAGGCCCGGTTCCCGGGTCACCGACAGGGCGAGGCCGTAGACGGCGTTCTGGAAGCGGCGGACGAAGGCGGTGGCCGCCTGCTCGTCGCCCAGCGCGAGACCGGCGACGAGCGAGGCGTCGTCGACCCGGTCCGCGCGGGGGAACAGTTCCACGCTTCTGTATACGTCCGATCCGGGCGGAGGGATTGCGCGGCAATCCGTTCGCCGACGGCAGCCGTACAACCTCCGTCGGAAGGAACGGAGACGATCATGAGCCGAAACAGGATCACCCTGACCGGGATCTCATGCGTGGCGGCAGTGGCGGCACTGGGGCTGGCCGGGTGCGGGGGCGGTGGGTCGTACGGCGGCGGATCCGACGGCAAGGCATCCACCGCGACCCGTGAGGCATCCACCGCGGCGCACCCCTCCACCGTGAAGGTGAGCGACTCGCCGCTCGGCGACATCCTCGTCGACGGCACGGGTCGCACGCTCTACCTGTTCACCGCCGACGGCAAGAACACCAACTCCATGAAGTGCGACACCGCCTGCCTCAAGCTGTGGCCGCCCGCGGAAGGCAAGCCCAAGGCCGGTTCCGGCTCCAACGCGAGCCTTATCGGGACCACGCAGGGCAGCGCACCGCAGGCGACGTACGCCGGACATCCGCTCTACTACTACGCGAAGGACAAGGCGCCGGGTGATCTCAAGGGGCAGGGGATCGACGGGATCTGGTACGTGCTGAACGCGAAGGGCACGGCGGTGAAGCAGGCCGCACCCTCGACGGACGGCGACGGCGACAGCGGCTACGGGTACTGAAAGGGGGCCGTCGCCCGAAGACGACGGCCCCCACAGGTCTCCTCACGCCTGCCATGACTCACGCCTGCCATGACTCACCCGTGCCAAGACCTCCACAGCGCCGCGTACGCCCCGTCCGCCGCGACCAGCTCGTCATGGCTGCCCAGTTCGCTGATGCGGCCGTTCTCGACGACGGCGATCACGTCCGCGTCATGGGCGGTGTGCAGCCGGTGCGCGATGGCGACGACGGTGCGGCCGTCGAGGACGCGGGCCAGGGACCGCTCCAGATGACGCGCCGCGCGCGGGTCGAGCAGGGACGTCGCCTCGTCCAGGACCAGCGTGTGCGGGTCGGCCAGCACCAGGCGGGCCAGCGCGATCTGCTGGGCCTGCGCCGGCGTGAGCGCGAGCCCGCCCGAGCCGACCTCGGTGTCGAGGCCGTCGTCGAGCGCCCGTGCCCAGCCGTCCGCGTCGACCGCGCCGAGCGCCGCCCACAGCTCGGCGTCCTCGGCGCCCGTGCGGGCGAGGAGGAGGTTGTCGCGCAGGGACCCTACGAAGACGTGGTGCTCCTGGTTGACCAGGGCGACATGCGAGCGGACGCCCTCCGCCGTCATCCGGGACAGCTCCGCGCCGCCCAGGGTGATCCGGCCGTCCCGCGGTGCGTAGATGCCCGCGAGCAGCCGGCCCAGGGTCGACTTGCCGGCGCCGGAGGGGCCGACCAGCGCCATCCGGGTGCCGGGGGCGACCTCCAGGGACACCTTGCGCAGCACGTCCACGCCTTCGAGGTAGCCGAAGTGCACGCGGTCGGCGTGCACATGGCGTCCCTCGGGGGCCACGGCGGCGTCACCGGCGTCCGGTTCGACCTCGCGGACGCCGACCAGCCGGGCCAGCGACACCTGGGCGACCTGCAACTCGTCGTACCAGCGCAGGATCAGTCCCACCGGGTCGACCAGCATCTGCGCGATCAGCGCACCGGTCGTCAGCCGGCCGACGTCGATCCAGCCGTGCAGCACCATCACCCCGCCGACCATCAGGACCGAGCCGAGGACCATCACGTGGGTGATGTTGATGAACGGGAACAGCACCGACCGCAGCCAGAGCGTGTACCGCTCCCACGCCGTCCACTCCTTGATCCGCCGCTCCGACAGCTCGACGCGGCGTTCCCCGAGCCGGTGCGCCTCGACGGTGCGCCCGGCGTCCACGGTCTCGGCGAGCGCGGCGGCGACGGCGGCGTACCCGGCGGACTCCGACCGGTAGGCGGACGGCGCCCGCTTGAAGTACCAGCGGCAGCCGATCACCAGCAGCGGCAGGGCGAGCAGCACGGCCGCGGCCAGCGGCGGCGCCGTGACGACGAGCCCGCCGAGCAGCAGCACCACCCACACCACGCCGATCGACAGCTGCGGCACGGCCTCGCGCATGGCGTTGGCCAGCCGGTCGATGTCGGTGGTGATCCGGGACAGCAGGTCACCGGTGCCGGCCCGTTCCAGGACGCCCGGCGGCAGGCCGACCGAGCGCACGAGGAAGTCCTCGCGCAGGTCGGCCAGCATCCGCTCGCCGAGCATCGCGCCGCGCAGCCGCACCTGCCGTACGAACACGGCCTGCACGGCGAGCGCGGCCACGAACAGGCCCGCGGTCAGCTCCAGATGAACCTCCCGGGCCCCGTCCGAGACCCGGTCCACGAGTCCGCCGAGCAGCCACGGCCCCACCATCGACGCGATCACCGAGACCGTGTTGACGGCAACGAGGACGAGGAAGGCGCGGCGGTGCCGGCGGAACAGTTCGGCCACATAGGCGCGCACGGTCGCGGAGCTCCCGACGGGCAGGGTGTTCGCCGTCGTCGGGGCCGCCGGGTCGTACGCCGGTGGCGCCACGCCGATCATGCTGTCTCCTCGATCTCTTCCAGTTCCTGCAGTTCATCCGATGCGGTCTCGCGGGTGACGACCGCGCGGTACCGGGGTTCCTTGTGCACGAGTTCGCGGTGCACGCCCACGGCCACGACCTCGCCCTCGTGGACCAGGACGACCCGGTCCGCGCGGTCCAGCAGCAGCGGCGAGGAGGTGAACACCACGGTGGTGCGGCCCGCCCGCAACTCCCGCACGCCCTCGGCGATACGGGCCTCGGTGTGCGAGTCCACGGCCGAGGTCGGCTCGTCCAGGACGAGGACCTCCGGGTCGGTGAACAGCGACCGGGCCAGCGCGAGCCGCTGCCGCTGACCGCCCGACAGGGAGCGCCCGCGTTCGGTGATCCGGGCGTCCAGCGGGTCCTCGGCGCCGAGCGAGCCCTGCACCAGGGCGGCCAGGACGTCCTCGCACTGCGCCGCCGTCAGCGCCTCGCGGGCGTCGACGTCCCCCGACGCGGGCACGTCGAGGAGTTCGCGCAGTGTGCCGGACAGCAGGACCGGGTCCTTGTCCTGCACGAGGACGGCCGTGCGCGCGGCGGAGAGCGGCAGCTCGTCGAGCGGCACACCGCCCAGCAGCACCGACGTCTCCTCCTCGGTCGACGACGGGTGGCCGCCGAGCCGTTCCGCCAGCCGTCCCGCCGCGTCCGGGTCCCCGCACACCACGGCGGTGAGCCGGCCCGCGGGCGCGAGCAGCCCGGTCGCCGGGTCGTAGAGGTCACCCGTGGGTGCCGTACCGGCCTGCGAGCCGTCCTCGGAGGTGGCGCGCCGCAGCGACAGCACGCGCGCGGCCCGGCGGGCCGAGGGACGCGAGAAGGAGTACGCCATGGCGATCTCCTCGAAGTGCCGCAACGGGTAGGTCATGATCATGACCGAGCTGTAGACGGTGACGAGTTCACCGACCGTGATCCGGCCCTCGCGAGCGAGGCCCACTCCGTGCCAGACGACCGCGACCAGCAGCAGCCCCGGCAGCAGCACCTGGATCGCCGAGATCAGCGCCCACATCCGGGCGCTGCGCACGGCGGCGTGCCGCACCTCCTGGGAGGCACTGCGGTAGCGGTCGAGGAACAGTTCCTCGCCGCCGATGCCACGCAGCACCCGCAGCCCGGCGACGGTGTCCGAGGCCAGCTCGGTGGCGCGGCCGGCCTTCTCGCGCTGGAAGTCGGCGCGCCGGGTCGCCCGGGGCAGCAGCGGCAGCACCGCGAGGGCCAGGACCGGCAGACCGACGGCCACGACCACGCCGAGCGCGGGCTGGTAGACCAGCAGTCCCACGCAGACGAGCACGATGGTGAGGGCGGCGGCGGTGAACCGGGAGACGGCCTCCACGAACCAGCCGATCTTCTCGACGTCGCCGGTGGAGACGGCCACGACCTCACCGGCCGCGACCCGCCGGGTCAGTGCCGAGCCCAGCGTCGCCGCCTTGCGGGCGAGCAGCTGCTGGACGCGGGCGGCGGCCGTGATCCAGTTGGTGATGGCGGTGCGGTGCAGGAAGGTGTCGCCGAGCGCGATGGCGGCACCGACCAGCGCCAGCAGCCCGCCCGCGAGGGCGAGCCGGCTCCCGGACCGGTCGACGACGGCCTGGACGGCGAGGCCGACACAGAACGGCAGGGCGGACACGGAGGCGAAGTGCAGGAGTCCCCAGGCCAGTGATCTGAGCTGGCCGCCCAGCTGATTCCGGAAGAGCCACCACAGGAATCGGGGACCCGAGCGCGCGTCCGGCACACCTGGGTCGGGATAGGGAAGGTCTTGAATCTGCATGACGGATGACGTCCCAGTGGCTCGTGTCAGGGGGGTGGGTGGGACCGCGGACGGCGGTAGCAAACCGTGAAAGGTTCGCGTCATTGCGTGGTCGGAAGCAAGCGGTTTTCCACGCGGCCGGGTGCGACCATGGCGGGGTGGCGATCGATGTACGGCGTGCGGTGCTCTGCGGCTTCCTGACGCTGGCCCTGGCCGGCTGCGCGGCGCCTCGGGACGCCGGCCCACCGGCGAAACCGCAGGCCCGGGCCACCGCCACGGTCCCGACGGGCATCCCCGGCATCGGTGACCGCCTACAGCGCCGCATCCCCGCCGGCGCCCGCCAGGTCGTCGCGGTCTACGGCGAGGGCATCGACGCGCCGGACTCCACGGTCGTGCTCTACACGAAGCGGGGCACCGGCTGGGACCGCACGCGCAGTTGGCCCGCGCACAACGGCAAGAAGGGCTGGACGACCGACCACCACGAGGGCGACAGACGCAGCCCCGTGGGCGTGTTCACGCTCACCGACGCGGGCGGCGTGCTGAAGGACCCCGGCTCGAGACTCCCGTACACGCAGTCCGCCGCCTTCGCGGCGCCGCGTTGGTGGGCGAAGTCGCACTGGCACGACTTCGACTACGTCATCGCCATCGACTACAACCGCGTCAAGGGCACCCCGCCGAACGACCCGACCCGCCCCGAGGGCGACCGCAAGGGCGGCGGGATCTGGCTGCACATGGACCACGGCAGCG
Source organism: Streptomyces sp. NPDC057280 (assembly GCF_042668605.1). NCBI lineage: Bacteria > Bacillati > Actinomycetota > Actinomycetes > Kitasatosporales > Streptomycetaceae > Streptomyces > Streptomyces sp. NPDC057280. The sequence continues at coordinate 298,446 of NZ_JBHUYR010000004.1, forward strand.
GAACGTCGGCCTGCGTCAGCCTCTCCAGGTCCGCGATGGAGTACCTGCTGCGCACGCTCGACCCGGCCCGGCATCCCGTGGTGGTGATGGGAGACAGGGCCGCCCTGGCGGGCTAGTCCCCGTGCCGGAGGCGTCATTGCGCCGGGTGCCCGACTCGCCGTAGAACACCGGCCATGAAGAGACGGATCATCATGTCCATGCTCGCCGGAGCGACCCTCCTCGCGAGCACCCTCCTGGGAGCGGCACCGGCCCAATCCGCGGACGTACCGGCGGAGTTCGGCAGCGACTGGCACGACCCGGTCACCGCGGCCCCGCCCGTCAGCAGGCCCTCCGGGCAGTCCTGCCAAGTCACCCTCGCGGAAGCCCGGTTCCGTGACTTCACTCCCTACCAGGGGAGTTACACGCCGCCCGCACACTGCGGCGACCGCTGGAGCAAGGTGGTCCTGCGGATGGACGGCAAGGTGAAGGGCCGTCAGTACGACCGGCTCGGCTATCTGCGGGTCGGCGGGGTGGAGATCTTCCGTACCTCGACTCCGGAACCGTCGCCGGACGGGATCGAGTGGTCGGTCGAGAAGGACGTGACGCGTTACAGCGACACCCTCCGCTCCGGCCAGGACGTCGAGATGCTCATCGGCAACGTCGTCGACGACACGTACACCGGTGTCATCGACGTGAAGGTCACCCTGACGTTCTACGCGGGCCGGCCGGACGCCGCGAAGACCCCCGACCGGGTCCTGCCCCTCACCGACGGCACCGTCACCACCCCGCGCAACAGCGAACGGATCGTCGCCGAGGTGTACGCGACCGGCTCCGGCGGCGGGTGCGAGGAGTACTGGTATCTGACGGTGCCCGACACGGCGCCGTACTCCTGCAAGGCCGCGGGCGGCCCCTACCGCGAGGTGCAGATCAAGGTCGACGGCCAACTCGCCGGAATCGCCGCGCCGTTCCCGCACGTGTGGACCGGTGGCTGGTCCAATCCCTTCCTCTGGTACGTCGTTCCGGGACCGCGCGCCTTCGACGTCAAGCCGATCGAATACGACCTGACCCCGTTCGCCGGTCTCCTCAACGACGGCGAGCCGCACCGCGTGCAGGTCGATGTCGTCGGCGTCCCCGAAGGGCAGAGCGGCTGGAGCGCGCCCGTGAACGTCGCCGTCTGGCAGGACGCGAAGCGCGCCCACGTCACCGGCAAGCTCATCGCCCACACCGTAGGCGACCTCACCAACTCCTCGGTTTACACACCCGGTTCGGAGCACCGCCTGGACACCGAGGGCGCCCACCGGCTCACGGTCGCCGGATACGTCGACACCTCCCACGGCCGGGTGACCACCACCGTCCGCCGGTCGCTGACGAACACCTCCGCGCACCGCTGGACCGAGGGCGAGAACCTCGACGGACTCGACGCGACCTGGACGGACACGGAGTCGGTCACCGTCGACGGACGCGGCCCGGCGCACACGACGCGCACGCAGCGGACGTACACGATGAACGGCACCACCACGATCGGCACGGACGACCGGCTGCGGACGGTGCTGACGCTCGGCGACCGCGCCTCGGTCGTCGCCGACGGACGCCTGCGGCAACGCCTCCACGACACCTACACCGGCGACGCCACCTGGACCCTCAACGTCCCGCGTGACCAGCGGCACGCGGTCGGCACGACGAGTGAGCACTACCGGCTGGAGGGCCCGGGCCGCTGCTACGACCGTTCACTGACCACCGTCCAGGGGGTGCTCACCGAGGACCGCGCGGGCTGCTGAGCGGCCGGAACCGCGACCAGGCCACGCGAGTTGTGTGCGATGCGTCACTCGGGGAGTGATTTACGCGGCCGAAACGCGGCGGTCTCGTGGGTGATCAACGGCGCGGTCAAAGTGATCGTCACGGAAGCCGCTTTCCGTATCGCAGAAGTTCTTCCCTGGACTTCCGCGCGCCAACGTCCCCACAAGGAGTGCCCGTGCCGCCGTCCGTCCCGTCCCTGCCGCGACGCGTCGCACACATACTGCGTACCTCTCTCTTCGCGCAGGTCCTCTGTGCGCTGGTCCTCGGCATCGTTGTCGGCAAGCTCTGGCCCGACTTCGCCGCCGACCTCAAGCCGCTCGGCGACGGCTTCACCCGGCTCATCAAGACGATCATCTCCCCGCTCGTGTTCTGCGTGGTCGTCGTCGGGATCGCCAAGGCCGGTGACCTCAAGGCGTTCGGCCGGATCGGGCTCAAGGCCCTGATCTGGTTCGAGGTCGCGAGCACGCTCGCGCTGGTCATCGGCCTGCTCGCCGCGAACGTCGTCCAGCCGGGCTCCGGCATGCACGTCGACCCGTCGACACTGGACGCCTCCGCGGTCGACGCGAAGACCGGCGGGGGCTCGCTGCCCTCGACGACCGAGTTCGTCGTCAACGCCATCCCGACCAGTTTCATCGGGGCCTTCGCCGAGAACAGCCTCCTCCAAGTCCTCATCCTGGCCTGCCTGGTGGGCGCCGCACTGCTCCACCTCGGCCACACCAAGGTGCCGCAGGTGCTGCCCGCCGTCGAGCAGGCCCAGGAGATCATCTTCGCGGTCGTCGGCTTCATCATGCGGCTCGCCCCGATCGCGGTGTTCGGCGCGATGGCCGTCCTGATCGGCCAGTACGGGCTCGGTGTCATCGAGACCTACGCCAAGCTGATCGTCCTGTGCTACGTGGCCGCCGCGTTCTTCATCGCGCTGCTCGCCGTCGCCCTGCGCATGGTCACCGGGCTCAGCCTCTGGAAGTTCCTGCGCTACATCCGCGCCGAGATGCTGCTCGCGCTCGGCACCGCGTCCACCGAGTCGGTCATGCCGCGTGTCATGCAGAAGCTGCGCAAGGCGGGCGCCCGCGACGACGCCGTGGGCCTGGTGCTGCCGACCGGCTACTCGTTCAACCTCGACGGTGCCTCGCTCTACCTGTCCATCGGCACGCTGTTCATCGCCCAGGCGGTCGGCGTCGACCTCAGCCTCGGCCAGCAGATCACCGTGATCCTCGTGCTGATGCTCACCAGCAAGGGCATGGCCGGCATCCCCGGCTCGGCGTTCCTCGCCCTGTCCGCGACCGCGTCCTCGCTGGGCGCGATCCCGGCCGGCGCGGTGGCGCTGCTGCTGGGCGTGGACCGGATCATGGACTCGATGCGCGTCGTGACGAACCTGCTGGGCAACTGCGTCGCCGTGTTCGCGGTGTCCCGGTGGGAGGGGGCACTGGACCTGGAGAAGGCGAGGAAGGTACTCGACGGCGAGACCGAGGACGTCAAGGACGCCGCTCCCGAGGTCCCTGCCCGGCAGGCCAAGGAGGCGGTGACCGAGGCCGGCTGACCTCCACCACCGAAAAAGGGGCCGCGGCGATCAGCCGCGGCCTCTCTTCATGTCCTCAACAGCGCTTCCCCGCCTCCGGAACATCCCCGTCCACCAGCGTGTCCAGCAATCCGCCCAGCACCCGCCGCTGTTCCTCCGTCAGCGGCGCCAGAATCTCCGCCGCCGCCGACCGCCGTGCCCCCCGCAGTTCGCTCAGCGCCTTGCGCCCGTCGTCCGTGAGCTCGATCCGGATGACCCGCCGGTTCGTGGGATCCGGCACCCTCCGTACCTTGCCGCCCGCCTCCAGTCCGTCGACCAGCGTGGTCACCGCCCGAGGCACGACCTCCAGTCGCTCGGCGAGATCGGCCATGCGCGGTGGCGAGCCGTAGTGCGCGAGGGTGCGCAGCAGCCGCGACTGGGCGGGGGTGACGCCCAGGCCGCTCTGTTCGATGTGCCGCTTCTGGATGCGGTGCACACGCCGCGTGAACCGGAGCAGCTGCTCGGCAAGCAGGCTGTCGGGATCGGGGGTGGTCATGCGGGAACAATATCAGGACTATGTGCATTGTGAGTATAGGTAACAATGAGCTACGCTCCGTCAGTCAGTCTTCCCATGCCTTCCTAGGAGCCCATTGCACCCCGACAACGCACCCGCATGGACACCGGCCGCCGACTCCCACACCCCGGAGCAGCCCCGGCAGGTCCGCCGCATCCTGAAACTCTTCCGCCCCTACCGCAGCCGCCTCGCCGTCGTCGGCCTCCTGGTCGGCGCCGCCTCGCTGGTCTCCGTCGCAACCCCCTTCCTGCTGAAGGAGATCCTGGACGTCGCGATCCCCGAGGGCCGCACCGGCCTGCTCAGCCTCCTGGCGCTCGGCATGATCCTCAGCGCCGTGCTGACCAGCGTCTTCGGCGTCCTGCAGACCCTGATCTCCACCACGGTCGGCCAGCGCGTCATGCACGACCTGCGCACCGCCGTCTACGACCGCCTCCAGCGCATGTCGCTCGCGTTCTTCACGCGCACGCGCACCGGCGAGGTCCAGTCCCGCATCGCCAACGACATCGGCGGCATGCAGGCCACGGTCACCTCCACCGCGACCTCCCTGGTCTCCAACGCCACCAGCGTCGTCGCCACGATCGTCGCGATGATCGCCCTCGACTGGCGCCTGACCGTCGTCTCGCTGCTCCTGCTCCCCGTCTTCGTGTGGATCAGCCGCCGGGTCGGCAACGAACGCAAGAAGATCACCACCCAGCGCCAGAAGCAGATGGCCGCGATGGCCGCGACCGTCACCGAGTCCCTCTCGGTCAGCGGCATCCTCCTCGGCCGCACCATGGGCCGCTCCGACTCGCTGACGCAGTCCTTCGCGGAGGAGTCCGAGCGCCTGGTCGACCTCGAAGTGCGGTCGAACATGGCGGGCCGCTGGCGCATGGCCGTCATCACGATCGTCATGGCCGCCATGCCCGCCGTCATCTACTGGACCGCGGGACTCGCCCTCCAGACGGGCGGCCCGGACGTCTCGATCGGCACCATCGTCGCCTTCGTCTCGCTCCAGCAGGGCCTGTTCCGCCCGGCGGTGAGCCTGCTCGGCACCGGCGTCCAGATCCAGGCCTCCCTCGCCCTGTTCCAGCGCATCTTCGAGTACCTCGACCTGCCGATCGACATCACCGAGCGCGAGAACCCCATCCACCTGGACACCGTCAAGGGCGAGGTCCGGTTCGAGAACGTCGAGTTCCGCTACGACGAGAAGAGCGCCCCCACCCTCACCGGCGTCGACATCACCGTCCCCGTGGGCGGCAGTCTGGCGGTCGTCGGCCCGACCGGCGCCGGCAAGTCCACCCTGGGCCACCTGGTGCCGCGGCTCTACGACGTGACCGGCGGCCGGGTCACCCTGGACGGCGTCGACGTCCGCGACCTCGACTTCGACACGCTCGCGCGCGCGGTCGGCGTCGTCTCCCAGGAGACGTACCTCTTCCATGCCTCGGTCGCCGACAACCTGCGCTTCGCCAAGCCGGACGCCACCGACGAGGAACTGCACGCGGCGGCGAAGGCGGCCCAGATCCACGACCACATCGCGGGCCTGCCCGACGGCTACGACACGGTCGTGGGCGAGCGAGGCCACCGCTTCTCGGGCGGCGAGAAGCAGCGGCTGGCCATCGCCCGGACGATCCTGCGCGATCCGCCGGTCCTGATCCTCGACGAGGCGACCAGCGCCCTGGACAACCGCACCGAACGCGCCGTCCAGGAGGCCATCGACGCCCTGTCCGCCAACCGCACCACGATCACCATCGCGCACCGGCTGTCCACGGTCAGGGGTGCCGACCAGATCGTGGTCCTGGACTCCGGCCGCACCGCCGAGCGCGGCACGCACGAGGAACTGCTGGAACTGGACGGGCGGTACGCGGCCCTCGTACGCCGGGATGCTCAACTGGAACCGACAAGCTGAAGATATGCCGGGTTTGTAACGATGTGGGGGTTACCGTGCCCGCATGTACCAGAACACTCCGTCACGGAGCACGATTCGACTGACGCGCCGGGGCCGACTCGTCCTCATCGCGACCGGGGCCGTCGTGGCCGGCACCGCCGTGGCGGTGCCGCTGCTGAGCCTGGACAGCGACAAGGCCGCCAAGCCCACCGCACTGGTCATCCCGGAGGGCTGGCGCGCCGGCCAGGTGTACGCCGCCATCGACAAGGCCCTCGCCCGCCCGGCGGGCACCGCCAGGAAGGCGTTGGCCAGGGCCGCTCTGAAGCTGCCGACCGACGCCGAGGGCAACCCGGAGGGCTACCTCTTCCCGGCGACGTATCCGCTCAACGACAAGACGACGCCCGAGTCGCTGCTGTCGTTCATGGTCGACACCGCGAACCAGAAGTTCAACGGGGCGCCGATGGCCGCCGGCGCCCAGCGCAACGCGATGAACGTCTACCAGGCCGTCACCATCGCGAGCATCGTCCAGGCGGAGGCCGCCGCCAAGGCCGACATGGGCAAGGTGGCCCGGGTCATCTTCAACCGCCTGGAGCGCGGGATGCCACTCCAGATGGACTCCACCATCAACTACGCGCTCAACCGCTCCACGCTGAGGACGACCGACGCCGACACCCGGATCGACAGCCCCTACAACTCGTACCAGCGCATGGGCCTGCCGCCGACCCCGATCGACAACCCCGGCGAGGAGGCGATGCGCGCCGCGATCACCCCGACGCCGGGCGACTGGCTCTACTTCGTCACGGTGAAGCCCGGGGACACCCGCTTCACCGCCGACTACCAGGAGCACCTGCGCAACGTGGCCGAGTTCAACGCCCGCCAGAAGAAGAGCGCGCAGCCCGCGAAATGACGTCCCGGGACGTCAGGCGGCGACCGGCTCCCCGGCCAGCAGCCGCCTGATGTCCCGCACGGCCGCCCGCCCCGCGCGGTTGGCGCCGACGGTGCTGGCCGAGGGGCCGTAGCCGACGAGGTGGATCCGCGGGTCGGCGACCGCGCGCGTGCCCTCGACGCGGATGCCGCCGCCCGGCTCGCGCAGCTTCAGCGGCGCCAGATGGTCGATGGAGGCGCGGAAGCCGGTCGCCCACAGGATCACGTCGGCGTCGATGTGCCGGCCGTCGTTCCAGGCCACCCCGTCCGGGGTGATCCGGTCGAACATCGGCTGCCGGTCCAGGACGCCGTCGGCGACGGCCTGCCGGATCTGGTCGTTGAGCGGCAGCCCGGTCACCGACACCACGCTCTTCGGCGGCAGCCCCTGCCGCACCCGCTCCTCGACCATCGCCACCGCCTCCCGGCCGATCTCCTCGGTGAACGGCCCCTGGCGGAAGACGGGCGGCCGCCGGGTCACCCAGGTGGTGGCGGCCGCGTACGGGGCGATCTCCATCAGGTGCTGCGTGCCGGACGCGCCGCCGCCCACGACCACCACCCGCAGCCCCGCGAACTCCTCGGGCCCCGGGTACTGCGCGGTGTGCAACTGCCGCCCCCGGAAGGTCTCCTGGCCCGGATAGCGCGGCCAGAAGGGCCGGTCCCAGGTGCCGGTCGCGTTGATCAGCGCCCGCGTCGCCCAGGTGCCGGCCGAGGTCTCGACGAGCAGCCGCCCGCCCTCGCCCTCCCGTACCGCGCGCACGTCCACGGGCCGGCGCACCCGCAGGTCGAAGGTCCGCTCGTAGGCCTCGAAATACTCGGAGATCACCTCGGAGGACGGCCGCGCGGGATCGGCGTCCGTCAGGTCCTTCCCCGGCAGCGCGTGCATCCCGTGCACCTTGCCGTACGTCAGCGACGGCCACCGGAACTGCCAGGCGCCGCCCGGGCCGGGGGAGTGGTCCAGCACGACGAAGTCGCGCTCGGGCTCGAAACCGGTCCGGCGCAGGTGATAGGCGCTGGACAGGCCGGCCTGACCAGCGCCTATGACGACGACCTCAGTGTTGTTCACCTTTCTACCAACCGGACCGGGGCCCGGGATCTTCCCTGACTAGCCCTCGCCGCGCGCCGGCGTGGTCGACGGCGGCAGACCGGCGTTGAACCGGGTGTCCACGAAGTCGGCGAAGTCGACCTTCTTCGGGATCAGCTTCAGCTGGGTGAACGTGTCGGCGATCTCCTGCTCGGAGGCGATCAGCGGCTTGTCGACGGCGACCGAGATGCGGGTGGAGTTGGTCCGCTTCACCGAGGCCAGCGCGACCTCGTAGGGCAGCCCGGTGTCCTTCGCCCAGACCTTCGCCCACTCCTCCTGGTGGTCGTGCACCCAGGTCGTGGCCCGCCGCAGCCGGTCCAGATAGTCCTTGATCGCGGCGGCCTTCTTCTTGTCCTCGAGCGCGGAGGGCGCCGCCACCTGGAAGGTGAGCCCGTTGGTGACCCCGTCGCCGGTCGTCAGGATCCGCCCCTGCTTCGCCTGGAGCACCTGTGAGGTGTACGGGTCCCACACCGCCCACGCGTCGACCTTGCCGGACGTGAACGCCGCCAGCGCGTCGGCCGGCTGGAGGTACTTGACCTTCACATCGCCCAGGCTCAGCCCCGCCGCCCTCAGGGACGCGACCAGCTGGTAGTTGGCCGACGAACCCTGCGCCACCGCAATGGACTTGCCCTTGAGCTGCTCGGGCTCCGTCAGCTTCGAGCCGTTCGGTACGAGGATGGCGTCGCCCTTGGACGTGCCGTGGAAGGCGGACACGACCGTGATCTTCGAGCCTGCCCCCGCCGCGAACACCGGCGGGGTGTTGCCGACTCCGCCGATGTCGACGGCCTTGGCGTTGACGGCCTCCAGCAGCGGCGGCCCCGAGGTGAACGTGGACCACTTGATCTTGTAGTCGAGGCCCTTGAGCTCTCCGGCGGCCCGCAGGATCGCCTCCGAACCGCCCTTCTGGTCACCGACGTTGAGGGTGAGCGACCCCTTGCCGTCGGTGTCGGAACCGGCGGAGGCGCTGCCGCCGCAGGCGGTGAGCAGGAGGGCGAGCGGGAGGAGCAGGGCGGCGGGGACGAGGCGTCGTCGCATGGCGGTTCCGTTCTGGGGGTGGGGTGGTTCAGGCGGCTTCGGCGGCGGTGTCGACGCCGAGCCGTTCCAGCAGGCCGGCGCGGAGTTCGGCGAAGCGGGGGTCGGTGATGTCGCGGGGGCGGTCGAGGTCGACGGTCTGCTCGTGGGCGATGACCCCGTCGTCCATCACCAGGACGCGGTCGGCGAGCAGGACGGCCTCCTCGACGTCGTGCGTGACGAGCAGGACCGCGCAGCCGCGCCGCTGCCACAACTCGCCCACCAGGCGCTGCGCCTTGATGCGGGTGAGGGCGTCGAGCGCGCCGAACGGCTCGTCGAGCAGCAGGAGATCGGGCTCGCGGACCAACGCCCGGGCCAGGGAGGCGCGTTGGGCCTCGCCGCCGGAGAGGGTCTTGGGCCAGGCGTCCGCGCGGTGGCCGAGGCCGACCTCCTCCAGCGCCTGGTCGGCGACGGGGCGTCCCGGCTTGCCGGGCAGGCCCAGCAGGACGTTGCGCCACACCTTCTTCCACGGCATCAGCCGGGGCGACTGGAACGCCACGGCCTTGCGGCGCGGCACCAGCACGGTGCCCTCGATGTCGCGGTCGAGACCGGCGAGGATGCGCAGCAGGGTGGACTTGCCGCAGCCGCTGCGGCCGAGGAGAGCCACGAACTCTCCCTGGCGGACGTCGAGTCGGAGGTCGTCGATGACGGTGCGGCCGTCGAAGGAGCGGGTCAGCCCCTCGACGCGCACCGCCCGGGTGGTCCGCCGGGTGGTCACCGGCCGGTGAACGTCGGTCGCCATTGCAGCAGCAGCCTTTCGAGGGAGCGGACGACGAAGTCGGCCAGCAGGCCGAGGAAGGCGTAGACGATCAGGCAGACCACGATGACGTCGGTCCGCAGGAAGTCCCGTGCCTGCACCATGAGGAACCCGATCCCGGAGTCCGCGTTGACCTGCTCGGCGAAGACCAGCGCGAGCCAGGCGATGCCGAGGGAGTACCGCAGTCCGGTCAGGGCACCGGGCAGGGCGCCCGGCAGTACGACGTGCCGCACCAGCCCCCACCTGGACAGCCCCAACGACTCACCGGCCTCGATGAGTTGGGAGTCCACGCCGCGGATGCCGGCGTAGACGTTGAGGTAGAGCGGGAAGGTCACGCCGAGCGTGATGATGGCGACCTTCGGCGCCTCGCCGATGCCGAACCAGATGATGAACAGCGGGATGAGACCGACGAACGGCACGGTCCGCAGCATCTGGACGGGCGCGTCCACCAGATCCTCGCCGATCCTGAACAGGCCCGAGACCAGGGCGAGTCCGGTGCCGACGAGCGTGCCGAGGAGCAGCCCCGCGGCGACCCGCTGGAGCGAGGTGCCCATGGCGGAGGTCAGCGAGCCGTCGGCGATCAGATCGCTCCCTACCTGGGCGATCCGGCCCGGCGAGGCCAGCACGTCGGAGGTCAGCACGCCGGTTGCGCTGAGGACCTGCCACAGCAGGACCAGGACCACGGGGCCGGTGGTGCGGCGCAGCCAGCGGGGGATGCGGGTACGGCGGGAGGAGGCGGGGACGAGGGGTTCGAGCTCCAACGAGCCGTCCTTGCCGGGTATATCGGAAATATCCGGCTCGGGAGCGCTGGGTGGGGCATGGCTGATGCTCATGAGTGCTCCACGGAGTGGGAGAGCGGGGTGCGCCGGAGCGCCGCCGCGTCAGAAACGCGGACGGACAGGAGGTGACGCGGATGCGAGAAGCGGGGAAGAGGCGGTGAAGGGCGTCAGCGGCCGCGGCGACACGCGGCGGAGGCCACCCGCAGCAGGTCGATGTGACCGCGCGTGGTGAGCAGAACTGAACGCAACATGCCGCCGAACGTAGCCAGATGGCGTGGCCATGGTCAATGGCGTCTCGCGGAATGGACCTGCCGTATCGCAGGGCGGGCGGCGGATCCCCCCGGCGGCCGGACGGATGGGTGACGATGGCGGTATGTCAGATGCGTTCACCACCCGAGTACTGAACATCACCTCCGGATCGACCGAGCGCGTGGTCGACCTCACCGGCGACTGCGCCGCCTTCCTGCGCGAGGCCGCCGCCGGCCGGGACGGCCTCCTCAACCTCTTCGTCCCGCACGCCACCGCGGGAATCGCGATCATCGAGACGGGCGCCGGCAGCGACGACGACCTGCTCTCCGCCCTGCACACCCTCCTTCCCGCCGACGACCGCTGGCAGCACCGGCACGGCAGCCCGGGCCACGGCCGTGACCACGTCCTGCCGGCCTTCGTGCCGCCGCACGCGACGCTGCCGGTGATCGACGGGCGGCTCGAGCTCGGGACGTGGCAGTCGGTGTGCCTGGTCGACACGAACAAGGACAACCCGCAGCGCAAGGTGCGCCTCACGTTCCTCGCGGGTTCCTGAGGCGGCCGGAACCAGGAGACCGGCGGTGACATCGTCCGCTACAGTCTAGGTAGACCTACCTACCTAGTTTGGATCCTGTGATGAGTGAGACCGACGCGGGCGCCGCCGGGAAGCCGCGGCGGCGCCCTGCCCGGGAACGGCTGCTGGCGGCCGCGGCCCGCCGGTTCTACGCCGACGGCGTGGCCGCGACCGGCATCGACACGATCACCGCCGACGCCGGTGTGGCCAAGATGAGCCTGTACAACAACTTCTCCTCCAAGGCCGAACTGGTCCGCGCCTATCTGGACGCCCGGCACGAGGAATGGCTCGGGCTCTACCGGGCGCGTCTGGAACGGGCCGAGGGGCCGCGCGACGGCGTGCTGGCGGTCTTCGACGCCTACGCCGACCACGCCGCGTTCGCCTACGAGCACGGCTTCCGCGGCTGCGGTCTGCTCAACGCCGCTGCCGAACTCCCGGCCGGGGATGAGGGCCGAGCCGTGGTCCGCGCCCACAAGGAGCAGGTCGAGCGGCTGATCGCCGGGCATCTGGAGCAGCTGCTGCCCGATCGTCCCGGCACCGCCCATGCCACGGCCGAGCACCTGTCCTTCCTGCTGGAGGGCGCGATGGCCCGCGCCGGCCTGGAAGGCGACGGCGAGCGCCTCCGGCACGCCCGCGCCCTCGCGGCGACCCTCCTGGACCGGCTGTGAGGGGCACCGCACACGGCGGTTCCGCCATGACGGGAACCCTGTGCGTGCTCGCGGCCTCCGTGCTGTGGGGGACGACCGGCACGGCCGCCACCCTGGCCCCGGAGGCCGGCCCGCTCGCCATCGGCGCTGTCGCGATGGGCCTCGGCGGACTCCTCCAGGCCCTCGTCGCCGCACCGCGGATCGCCCGCGACGCCGGCCGGCTGCGTGCGCGGCGCGGCATAGTGCTGCTCGGCGCCGTCTCGGTCGCGGTCTATCCGCTCGCCTTCTACAGCTCGATGCACCTGGCCGGAGTCGCCGTCGGCACCGTCGTCTCCATCGGCACCGCCCCGCTGGCCTCGGCCGTCATCGAACGCGTCCTGGACCGCCGCCGACTGACCCGGCGCTGGCTGCTCGCCGCCGCCCTCGGCCTGCTCGGCACCGTCCTGCTGTGCGTCGCCGAGGCCGCCCACGCCGACGGCGACACCGGCGCTCGGTCCATGGCGGCCACGTTGCTCGGCGTCGGCCTGGGCCTGGTCGCCGCCACGACGTACGCCCTGTACTCCTGGGCGGCGCACCGGCTCATCACCGGCGGCATCCCCTCCCGCGCGGCGATGGGCGCCGTGTTCGGAATCGGCGGGCTGCTCCTCATACCCGTCCTGTTGGCGACGGGAGGCCCGCTCGTCAGCTCCTGGTCCCATGTCGCGGTCGGTGCCTACATGGCCGTCGTTCCCATGTTCGCCGGGTACGTACTGTTCGGCTGGGGGCTGGCGCACGTCCCGGCGAGCACCGCCACGACCCTGTCCCTGCTCGAACCGGCGGTCGCGGCCGTGCTCGCCGTCCTGGTCGTCGGCGAACGCCTCCCGGCCGCCGGCTGGGCCGGGATCGTGCTCGTCGTCGCCTGCCTCGCCGTCCTCACCGCCCCGGCGCCGGCCGTCCGCCGCCGATCCGGCGGGGAAGCGGACGCTGGCCTCGCGGCGGTCGTGGCTCCGCTCGGCGACCGGGGAGCTCAGTAGACCGACAACCCGTAGGCGTTCAGGGCCTCTTGGATCGGCTGGTAGTAGGTGGTCCCGCCCGAGGTGCAGTTCCCGGAGCCGCCCGAGAGGATGCCGATGACCTTGTCGCCGGCGTAGAGCGGGCCGCCGCTGTCGCCGGGTTCCGCGCAGATGTTGGTCTGGATCAAACCGTAGACCACGTCTCCGCCGCCGTAGTTGACGGTCGCGTTCACGGCGGTGACCCTGCCACAGCGGATACCGGTGGTCGCTCCCCGGCGGCAGACCGACTGGCCGACGTAGGCGGTGGCGGTCCCGGTGATGTCGACGGTGCCGATGGTGCCGGGGTGCGGCACGGCCGAGTTGGTGTAGCGGACGATGCCGAAGTCGTCGCCGGGGAAGCTGGTGGCGGTGGTCGGGCCGATCGCCGTCGTCATGGCCGAACTGGTGTACCAGGTGGCCGCGCCGTCGGTGCAATGGCCGGCGGTGATGAAGTAATACGTGCTGCCGCTCTGGACGTTGACGCCGGCCGAGCAGCGCCAGGCGGCCGCGTAGATGCCGTCACCGCCCGACACCAGGGTGCGCAGCGGGCCGTCGAGCCGGGTGAGGGTCGCGACGCCGGTGAACCGTCCGGTGGTCTGCCGCAGTCTGGCCAGATCCGTGTCGGAGACCGTGGAGTCGGCGAACACCCGTAATCGCCCGGTGCGTTCGTCCACGGCCCAGCTCGTGCCGGCCACCCCCAGGGATTCGACGGCGGCGGCCGCCCCGGTCACCGGGACGCCGGGCGTGGGGGCCGCGGCGGCGCCCGCGCCGGAACCCGCTACGGCGGCGAGGACCGACAAGCCCAGGACCGCGGTGGATAAGCGCGAGCGCCTGAGGGTGGTGCGTCGAGTTCTGAACACCGGTGCCTCCGATGAGGACGATGGGGTGGGTGGCTACCCGGACGGGGTGATCGGGAATCCTTCGCCCCTGTGCCGTAATCTGATGCGCAATTGCTAAATTTCGCAATTCATTGGATGCTGTGTCGGCTGTGCTCGCTGATGGCCGCGGGCACGGCCTTTCGCGTCCGCCACCGGGGTGGGGCTCGCAGGGGAAGCCGAGGCGTCGTGTCCGTTCCGCGGTACCAGTCAAGTCAGCCGCACGTGCTGACCACGGCGTTCAGCCGGGCCCTGGCCCGGATCGGTGCGCTGCTGCCCGGTCGCGACGACCTCGCCGAGATGCGCCGCGATCCGCGGCGGGATCTGCTGGCCGGCTTGACGGTGGCGATCGTGGCGCTGCCGCTGGCCCTCGGTTTCGGCGTCTCCTCGGGCCTGGGCGCGGCGGCGGGGCTGGCGACCGCGGTGGTCGCGGGCGCGCTCGCCGCGGTCTTCGGCGGATCGAATCTGCAGGTGTCGGGCCCGACCGGGGCCATGACCGTGGTGCTCGTCCCGATCGTGGGCGAGTACGGTCCGACGGGCGTCCTCACGGTGGGGCTGATGGCCGGCGTCATGCTGGTCGCCCTGGCCGCGCTGCGGGCCGGCCGGTACATGCAGTACGTGCCCGCCCCGGTGGTCGAGGGCTTCACGCTCGGCATCGCCTGCGTCATCGGCCTCCAGCAGATCCCCAACGCACTCGGCGTCCCCAAACCCGAGGGCGACCGGGTGCTGGTGGTGGCCTGGCGGGCGGTCGAGGCGTTCGCGGCGGCCCCGAACTGGACCGCGGTCGGATTCGCCGGCGCCGTCGCCGTGGTCATGCTCGTCGGCGCCAGGTGGCGTCCCACCGTCCCCTTCTCCCTCCTCGCGGTCGTCGCCGCCACGGTGGTCGCCCAGGTCGCGGGCCTGGACGCGGCGCGGCCGATCGGCGACCTGCCGTCCGGGCTGCCCGCTCCCTCGCTGTCCTTCCTGGAGCCCGGCTCGCTCGGCACGCTGCTCGCCCCGGCCGTGGCCGTCGCGGCGCTGGCGGCCCTGGAGTCCCTGCTGTCCGCCTCGGTGGCGGACGGGATGACGGTGGGTCAGAAGCACGACCCGGACCGGGAACTGTTCGGCCAGGGCCTGGCGAACATCGCCGCCCCGCTGTTCGGCGGCGTCCCGGCGACCGGCGCCATCGCCCGCACCGCCGTCAACGTCCGCACCGGCGCGAGCTCCCGGCTGGCCGCCCTCACCCATGCCGCGATCCTCGCCGTCATCGTCTTCGCGGCGACCCCCCTGGTGTCGAGGATCCCGCTCGCCGCGCTCGCCGGCGTCCTGCTGGCCACCGCGGTCCGCATGGTCGAGACCGGCTCCCTGCGGGCGATGGCGAAGGCCACCCGCTCCGACGCGCTGATCCTCGTCCTGACCGCCGCCGCGACCCTGGTCCTGGACCTGGTGTACGCCGTGATCATCGGCCTGGCCGCGGCGGGCGCCCTCGCCCTGCGTGCCGTGGCCAAGCAGGCCCGCTTCGACCAGGTGCCCCTCGACCGGGGCGACCACAGCGCCGAGGAGCACGCCCTGCTGGCCGAGCACATCGTGGCGTACCGCATCGACGGCCCCCTGTTCTTCGCCGCCGCCCACCGCTTCCTGCTGGAGCTGACCGAGGTGGCCGACGTCCGGGTCGTCGTCCTGCGCATGTCCCGGGTGTCGACCATGGACGCCACCGGCGCCCTCCTCCTCAAGGACGCGGTGGAGAGGCTGCACCGGCGCGGCATCCTCGTCCTGGCCTCCGGGATACGCCCCGGCCAGCGCCAGGTCCTCGACTCCACCGGCGCGCTGGCACTGCTGCGGCACGAGGGCCGGGAGTACGCCACGACACCCGAGGCGATCCGCGCCGCCCGCGACCACCTGGAGACGGCCGGACTGCTGCCGGCCCGCGCCGAGCCTGCGTCCCGGACGACCAGCGAGGAAGCCGCCCGATGAGCACACCCCGGCCTCTTCTCTCAGCTGATTCGGTGCTGTCGGGCGTACAGGCGAGGATGGGGCGCATGGACGTGACGAGTGGGTGGACGCGAGGGGCGGCCGGGTGAGTACGCCGCTGTACCAACTGAAGGCCGAGTTCTTCAAGACGCTCGGCCACCCGGCCCGCATCCGGGTCCTGGAGCTGCTGAGCGAGCGTGAGCACTCCGTCGCCGAGATGCTGCCCGAGGTGGGCATCGAGCCCGCCCACCTCTCCCAGCAGCTGGCCGTGCTGCGGCGCGCCAACCTGGTCGTGACGCGCAAGGAGGGCTCGACCGTCCACTACTCCCTGACCAGTCCGCATGTCGCGGAACTTCTCCGCGTGGCCCGCACCATCCTCTCCGGCGTCCTGGCGGGCCAGGCCGAGCTGCTGGCCGACCTCCAGGCGACGCAGGGGGAGGCCAAGCCGCAGGGGTAGGGGCGACCTGGCGGGAGCGGCGTCACGGGGCGGCGGGGCCGGTGATGAGCCGGCCCTCGGCGTCGTACGGCCAGACGTTCGGTACGCAGCCGTGCATGCCTTTTATCTGCTGCATCATCGCGGGGGCCGGCTCGCCCTTGCCGGGACAGGTGACATGGCCGTGGTGGAGGAAGTGGCCCACCTCGTGGTTGATGATCAGCGCGCGGTAGGCGGTGACGTCCTGCGCGTAGACGGGGGTCGCCAGGACCCAGCGGTCGAGGTTGACCATGACCTGGTCGTTCGCGGAGCAGTTGTACCTGCCGCCCGTGTCGAGGCCGCTCCGGCCGCAAACCTCGTCGACGGTCGCGGGGGTGGCCAGGCGGACGACGAAGTCGGCGGGGCCGTCGGCGACCCGCTGGAACGCCGAGTGCCCGTCGGCGGTCCAGCCGCGGGGGTCGGCGAGGATGCGGTCCACCGTCTCGGCTACCCCCGAAGCGGACAGGTCGACGTTCTCCTCCACCTCGACGCGGTAGCGAAACGGCGTTCCCTTGCCCGCCTTGGCGCTCCCGCCAGGTGCCGTGACGTACGTTCCGGGACCCTGCCGGGGGAGGGCGGGGGGCTTTGTGGCGCTCGGGGACGTGCTGGGTCGGGGCTTGCTGCTCGGTGTCGGCGTCGGCGTCGGCGTCGGCGTCGGAGTAGGTGTCGGTGACGTGCTTGTGGTCGGTTCCGACAGGGAGTTGTCCGACGACCGCAGGGGCGGGCTCGAGGGCGGCCATGCCACCACCGTGCAGCCGACGGCCCCGAGGACGGTCAACACGGCCAGGCCGAAGGCCAGTTGGCCTTTGTGGCGGCTCCCGGAGGCTTCCCGGCGATGGCTGCTGGCGGGTTTTCGCTTGTGCTTGGTCACGGTCACTCACGCTGTGATCGAAATGTGATCGGACCTGGCCCGGCAGATAACGAAAGGGTAACTCCCGTGGCTGGTGGTGCCCTTGTGATACTGACCCCATGTCACGTGTGTTGTTGATCGAAGACGACCGTGCCGTCCGTGAGGGCGTCGCCCTCGCCCTGCGCCGCCAGAACCACGACGTCGCCGCCGCCTCGACAGGGGAGGAGGGCCTGGAGCAACTGCGCTCGTTCCGGCCGGACATCGTGGTCCTCGATCTGATGCTGCCCGGGATGACCGGACTCGACGTCTGCCGCGCGATACGCGCCGTCGACCAGGCGCTGCCGATCATCATGGCCACCGCCCGCGGCGACGAGGTGGACATCGTCATCGGTCTGGAGGCGGGCGCCGACGACTACGTCGTCAAACCCGTGACCGCCCGGGTGCTGGACGCCCGCATCCGCGCCGTCCTGCGCCGCTCGGGCGCTGCGCCCGTCGGCGAAGGGCTGCCGAAGATCGACACATACGGCGAACTGACCGTCGACCGCGCCGGGTTGACGGTCAGACTGGGCGGTGAGCCGATCGCGCTCGCCCCCTCCGAACTGCGGCTGCTGCTCACGCTCTCCGCCTCGCCGGGGCAGGTGTTCAGCCGGCAGCAACTGCTGGAGGCGGTCTGGGAACACGACTTCCACGGAGACGCCCGGCTGGTGGACGCCTGCGTCAAGCGGCTGCGCACGAAGATGTCCGAACCGCCGCGCGCCCCCCGCTACATCCACACGGTCCGCGGTTTC
The DNA here is from genome assembly GCF_042668605.1 of Streptomyces sp. NPDC057280. Lineage (NCBI taxonomy): Bacteria > Bacillati > Actinomycetota > Actinomycetes > Kitasatosporales > Streptomycetaceae > Streptomyces > Streptomyces sp. NPDC057280. The sequence continues at coordinate 316,200 of NZ_JBHUYR010000004.1, forward strand.
GGCTACCGCTTCGCGGCCCCGTGAAGCGCCGCCGACTGCGCGGGCTGCGGCCGCGTCTCGTCGTCGCCTTCGGGCTGGTCGCCGGTGTCGCCGCCGCCACCACCGGTGCGCTGACCTTCCGGGAGGCCCGTATCGGGGTCCTCCAGCAGAGCCAGGACGCGGTGATCGGGCAGTTGCGGGCGCAGTTGAACGAGCGGGCCCCCGAACTCCCCTACCCTCCCGGCGAGTCCGCGCTGCGACAGCTCGCGACGGACGTGGCGGCCGCCGACGCGTCGGGCAGCCGGCGGGTGCTGGTGACGTACCGGGAGCTGAGCGCCTCCTCCGTGCCCGGTGACCGCTTCCCCGAGCTGACGCCCGCCGTCCGCAGGGCCGTCGCCTCCAGCCGGGCCACCGTCTTCCAACGGGTGAACGAAGGCGGCCGTCCCTCCCTGGTCGTCGGCATGTCGGTCACCTTCGGCGACCCGGACGGGTCCCGGCTGGCTTCCGGGGTGCGGGTGTTCCTGGTCGTGCCGCAGACCACGGAACAGGCCTCCGTCGACGCCCTGGTCAGCGCCGTCGAGCGGGCCATGGTGCCGGCCCTGGGCCTCGCCGTGGCGCTCGCGCTGTTCGCCGCCCGGGGCGTGCTCGTGCCGGTGCGGGCGCTCCGGCAAGCCACCCGACGGATGGCCGAGGGACGCCTCGACACCCGGCTCGACGTCCACGGTTCCGACGAACTCGCCGAGCTGTCCCACGCGTTCAACGAGACGGCCGCCGCACTGGAGACGTCGGTGGCGGAGCTGCGCGAGATGGAGGCACGGGCCCGGCGCTTCGCCGCGGACGTCTCGCACGAACTGCGCACGCCGCTCGCCGCGATGTCGGCCGTCACCGACGTCCTGGACGAGGACGCCGCCCGGCTGGACCCCGACACGGCCACCGCGGTCCGGCTGATCAGCGAGGAGACCGTCAAACTCACTCGTCTCGTCGACGACTTGATGGAGATGTCCCGATTCGACGCGGGAGCGGCGGTGCTGCACCTCGACGAGATCGACCTCGCCGAGTCGATCCGGCGCACCCTCGCCGCCCGCGGCTGGTCGGACACGGTGGACACGCGGTTGCCGCCTCCCGGCACGGCCCGCGGACGCGTCGACCCGCGCCGCCTCGACGTGGTCGTCGCCAACCTGGTCGGCAACGCGCTCAGACACGGCGGCGCACCGGTGCGGGTGTGCCTGGACGTGCACGGCTCCGACGAACCCGGCGCGGTCATCGAGGTGCGCGACAGCGGTCCCGGCATCCCGGACGACGTCCTGCCGCATGTCTTCGAGCGGTTCTACAAGTCCGACACCGCCCGCAGCCGCTCCGAGGGCAGCGGCCTCGGCCTGGCGATCACCGCCGAGAACGTCCGCATCCACGGCGGCACCGTCCGCGCGGCGAACCATCCGGCGGGCGGTGCCGTCTTCACCGTGGAACTCCCTTTGCAGCGGGACGAGTCGTCCGAGGAGCACCCGTCATGAACGCCCCACGCCGTCGCGCGCTGCTCGCGGTGCCGGCGCTGCTCGCGCTCGCCTCCTGCGACATTCCCACGACAGGCGTGGTGGAGGCCGGTGCGCCGGCGAGCGGTGTCCGGCCGATCACGCCGGTCTACTTCCTTCACGACGACGCGCTCGTCGCGGTCCCGCGTACGACCGCGTGGCCGGGGGATGCCGGGGACGCGGTGCGGCTGCTGCTGCGGGGGCCGACGCCCGGGGAGGCGGGCAAGCGGCTGACCACGGCGATCCGGGAGCGCCGGGCGACTCCGGCGTCGCCGGTGCCGACCGCCCCCGAGCCGGGAGGTCAGCCGGTCCCCAGCGATCCGCCGCGGCAGCCGCCGACGGGCGAACCCATCGATCCGCAGGGACAGCCGCCGACGGGCGAGGCCACCGACCAGCAGGGGCAGCCGCCGACGGGAGAGCCCACCGGCCTGAAAGGGCAGCCACCGACGGACGAACCCGTCGCCGACGTGCGCGGTGACCGCATCACGCTCCGGCTGCCCCTCGGCACCGGCCCGTTGAGCCGCATCGCGACCCGGCAGGTGATCTGCACGGCCGCGGCCGCCCACCGCGTCACCGCCCCGTCCGCCGCCCCGGTCACCGTCGAGGTGACCGACGGCAGCGGATGGCGTGTCGGCGGAACCGACCAGGGCTGCCCCGCCCTCTAGCGCCCGTCGCCCGGGTGCGCGAGGTCGTACGGGCGCAGGTACGGCGTCGGCCGGTACGTCACATAGCGGGCCGGAGTCGTGGAATCGGCGGCTGTGGCCCGGGAGTTCAGGGAGGAGGCGTCCGTGGCGGGCCACTTGCCGGTGCCGATGCGGTCCTCCAGCGTGTGCAGGGCGCCCAGTTGCTCGGCCGGGCTGAACGTGCAGTGCCCGGCGTTGTCGACGTACGCCTGCCGCAGCAGGGCGGACGTTCCGGCGGCGGTGACCGTGCGCTTCAGGGCGCTCTCCGTCTGGACCGGGACGAGGGCGTCGCCGATGGTGTGGATGTCCAGCTGCGGCTTGGTCAGCTTGCCGGTGAACGTGCTCGTGCCGCGCATCCAAGCCACGGCGGACGGATCGGCGGAGATCCGCGGCGCCTTGTTGAGGGCGGCGAGGTCCTTGCCCAGCGACAGGCCGGCCTTCTTGTACAGCTCGGTGACCTCCTTGTGGACGGAGGACCGGCCGAGGAGCCGCGCGTAGTCCACCCCGGTGTTCCAGGACATGTTGCCGCCGGCCCGCGTCTCGGCCTCCTGCCGCCAGCTGAACGCGGGGAACTGCACGAGGCCCTTGAGGGCGGTGTACTGGTTGGCCTCCCGGCTGTCCCAGTCGGTCTCGGCGGGCCGGGGCTGTGCGGGGTCGTTCCAGCCCGGGATGTTGTGCAGGGCGGCGGCCAGCGCGATCCGGGCCCGCCCGGCGGCCGTGGTCTGGGCCGAATCCACCGCGGACGTCAGGGTGTTGGCGGCGTTGGCGGCCGCCGCCTGGTCCGGGAAGCCGACGAGCGGGATGCCGGAGTCGGGCGCGAGGAGCGTCTTGAGGGCGAATACCGGGTCGAGGGTGTTGTTCCAGTTGGCTACGCCGCCGTGGACGAGTCCGCACATCGCCAGGGAACCGTCGATGCGCCCTGGGGCGCGCTCGGCTATGGCGGTGGTGACGAGCCCGCCGTACGACTGCCCCCACGCGAGGGTGCGGCGCGCCGTCCCGAAGCGGTCCTTGAAGGCGCCGAGGGTGGCGAGCTGGTCCGGCACCGCGTCCGTGACCGCCCAGCCGGTGCTCGCGTAGGAGGAGCCGATGAGGGCGTAACCCTGTTGCAGCAGAAGGGACTTGGTGCGGTCGTCCGGCGCGTTCTGGGCGGGGTTGGGGCCGCCCTTGGCGCGGTAGCCGTGGCTGAAGAGCAGGACCGTGCCGTTCCAGTCGGCGGGCACGTCCATCATGTAGGTCGCGCCGGAGGGGAGTTGGCCCTCGATGTGGCTGGTCTCCGTGGTGGCCGCCGCTGCCGTGGCGGGCAGGGCGGCGACGGCGAGCAGGAGTGCCAGAGCTGACGCCGTGCGGGTACGGGTCGTCATGCGGAGATCTCCTCCGTGTGGGGGGTGGTGGGCTGTGCGGTCGGCTCGGTGAGGGTGGTGCGGTGGGTCTCGCGGACGAAGCACACGGTCAGCGCGGTGATCGCGGCGCCGCCGCACAGCAGCCAGGCGACGGGCGTGCCGCTGTCGCTGCCCGCCACCAGGCTCCCGGCGATCATGGGGGAGAAGCCGGCGCCGATGAGGGTCGCGCCCTGGTAGCCGAGCGAGGCGCCGGTGTAGCGGACCCTGGTGCCGAACATCTCGGTGAGCAGGGCGCCCAGCGGGCCGTACATCGTGGACTGGGCGATGCCGTGGCCGAGGACCACGGCCAGGATCAGCAGTCCCGGCGACTTCGAGTCGACCAGCGCGAGCACGGGGAAGGCGAGCGCGGCCGAGGCGACGGCTCCGGCGAGGACGACCGGGCGGCGGCCGACGCGGTCCGAGAGCGCGGAGGCGCACGGCAGCACGACAAGGGCGACACAGGCGGAGACGGTGAGGGCGTCCAGCACCTGCGGACGGGCGTATCCGATGCCCGTGGCGTACGCGATCATGTAACTGGTCAGCAGGGACTGGGCGGTGAAGGCGCCGATGCCGACGCAGCAGGCCAGCAGCACCGGGCGCGGGTTGCGCAGCACGTCGAGGATCGGCAGCCGCGACTCGGCGCTGTCCTTCTTCACCTCGGCGAACAGCGGGCTCTCCACCACCTTCAGCCGGACGAACATGCCGACGCCGAGCAGGACGACGCTCAGCAGGAACGGCAGCCGCCAGCCCCAGGCCGCGAACTCGTCCTTCGGCAGCGTGACGACGTACGCGACGACGGCCGTGGACAGCAGCGAGCCGAGCGGGGCTCCCATCTGCGTGAAGCTGGACCACAGGCCGCGGCGCCGCTCCCCGGCGTGCTCGACGACCATCAGGGTGGCGCCGCCCCACTCGCCGCCGATCGCGATGCCCTGGACCACGCGCAGGGCGATCAGCAGGACCGGCGCCCATACGCCGATCGTGTCGTACGTGGGCAGCAGACCGATGAGGAAGCTGGCGCCGCCCATCAGGCCCATCGTGAGCAGCAGCATCGACTTGCGGCCGAGCCGGTCGCCGAAGTGGCCGAAGAGGACGCCGCCGAGCGGGCGGGCGACATAACCGGCGGCGAAGGTGCCGAAGGCGGCGATCGTGCCCACGGCCGGGTCGGCGCCGGGGAAGAACAGTTCGCCGAAGACGAGCGCGGCGACGGTGCCGTAGACGAGGAAGTCGTAGAACTCCACGGCGGTGCCGAGCAGCCCGGAGAGGGCTACTCGGCGCAGCTGGCGGGTCCGTTCGGAGGCCGTGGGCGGTGCGGCGACGGGGGACGAGGGCATCGCGGTCTCCCATGAGAGCGGGGAAGGACACCGCGAAATTAGGCTCTCACGCGACTGCCGTCAATAAAGTGCACAACATTGGGTCGAGGTCTCCTGCGGCCCACGTCGTGCCGATCGGCTCGCCTGGCCCGTCGGCGTGGGCCGTGACCTGCTGGACGTTCACCCGAGGCATGGTCCTGGAGTTCGGTGCCGACGATGCCGGGCTCGACCGCCGGGACACGGACACAGACGGCGGAGGTCGGGTCCGACCGCTCCGCTCCGCCTGCTCGACGCCAGGAGCATCCGCTGAACGGCGCGTGAGGGCTCAGGCGGGTTCGTACGACTCGACGACGTACCGCTCCTCGTCGTCGACCGCGTTCTCGTCCCGGTCCAGGAAGATCAGCTCCGGGTGCCCGTCGGCCGCGTACTCCGCCTCAGCGGTGTCCGCGTCGTCGCTCCGGGCCTGTTCCAGCTCGTCCAACAGGGCGCCGAGCGTGGGCACTTGGTCCGGTGTCCGCTCGACGAACCGGCGTGCGCCTGCGTCCAGGCCGACCGCCTCCGTGACCTTGCCGTCCTTGACGGTGACCCGGAACCTGCCGATGAGGGACCGTTCGCCCTCGCTGGACGTCAGGGTGTAGGTGTACGCGGCGGGCTCCTCCCACGTCACCTCCTCCCGGGCCGAGGCCGAGGGGGCCTCCGCGCCGCAGGCGGCCACCGTGCTGATGAGTCCGGCCGCGGCGAGCAGCCCGGCGCACCTGCGTACGACCGTCATCGTGATCCTTTCGTTCGTCGCCCCCCGCGGGGCACGTCACTCCTGGGACGCCGATCGCCCCTCGGACGTTCAGGCTCCGGCAGGCGGGGGCGAGGTCGCCCGCGTCCGCGTGATGAGGTTGACTCGTGCACCGGCCACCCTCGAAGGAGCTGCACGTGACGTACGACATCGCCGCCCTCCGCTCCCGGTTTCCCGCGCTCGCGGCCGGCACGGCCCACTTCGACGGCCCCGGCGGCACCCAGACACCCCGGCCCGTCATCGACGCGATCGCCGAAGCCATGTCCCACCCCTTGTCGAACCGCGGTCACGGCGTGCCGGGGGAGCGCAACGCCGAGGCGATCGTCACCGAGACCCGCGCCGCGCTCGCCGACCTGCTGGGCGCGGAGGCGTCCGGGATCGTCTTCGGCCGCAGCGCCACCCAGCTCACCTACGATGTCTCCCGCACCCTCGCCAAGACCTGGTCACCCGGCGACGAGGTGGTCGTCACCCGGCTCGACCACGACGCCAACATCCGCCCGTGGGTACAGGCCGCCGAACGCGTCGGAGCCGTCGTGCGCTGGGCCGACTTCGACCCGGCCACGGGCGAGCTGACCGCCGACGACATCCGTGCCGTGCTCTCCGAGCGGACCCGGCTCGTCGCCGTCACCGCCGCCTCCAACCTCATCGGCACCCGCCCCGACATCCCCGCGATCTCCCGACTGGCCCACGAGGCGGGGGCGTTGACCTACGTCGACGGCGTCCACCACACCGCGCACGCCCTGCTCGACCTGGCGCAGCTCGGCGCGGACTTCTACGTCTGCTCCCCGTACAAGTTCCTGGGCCCGCACCACGGAGTCCTCGCCGCCCGCCCGGAGTTGCTGCAGACCCTGCACCCCGACAAGCTCCTGCCGTCCACCGAGGTGGTCCCGGAACGCTTCGAACTGGGCACACTGCCCTACGAGTTCCTGGCCGGCACCCGGGCCGCCGTCGACTTCCTCGCGGGTATGGACGCCGAGGCCACGGGAACGCGACGACAGCGCCTGGAGGCGTCGTTCGCGGGACTCGAAGCACACGAGCAGGTCCTGCGCGCGCAGTTGGACAAGGGGCTGGCCGCGCTCGACGGGATCACGATCCACTCCCGGGCGGCCGACCGCACGCCGACCCTGCTGCTGACCTTCGAGGAACACGGCACGGTGGACGCCTACCGGTTCCTCGCCGACCGTGGCGTTCACGCGCCGTCCGGCTCCTTCTACGCCATCGAGGCCTCCCGGCGGCTAGGCCTCGGCGACACCGGCGGCCTGCGCATCGGCCTCGCCCCCTACAACGACGCGGACGACGTCGAGCGGCTCCTGACAGGCCTGGCCGACTTCCTGGCGCCGAGGCCATGAACGCCTGGCCGACTTCCTGGCGCGCTGAGGCCATGGACGGCACGCTCACCGGACGCCGCACACCGCGGGTCGTCATCGCCGGCCATGACGACCCGCGGGTGGCGGGCGAGATCGCCGAACTGCGGGCCCGGGGCGCAGAGGTGGTCCGACTCGACGGACGGCAACTCTCCGATCCCGCGGCCATGTTCGCCGCCTTCGCCGAAGCGCTGTCCCTCCCCGGTTGTCCCGGCCGCAACCGGGACGCGCTCGTGGGCTGTTTGGCCAGCCTGCGACTGGACGCCGACGGCATGCCACAAGACCTGCCCACCGACAGGGGACGTCTGGCGGCGACCCTCAGCGGCGGGGACCCGGCCCGCCTCCCCGAACCCCGGCCGGAAGTGTGATGAGCGTTCTCGGATCGTTCCCGTTGGGTGCCGCGACGACGCTCGCCGAGCTCGCCGACGACCCCCACCCCCGCCTCGCCCTGCTCCGCGCCCACGAGCCCGTGTCCTGGCTGCCCGAGCTCGGCGGCTGGCTGGTGACCCGCCGGGATCTCGCCCTGACCGTGATGCGGGACGCCCGGACCTTCACCGTCGACGACCCCCGCTTCTCCACCGCCCAGGTCGTCGGCCCGAGCATGCTCTCCCTCGACGGCCCCGAGCACGCCCGGCACCGCGAACCCTTCGCCGCCCCCTTCCGGCCGCGGCAGACCCACGACCGGTTCGCCGCGTTCGTCGAGCAGGAGACCGACCGGCTCGTCACCGCCCTCGAACCGGCCGGCGCCGCCGAACTGCGCCGGTCCTTCGCCGGCCCGCTCGCGGTCGCCGTCGTCACCGAGGCGCTCGGCCTGTCCGGCGTCAGCACCGACACCGTCCTCGCCTGGTACGAGGCCATCGTGGCGTCGGTCTCCGACATCACCGCCGGACACGCCCCCAGCCCGGCCGGCAACGCCGCCTACGCACAGCTGCGGGCCGCGGTCGACGCCACCCACGGCACGTCCTCCCTGCTCGGCGCCGCCGCTGGCCGGCTGTCCCTGCCCGAGGTCGCCTCCAACGCCGCGGTCCTGATGTTCGGCGGCATCGAGACCACCGAGGCGATGATCGCCAACGCCCTCCTCCACCTCCTGCGCCACCCCGGTCAACTCGCCCTCGTCCAGGCCGAACCCGGCCTCCTCGACGGTGCGATCGAGGAGTCCCTGCGCCTCGAACCCGGCGCCGCCGTCGTCGACCGCTACGCCACCCGCGACACCGCCCTGGGCCCGGCGACGATCCGCCGCGGCGACCTGGTCACCGTTTCCCTCGCCGGCGCCAACCGCGACCCCGCCGTCTTCCCCGACCCCGACCGCTTCGACGTCCGCCGCGACAACGCCCGCCTCCAACTGGCCTTCGCCCACGGTCCCCACCACTGCATCGCCGCGCACCTGGCCCGCCTGGAGACCCGCGTCGCCCTGCGCACGCTCCTCGCCCGCCTCCCGGGCCTGCGCCTGGACGAGGAGCACGCGGCGGCACCGTACGGTCTGGTCTTCCGGAAGGCGGCCGCGCTCCACGTTCTGTGGGGTCGGAACCGGCAAACAGGTTAAATCTCCGTTTCCGAGTGACCCGCCTCTCATGGCACCCGGAGGCCATAGCCGCGACCATGGTGTCCGTCACCGGCAGGCCGAAGGGATCGGGAATGCTCCGCAAGGTACTGGTAGCCAACCGAGGCGAGATCGCGATTCGCGCCTTCCGCGCCGGCTATGAACTGGGCGCGAGGACCGTCGCCGTCTTCCCGCACGAGGACCGCAACTCACTGCACCGGCTCAAGGCCGACGAGGCGTACGAGATCGGCGAGCCGGGGCACCCGGTGCGGGCCTACCTCTCCGTGGAGGAGATCGTCCGCGCCGCCCAGCAGGCCGGTGCCGACGCCGTCTACCCGGGCTACGGGTTCCTCTCCGAGAACCCCGAGCTGGCCCGCGCCTGCGAGGAAGCCGGGATCACCTTCGTCGGACCCAGCGCGGAGATCCTCGAACTCACCGGCAACAAGGCGCGGGCGGTCGCCGCGGCCCGCGCGGCCGGCGTGCCCGTCCTCGGTTCCTCCGAGCCCTCCAGCGACGTCGACGAACTGGTGCGGGCCGCCGAGGACATCGGCTTCCCGGTGTTCGTGAAGGCCGTCGCCGGTGGCGGCGGACGCGGTATGCGGCGCGTCGAGGACCCGGCCCAGCTGCGGGAGTCCATCGAGGCGGCGGCCCGTGAGGCGGCCTCCGCGTTCGGCGACCCGACCGTCTTCCTGGAGAAGGCCGTCGTCGACCCCCGCCACATCGAGGTGCAGATCCTCGCCGACGGCCAGGGCAACGTCATCCACCTCTTCGAGCGCGACTGTTCCGTCCAGCGCCGCCACCAGAAGGTCATCGAGCTGGCCCCGGCGCCGAACCTCGACCCGGAGCTGCGCGACCGGATCTGCGCCGACGCCGTCCGCTTCGCCCGCGAGATCGGCTACCGCAACGCCGGCACCGTGGAGTTCCTGCTCGACCCGCAGGGCAACCACGTCTTCATCGAGATGAACCCGCGCATCCAGGTCGAGCACACGGTCACCGAGGAGGTCACCGACGTCGACCTCGTCCAGTCCCAACTCCGCATCGCCGCCGGTGAGACCCTCGCCGACCTGGGACTGTCCCAGGAGACGGTCACCCTGCACGGCGCCGCCCTCCAGTGCCGGATCACCACCGAGGACCCCGCCAACGGCTTCCGCCCGGACACCGGCCGCATCAGCGCTTACCGCTCGCCCGGCGGCTCCGGCATCCGCCTCGACGGCGGAACCACCCACGCCGGTACGGAGATCAGCGCCCACTTCGACTCCATGCTGGTCAAGCTCACCTGCCGGGGCCGGGACTTCTCCACCGCCGTCAAGCGCGCCCGGCGCGCGGTCGCCGAGTTCCGCATCCGGGGCGTCGCCACCAACATCCCGTTCCTCCAGGCGGTGTTGGACGACCCGGACTTCCAGGCGGGCCGCGTCACCACGTCGTTCATCGAGCAGCGCCCCCACCTGCTGACCTCCCGCACCTCCGCGGACCGCGGCACCAAGCTGCTCACCTACCTCGCCGACGTCACGGTCAACAAGCCGCACGGCGAGCGCCCCCAGCTCATCGACCCCACCACAAAGCTCCCGCGCCACACCGGCGAGTTGCCGGCCGCCGGTTCGAAGCAGCGGCTCACCGAGCTCGGCCCGGAGGGCTTCGCCCGCTGGCTGCGCGAGTCCCCGACCATCGGCGTCACCGACACCACGTTCCGCGACGCCCACCAGTCGCTGCTCGCGACCCGCGTGCGCACCAAGGACCTCCTCGCCGTCGCCCCGGTCGTCGCCCGCACCCTGCCCGAGCTGCTGTCCCTGGAGTGCTGGGGCGGCGCCACCTACGACGTGGCGCTCCGCTTCCTCGCCGAGGACCCGTGGGAGCGGCTGGCCGCCCTGCGCGAGGCCGTCCCCAACATCTGCCTCCAGATGCTGCTGCGCGGCCGCAACACCGTCGGCTACACCCCGTACCCGACCGAGGTGACCGACGCCTTCGTCGAGGAGGCCGCCGCCACCGGCATCGACATCTTCCGCATCTTCGACGCGCTCAACGACGTCGGCCAGATGCGCCCCGCCATCGAGGCCGTACGCGAGACGGGCACCGCGATCGCCGAGGTCGCCCTCTGCTACACGAGCGACCTGTCCGACCCGAACGAGCGGCTCTACACCCTCGACTACTACCTGCGGCTCGCCGAGCAGATCGTCGAGGCCGGCGCGCACGTCCTGGCCGTCAAGGACATGGCCGGTCTGCTGCGGGCGCCGGCCGCCGCCACCCTCGTATCGGCGCTGCGCCGGGAGTTCGACCTGCCGGTGCACATCCACACCCACGACACCGCGGGCGGCCAACTGGCCACCTACCTGGCCGCGATCCAGGCCGGCGCGGACGCCGTGGACGGGGCGGTGGCCTCCATGGCCGGTACGACGTCCCAGCCGTCGCTGTCGGCGATCGTCGCCGCCACCGACCACTCCTCCCGGCCCACCGGCCTCGACCTGCTCGCGGTCGGCGACCTGGAGCCGTACTGGGAGAGCGTCCGCCGGATCTACGCGCCCTTCGAGGCGGGCCTCGCCTCGCCGACCGGCCGGGTCTACGACCACGAGATCCCCGGCGGCCAGCTCTCCAACCTGCGCACCCAGGCCGTCGCCCTCGGGCTCGGCGACCGCTTCGAGGACATCGAGGCGATGTACGCGGCCGCCGACAAGATCCTCGGCCATCTGGTGAAGGTCACCCCGTCGTCCAAGGTGGTCGGCGACCTCGCCCTGCACCTGGTCGGTGCCGGGGTGTCGCCGGAGGAGTTCGAGACGACCCCGGAGCGGTTCGACATCCCCGACTCAGTCATCGGCTTTCTCCGCGGCGAGCTGGGCACCCCGCCCGGCGGCTGGCCGGAGCCGTTCCGCAGCCGGGCCCTGGAGGGCCGCGCCGCCCCCAAGCCGGCGCCGGAACTGACCGCCGAGGACCGCGACGGACTGGAGAAGGACCGCCGCGCCACCCTCAACCGGCTCCTCTTCCCCGGCCCCACACGGGAGTTCGAGACGCACCGCCACACCTACGGCGACACCAGCGTCCTCGACAGCAAGGACTTCTTCTACGGGCTGCGCCCCGGCCAGGAGTACGCCGTCGACCTGGAGCCGGGCGTCCGGCTGCTGATGGGTCTGGAGGCCGTGGGCGAGGCCGACGAGCGCGGCATGCGGACCGTGATGTCCACGCTCAACGGCCAGTTGCGGCCCATCCAGGTCCGCGACACCGCCGCCGCCTCCGACCTCCCCGTCACCGAGAAGGCCGACCGCTCCAACCCCGGCCATGTCGCTGCCCCGTTCGCCGGCGTGGTGACCCTCGCGGTCGCCGAGGGCGACGAGGTCGCGGCCGGCGGCACGGTCGCCACCATCGAGGCGATGAAGATGGAGGCCGCGATCACCGCGCCCAAGGCGGGCAAGGTCTCCCGGCTGGCCATCAACAAGATCCAGCAGGTGGAGGGCGGCGATCTGCTGTTCGTGATCGGCTGATCCGCGCCGGCGGATTTCCCGATCGAGTGGTGACGGGCGTCACACCGGCGTACGGTCGTCTAGTGGACGGCACCGTTCACTGACCCGTGGTGACGGTGCCACTCCCGAGAGTGCGACGCCCATGACCAGCTCCAGTTCCGCGGCGAAGACGGCCGCCCCCGGCACCGGGGGCGGCGGAAACGCCATGGCATTGCTGGTCATCGCCTCGTGTCAGCTGATGGTGGTCCTCGACATCACCATCGTGAACATCGCCCTCCCGGACATCCAGCGCTCGCTGGACTTCTCCACCACCAGCCTGTCGTGGGTGGTCAACGCCTACACGCTCACCTTCGGCGGGCTGCTGCTGCTCGGGGGCCGGACCGGTGACATCCTCGGGCGGCGGCGGATGTTCATCGTGGGCGTGCTGCTCTTCGTGCTCGCGTCCCTGCTCGGCGGGCTCTCCCAGAACGAGGCCCAACTCCTCGCCGCACGCGCCTTCCAGGGCGTCGGCGGCGCCATCGCCTCCCCGACCTCGCTCGCCCTGATCAGCACCACGTTCCGCGAAGGACCCGAACGCAACCGGGCGTTCGGGGTGTTCGCCGCGGTGTCGGCGGGCGGCGGCGCGATCGGACTGCTGGCCGGCGGCATCCTCGTCGAGTATCTCAACTGGCGCTGGGTGCTGTTCGTCAACGTCCCCATCGGACTGCTCATCGCGGCCGCCGCACCTCGCTGGATCAAGGAGTCCGAGCGCCATCCCGGCCACTTCGACATCGCCGGCGCCCTGACCTCCACCGTCGGCATGGTCCTGCTGGTGTACGGGTTCATCAGAGCCGCCCAGGAGGGCTGGCGCGACCCGTACACGCTGGGCTCGTTCGGCGCGGCGATCGTCGTCCTCACCGCGTTCGTCCTCATCGAGCGGCGCTCCCGGCAGCCCATCACGCCGCTGCACATGTTCGCCGACCGCAACCGGGCGGGGACGTACGGCATCATGCTCTGCCTCGCCGCGGCGATCTTCGGCATGTTCTTCTTCCTGACCCTGTTCGTGCAGAACGTGCTGGACTTCAGCCCGTTGCAGGCCGGGTTCGCGTTCCTGCCCGTCAGCGCGGTCATCGCGGTCGGCGCCGGGCTGGCCTCGCGGTTCCTGCCCGTCTACGGGCCGAAGCCGTTCATGGTGGTGGGCGCGATCCTCGCCGCGGCCGGTCTCGCCTGGCTGACGCTGACCGACATCCACTCCACCTACGCGGGCAGTGTCCTCGGCCCGATGCTGGTGTTCAGCCTCGGCATGGGCATGGAGTTCGTGTCGCTGACGCTGATGGCGCTGTCCAACGTGCCCGTGCAGGAGACCGGCGCGGCCTCCGGACTGCTCAACGCCACCCAGCAGGTGGGCGGTTCGCTGGGGCTGTCGATCCTGGTGACGACGTTCGGCACGGCCAGCGGCAACGAGACCGACAAGTTCTTCGAGCAGGCCACCCCGGCCGAGCAGCGCTTCTTCCAGCGCACCGGACAGCTGCCCGGCAAGTGGGCCGACCAGGTCCTCACCGCCGGTGTCTCGGCCGCGTTCATCGTCGCGGCGATCTTCACCGCGGTCGCCGCGCTGATCGCCGTACTCGCCATTCAGGTACGGCCGTCCGACCTGGAGCGGCTCCAGGGCAACGGCGGCGGGATGCCCTCAGCGGAGTGAGACGGCGGATGCCCTCACCTCCGTGCGGCGGCGGATGCCCTCACCGCCGTGCGGCGGGCGTCGGGACCAGCCCCAACTGCTGGGCGCGCAGGACGGTTCCGAGCCGGTCGTGGGTGCCGAGCTTGCGGTAGATGTTCGCGACGTGCTTGTGGACCGTCCGCTCCGAGATGCCGAGCCTGCGGCCCATGGCGGCGGCGGTCAGCGCGTCGGTGAGCAGGAGCAGCACGGTCGTCTCCCGGGGTGTCAGCCCCGCCGCGGCCGTTTCCGCGTCCGGTACCGCCGTCCGCCGCAGGCGTTCCAGGAGCTGCCGCTGCTGCTCGATCCCGGAGAGCAGGGGCTGGAGCCGCCCGGCGGACCGCACCTCGTCCTCGCTGAAGTCCCGGCCCGAGCGGTAGACGAGACAGCCGGTGATGGGCGAACCGGACTCCGGAAGCGGTATCCCCAGCACATGGTCGACGTCCAGGACCTCGTCGAGCAACCGCGCGGTCCGGCTGGTGCCCCACGCCCGCCCCGCCGCCGTCCGCGCCGTCACCGGCGCCCGGTCCGGCACGGCCGCGTAGTGCCCGGCGAAGGGGTAGCCCGCGCGCAGCAGCCCCATCGCCTCCTCCCCGAGCCCGCCGAACTCCGGCGCGACGTCGGCGGACAGGCCCAGGGTGCCGCCGTCCTCGCTCCACTCGTCGAGCTTGTAGATCAGCGCCTCGCCGCCGCACAGCTCCGGCAGCGCGGCCGCCACCAGCGGCCACAGCAGGTCGGGGTCCCGCTCGTGGAGTGCGGCCACGGCCACCGACAGCATCCGTTCGTAGGCCCCGCCCCGCCCCTGTGCCACGTTCCCGCTCCGCCCGCTCACGTACGCAGTTCTACCCATACCTGCGTGTCATTCCGCCGTTCCAGAATGCAACAGCGGGGGAGAACAGGCCCGGAGGGGGTGCCTGGTTCTCTCCCTCTTCCGTGCGGGCCGCCGGAACGGGGGACCGGCGGCCCGCACGGCAGGCCCGCCTACGAGGCGTCCGGCCGCGTCGCGTCCGAGAGGGACTTGACCCCTCCGTGGGCTGTGAGGCCGCCGTCCACCGGAATGTCCGCGCCGGTGATGAACGACGACTCGTCGGAGATCAGGAACACCACGAGCGGGCGATGTCGTCGACGCTCCCGCCGCGCCCCAGCGGTGTCTCCCGCAGGATCGCCTCGCGGAAGGCCTCCGTGGAGGCGGCGGTCATCTCCGTGTCGATGTACGCCGGGTGGATCGTGTTGACCCGGATGCCGCGCGGCCCGAGCTCCGTCGCCGCGATCTTCGACACGGCGCGCAGCCCCCACTTGCTGGCGGTGTAGGCGACCGGGTAGTAGCCGGTCAGGGCGGCGGACGAACCGACGTTCACGACGGAGGAACCCGCCGGCATCAGCGGGGCGAGGTACTGGATGCCGAGCAGCGGACCGGTGGTGTTGACCGCCTGCACCCGTGCCATGTCCGCGGCGCTCACCTCCCCGATGCGGCCGCGCTGGATGATCCCCGCGTTGTTGACCAGGCCGTGGACGTGCCCGTACGTCTCCTTCAACTCGGCGGCCAGTTCGGCCCAGTCGCTCTCGTCGCTCACGTCGAGGCGACGGCAGCCGTCGCCCTCGGGACGTACGTCGGTGGCGACCACCTGGGCTCCGGCCCGGGCCAGGGCGGCCGCCTGCGCGGCACCCTGACCACGGGCCGCGCCCGTGACGACAACGACCTTCCCGGCCAGCCGGGTCGTGCTCTCGCTCATGCCGGACGACGTACTGGCGTGTCGACCACGAGCTGGTTCACCAGATGTGCCGGTGATGTGCGGAACCGAGCGTGCTGTGTCAGTCCCGCTCGGCGCGGGCCGCCTTCTCGGCGTGCAGCTTCTTCACGCGGGCGCCTTCCTTGCGGACCTCGGCCTGCGTGGCGCGCTCCTTGACCAGCCACTCGGGCTGCTCCTGCTTGAGCGCCTCGATCTGCTCCGTGGTGAGCGGCTCGGTCACGCCACCGCGCGCCAGACCGGCGATGGACACGCCGAGCTTGGCCGCGACCACCGGACGGGGGTGCGGGCCGTGGGCGCGCAGGTCCTGGAGCCACTGGGGCGGATCGGCCTGGAGCTGGTTGAGCTCGGCCCGCGAGACGACACCCTCACGGAACTCGGCGGGGGTGGCCTCGAGGTACACACCCAGCTTCTTCGCCGCGGTCGCGGGCTTCATCGTCTGGGTGCTCTGGTGCTGCGTCATGGTGTCCAGGGTATCGACTGGGTGAACCTTCGCCGACCACGGCGGGTAACCTGGCCAGGTGACAGGCGTGGACGAACCCCCGAAGACAGGCCCGGCGGCACCCCCCGCGTTCCGGCTCGCCTACGTCCCGGGAGCGACCCCCGCGAAGTGGGTGCGGATCTGGCAGGAGCGGCTGCCGGACATCCCGCTGACCCTCCTGCAGCTGTCCGGCGCCGAGGCGGTGGCCGCGCTGCGGGACGGCTCCGCGGATGCCGGTCTGGTACGGCTGCCGGTCGACCGTACGTTCTTCAGCGCCATCCCCCTCTACACCGAGACCACGGTCGTCGTCGTCCCGAAGGACCACGTCATCGCCGCGGTCGAGGAGATCACCCTGGAGGACCTGGCCGACGAGACGGTGCTGCACCCCCTCGACGACGTCTTCGACTGGGAGCGGCCGCCGGGGGAGCCCGCCTTCGAGCGGCCCGCGACGACCGAGGACGCGATCGAGCTGGTCGCGGCCGGTATCGGGGTGCTCGTCGTCCCGCAGTCCCTGGCCCGTCTGCACCACCGCAAGGACCTCACCTACCGGCCGGTCACGGACGCCCCCGAGTCCTCCGTCGCCCTGTCGTGGCCGGAGGAGGCGACCACGGACCTGGTCGAGGACTTCATCGGCATCGTCCGCGGGCGCACGGTCAACAGCACGCGCGGCCGTGCCAAGGAGCAGCCCGAGGCGAAGCCCGCGAGGGCCAAGGCGTCCGGTCAGCCCAGGAAGCCCCAGCAGAAGCGGGCGGCCCCGGCCGGTGGACGCCGCAAGCCGCCCGCCGCCAAGCGCGGCAAGCCCAAGCGCAGGTCCTAGTTCTGGCCGTCGGCCGTGCCGACCCACATAGGGTGCGGGCATGATCTCGCAGGCCTACCTCTCGGAACTGTTCTCCCTCGCGAACCGCGTCGCCCTCGTCACCGGCGGCAGCTCGGGCATCGGCCGGGCCGTCGCCGGAGCCCTGGCCCGCGCCGGAGCGAGTGTCGTCGTCGTGGCCCGCAAGGAGGCGGAACTGGCCGCCACCGTCGATGAGTTGACCGCCGACGGCTGTCGTGCCGCGTGGGTCGGCGCCGACCTCGGCACCCGCGACGGCGTGCGCGCGGCGGCCGAGGAGGCGGTGCGGGCCTTCGGGGAGCCCGACATCCTCGTCAACTCCGCCGGCATCAACCTGCGGCCCCCGATGAGCGAGCTGGCCGAGGACGTGTGGGACACCACCCTGGCCGTCAACCTGGAAGCCCCCTTCCTGCTGGGGCAGCGTTTCGGCCCGGGCATGGCCGAGCGCGGCTTCGGACGGATCATCCACATCAGCTCCCAGCAGGCCCACCGCGCCTTCGTGCAGAGCGGTGCCTACGGCGTCTCCAAGGGCGGCCTCGAATCGCTCGCCCGGTCCCAGGCGGAGGCCTGGTCCCCGTACGGCGTCACCAGCAACACCCTCGTCCCGGGCTTCGTGATGACCCCCCTCAACGCCCGCCTCGCGAACGACCCGGAGAAGGTCGAGGCGCTCGCCGCCCGCACGATGGTCGGGCGCAACGGCCTCGCCGAGGACTTCGAGGGCGCGGCGGTCTTCCTCGCGAGCCGCGCCTCCGCGTACATCACCGGCCAGTCGATCTTCGTCGACGGCGGACTCTCCGTGCACTGACGCGGGCGCGACCGGTCCCGACGCCGCCGCGTCCGGTGCCGACCCCGTGCGACCGGTCCCTACGCTGCCGCGTCCGGTGCTGACCCTGTGCGAAGGGTTTTGGTGCTGCCGTGTCCGGCGGATGGCCGTTCCGGTGCTGCCCCCGCGCGACCCGTCCGACGCTGACGCAACCGGTGCTGACCCGTGCGACGGGTTTCGGCGCTGCCGTCTCCGGCTGATGGGCGTCTCCGGTGCTGACCCCCGTGCGACCGGTCCCGACGCCACCGCAACCGGTCCCGGCGCTGACGCGACCGGCAGAATGGCCGCATCCGGCGCCTTCCTGGCCCCGCTCCGCGGCGGTGCGCTCTGGCAGAATCGGCCCGTGGATCGGTGGATCCTCGAACGCGAGCGCGAGCTGACGCGACTGGCCGCGGCCGCCCAGGAGGCGGCAGCCGGTGCCGGTTCGGTGGCGCTCGTCTTCGGCGAGGCGGGCATCGGCAAGTCCAGCCTGGTGAAGGCCATGCCGGAGCGGCTGCCCGCGCAGGCGCGCGTCCTCGTCGGCCAGTGCGACGACCTCGCCACCCGCCGCCCCCTCGGCCCGCTCCGCGACCTCGTCGGCAGCGTCGGCGCCGACCTCGCCCGCGCCGTCATGGAGGGCGGCGACCGCCACCGCGTCTACGAGGCCCTGCACGCCGAACTCGCCGGCACCCCGCACCCGGCGGTCCTCGTCGTCGAGGACGTCCACTGGGCCGACGAGGCCTCCCTGGACGCCCTGCGCTTCCTGGTCCGCCGGATGGAAGGGCTGCCCGCGCTGCTCGTCCTCACCTACCGCGACGACGAGTTGAGCCGCGAACACCCTCTGCGCCATCTGCTGGGCCAGGTCTCCCGCACGTCCCGGGTGCACCGGCTGCCCCTCGCCCGGCTCTCCCTCGACGCGGTGCGGGCGCTGAGCGCCTCCCGCCGGCTCGATGCCGCCCAGGTGTACGAGGTGACGTCCGGCAACCCGTTCTTCGTCGCCGAGATCGTGGCCGCGGGCGGCACCGGGGGAGTGCCCCCGACGGTCGTGGACGCCGTCCTGGCCCGGCTGCGGGGCCTGGACCCGGCGACGGTGGACGCGCTGGAGCAGCTCGCGGTCGTGCCTTCCGCCGTCGAACGGCCGTTGGTCGACGCGCTGTTCACGGACGGCGTGACCGTGCTCGCCGACGCCGAGCAGCGCGGCCTGCTCACGGTGGAGCCGGACCGGGTGACGTTCCGGCACGAGCTGATCCGGCGGGCCGTCGCCGACTCCCTGCCCGCCGCCCGCCGCATCGCCCTCAACCGCGAGGTCCTCGCCGCGCTCGTCGCCCGGCCCGGCTGCGACGCCGCCCGCATCGTCCACCACGCCGACCAGGCAGGCGACCAGGACGCCATCGCCCGGTACGGACCCGACGCCGCCAAGGACGCCGCGTGTGCCGGCGCCCACCGCGAGGCCGCCGCCCAACTCCGGCTCGTCCTGCGCGGGCGGCACCGCTACGGGCCCGCCGACCTCGCCGACCTGCTCGAACGCTACGCCGTGGAGAGCTACACCATCGCCGACTCGGCCGCCGCCGTCACCGCCCAGCGCGAGGCCGTCGCCCTGCGCCGCTCCCTCGGCGACACCCTCGGGCTGGGCGCCGACCTGCGCTGGCTGTCCCGCATCCACTGGTGGGCCGGCGACGCCGACCAGGCCCAGGAGGCCGCCCGTGAAGCCGTCGCCGTCCTGGAACACGCCGGCGACGACCGGCTCCTCGCCCTCGCCGTCAGCAACACCGCCCAACTGCGCATGCTCTCCGACCGCTACGCCGAGGCCGTCGAACTCGGCGAACGCGCCATCGCCCTGGCCCGCAAGGCCGACGACGCGGCGATCCTCTCCCACGCCCTCAACAATGTCGGCACGGCGCGCTGGCGGGGCGGCGACCCCGGCGGGCGGCTCCAGCTGGAGGAGAGCCTGGAGGTGGCGCTCGCCGCGGGGGAGGTCGAACACGCCTGCCGCGCCTACGCCAATCTCATCTGGACCCTCCTCGACAACCTCCGGTACGCCGAGGCCGACGTGTTCCTGCCCCCGGCGATGGACCTCGCCGACCGCGCCGAACACCTCGGCTTCCTGAACTACCTCCATGTGGAGCTGGCGGTACGGTGTCTCGCCGCCGCCGACTGGGAGGCCGCCGAGAAACACGCAGAGTACGGCATGCACGACTTCGTCCCCGCCCGCTGCCCCGCGCTCACCGTGCTCGCCCGGGTCCGCGTCCGCTGCGGCCGCCCCGGCGCCGGTGAACTCCTCGCCGAAGCCCGCCGGATCGCCGTACGCACCAGGGAACTCCAGCGCACCGGGCCCGTCGCGGCGGCCCTCGCCGAGGCGGCCTGGCTGCGCGGCGACCTCGCCGGCGTGACCGCCGCCGCGGGGCCCGTCCACGCCCAGGCCGACCGGCTGCCCGGTGTCCCCTACCGCGCCGAGCTCGGCTACTGGCTCACCAAGGCCGGCCACCCCGTCCGGCTCGACGACTCGGACCACCCGTACGCCCTCCAGGCCCGCGGCCTCTGGCGGCAGGCCGCCACCCGGTGGCTGGAGGCGGGCTGCCCCTACGAACATGCCGGCGCCCTCGCCGAGAGCCCCGACCCCGCCGACAAACTCACCGCGCTCACCACCCTCGACGCCCTCGGCGCCGGACCACGGGCCCGGCTGCTCCGCACCGAGCTGCGCCGGATCGGCGTACAGCACATCCCGCGCGGCCCGGTCGCCGCGACCCGGGAGAACCCCGCCGGCCTCACCCGGCGCCAGCTCCAGGTCATGCGGTTGCTCGCGGACGGACTGACCAACGCGGAGATCGCCGCCCGGCTCGTGGTGTCGGTACGGACGGTCGACAACCACGTACGGGCCGTCCTCGACAAACTGGACGCCCCCACTCGAAGGCACGCGGCCGACCGTGCGGCACGCCTCGGACTCCTGGCGGACGGCGAAAGCCCGCCTCCGGAGCCCGAGGGGCCGCTTCCGCACGCCGAAACGTAGGTACCCGGCGGCCCCGAGCTGGGTGACGCACACGGATGTCCGGTCGGTGGCGACGCGAGTAGAACGGGCGAATCGACACGAATTTCCGAAACGGGGGACCGCATGTCCAGCACCATCGCCCACGCGGCACGCACCGAACTCACCGCCTTCAACGGTGAGTTGATCGGCCCCGACGACACCGCCCACGAGCAGGCCCGAGGCGTCTACAACGCGATGATCGACCGCCACCCCGCCCTCGTCGCCCGCTGCGCCGACGCGGACGCCGTCGCCCGCGTCATCGCCTTCGCCCGCGCCCACGACCTGCCCCTCGCCGTACGGGGCGGCGGCCATCACGGCGCCGGCCTCGGCACCGTCGACGACGGCGTCGTCCTCGACCTGTCCCCGCTCAAGGACATCGAGGTCGACCCCGACTCCCGCACCGTCCGGGTCGGCGGCGGCTGCGTCTGGGGCGAGGTCGACCGCGCCACCAACGCCCACGGCCTCGCCACGCCCAGCGGCATCATCTCCACCACCGGCGTCGGCGGCCTCGCCACCGGCGGCGGGCTCGGCCACCTGACGCGCAAGTGCGGGCTGACCATCGACAACCTGCTGGAGGCCGAGGTCGTCCTCGCCGACGGCAGGAAGGTGACCGCCAGCGGCTACGAGAACAGCGACCTGTTCTGGGCGGTCCGTGGCGGCGGAGGCAACTTCGGGGTCGTCACCTCTTTTCTGTTCCGGCTCCACGAGATCAGCACGGTCGTCGCCGGGCCCACCTTCTGGGCGGTGGAGGACAGCGCCGAAGTCCTCGCCGCCTACCGGGACTTCATCCTGAACGCGCCGCGCGAGCTCAACGGCTTCTTCCTGCACGGCACCGTGCCGCCCGCCCCGCCGTTCCCCGAGGAGATCCAGCTCCGCAAGACCGCCGGCATCGTCTGGTGCTGGACCGGCGCCGATCCCGAGGCCGCCGCCCGGGAGATGGCCCCGCTGCTCGACGCGCTGCCCGCGCCGCTGCTGCACGCGCCCATGGTGCTGCAACACCCCGAACTCCAGACGATGTTCGACGGGCTCTACCCGCCGGGCCACCAGTGGTACTGGCGCGCCGACTTCGTCGAGACCATCCCCGACGACGCCGTCTCCCTGCACGCGAAGTTCGGTGCCGAGGTGCCCACCATGCAGTCGACCATGCACCTCTACCCGATCGACGGTGCCGCCCACGACGTCGGCCAGGACGCCACGCCCTGGGCCTACCGCCACGCCAACTGGGCGTCCGTGTACGCCGGAGTGGACCCCGACCCCGCCAACGCCGAGCTGATCACACGCTGGACGGTCGACTACTTCGACGCCCTGCACCCGTACTCGGCGGGCGGTGCCTACGTGAACATGATGATGGACGAGGGGCAGGAACGGGTCCGGGCCAGCTACCGCGACAACTACGCCCGCCTGGCCCGCATCAAGGCCGACCGCGACCCGGACAACGTCTTCCGCCTCAACCAGAACATCCAGCCGGCGCCGAAGCCGACGCACGGGGCACGACCGTAGTCCGTGCGCGTCGGGCGAGCGGTGCCCCGGCTGCGGGGCGGGGCACCGCGGCGACCGCCGGCCGGTCAGGATCCGAACAGGAGCCGGTCAGGACGAGCGGGCCGAGGCCGCCAGCCAGTCGTACGCGGCCCTGGCCGTGAACTCCTCCTGACCGCCGCGCAGCAGCAGGTCGGCGGTGGCGAACTCCGGGGCGTCGGCCTGGGCGGCGACGTACGGGATCGCGACGCAGCGCATCCCGGCCGCGTGCGCGGCGGCCACGCCCGGGGCCGCGTCCTCCAGGACCACGCAGTCGGCCGGGGCCGCGCCGAGCCGGCGGGCCGCCTCCAGGAAGACGTCCGGGGCGGGCTTCCCGCGCTCGACCTCGTCCGCGGAGACGACGGTGTGCAGGAAGCCGTCCAGGCCGGTGCCGGCCAGGATCGCCGCGATGGCCTCCGGCGACGAACCCGACGCCACGGCCATCGGGACGCCCTCGCCCGCCAGCAGCTCGACGAACTTGCGCATCTCCGGGTACGCGCGCGTGGCGGCGCGGGCCAGCTCCAGATAGCGGCGGTTCTTCGCCTCGAACAACTCCGTCACGGAGGCCGCGAGTCCGTACTCCCGCTTCCAGATCCCGGCCGTCTCCAGGGTGCTGATGCCGACGTACCGCTCGTGGTCCGCCCAGCTGTAGCCGGGGACGCCGTACTCGGCGAGGACCTGACGGCCGGCTTCGTAGTAGTTCGGCTCGCTGTCCACGAGCGTTCCGTCGAGATCGAAGATGACCGAGGTCGGGCCGAGACTGCTCATGGCGTCCAGGATGTCAAAAGGCCAGCCGGCATGGCGGAGACCAGAGGTCAGTTCCGGGCTGCGCGGCCGATCGACTCCACCAGCGGCAGCAGCCGGTACGGCACCCGCTCGCGCAGGGCCACCTCGGTGCGGGTGCGGACCACGCCCGGCAGGCTGATCACCTTCTGGATCACGTCCTCCAGATGCGCGTTGTCCCGCGCCACCACCCGCGTCAGCAGGTCACCGCCGCCCGCGATCGAGAACGCCTCGACGATCTCCGGTACGGCGGCCAGCGCGTCGCCCACGTCGTCGAGCCGCCCCTGGGTGACTTCGATGTGCACGAACGCCAGCACCGGGTGGCCGAGGGCGGCGGGGGAGAGCGAGGGCCCCGTGCCGGTGATCACCCCGTTGCGTTCCAGCCGGTCCAGGCGGGCCTGGAGGGTGCCCCGGGCGACCCCGAGGATGCGGGCGTACTCGCGCACGCTGGTGCGCGGCTGCTCCAGCAGCAGCCGCAGGATGCGGGTGTCGAGCTCGTCCACGGCCATCGCGCCCGGCCTCCTCGTTCATGGTCCGTTGGCCCGCCGGTGGACGGGCCGGGTCCCTTTTGGCTGTGCCAATGGCCCATCCTAATCGAGGCCACTTGAGCCAGTAGCGGGGCTGATGCTGCAATGAACCCGTCGATGGCGCTGCGGACCCCCGCGGCGCCTTTTTCATGCCGGTGTGCCGAATCCGGTGTGCCGAATGACGCAGGGGGCGGGAAACAGTGCTGAAGAGGGTGTTCGTGGCTCCGGACCCGGGCCGGGTGCGGCTGCGCTTCGCGGCGCGGGCCGTCGTCGGCATCGGGCTCGCGGTCGTAGTGTGCGGGCTCGCCGGGCACTCCCTCGTCGGCGCCGTCACCGGCGGGCTCGCCGCGCTGCTCGCCCTGTTCACCGTCACCGACGCCACCGTCCGCGGCCAGGCGGTCACCACCGCGCTGCTGCCCGCCGTGGGCCTGCCCGTACTGGCCGCCGCGGCCGAGCTGCACGACCACCCCGTCGCCCGCGACCTCACGTTCCTCGCCGTGATCGGCGCGGGCGTGTACGCGCGCCGCTGGGGCCCGCGCGGGCACAGCCTCGGGGTGTTCGCGTTCATGACCTTCTTCGTCGCGCAGTTCCTGCACGCCACGAGCGACCGACTGCCCGAGCTCTACGCCGCCGTCCTGCTCTCCGTGGCCACCGCCGCGGCCGTGCGCTTCGGCCTGTGGTGCTACGAGCGCCGCCTGCCCCCGTCCGCCGTGCCCGCCCCGCCCGCCGGCACCGGCCTCGCCCGGGTGACCACCCGCCAGGCCGTCCAGGCCACCGTCGGCGCGGCCTTCGCGCTCGTCGTGGGCCAGCTGGTGTCCGGAGACCGCTGGTACTGGGCCGTCGGCGCCACCTGGTGGGTCTTCGTCAACACCACCTCCCGTGGCGAGACCCTCGTGCGCGGCTTCCGCCGGGTCCTCGGCACCGTGATCGGCATCGGCCTCGGCCTGCTCGTCGCCGTCCCGCTGCACGGCGCCGGGCTCCCCACGGCCCTGCTCCTCACCGCCTGCGTCTTCGGGATCTTCTACTCGGCCGCGGTCTCGTACACCTGGATGATGCTCTGCGTCACCGTCCTCGCCGAGCTGCTCTACGGCCTCCTCGGCGTCCTCACTCCGGACCTGCTCGCGCTGCGCCTGGCGGAGACCGGCGTCGGCGCGCTCGGCGCGGTCCTCGCCGTGCTGTTCGTCCTGCCGGTCACCACCCACACCACGACCGACGCCTGGATCCAGCGCGCCCTGCGCTGCGTCCACGCCTGCACCGCGGAGGCCGCCGCGCGCCTCGCCGGGGCGGACGCCGACCCGGCCCCGCGCGTGGCCGAACTGGAGCAGCTGCTGGCCCGGGTACGGCTCTCCGTGGCCCCGCTCGTGCACCCCCTGAACCCGATGCTCGGCCGCAAGCGGCGCGCCCGCCGGGTCCTCACGCTCCTCGACGACTGCGCCCGCGAGATCCGCGGCCTGGTGGCCGTCGCCGCCGACCCCGAGGCGTCCCACGACGCCCGCCTGGCCGCCGCCTGCTGGCGTGTGGAGGCGGCGGTCGAGGCCCTCACGGGCGGCACCCACGGCGACCTGACCGTCACGGACCACCCGCCCGCCGAGGGCCCGGCCCTGGCCCACCTGCACGGCCTGGAACGAGCACTCGCCGACCTGGCGACACCCCTGCGCACCCCGCCCGGTTCACCGCTGGTCGGAGCCTGAGGCTCTCGGGGCGGGCGCCCCGCCACCGACCGGGCCCCTGTACTGGCGTCCGCCATGGCGGGGCGAAACCGTCGCCGTATGGTCTAGACCGCTGCTACCGTCAGCCCCAACGGCTCAGGACCGAGAGGGGACAGCGGTGGCAGACGGTGGCGAGCGGCAGCGGAAGGCCTACATCGGGTCGTTCACGGCGGCCGGAGGCCCCGGCATCGTGGCGGCGGCCGTCACCCCGGACACCGGCGCGCTCACGCTCCTGAGCGCTTACGACGGCCTCCCGGACCCCTCCTACCTGGCCCTCGCGCCGGACGGCGGCACGCTCTACGCCGTCAGCGAGACCGCCGAGGGCACGGTGGCCGCCTTCCGCGTCACCGGCGACCGCCCCGAGCCCGCCGGACGCCCGGTGCCGGTCGGCGGCGGCCCCACTCACCTCGGTCTGTACGACGGCCACGTCCTGACCGCCGACTACGGCTCCGGCAGCGTCACCGCCGTACCGCTGCGCCCCGACGGCACCCTCGCCGGCCCCGCCTCCGGCACCCTGCGCCACACCGGCTCGGGGCCGCACACCCCGCGGCAGCAGGCCCCGCACGCCCACCAGGTGCAGGCCGACCCGAGCGGCCGGTGGGCCGTCAGCGTGGACCTCGGCACGGACTCCGTACGCGTCTGCACCCTGACCGGCGGCGCGCCCGCCCCGCACCGCGAGATCGCCCTGCGCCCCGGCTCGGGACCGCGCCATCTGGCCTTCCACCCGGACGGCGAGTACGCCTACGTCCTCAACGAGCTCGCCCCCACCCTCACCGTCTGCCGCTGGGACGCCGCGGAAGGCCTGCTCAAGCCACTGAGCGAGGTCCAGGTGCTCGCGGACGCCCCGGCCGGGGACGCCTACCCCTCCGGCGTCGTCGTCTCGCCCGACGGCCGCTTCGTGTGGACCGCCACCCGCGGCGAGGACGTCATGTCCACGTTCGCCGTCGCCGGTGACGAACTGCGGCTCGTCGCCACCGTTGCGTGCGGCGGCCACTGGCCCCGGGCGATCGCGGAGTCGGGCGGTTTCCTGTACGTCGCCAACGAGCGCTCCGGCGAGGTCACCTGGTTCGCCCTGGACCCGGAGACGGGGCTGCCGGCCCGCGCCGGCGCGGTGAAGGTCCCGGCGGCGTCCTGCGTGGTGTTCGACTGAGACGGCTACGGCTCCGACCATCGGACGCCGTATGCCGAAGGGCCCGCCTCCCGCAGTGGGAGCGGGCCCTTCGGCGTTGCTCACGTCGTACTCATGCCGTACGCGCGTCTCAGCGCGTCGGCGCCCCCTGCGGCTGGGGGGCGATGCCCAGCGCCGTCGTGTACTTCGCCAGCGCCAGCTTGCCGATCGCCGGGTACGGGCCGAGCGCCTCGGCCGCGGAGCAGCCCACCTCCTTGGCCGCCTCCTCGACCAGGCCCGGGTCGATCTCCGGCCCTATCAGGTACGGCGCCAGCGCCAGCTGCTGCGAACCCGACGCCCGCAGCTGCTCGGCCACCGACGCGATCGAACCCTCCTGGTCGAGCGCGGCCGCCATCACCGGCACGGCGAGGCGCGCGGCGAGCAGCATGCCGGTGATCCCGGCCGCCTGCACGGCCTCCTCACCGCCCACGGAGGCCAGGATGATGCCGTCCGCGGCGGTCGCCACGGTGAACAGCCGGGCGCGGTCGGCACGGGCCAGACCGGCCTCGGACAGCCTCACGTGCAGCGCCTCGGCGAGCAGCGGGTGCGGACCGAGCACATCGGTGAGGTCGGCCGCGACGCGGCTGTCCATCACGGCCTGGCGGACCACCCTCAGCAGCGCGCTGTCCGGACCGGCCAGCAGCGGCACGACGACGGCGACGGGGCCCTCGGGCTCCTTGACGTCGACTCCCGCGGCCTTGGCCTGCTCGTAGCGGGCGGTGCGCTCCTCGCCCGCGTGCGCGAGCACGGACTGGAGCGTGGGGAACTCCGCGTCGTCCCCGTCGAGGTAGCCGATCCGCGCGTCGAGGCCGGGGAGCTCGGAGCGGGCGATGCTCACGACCTCCTCGGCGAGGCTGCGCGTGGCAGCGCTCGGCGTGCCCGGCACCGCGAGGACGAGCGCGGGCGCGCCCTCGGGAGCCGCCAGCGGCTCGGGACGGCGGTGCCGTCCGGGCTGGCGGGGGCGCGGCATTCGTACAGGCAGGCCGGCGGGCCCAGTGGGGGAGCTCATGGCGCCGCATGTTACTGGCTCACTGGGCTTCCCTGTTCGGGGAGGGTGCAGGTGAGCGGTATCCGTCCGGTTTTGTCTGATGAGTTACGTACGGATCGGAAGCGGGTGCCCTGTCGGGATCAGTCGCCCGTTCCGGTCATCACGTGTACCAACGACGCATCACTCGGCAGAGTGAGCACCCCTGTCGCCAGGTCCGCCGCGATCCGCACCGCCCCCCGCAACGGGTCCCCGGCGGCCTCGACCCGGCGCGCGTGCGGCAGCCGTTGCGCCAACTCCTCTTCCAGGGGTACGAGGAGCGGGGCGCCCATCTTGAACAGCCCGCCGGTGACGGCCACATGGGGTTCGCCGCCGGCCGGGCAGACCGCGGCCGCCGACTCGGCGATGTGCCGCGCGGCCGTGCGCAGGATGCCGGTGGCCACCGGGTCGCCGTCGGCGCAGGCGGCGACGTGCGGGGCGAAGGAGGCGAGGACGGCGGGCCGGTCCGGGCGGGGATAGAGCAGCCCGGGCAGCCCGGGCATCGGCCCGAACTCGCCCTCGGCGCGGGCCAGCAGCCCGGCGGAGCCGCCCGGCCGCCCGTCGTGCGCCCGTAGGGCCGCTTCCAGCCCCGCCCGGCCGATCCAGGCACCGCTGCCGCAGTCGCCCAGCAGATGCCCCCAGCCGTCCGCCCGGCGCCAGCCGGTCAGATCCGTGCCGACGGCGATGAGCCCCGTACCGCCCGCGACCACCGCCCCAGGCCGCGGCCCGAGGGCGCCCACGTAGGCGGTGACGGCATCGGCGACGAGCGCGACCGACCCGACCCCGAACTCCCGCCGCAGAGCGCCCGGCAGTTCGGCGCGCAGGTCGTCACCGAGCGTGGTGAGCCCGGCGGCCCCGACCACGGCCGTGCCCGGCCGGGCCACACCCGTCTCGGCAGCCAACTCCCGGACCATCGGCACCAGTTGCTCCATCAGATGCGCGGCGTCGATGCCCCGCGCACCCGTACGCACCGGCACCCGCGACTCCCGCAGCCCCAGCGCACCGCGCCGCGCCGTACCGAGGGCGACCCGCAGACCGGAACCGCCGGAGTCGACGGCGAGGATGCCCGGGCCGGCCGGGGCCGGGAGGCCCTGGTTCTCACCCGCGTCGACCCCAAGTCCCCCGTCGCCCGCGCCCGTCGTGGTCACGGCAGGCGCCAGTCCACCGGTTGTCCTCCCTGGCGGACCAGCAGGTCGTTGGCCCGGCTGAACGGGCGGGAGCCGAAGAAGCCGCGGTCCGCCGACATGGGGGAGGGGTGGGCCGACTCCACGGACGGCAGGTCCCCCAGGAGCGGACGCAGATTGCGGGCGTCGCGCCCCCAGAGGATCGACACGAGCGGCTTGCCGCGCGCGGCGAGCGCCCGTATCGCCTGCTCGGTGACCTCTTCCCAGCCCTTGCCCCGGTGCGCGGCCGGCTTGCGCGGAGCCGTGGTGAGCGCCCTGTTGAGCAGCAGCACACCCTGCTGGGTCCACGGCGTCAGATCACCGTTGGAGGGCTGCGGCAGCCCCAGGTCGGTGTTCAGCTCGCGGTAGATGTTGATCAGACTGCCGGGCAGCGGACGCACCTCCGGCGCTACCGAGAACGACAGTCCCACCGCGTGCCCGGGCGTCGGGTAGGGATCCTGTCCGACGATCAGGACGCGGACTTCGTCGAAGGGCTGCTGGAAGGCCCGCAGGACGTTGGGTCCGGCCGGGAGATAGGTGCGTCCCGCGGCGATCTCCGCCCGCAGGAAGTCGCCCATCTCGGCGATCCGCCCGGCGACGGGTTCGAGGGCCTTCGCCCAGCCCGGTTCGACGATCTCATGCAAGGGTCGTGGTGCCACGGGCGTCACCCTACTGCCGTACAGGCAACGGCGATCAACCGGTGGCCAAGGCCCGGTGGTCCCCCCCTCGTCGCTCATCCCACCACCGCGGCCCGCACACACAGCACGTCCGGCAGATGCGAGGCGAGCTCCTGCCAGCTGTCGCCGTCGTCGGCCGAGGCGAAGACCTCGCCGTTGCGGTTGCCGAAGTACACCCCGGCCGGGTCCGCGTCGTCGGTACAGAGCGCGTCCCGCAGCACCGTGCCGTAGTGGTCGCCCTGCGGCAGGCCGGCGGACAAGGGCTCCCAGCTCTTGCCCGCGTCCGTGGTACGGAACACCCGGCAGCGGCGGTCGGCGGGCACCCGGTCCGAGTCGGCGTTGATCGGGAACACGTACGCGGTGTCGCCGCGGTGCGGGTGGACGGCCATCGCGAAACCGAAGGTGGACGGCAGACCCTCGCCGATGTCGGTCCAGTGCGCGCCCGCGTCGTCACTGCGGTAGACGCCCCAGTGGTTCTGCAGATACAGCCGGTCCGGGGTCACCGGGTCCTGGGCGACCTTGTGCACGCACTGTCCGAACTCCGGGTCGGGATCGGGCAGGAACACCGCGGAGACACCGGAGTTGGAGGGTGCCCAGCTCGCGCCGCCGTCGGACGTCCTGAACACCCCGGCGGTCGACACGGCGACCGTCACCGACCGGGGGTCACGCTTGTCCGTGACGACCGTGTGCAACCCCTCCCCGCC
This sequence comes from Streptomyces sp. NPDC057280, assembly GCF_042668605.1. Classification (NCBI taxonomy): domain Bacteria; kingdom Bacillati; phylum Actinomycetota; class Actinomycetes; order Kitasatosporales; family Streptomycetaceae; genus Streptomyces; species Streptomyces sp. NPDC057280. The sequence goes on from NZ_JBHUYR010000004.1 coordinate 346,077, forward strand.
GCCGCCCGGGACCCATTTCGACCGGGTCGGGTGCTCCCACAGCGGGCGGACCAGTGTGAAGGTCTCGCCGCGGTCCTCGGAGCGGTAGAGCGCGGCCGGTTCGGTGCCCGCGTACACCACGTCCGGCTCCGCGGCCGCCGGATGCAGCTGCCACACCCGCTCCAGCGAAGCCCCGGTGTCCTTCGGGAACTTGACGGCGGGCTGGGCCGGTTCGGTCCAGGTGCGGCCGAGGTCGTCGGAGTGGAACACCGACGGCCCCCAGTGCGCGCTGTCGCCGCCCGCCAGCAGTCGTGGCCGCTCGCCCCGGGTGTCGATCGCGACCGAGTACACGGCCTGCGCGTTGAAATACGGACTCTCGTCGAACTCCCAGGTCCCGCCCCGCCTGCGCCCGATGAACAGGCCCTTGCGGGTTCCCACGGCGAGCAGTACCTCGGTCATGCCGATCACCTCCGCGACGTCCTTGTCTCAGATATCGGCCAGTCTGCACCCAGCCACTGACAGTCACCCCCGGAAAGGGCTCCGCCGCAGGTCAGGGCGGTGATGGTAACCCGTGTCGGCGATCCGCGGGCCGCTTTCGCGAAGACGCGACGGGACCGTGGCACCTGTGCGACGGTCGAGTCGGGGGAACTCGCCGTGAGCACCTCGGCGACGTCCCCCGTATGGAAGGGCGGCCCGGCATGTTCATGCGCACATGAGGAGGAAGCCTTCGATGGCGTTCCGTGGTTCGAAGGTGTGGCTGTGGCGTTGGCGGCGCAATCCGCTCCGGCGTCGCGCCGACAAGGTGGAGGCCTGGGTCGTGCTGGGTGCCTGGCTGCTCACCGCCCTCGCGGGAGTGGTCGCCGGTCTGGCGACGAGCCGGTCCGTCGAGGGCACCCTCGCCCGCGAACGCGTCGAGTGGCGGCAGGTCGAGGCCCGGCTCGTGGCGAAGGCGCCCGGCACCTTCGCCGGGCAGACCGGCACCGCGAGCAGCGACCAGGTATGGGCGAAGGTCCGCTGGGCGGCCCCCGACGGCTCCTCGCACACCGGCCAGGTCCGCGTCCGCCCCGGCAGCGTCGCCGGTACCCCGGTCGCCGTCTGGACCGACGCGGAGGGCCGCCTGGTCACCCGCCCCACGACCCCGGCACAGGCGCACCTCCGCGCCGCCCTGATCGGCGCCCTCGTGGGCGCGAGCGCGGCGATCGTGCCCTTCGTCGGCGGCCGCACCCTCTGCGCCCGCCTGGAACGCCGCCGGATCGACCAGTGGGACGCGGACTGGGCCCGCTTCGGACAACAGCGGGGCCGGACGACGGGCTGATCCCACGGAGGCCGCGGAGCAGCAGCGGCACGGCGGCCTGAGCAACCGGCGCCGCCGAAGAACGCCGGCACGCCACTCGGCCGCCCCGCGCAACTGCCTCCGCCGAAGGCGCCGCACGCCATTGAGCCGTCCCGCCCAGCTGCCCCGTCGAAGACGTAGCCACGCCACTCGGCCGCCCCCCGCAGCTGCCTCCGCCGAAGGCGCCGCACGCCATTGAGCCTCCCGCCCAGCTGTCCCCGCCGAAGACGTAGCCATGCCACTTGGCTGCCCCGCGCAGCTGCCCCCGTCGAAGGCGCCGCACGCCATTCAGCTGTCCCGCCCAGCTGCCCCCGTCGAAGGCGCAGTCACGCCACTCGGCCACCCCGCCCAGCTGCCCCTGCCGAAGACGCAGCCACACCACTCAGCCGCCCCGCCCAGCGATCCACGCCCCCTCGGCAACCCGCCCCCTCGCACCCGCCCACCCCCACTCACCCCAAACCCGCCGAACCACCCCCGCTCACCCCACCCCGAGCACCCCCCGGCAGATCCCCAGCAGCCGCTCGTCCGACAGGACGGCCATCGGGCCGAACCCCCCGGACGGAGCCGTGTACCGCTGCGGAGCCGCCAGTTCCGTGCGCAGCAGGTCATGCAGCGGTGCTCCCGCCGGCCCCAGGTCCGCGACACACTCCGCGATGGGCTGCCGCAGGTTCGGCGTCTCCGTCCACGTCCTGCGCAGCAGCGGAAGCACCCGCGCCGCCTCCGTCTCGCCGCCGATCCGCCACAGCGCGCATGCCACCTTGGTGCGCTCCCACTCGTGCGGCGAGTCGAGCATCCGCCGGAGTCCGGCCACGGCGGGAGCGGCTGCCGAGCCCATGCGGCCCAACACCTCGGGTGCGTCGCGGTGCGCGACGACGCTCCCGTCCCGTGTCGTCAGCACGGGCAGTACGGCGTCGGCGTCCCCCGCGATCGCCCAGAGCGCGTCCGCCGCCCCGACCGCGCTGTCCCCCTCCAGCAACCCGCGCACCACGGGTATCGCCTCATGCGCCGCTGCTCCGAACCCCCGCAGCGTGCGCAGCGCGTCGTGGACGACGAACGAGCGCAGCCGGTGTTCCGGGAGATCGGTCAGCAGGCGCAGCACCAGCGGCACGCTCTCCGTGTCGTCGAGCGCCCCGAGCGCGGACAGCAACGCCTCCGCACGGTCGTGGACGTCCGGGGCGTCCAGGGGAATGCGGGCGAGGCTCTCCCGCAGGGCGGGTGCGAGGCGGCCGGCGCTCGGGCCCAGATGGCCGACGACATGCCCCAGGTCGGAAGGGGTGCCGGGGGTGTCGAGGAGCTCCGCCAGCACCGGCACCGCGCGCGGATCCCCGCTCCTGGCCAGCGCCTTGAGCGGCCCGCCCAGCGCCGGCCCGCCGTGCTGCCGGTGCTGTACCCACAGGTCGGGGCGGGCCGCCACCAGCCGGTGGAGGTCGTCCGCGGCGGGTGCGGCCAGGTGGTAGAGGTCATCCAGGACGGATGTCGCCGCGTAACGCAACTGGTCTTCGTCGGCCGCCAGTTGGGCGCCGATCAGGGCGACGGGCGTGCTGTAGTCGGCGCGCCAGTCGAGGAAGAGTCCCAGGGACATCCACATCGCGTTGCACCGGACAGTCGGGTCGGCGCTGGTCAACTGCCCGTTCAGCAGGGCAATCCGGTCGGCCACCCGCCCGTCGAGCGCGGTGTGCAGGGTGCGCAGCAGCTGGGAGCCCTCCTCGTCCGAAGGGCGCAGTCGCCGCAGTCGGCCGACCAGCGTGTTCGTGTCGGGGCGGTCGGGTTCGCACGACGGGCGGGCGCGTTGCTCGGACCGCTGCCGGAGCAGGCCGAGGACCGTGGGCACCAGGTCGGCCGGGAGCCGATCGGGGGCGCGGCCCGCCAACTGTCCGAGCGCGGCCAGCCGTTGACCCGGTCCGTAAGGCGCCATGCCCAGGGTGGTGAGGAGATCCACGGCCTCGGTCGCGTGTCCGGGATGCCGACGGGCCAGCAGGCCCAGGCTCTCGGTGAGCGCGATCAGGACCCGGTCGTCCCGCTCCACGGTGATCCGCTCGCGGAGCAGACCGAGCACCCGCCCGGGCTCGTCGAGGAACCGCACGACGGCATCCGCGGCCGTCCGGCGCACCCCCGGGTCCGGGTCCCCCGTCAACCGGGCGAAGACCTCGGCGTCGGCCCGGACCGCCGCGTACGCCATGGCGTGATTGGCGCTCATGCCCTCGGGCGCCTCCCCCTCGCCGCCGATGCTGACGAGGAGCTCCACGATCCCGCCCCGGTCGCGCACTTCTTCGCGCGCGGCGAGCGCGAAGAGAAACGGAACGCAGGCGAGCGTCGAGTCGTACACGTCTCCCTGGTGGTGCACGGCGCCGTACATCCCGTCGAGTGCGATCTCCCGCTCGGCCGGGTCCGCGGAGGCCAGCCCCCGCAGCAGCCCGGGAACGTCTTCCGCACTGCCGTACGCATGCCGCATCGAAGCCCAGTCGACCTCGTCGATCCCCGTGAACACGCTGCCCTCCCCAGGCGTAGTGCCAAGTGATCCCGAGTCTGCACCACGGCACTGACAACGAAGCGGAATCGCGGGGTGACGGTCTGTCGGCCATGCCGACATCGGCCAAGGGGCAGCGCCCTGTCAGCCAGTGCCCGGCAAGGCCCGCTCCAGGATGGCCCTGACGTCCGCCGTATCCGGCAACGTCCCGAAGGCGTGCCCCCAGTCGCCGCCGAGCCGGGTCGCGCAGAACGCGTCGGCGATCGCGGGCGGGGCGTGCCGGACCAGGAGCGAGGCCTGGAGGGTGAGGGCCATGTGCTCGACCAGGCGCCGCGCCCCGGCCTCCGAGCCCTCGCGCAGCATGCCCTTCAGACGGTGCACCGCGGCGTCCAGGCGGGCGTCCGCCCCTTGCGCCAGGGCCAGTTCACCGAACAGGGCCTCGGCGGTCCCCGCCTCCCGAATCAACGCCCGCAGTACGTCGAGGGCGTTGACGTTCCCCGAGCCCTCCCAGATCGACAGCAGGGGAGCCTCCCGGTAGTGGCGAGGCATGCCGGAGTCCTCGACATAGCCGTTGCCGCCGAGGCATTCCAGAGCCTCCGCGGTGAAGGCCGGGCCCCGCTTGGTGACCCAGTACTTGCCGACGGCGGTGGCGATCCGCCGGAACGCCTGCTCACCGGCGTCCCCGCGCACCGCCCGGTCGGCGGCGCCCGCCAGCCGCAGAGCCAGGGTCGTGGCCGCCTCCGACTCCAGGGCGAGATCGGCGAGAACGTTGCGCATCAGCGGCTGGTCGATCAGCCGGGCCCCGAACGCGGTGCGGTGCCGGGCGTGGTGCCCCGCCTCGACGAGCGTCTTGCGCATCAGCGTGGCCGACATCATCACGCAGTCGAGGCGGGTGCAGTTGACCATGTCGATGATGGTCTTCACCCCCCGCCCCTCGGGCCCGACCAGCCACGCCACGGTTCCGTCGAACTCCGGCTCGGAGGAGGCGTTCGAGCGGTTGCCGAGCTTGTCCTTCAGCCGCTGGATGCGGAAGGTGTTGCGGCTGCCGTCGGGAAGGACGCGCGGCACCAGGAAACAGGAGAGCCCTTCCGGCGCTTGCGCCAGCACCAGGAACACGTCGCACATCGGCGCAGACGTGAACCACTTGTGCCCCCGCAGGGTGTAGACGCCCGCCTCCGACGTCGGCGCGGCCACCGTCGTGTTCGTCCGGACGTCGGACCCGCCCTGCTTCTCGGTCATCCCCATGCCCGCCAGCAGCCCGCGCTTCTCGGTGGGCACCCGAAGTCCGGGCTCGTACTCCCGGCCGGTCAGCAGCGGCTCGTAGACCTTCGCCAGGTCCGGCTGGTGACGCAGCGCGGGGACGGCGGCGTACGTCATCGAGGTCGGACAGCCGTGCCCGGCGTCGGTGTGCCCCCACGCCAGCCCGCCCGCCGTGCGCGCCACATGGGCGCCGGACCGGTCGTCGGCCCAGGGGGCGCCGGCCAGTCCCTCGGCGACCGCGGTCCGCATCAGGTGGTGCCAGCTCGGATGGAACTCGACCTCGTCGACGCGATGCCCGTACCGGTCGTGCGTCCGCAGCTCGGGCTCGTGCCGGTTGGCGAGATCGGCCCATTCCTGCGCCTGCACGCTGCCCGCGATCCGGCCGATCCGCCGTACGTCCTCCTCGGCCCAGCCGGCGCCCTCCCGGCGCAGCCCCTCCAGCAGGGCCGCGTCCTCCGACGCGTCGTACGGGGCCAGGGGAGGGGGCTGATTGGTGACGTCGTGCGTCGCGCTGCCCTCGTGCGCCAGTGAGAAGACCATGGATCGAGTGTTGCACTACCGCTACGGCTGTAGCAATGATGCAATACGCAATACAGTACGTGACCATGCGGACGAACCAGGCTGAGCAGCCCGACCAGCTCGAACTGCGTCCCCTGTCCGCCCGCTCGGTGGTCCTGAGCCTGCTGCTGGGTGCTCATCCGCCCGAGCTGCCGGTGAAGGAGCTGGTCCGCCGGGTGGAGCCCTTCGGTGTCGGCGGCTCCACCGCGCGGGCCGCGCTCAGCCGCATGGTCGCGGCCGGTGACCTGCGCCGCACCGACACCGTCCACCGCCTGAGCGACCGGCTCCTGGAGCGTCAGCGGCGCCAGGACGATGCCGTGCATCCCCGCACGCGCGCGTGGGACGGCGACTGGGAGATGTTCGTGATCACGGCGACGGGCCGCGGCCCCGCCGAACGGGCCGACCTGCGCACCCGGCTGGCCGCGCTGCGGCTCGCCGAGCTCAGGGAGGGTGTCTGGCTGCGCCCCGCCAATTTGAGCCGCCCCCTGCCGGACGACCTCGCCCAGGTGGGGGAGCGGTGCGCGGCCCGCCCCGACCGCCCGGCGGCCGAACTCGCCACCATTCTCTGGCCGTTGGACGCCTGGGCCGCGAAGGGCAGGGCCCTGCTCGCCCATACCGCGCGCGTGGAAGGCCCCGCAGACCGTTTCACCGCCTTCGCGGCCGTCGTCCGCCATCTGCTCGCGGACCCCGTGCTGCCCGCCGAACTCCTGCCCGCCGACTGGCCGGGAACCGCCCTGCGGACCGCGTACGCCGACTACCGGCGCGAACTCGGGACGCCGTGACGGCACGTGATGGGGCGGCCGTGCGAAGCGCCGTGCGGGGACGCTTCGGACGGCCGCCTGCACCGTGCGGGGACGCGCGCTGACGGGGCTACTTGTACGTGATGTCCGAGGACGAGTACTTGCAGTAAGTCCCGTCAGGACCCGCACCGTTGGTGGTCGGTTCCTTGCCCGTGTTGTTGCCGATGTACTTCTGGCACGGGACGATCTTCTTGCTGGAGTCCCCGACGATCGTGATGCCCCGCAGGGTCGCGCTGTCGCCGTAGTTGGTGTTGATGCCGACGAGCTTGCCGCCCTTGTAGGTCGCCTCGATGGTGTTGAGGTTGATCGTCCGCTTGTACTGCGTCGAGCAGTTGCCGCACGAGCGGACGAAGGTGCCGAAGTTCTTCACGGCGAAGTTCGAGACGTTGAGCGTCCCGGCGCCGTTGAACTGGAACACCTTGTCGCTGGCTTCCTTCGCGCCGCCGCCGGAGATGGTGTACACGTTCGACGACGAGGAGCCGCGGAACGTCGCCGCGTCCTCGCCGACGTCCTCCCACCAGACGTTCTGCAGCGTGCAGCTGCCCTCGCAGTGGATGCCGTCCGCCGCGGGCGCACCGATGATGACGTTCTTCAGAACCGTGCCGGCCGCCAGCTTCAGGATCGGGCCCTGATCCTCGCCCTGGTTGTCGGTGCCCAAGGGGCCGTCGCCGTAGAGGCGCTGCATCCCGTAGTCCTTGGTGCCGGACAGCGAGATGGTGGCGGTGACCGCCTTGCTGCTGGTGGGGGTGGGCCAGGTGGCGGCGCTCGCCGTCGGCGCGTCGATTGCCATGATCATGCCAATCGACAGGCCGAGCGCGGCCATCGTGCCGGTCAGTGCGCGCCGGCGTGCGCGGGGAGGTGGCGAAGAAGTCATGTCCCGATTCCTTCTCTGTGGGGATGGGTTCGTTGATCGTGTACATGAACGCTGATTGTGATGACGGACGACGCGCACAGGTTCGCGCGGCTCTTCCATGGGGAGGCGCGCCGTTCGGTCACCCTGCTGAACGGAACGTAGGGGGTAAGCGCTTTCTGGTCAACGCCTCGCGCAGACCGTTTCTGTGGCGTGGGAGCGCTTCCATGACGGCCATGTGCATGCCACCATTCCTGGTGCTCCCCTCAGCGATGCCCCCACGAGCCGTCATCACGAAGGGACCCCGACGTGTCCGCCACTGCCGGCACCATCGCGAGGAGACCGCTGCGCGCGGTCCTTGTCGCGCTCCACGGAATGCTGGTGGCGTTCCTCGCCGCCGCACTCCTCACCGCACCCCCGGCCGCCGCCGGGGAGGCCGCCCCGACCGCGACCCTCACCGAGGTCACCGACTTCGGCACGAACCCCAGCAACCTGCGGATGTACCTGTACGTCCCCGCGACCGTCACCGCGCATCCGGCGGTCCTGGTGGCCGTCCACTACTGCACCGGTTCCGGCCCGGCGATGTACTCCGGCACCGAGTACGCCTCGCTCGCCGACCGGTACGGGTTCATCGTCGTGTATCCGTCCGTCACCCGCTCCAGCAAGTGCTTCGACGTCTCCTCGCCGCAGGCCCTCAAGCGCGGCGGCGGCAGCGACCCGGTCGGCATCAAGTCGATGGTCGACTGGACGGTCGCCCGCTACGGCGCCGACACCAGCCGCATCTTCGCCACCGGAATCTCCTCCGGCGCGATGATGACCAACGTCCTGCTCGGCGACTACCCGGACGTCTTCGCCGCGGGCGCCGCCTTCGCGGGCGTGCCGTTCGGCTGCTTCGCCACCAGCGACGGCTCCGAGTGGAACAGCGCCTGCGCGCAGGGCACGATCACCCACACCGCGCAGCAGTGGGGTGACATCGCCCGCGCCGCCTACCCCGGCTACACGGGCCCTCGCCCGCGGATGCAGCTGTGGCACGGCACCGCGGACGACACACTGCGTTATCCCAACTTCGGCGAGGAGATCAAGCAGTGGACGAACGTGCAGGGGGTGAGCCAGACCCCGGCCGCCACCGACTCGCCCCAGTCCGGCTGGACCCGTACCCGCTACGGCGGCACCGGTGACCGGGCCCAGGTGGAGGCGATCAGCCTCCAGGGCGTCGGCCACGGTGTGTACGCCTCAGGGATGGGCGCCCGCGTGCTCACGTTCTTCGGCCTCGACGGCGGCGGCAGCACCCCTCCGCCCCCGGCCGGCCCCTGCAAGGTGACCGTGACCACCAACGCCTGGAGCGGCGGCCTGACCGCGTCCGTGACGATCACCAACACCGGCACGAGCACGGTCAACGGCTGGCAGCTCGCCTTCACGCTGCCCGGCGGGCAGACGATCACCAGCGGCTGGAACGCCACCTACGCGCCGAGTTCCGGCGCGGTGACGGCGGCGAACGTCTCGTACAACGCGACGCTCGCCCCAGGCGCGAGTGTCGGCATCGGCTACCAGGCGAACCACACCGGGAACAGTGCGGCACCGGGCGCCTTCAGTCTCAACGGGAAGGCCTGCACGGTCGGTTGAGGTAATACAGCCTCAACGGATCGGCCCACGAAGTCGGTTGACGTGAACCGGCCGCAGGCGCCGTCAGTACGGCAGCAGTCGTCCCGACGGTGTCCTGCGGTCGATCGTCTCGTCCCGGCGGGGAACGGGCCTGCGGATGACACGGATACGGGTCTGGCCCTTCATGACGCCCTCCTCATGCCTGATACCAACAGCCTCGCTGTCGCGGGCGCCTGGCACATCGTGCCTGGGAAGGCATTACCCCTGACCTGGGGGGAGCAACCGCCGGGGCCGCCCTACATCTTCGGGAGGACCGGGAGATACTCCCCAGGTCCCGGTCCCCCCCCCCGAAGCCGCGGGCCGCCGGCTCAGACCGACCGGTGGTACTGGTCCGGCACGTGCACGTCCCCGCCCAGCTCGCGCGCGGCCTGCCGCGCCCAGGACGGGTTGCGCAGCAGTTCACGGCCCAGGAGCACGGCGTCCGCCTCGCCGTTGACCAGGATCTTCTCGGCCTGCTCGGGCTCGGTGATCAGGCCGACCGCGGCGACCGGCAGCGTGGTCTCGGCCTTGACGCGGGCCGCGAACGGCACCTGGTAGCCAGGGCCGATCGGCATCTGCACGCCGGAGGCGTTGCCGCCGGAGGAGACGTCGAGGAGGTCGATGCCGTGGGCCTGGAGATCGGCGGCGAACCGGACGGTGTCGTCCGGCGTCCAGCCGCCCTCCTCCAGCCAGTCGGTCGCCGAGATCCGGAAGAACAGCGGCTTGTCCTGCGGCCACACCTCCCGTACGGCGTCCACGACTTCGAGCGCGAAGCGGGTGCGGTTCTCGTACGAGCCGCCGTAGGCGTCGGTGCGGTGGTTGGAGTGCGGGGAGAGGAAGTTGCCGATCAAGTAGCCGTGGGCGCCATGGATTTCGGCGACCTCGAAGCCCGCCGCGAGGGCTCGGCGGGCGGCATCCGCGAACTGACCGACGATGTCCTGGATCTGGGTGACCGTCAGCTCGGTCGGGACCGGGTGCTTCTCGTCGAACGCCAGCGGGCTCGGCCCGAGCGGTTGCCAGCCGTAGCCCTCCGGCCCGACCGGCGCGCCGCCCTTCCAGGGCCGTTCGGTCGATGCCTTGCGGCCGGCGTGCGCGAGCTGGATGCCCGCGACCGTGCCCTGCCCCGCCAGGAAGCGGGTGATCCGGCGAAAGGCCTCGACCTGGGTGTCGTTCCAGATGCCGAGGTCGTACGGCGAGATCCGGCCCTCGGGGCTCACGGCCGTGGCCTCGACGATGACCAGGCCCGTGCCGCCGGCCGCGCGCGCCGCGTAGTGCGCGAAGTGCCAGTCGTTGGGCGCCCCGGTGTCCGGGCCCTCGGCCGCCGCGGAGTACTGGCACATCGGCGGCATCCACACCCGGTTGGGGATCGTCAGGTCACGCAGGGTGCAGGGCTCGAAGAGTGCGCTCACGGCGGGCTCCAATTCATCACGGGACCAGTGGCCGACTCGTACGATAGGCATCGTAGTACGGCGGATGTCAAACTACGAAGGGTTTCGTACAATGGCCTCCCCGAGGACTTCCCGTAGGCTGCCTGCCCCGAAGACCGACTGCGCTGAAGACTGACTGAAGCCTTGTCGAAGGCTTCCCTGAGAGGTGGAGCCGCCGTGACCTCGCCCGCTGCCAGCAGCCGCGACCTGCCGCATCCGGCCCGGGACGAGATCCGGCTGGAGCCGATCCTCCACGCGCTCTCCGACCCGATGCGTCTCGCGATCGTGCGAGAGCTCGCCACCGTCTGTGGCGAGCTCACCTGTTCGCAGTTCGAGCTGCCCGTCACCAAGTCCACCACCACGCACCACTTCCGGGTGCTGCGCGAGGCGGGGGTGATCCGGCAGATCTACCGGGGCACGGCCAAGATGAACGGCCTGCGCAAGGACGACCTAGACGACCTCTTCCCGGGACTCCTGGACGCCCTTCTCGGCGCCGCCGACCGCCAGGCCGTCCGCCTCGGCTGAACCCGCCTTCGAGGGAAGGTGGTTGAAGAGCAGGTTCAGCACGATCGCCGTCAGGCAGCCCGCGCTGATACCGCTGTTCATCACCGTCTGGAACCAGTCCGGGAACTTCTCGTAGACCGTCGGTACACCGACCGGCAGCATGCCCATCGCCACCGAGACGGCCACCACCGTCAGGTTGTTGTTGCCCTTGAAGTCGACGGTCGCGAGGGTCCTGAGGCCGCTCGCGGCCACCGTCCCGAACATCACCAGCCCCGCACCGCCGAGCACCGGCGCCGGTATCGCCGCGACCACGGCGCCCAGCTTGGGCAGCAGGCCGAGCAGCACGAGGATGCCGCCCGCCGCGGCGACCACCCAGCGGCTGCGGACGCGGGTCATGCCGACCAGGCCGACGTTCTGCGCGTACGCCGTGTACGGGAAGGTGTTGAAGACACCGCCGAGGACGGTCGACAGGCCGTCGGCGCGCAGGCCGTCCGCCAGCGCGCGCGGCTCGACCTTGCGGTCCGTCATCTCCCCGACCGCGATCAGGTCGCCGGTCGTCTCCGTCATCGTCACCAGCGCCACCACCAGCATCGACGCGATCGCCGACGCCTCGAAGGCGGGCGCTCCGAAGTGGAACGGCGTGCTGATCCCGAGCCAGTCGGCGGCACCGACCCCGTCGAAGTCCGTGAACCCGAGCGGCACGGCCACGGCGAGGCCCACCACGATGCCGATCAGCACCGCGATCCGGCTGAGGAAGGCGGGCGCGAACCGCTGCACACCCAGCACCACCAGCAGCACGAACAGGGCCAGGCCGAGGTTCTTCGGCTCCCCGAAGTCCGCCGAACCGACCCCGCCCGCCGCCCAGTTGCCCGCGACCGGGAGCAGCGACAGGCCGATGATCAGGATCACGGTGCCGGTGACGAGCGGTGGGAAGAAGCGGAGGAGTCTGCCGAACACCGGCGCGAGCAGCATGATCGCGAGGCCCGCGACGATGACGGAACCGTAGATCGCGGGGAGGCCGCCGCCGGTCGTGCCGATGAGCACCATGGGGGAGACGGCGGCGAACGTGCAGCCCTGCATGATCGGCAGGCGTACGCCGAAGCGCCAGAAACCGATGCACTGGATGAGGGTCGCGATACCGCACACCAGGAGATCGGCGGTGATCAGGTAGGCCAGATCCGCGGGCGACAGTTTCATCGCGCTGCCGACGATCAGGGGGACGGCGACGGCACCGGCGTACATGGCGAGTACGTGTTGGAGGCCGAAGGCGAGGAGGTGGCGGGCGGGTGGGACTTCGTCGACGGGGTGCGTGGTCATGGGTGGGACCGTAGGCTCCTTAAACAGATTGTTGATTTCGGGGGTGTTGCCGGTTCGTTTCCCGGTGCGGGCCGTGTGTGGTTGGTTGCGCCCACGCGGCGGAGCCGCACATTGATACAGCCCCGCGCCCCTAAAAGCCTCGACCGCGCGCGGCGTTCATCAGTGACTGCCAGTCGGGGAGCTTGACCACCGCCCGCCCCAGCGACGCCCCCCATGCCGCCTCCGCCCTCTCGATCGACTGCCAGCCCGACCACTCCACCGGCTCTGCCCCCGCGGCCCGCAATGCCTCCAGCGGGTCACCCCGCCTTTCCTCTCGTACGAGGGTGGCGGCGTCCTCCAGCAGCGACGTCACCGTCTCCTTCGCGCACGGGCGGTTCGTGCCGATGACGCCTGTGGGGCCGCGCTTGATCCAGCCGGCCACGTACTCGCCCGGCGCCACCACGCCCTCGCGCAGGACGCGGCCGGACAGATGGGGGACCGTGCCGGTCCGCTCGTCGAACGGCAGGCCCTCCACGGGTACTCCGCGGTAGCCCACCGAACGCAGCACCAACTGGGCCTCCATCTCCTCGTACCGGCCCGTGCCGGTCACCCCGCCCCGGCCGTCCGGCACCGTTCGCTCGAAGCGCACCGCGCCCACCCGCCCCGCCTCGGCGAGGAGTTCGACGGGGCGCAGGAAGAAGCGGAGGTGGATGCGGCGCGGAGTGTCGCTCGGCGGGGAGCCGGCCCACCCCCGCAGCACCTCCACGTTGCGGCGCTGGGCGGCGGGCAGGCCTGACGGGTCCAGGTAGGCCGGGTCGAGGGCCAACTCCTCGCAGTCCACCGCCACTTGCGTGTCCGGGAGTCCGCCCAGCTCGCGCAGCTCCTTGGTGGTGAAGCGGGCCTGGGAGGGGCCGCGGCGGCCCACCATGTGGACGTCCGTCACCCGGCTCGCGGTCAGGGTGGTGAGGGCCGACTGGGGCATGTCCGTGGGGCTCAGTTCGGCGGCGCCGCGGGCCAGCATCCGGGTCACGTCGACGGCGACGTTCCCCACGCCGATCACGACCGCCGAGCGGGCCGCGCGGACGAAACCGTCGTCGACGGCGTCCGGATGGGCGCTGTACCAGGACACGAACCGGGTCGCCGAGAAGCTGCCCGGGAGGTCCTCGCCGGGGATGCCGAGGTGCCGGTCGGTCGCCGCGCCCACGCAGTACACGACGGCGTGGTACAGCTCCCGCAGCCGGGCGGTCGGCACTCCGCCGGCGCCGATTCCGACGCCGCCGAGGAAGCGGACCCGCTCGTGCTCCAGGACCGCGCGCAGGTTGTTCTGGAGGGACTTGATCTTCTCGTGGTCGGGGGCCACGCCGTAGCGGACGAGTCCGTACGGGCACGGCAGACGGTCCAGGACGTCGACGTACACCGCGGGGTCCAGCTGGACGAGGCTCTGGGCGGTGTAGCACCCGCTCGGCCCGGAGCCGACGACGGCGACACGAAACACGGCGGTACTCCTTACCCGTGGGGATCAGAGCAGATCGCTGATGTCTCCAGCATCGCACCGTGGCTGCTGCGCTGACAGGGTGCTGTACGCGACCGGGGACGCGTGTCCGTTGGTATGGAAAGTGATCATGCGGTTACGTTGCGTGTGTGCTAGAAGCATCGTTTCTTAATCTTTCTGATCGTTGTCCGGCGGACGGTGCCGTGTCCGTGTGGCCCGCGTGGGAAGTGCGGGAGGACGAGGGCGCCGCCTCGTGGTTCAATGTCCGGCTGGCGTTCACCGACGGGGCCCGGGTCGATCTGCTGGCCGTGGTGGCCGACGGCTGCGCCTCCCTGGAGGACGTGCGCGCCCAGCCGGCGCTCTCCCTCGACGACCTCGCGGTCCTCGCCGACTGGATCGAGGGCCCGCTGTTCGAGGCGTGCGGCCTCGGACCGGTGCCGGAGGAGGGTGAGCCGGGCGCCGCGCGGCGGGCCCGGCCCGCGTGGCCGCGGGGTGTCGAGGGGCGGTGGCTCGTCGCGCAGGAGTACCGGGCGGCCCAGGAGGACGGCGTCGACCCGGTGCTCGCGGTGATGTGCGCGACCGGGCACAGCCGCCGCAAGTCGCTCAGGATGATCGCGCAGGCGCGCGACGCGGGCTATCTGACGCCCCGTCATGCGCGCCGCTGAGTAAGCCGGGTAAGCCCGTCACAGCATGTCCCGCATCCGGGAGATCTCGCTCGTCTGCTGGGCGACCACGTCGTCGGCCATCTCCTCGATGCGGATGTTGTTGCCCTGCCCCTTCACGTCCGTGGCCATGGTGAGCGCCCCCTCGTGATGCGTGATCATCAGGGTGAGGAAGAGCTGGTCGAAGGCCTTCCCCTCGGCCGCCTTCAGCTTCTTCAGCTGCGCCTCGGTGACCATCCCCGGCATCGAGGCGTGGTCGTGCGCCCCGCCCTTCGGGTCCTTGCCGTACGACGTCAGCCAGCTCTCCATGGCGTCGATCTCCGGCCCCTGCGCCGCCGCGATGCGCTCCGCGAGCTTCTTGACCTTGGCCGACTCGGCGCGTTCGGGGGCGAGTTCGGTCATCTCCAGGGCCTGGGTGTGGTGCACGATCATCATCCGCGCGTACGAGACGTCCGCCGAGTTGGGGGAGTCGTCCTCGGCCCGCTCGCCGGCGGCCTCCTCGGCGGACAGGGTGCGGTTCGCCTCGCCGGGCTCGCCCGGCGCGAGCACCGAAGGGCCCGTCGCCGCCGCCGACTTGGCGTCCGAGCCGGAGTCGCAGGCCCCGAGGCCGAGCAGCACCAGAACGGTCACCGTGGCGAGGGACGCGCGGCGGATGAGCACAACGGCCTCCTGTGGCAGGCGGGTCGGGTGACACCTTGTGAGTGCCGTGACTGTCCTAGCACGCTTCCGCGGATTGTCGAGCAGAAAACTTCATTGCGATTCTGTTGCCCCCTGTTGGTGTGTGCATGGTCAAGACCATACTTCGGTGGTGTGTGAACCGTTCCGAGGCGAACGGCACCAGGGAGGAAGCAGTGATCCTGAAAGATCCCCGAACCCGACACAGACGCCTGGGAGTTGTCGCCGCCGCGACCGGACTCCTCGCGGCCCTGCTGACAGCCGTCCCGGCCGCGGCCACACCCGACCCCGGGGACGGCACGGCGGCTTCCGGCACGGAGGTGTCGCAGAGCACCGAGGCCCAGGTGCGCTCGGCGATAGCCGACGGCGAGATACCCGGCCAGGACGAGATCGTCCACTCGGACAACATCGAGCACCTGACCAACATCCCCAAGGACGCGCTGCCCGGCACCAATTCGGACCTCGCCTTCCAGGGCAGGTACGCCTTCGCCGGCAACTACGACGGCTTCCGCATCTTCGACATCAGCAACCCGAAGGCACCCAAGACGGTCGCCCAGGTGCTGTGCCCCGGCTCGCAGAACGACATCTCCGTCTCCGGCAACCTGCTGTTCCTGTCGACCGACTCCTCGCGCAGCGACAGCAGTTGCAACAGCACCACGCAGCCGGTGACCGAGAAGTCCTCCTGGGAGGGCATGAAGGTCTTCGACATCAGCGACAAGACCAACCCCAGGTACGTCGCCGCCGTCGAGACCGCCTGCGGCTCGCACACCCACACGCTGGTGCCCGAGCGCAAGAACGTCTACATCTACGTCTCCTCGTACTCGCCGAACGCCGCCTACCCCGACTGCCAGCCCCCGCACGACGGCATCTCGGTCATCAAGGTGCCGCGCAACGCCCCCGAGAAGGCGGCGGTCGTGGGCTTCCCGGTGCTGTTCCCGGGCGAGGGCCCGGACGGCGGCGGCAACCCGGGCTCGCCCACCAACCCGGGTGTCTCCAAGACCACCGGCTGCCACGACATCACGGTGCTGCCCTCGAAGGACCTCGCCGCGGGCGCCTGCATGGGTGACGGCATCCTGTTCTCCATCGCCGATCCGGAGCACCCGAAGGTCATCGACCAGGTGCAGGACAACGTGAACTTCGCGTTCTGGCACTCGGCGACCTTCAACCAGAAGGCCAACAAGGTCGTCTTCACCGACGAGTTGGGCGGTGGCGGTGCCGCCACCTGCAACGCGACGGTCGGCCCGGACCGGGGCGCCGACGGCATCTACGACATCGTCGGCAAGGGCGACAAGCGCAAGCTCGTCTTCCGCAGCTACTTCAAGATCCCGCGCCACCAGGCCGACACCGAGAACTGTGTGGCCCACAACGGCTCGCTGATCCCGGTCAAGGGCAAGGACATCATGGTCCAGGCCTGGTACCAGGGCGGCGTCTCCGTCTGGGAGTTCACCGACTCCTCCAAGCCCAAGGAGATCGGCTACTTCGAGCGCGGCCCGCTGACCACCGACACGCTCAAGGTCGGCGGTGCCTGGTCGGCGTACTACTACAACGGCTACATCTACTCGAACGACATCGCCAAGGGCTTCGACGTGCTGAAGCTGAGCGACCGACGCACCGACCCCGCCAAGTGGGTCCGGCTGAAGGAGCTCAACACCCAGACGCAGCCCGACTACTTCGACTGACCCTCAGGGTCGCACTCCGGTGCGGCCCCGGTCGCGAAGAACCGCGACAGATCCGTGCCGCCCGTCCCGCCGGACGCCGCCTCGGTGTCCGGCGGGACCCCCAACTCCCAGTCCAGCCGGTAGCGTTTGAACAGTTCGGCGCGCAGCACCGGCAGCGGCATCGGCACGCCCGGCACCAGAGCGGCGTAGACCGAGCCCATCAACAGGGCACGCAGCATGGGGTAGTCGGCGTCGGGGTCCTGCGATCCATTGCGTACGACGGTGTCCCGCAGCAGCTCGGCCAGGCGCCGCTGTTCCGGGCACGGCAGGAACCCCTCGGCCTGCAGCAGCCCCGCCATGTGCTGACGCATCAGCACCGGCCGGTCCCGGGCCAGGCCCAGGATCGCGTCGATGGCCCGCGCCATCCGCTCCCGGCCGTCCTCGGTGCGCGGCTCCCGCTCCAGCGCCTCCTCCAGCGTGCGGTTCATCAGCCGGTGCACGGCGGACTGCACCAGCTGGCGCTTGCCGGGGAAGTAGTACGACACCAGTCCGCGCGCGGAGCCGGCCCGGTCCGCGATGTCGCCGAGCGTCGTCGCCTCGTACCCGTGCTCGCTGACCACCTCGACCGCCGCCTGCAGCAGCCGCTCGCGGGATCGCCGCCGCAATTCTTCATTGACCGAGGCGCTGCGCGGGGACATGCTGTAACTCCTGCGTTGACTGGCTGCCAGCCAACTATACTCAACGCGTCCGGATCGGCCGGTGAAACGGCTGGTCAGGGCTACTGTCCGTCTCGGGCGACGCGGGGGATCGTCCGAGACGGACGGTTCTTCACACCCCAGTGGTGGCCTGAGGCTACTTACTGGCCCGCGGTTCAGCCGGACACCGGGAATTTCCCGCCCTCGTCCACCACATCGAGCACCGCCAGCAGCCCGTCCGGCCGCTCGGTCACCGGCAGGTGGTCCACGAAGTGCACCGCGCACCCCAGAGCGGCGGCTCCGCCGTCGGCCCGCCGGTCGTCGCCGACCATGAGCGTGCGACGGGGCTCGCTGCCGAGGTGGGCGCAGGCGGCGGCGAACAGCCGGGTGTCGGGCTTCTGGACGCCGTGCTCGTACGACAGCGCGTAGGCGTCGATGTACGGGTCGAGCCCGTGCTCCCGGAACACCGGCCGCAGATCCCAGCCGATGTTGCTGACGACCCCGATGGCGACACCGCGCTCGCGCAGCGCCCGCAGCACCTTGCCGGCGTCGGGGTAGGGCTGCCAGGCGGCCGGGGACATGTGGCGGTCGTAGAGCAGGTCGTGCAGTGCCGGGTCCGGCAGCGTCACCTGGCGGGACAGGCCGGTGTAGACGGCCCGGTGCAGCTCGGCGCTCTCGTCGCGCGTCGCCCACGCCCCGGCCATCTCCTCAGGCACCCGTACGGGGTTCGTGCCCCCCGGCAGCGCCCCCGCCCGCTCCAGTGCCCGCGCGGTCTCGACGACCTCCGGCTCGGGCAACGCGATCCCGGCCTCGGCGAGCCCGCCCCGCAGCCAGGACTCGGCGGACTCGATACGGAAGAGGGTCCCGGAGAAGTCGAACAGCACAGCGATCATGCGGAGATCCTACGAGCCGACCTTCCGCTCCAGGGGTGACTCACCGCAACCGAACGCACGGACGAAATCCCGTCGTGAAGTCCCGCCGGTCACTCCTGCCTCACGCCTGTCGACGCCCGTGCACCAGCACCGCCACCGCCACCACCAGGCCCCCAAGCAGCCAGCCGCCGAGGACGTCCGAGGTCCAGTGGACGCCGAGCCAGATGCGGGTGAGGCCGACGCCCAGGACGGAGACGACGGAGAGGGCGAGGGCGGCCCGCCACAGGGCGCGGCCCGCGCCGTGGTGGTGCAGGAGCCACAGAAGCAGGCCCAGGACGACCGTGGCTGTCATGGCGTGGCCCGAGGGGTACGCGGCGAAGTGGGCCGTGTCGACCGGGTCCGGCCAGACCGGGCGGGGGCGGTCCACCGCTGCCTTGAGGGACTGCTGGATCAGCGTGCCGGCCGCGCACGTGACCGCCAGCCAGCCGGCCGTCCACCACGCCGACCGTCTCCACACCAGCCACACCACGACCACCGCGCACAGCAATCGCATCGTCCACGGATCCCACACCCAGTCCGTCAGGATGCGGAACGCGTGCGTCAGCCCGGACTCCTCGACCGCCCACCGATGGGTCGTGTCGGCGATGTCCCCGTCGAAGCTCATCAGGGGACGCCAGCGCACCGCCACGAGCGTGAGGAGCAGCACCGAGCACACACCCAGGACCCCGGCCGCGCGGCGTGCCGTGCGGTGGTCCGACGGGCTGGGCGGGGCGTCGACGGGCGGGGAGTGCATACAACGATCCTCGCCGACCACGGGGGCCGGAGGCCAATCCCGCCGCTCAGGCGCCCCAGCCCAGCGCGCGCAATCCGGGTACGAACGCCACCAGCAGCGGCACCAGCGGCACCAGCGCCGCCGTGGCCGTCAGGCCCAGGCGGCGGCCGGCCGGCAGCCGGTCCGGGGGAGTGAGGAGGCGGTGGACCCGCTGGGGGACGTGGGCGTGCGGGGTCGGACCGGGGCCGAAGACGCCCCGGTCCTCGTTGAGTTCCACCAGCGCCAGCGCCGTGGTCAACCGGCCGAAGCGGCGGGACGCCATGTCGTCCGCGGCGAGTTCGACCAGCCGGTGCATCTCGTCGCGGAACGCGGCGAACACCGGCACCTGCGGAAACCCGCTCGCCAACGCCGACGAGCAGTGCAGCAGCCAGTCGTGCCGGGCCTGCGCGTGGCCCTCCTCGTGGGCCAGCAGGGCATCGAGCTGACGGCCCTTCAGGCGCCGCAACGCGGCCGTGGTGACGACGAGTTGAGGTGCCGGCCCGGACAGCCACCAGGCGTCCGCGCGCTCACCCTCGAGGACCACGAGACGACCGGTGCCGCTCTCCTCGCCGGGCAACAGCGGGGCCCGTACCAGGAGTCGGGCCCGGCGCAGCCGACGCCTCGCCCGCGCCCGTACGACCTCACGCACCAGCATCGCCGCGCTCCACACCCCACCGAGCGCCAGCGTCACCGCCGTTGTCGCCGCCCAGGTGCCGCCCGCCCCGAGCGCGTAGGCCTCCACGACGCCGCGCGGCGCGGGCGCGAAGACGTGACCACGTACCGCCTGCCAGGCCGCCGCCGCGCTCAGGGTCATCGACAGGGCGCAGCACAGCAGTACCGCCGCCACCGCGCACTGCCACACCCACAGCGCGACCACCGGTTCACGGTCCGGCCAGTCGGCCCGGGCGAGCAGCCGAGGGGCCACTACGGCGGTCAGGGCGCCGAGCAGCAACAGTGCCGCGGGGACCATCATGGGAGCACCCTATGAGCGGCCCGCCGCCCACCGGTACGGCATCCCGCGGCAAAGTGACGCAGGACACGGCAGGGGCCGCAGCGGCCCCGAGTCGTCAGAGTGTCGCCAGCATCGCCACCATCGCGATCCCCATCGACAGCCGGCAGGCCCGCGCCACTTCGGGCCGGTCGCCCCACGCGACGGTTCCGCCCCCGGCCGTGACGGGCACCAGCCGCACGCCGGAGAGCAGCACGTAACCCGTGAAGTAGAGAAGCAGTGCCCCCGTCAGCACGGGGATCCCGGAGCCGCCGCCGTGGTGTGCGGGCGATGCCGCCATCACGACCGCCATGTAGACCATCGCCGACGCCCCCACCAGGTGATGCAGATGGTGAGCGCTGGTCCGCGCCGCCCACAGCGCCCGCAGTGCCGCCGCGCCGAACACGGCCGCGTACGCCGCCCAGGCCCAGGGCGGCGGGGTGAACACCGCGGCCGGAACGGCCATCGCGGCCATGCCGAAGCCCATGAGCGCCTCGCCGCCCGCGGCGCGGCGCTGCTCCTCGACGTCGCTGCGCATCCGCAGCAGGCAGTAGGCCCCGGTCGCCGCGCACAGCGCGACCAGCAGCCAGCCGGGCGAAGCCGGTCCGTGCACACGCGCCTCCCCGTTAGACGGTCGGACGGGGAGGGGATGCCCCGGTGACGCGGCGCGCACGCGAGCGCAAGGGTGTACATGGGGAGCATTCGGCGGAGCACGGCAGGTCAGCAGCTATCGTTTACGAGTAAAACACCTGTTAAGGTTGTGGGTATGAGCAGTACCCAGCCCGCCCCCGCCCAGCCGCGCCTCCGGCGCCTCCCCCTGGCCGGCGTTCTCCGTCTCGGCCGCCCCTCGGACATCTGGTTCAAGCCCGCCCTGAGCGTGGTCGCCGCGGTCGCCCCGCCGAACCTCACCCTGCTCGCGCTCGACCGGCTCGACCTGGCGATGTACACCATGGCCGGCTCCCTGTGCGCGCTGTACGCCCACAACCGCCCCTACGCCGCCCGGGCCCGCGCCCTTGCCTGGGTGGTGCTCGGCATGGTCGGCGGCCTCGCCGTCTCCCTCGTCACCGCCTCGCTCACCACCGACGCCGCCGTCCTGGTCGCCGTCGGCGCCCTGCTGGCCGCCGTGCAGAAGGCGCTGTGCGACGCGACCCGGGTCGGGCCGCCCGGCAACGTGGTCCTCACCTTCATCACCTCGGCGTCCCTGTTCGCCCCGCAGACCCTCGCCCAGGTCCCCGGCCACCTCGCCCTCGCCCTCGCGGCGGGCGCCTGGGCCTGGATCATCGGCATGGCACCCGGACTGGTCCGGCCGCACGGCCCGGAGCGGCGGGCCACCGCACACGCCCTGAACGCCACGGCCACCCATGTCGAACAGGACGACCCCCGCACCAGGGCCGCCGCGGCCGCCGCGATCCAGGCCGCCTGGCAGACCCTGCTGTCCGCCGGCGCCCGCACCGCGACCCGCCGGGCCCTGGACCGGCTGGTCGTCCGCGCCGAGGTCGCTCTCGCGGCCCCCGCCGACACCGACCCGCGACGCCTGCGCGCCTGGGCTCGCGACCTGCGCGGCAACGGACCGGTCCCCGCCCCCGCGGACCACGGCGAACTCCTCGGCGTCGACGCCGAACTCGCCGTCCCTGCCACCCCGTTGTGGCGCAGGCTCGGCCCGCTGACCCCGCTCGCCCTGCGCACCGCCGTCGGCTGCGCCCTCGCCGGATACGCCTCCCTCGCGCTCGGCGTCGGCCGCCCCTACTGGGCCCTGGTCACCGCCGCCTCGCTCTACCAGGCCAACCTCACCCTCACCTGGAGCCGCGGCGTCCAGCGCGTCGTCGGCAACCTCGCCGGCGTCCTCCTCTTCGCCGCCGCCGTCCCGCTCGCCCACCTCGGCCCCGCCGCCCTCGTCCTGGTCTGCGTCGCCTTCAACTTCGGTGCGGAAGCCCTCATCAGCCGCAACTACTGGCTCGGCAGCGTCTGCGTCACCCCCATGGCGCTGCTCATCACCGAGTTCACCGGCTTCCAGGAGCCCGGGCGGCTGATCACCGAGCGGATCGTGGACACCCTCGTCGGCGCCCTTGTCGGCTTCGGCGCCGCGATCGTCGTCACCAACCGCCGCGCGGGCAACCGCATCGAGGGGACGCTGACCGCCGTGGAGCGCGCCCGCGAACACACCGCCCGCCTCCTGGCCGAGCCGCACCCCGACCCCCGCGCCCTGGAGAACGCCCGCCGGGCCCTCGCCGCCCACCTCGTGGAGCTGCGGGGCGCCTTCGACGCCGCGGCCGGCGAGTGGTGGCAGGGCGCGCTGCCCCAGGAGCGGGTCGTGCGCGCCGAGCAGACCGGACACCGTACGCTCGCCGCGACGGTACGGCACCAGGAGGTGTGCCGGAGCGCGACGACGGAGGGCACACGGCCATGACGGCACCGAACGGACGGCAGGCGGACGCGACCGGGGGCGACACCGTCTCCGCGGTCGTCCGGCAGTGGCAGGCCGTCCACCCCGGTCTCGACACCGGCCCCATGGAGATCATCGGCCGCGTCAACCGCTGTGCCGCCCTCCTCCAGCAGGCCGAGGACGCCCCGCTGCGCCGGGCCGGACTCAGCCGCCCCGAGTTCGACCTGCTCGGCGCGCTGCGCCGCACCGGCCATGAGCTGACGCCGGGCGACCTGGCCCGGGAGACCTTCTCCTCCGGCGCCGCGGTCACCAAGCGCCTCAAGCAGCTGACCGAGCGCGGCCTCGTCGAACGCCGCGGGGACACCCGGGACCGCCGCGTGGCCCACGTCCGCCTCACGGACGCGGGCCGCGAGATCGTCGACGGCATCCTGCCCGAGCAACTCGCCTACGAGACGGCCGTACTGTCCGTCCTCGACCCGCAGCGCCAGGGCGAACTCGCCGGACTGCTCGGCGAGTTGCTCGGACAGTTGGAGGGGCGGCTGGGGGCACTGCGCGCCTGATCCCGCCGATCGTGCGGCCTGGCGGCCTGGCGACGCTAGAGGACGTCCGTCGCCGTCCGGCGGTAGCCCGGGCGGCGGTCGTCGATGGTCTCCCAGCGGTCGCCGTAGATGTTGCGGACGATGGTCGGTTCCCGTACGAAGTCGTGCGGGAAACCGAGCGGCACCGCACTCACCTCGTCGAGGCGGGCGACCGCGTCGGCGTCCAGCCGGACGTCGACACAGCCGAGGTTGTCGGTGAGCTGGTGCTCCTTGGTGGCCGCGATGATCGGCACGACGTTCCCGGGGCGGCCCAGCAGCCACGCCAGCGCCACCTGGGCGGGGCTCCAGCCGCCCTGCTCGGCGATGTCCAGGACCGCGGTGACGACCTCCTCCTGCTGCGGGTTCGGCTTGTCGCCCCACGCGTCGAGCCGGCCCGTCTCGCCGCGCCGGTACTTGCCGGTGAGCTTCCCGGCCGCCAGCGGCGCCCACGCGAACACCGCCTGGCCGAACGCCCGTGCCTGCGGCAGCAGTTCGCGCTCGGGCGTGCGCTCCAGCAGGTTGTAGCGCAGCTGCGAACCGGCGAACGCGGTCCAACCCCGCAGCTCGGCCAGCGTGTTGGCCTGCGCGATCTCCCAGGCCGGCCAGTCCGAGACACCGACGTAGAGCACCTTGCCGGTCCGTACGAGGTCGTCCAGCGCCCGCATCACCTCCTCGACCGGGGTGAAGTTGTCCCGCGCGTGCACCCACAGGACGTCCAGCCGATCGGTGCGCAGCCGCTTCAGGCTCGCCTCCAGCGACTGCACCAGGTTCTTGCGGTGGTTGCCGGCCGCGTTGACGTCGCCCTCGCGGGTGCCGCACGTGTACTTGCTCGCCAGCACGAACTCCTCACGCCGGCCCGCCATGAGCTCGCCGAGGATGCGCTCGGAGTCGCCGCCGGCGTAGATGTCCGCGGTGTCCAGGAAGTTGCCGCCCGCGTCGGCGTAGGTGTCCAGCAGCTTGGCGCTGGTCTCCTTGTCGGAGCCGTAGGCCGGGTCGTCGCCCATGACCATGGTGCCGAGAGCGAGTTCGCTCACGCGCAGGCCGGTCTTGCCGAACAGTGTGTAGCGCACGATCAGTTCCCCTTCAGGCAGGTCGTCGTGCGTACGACGCTATGAGCTGGAGCGCGCTCCAACGCAAGCCGTGCGCTTCAGCCCTCCGCGCCCGCCAGGTACACCCCGAACACCGCTCCGCCGGGATCCCGCAGCACCGCGATCCGCGGCCCGTCCGGCACCGACGTGGGCTCCATGAGGACGGTGCCGCTGGCGTCGGTCGCGGCAGCGGCGGTGGCGTCGACGTCCTCGACCGCGAAGTACGGCAGCCAGTGCGGCGGCACCTCGGGCGGGAACTTGTCGTCCATCGTGACCATGCCGCCGAAGTCGGCGCCGTCGAGACCCCACTGCGTGTAGTGCTCGGACGCGTTGACGCTCCAGCCGAACACCGTGGTGTAGAAGTCCACGGCCCGCTCCGGCGCCCGGCACAGCAGCTCCACCCAGCCCAGCGAACCGGGGGCGTTGAGCAGCCCGGCTCCCTCGAACCCCTGCGCCTGCCACAGATGGAAGCCGGCGCCCTGGGGGTCGGTCGCGGAGGCGAAGCGCCCCATGCCGGGCACGTCGGCCGGCGGTGACACCACCGAGCCGCCCGCCGCCTCGACCCTGGCGAGGACGGCGTCGAGATCGTCGGCGGCGAAGGTCACGAACCACGAGCACGGCCGCCCCTCCGCACCGAGCGGCACCATCCCCGCGACCGGAAGAGGACCGAGGTACGCGATCGTGTACCCGCCCATCTCCTCCCGCGCGTCGGTCTCCGTCCGCCAGCCGAAGAGGGCGCCGTAGAACCGCTTGCCCGCCTCCGGATCCGGCGTTCCCACCTCGGCCCAGCAGGGCCCACCGGCCACCGGCTTGTCGAGCCTCATGCCGCCACGCCCCTTCCACCGACGCGAGCACCCCTCTCGCACGCTAGCCCCGGCCAGGTAGGGCCGCCATTCGGCCGGAGCCCAGGCCACAGCAGGAACCCGCCGGTCGCGGCCGCGGCCCTCAGATGCCCGGGCGGAAGCGGATCGGATGGTCCCCGGGGACCTCGACGAGGACGATCCTGATGCCGTCCGGGTCGGTGAGCCACATCTCGATCAGGCCCCATGGCTCCTTCACCGGCGGTCGCGCGATCTCGACGCCCTTCGCCACCAGCTCCTCGTGCGCCGCGGTCACGTCCTCGACCTGCATCCACAGACGGACGGCCGCGGAGGGCGGGGTCTCGGAACGGCCGGAGAGCTCCAGGAAGCCGCCGCCGAGGAAGTAGACGGTGCCGCGTTCCGGTCCTGTGCCGAACTCGCGGTAGACGGCGAGGCCGAGCTGTTCGCCGTAGAAGACGCGGGAACGTTCGGGGTCGACGGGGTGGATCAGGGTCCGTCCGCTCAGTACGTGCACCATGCGGCGGAGCCTAGTGCGGGCGTTACGCTCATCGGTGCCCGTGTCGTGCCCGAGAGTGGAGAAACGCCCCATGACCGCTGGACTCACCTTCCGCGATGCCACCGACGCCGACGTGGACGCGCTGGTCGCGCTGATCGAGTCGGCGTACCGCGGGGACGCGAGCCGGGCCGGCTGGACCACCGAGGCGGACATCCTGGAGGGGCAGCGGACCGACCCGGAGGGTGTGCTGCAGGTCATCAAGTCGCCGGACAGCCGGCTGCTCACGGTGGAGCGCGAGGGCGAGGTCGTCGCCTGCTGCCAGCTCGAACACCGCGGCGACCACGCCTACTTCGGGATGTTCGCCGTCAGCCCCCGGCTCCAGGGCGGCGGCCTCGGCAAGGTGATCATCGCGGAGGCGGAGCGGGCGGCGCGGGAGACCTGGGGCGTCACCGAGATGCACATGACGGTGATCTCCGTACGGAACGACCTCATCGCCTGGTACGAGCGCCGCGGCTACCGCCGTACGGGCCGGATGACCCCGTTCCCGTACGGCGACGAGCGCTTCGGCATCCCCCAGCGCGACGACCTGCAGTTCGAGCTGCTGGTCAAGCCGCTCGCCTAGGGCCTGTCCGGATCGTCACGCCGTGAAGCGGGCGGTGCGTTTGATCTCCGAGTAGTCGGTGGTCGCGCCGTCCAGTTGCAGGGCGCGTACGAGACGCAGATGGTCCTGCGTGTTCACCACCCAGCCGATGATCCTGAGGTCCGCCTTGCGGGCGTGCTCGACGATCTCCAGGGTGATCCGGCGAATGTTGAGGCAGACGGTGGCCGCCCCGGCCTCGACGGCGCGTTCCACGATGTCGGTGCCGTACCGGCTGCCGATCAGCGCGGTCCGTACACCCGGCACCAGACGGGAGATCTCGGCGATCGCCTCGTCGTGGAACGAGGACACCTCCACCCGGCCCACCAGGTCCCGCTTGAGCATGACCTCGGCCAGCGCCCGCGCGGCCGCGATGTCCTTGATCTCGGCCTGGAGCGGCGCCCGCACCGCCTCCAGGACCTCCTCGAAGACCGGGACCTTCTCGCCCTTGCCCGCGTCCAGGGTGCGCAGCTCGGCGAGTGTCTTCTCGGCGATCGGACCGGTCCCGTCGGTCGTGCGGTCCACGTCCGTGTCGTGCATGACGACGAGGGCCCCGTCCTTGCTGAGGTGCAGGTCGAGTTCGATGGCGTCGAAGCCTGCCTGCTGGGCGGCGACGAAGGAACGGAGGGTGTTCTCGGGTTCGAGACCCATGACTCCGCGATGACCGATGGTAAGGAAGTTCAAGGTTCAACTCGCTTCCGTCGACGGCGGCTCGGCTTCCGCAGCCTAATGGCCTCGGCCGATGATGAACCCCTGCGTACACGGGGGATCGGGTGACATGTGGGGCGGACCTGGCCGGGACCGTTCCGGCTGGTCACCCTGGGGTGGGCGAGTCCCGCGGGCATTGACCGCCGATGCCGGCCCGGAGGCCCCAAGAAGATCACGTATACCCATCCGGAGCGCCGCCATGGCATCCGGCAGGAAAAAGTTTCGTGACCATGAGGGTGGGCAGGATAATTTGCGGAGGCCCCTCTTGCTGGCAGGAACCTCATATGTATACGGTTTCCTGACGCGAGGTTCTCCCGTGGAGGATGGGACATGACGGAAATTCTTGTGCAGGCGGCTATGGAGGAGCAGGTTCCTCCCGTGACCAGGGTGGTGGACCACCCGGCGTGGCCCGTGCTCAAGGGTGCCGTGGAGCGGATCAGGCCCTGGCAGTCCAAGGACGGGTCGATCGACTTCACGGCCGAGAGTGCCCCGGACCACGCCACCGCCGAAGCGGCCGTACGCGAGGTCACGGCGGCCGTCGAGGAGCTGTCCCCGCTGCTCCCGCACGACCGTGCCTACCACGAGGCCCTGGTGAAGGACCTGGCGCGCTGGGCCGAGGGTGGCTTCGAGGTGCCCGACTTCCTCGACTCGCTGCTCGCCTTCCAGCCCGCCAAGGGCCGCGCGGACGGCCTGCAGCACCTGGTCGTCTTCCCGATGTACACGCAGAACGGCAACCCGGACCGCAACCTCGAAGCGGTCGTGCTGCGCATGGTGTGGCCGGACTGGCTGGCCGAGCTGGAGCGCACCCGCTACGACAACCCGCTGTTCTGCGGCATCAAGTTCGAGGACTTCACGGCCGGTTACGACACCAACTCCGCCGTGCTCTTCCCCGAGACGATCGCCGTGCGCGAGGCGCCGGAACGATTCTCCTGGGGTGGCATCTTCTGTGACCGCGAGGCTGCCCGCTTCCGTGCCGTCACCGACGCCGCCGTCGGCATCCTGAGCCTCGACCTGCCCGAGGACATCGCCGCGATGGTCCACGACCAGAAGCGCTGCGAGGAGGCCTTCGTCCTGTGGGACATGGTCCACGACCGCACCCACAGCCACGGCGACCTGCCCTTCGACCCCTTCATGATCAAGCAGCGCCAGCCGTTCTGGATGTACGGCCTGGAGGAGCTGCGCTGCGACCTCACCGCCTTCAAGGAGGCCGTGAAGCTGGAGGCGGAAGGCGTGGCGCAGGCCCGCGACGTGCAGTTCGCGGTCCTCTTCGACCGCATGTTCCGCTTCCCCGTGACCGGCGAGCGGGTCCGCAACTACGACGGCCTCGGCGGCCAGCTGCTCTTCGCCTACCTGCACAAGCACGACGTCGTCCGCTGGACCGACAACAAGCTGCACATCGACTGGCAGCGCGCCCCGCAGGTCACCAACCAGCTGTGCGCCGAGATCGAGGACCTCTACCGGGCCGGCATCGACCGTCCGAAGCTCGTCCACTGGTTCGCCGCCTACGACCTGGTCTCGCAGTACCTCGCCCCGCACCCGGGTTCCAAGTGGGCCAAGGGTCCCGACGCCCTGGACCTGTCCCAGCCGCCCCGGAAACTCGTCGATGACGTGCTTCCGGACGAGTTTCCGCTGAGCATGTTCTATGAGGCCCTCTCCAAGAAGCTGAAGAACGTGATCGCCGGCACCAAGGGCATCCGTGCGGAGAGCGCCGAGCGGGTCGCCGCGTGAACGACCGCGGTACCGAGAACACTGCACGGCAAGCTCAGGAGGCGAAGAACATGGCGGGGAACGGAGCTCTCAGCGGTGCGGTGATCGCGGTGGCCGGCGCGGGTGGACCCGCCGGTCGCGCGACACTGCTGCGGCTCGCCGAGGCCGGGGCGACCGTCGTCGGCGCGGACAACGACCCCGAGCGCCTCGCGGAGGCGGTCAGCGCGGCCCGCGACGCGGGCGGCGGCGCCACCGTCACCGGGGAGCCGGTCGACCTGCTCGACCTGGACTCCACGCGGGACTGGGCCAATGGCATCGAGAAGGACTTCGGCCGGGTCGACGGCGTCGTCCATCTCGTCGGCGGCTGGCGCGGCAGCGAGACCTTCATCAAGACCAGCCTCGACGACTGGGACTTCCTGGAGCTGCTGCTCATCCGCACCGTGCAGCACACCTCCCTCGCCTTCTCCGAGGCGCTCCAGCGCAGCGACCGCGGCCGTTACGTCCTGATCAGCGCGGCGGGCGCGACCAAGCCCACCGCGGGCAACGCCGCGTACGCCGCCGCCAAGGCCGCCGCCGAGGCGTGGACGCTCGCCATGGCAGACTTCTTCCGCAAGGCCGGGGCCGGCGAGGAGCTCACCTCCGCCGCCACGATCCTGGTGGTCAAGGCCCTGGTGCACGACGCGATGCGCGCCGAGCGACCCAACGCCAAGTTCGCGGGCTTCACGGACGTCAAGGATCTGGCCGGAGCCATCGCCGAGGTCTGGGACAAGCCCGCCGGAGAAGTGAACGGAAACCGTCTGTGGCTCACCGAGAAGCCGTGAACCCGCCGAAGACCGACGCCCGGCGCCATCACGACCCGGACACCCGGGGCTTCGCCAGCGACAACTACGCCGGCGCCCATCCGGAAGTGCTCGCCGCCCTGGCCCTGGCCAACGGCGGGCACCAGGTCGCCTACGGCGAGGACGACTACACCGAGAACCTCCAGGCGATCATCCGCAGCCACTTCGGCCCCACGGCGGAGGCGTTCCCGGTCTTCAACGGCACCGGTGCCAACGTCGTGGCGCTCCAGGCGGTCACCGACCGGTGGGGTGCGGTGATCTGCGCCGAGAGCGCCCACATCAACGTCGACGAGGGCGGGGCGCCGGAGCGGATGGGCGGCCTGAAGCTGCTGACCGTCCCCACCCCGGACGGCAAGCTCACCCCCGAGCTGATCGACCGGCAGGCGTGGGGCTGGGAGGACGAGCACCGCGCGATGCCGCAGGTCGTCTCGATCACCCAGAGCACGGAGCTCGGCACGCTGTACACGCCGGACGAGATCCGCGCGATCTGCGACCACGCCCACGCGCACGGCATGAAGGTCCACCTCGACGGCTCCCGCATAGCCAACGCGGCCGCGTCCCTCGACGTCCCCATGCGGACGTTCACCAACGCGGTCGGCGTCGACATCCTCTCCCTCGGCGGGACGAAGAACGGCGCGCTGTTCGGCGAGGCGGTCGTGGTGATCAACCAGGACGCGGTCTCCCACATGAAGCATCTGCGCAAGCTGTCCATGCAGCTCGCCTCCAAGATGCGTTTCGTGTCGGTGCAGTTGGAGGCCCTGCTCGCCAAGGACCTGTGGCTGCGCAACGCCCGCCACGCCAACGAGATGGCCCAGCGGCTGGCCGAGGGCGTCCGCGCCGTGCACGGCGTCGAGATCCTCTACCCGGTCCAGGCCAACGGTGTCTTCGCCAAGCTCCCGCACGACGTGAGTCTCCGCCTCCAGAAGCGCTTCCGCTTCTACTTCTGGGACGAGAACGCGGGCGTCGTCCGCTGGATGTGCGCCTTCGACACGACGGAGGACGACGTGGACGCGTTCGTGGCGGCGCTCAAGGAGGAGATGGCCAACTAGGCGGCATATTAAGGTCGGGCGCCATGGGGAGGTCTTTCGGGCGGAGTGGGAGGCGGGGATCGCGGAGCCCCTCTCGAAGGACTTCGGTCCGATGCACGACCTCTACGAGTCGCCCGGCCTTCTCGTCCACCTGTCCCCGGAGACGGCGCGGCAGGCTGCCGCCTTCCTGACGGCCCCCTCTGGATGCATAAATATGCGATCAACCGGAAAACAATTGACCACCGGGTGATCGCATTCCTATGCTCTGCGGCCATGGAGCTGATCCAGAACACCCCTGACCTGTCCGCTTATCTCGCCGCCGACGAGGTCATCGACCACGACCACCCCGTCGTGCGGGACACGGCCGCCCGGCTCGCCCGGCAGGCCGTGGACTCGTATGCCTATGCGCGGCTGGCCTTCGAGTTCGTGCGGGACGCCATTCCCCACTCCGGCGACAGCGGCGACCTGCGCGTCACCTGGCGGGCCTCCGACGTGCTGGGGCAGGGCACCGGCATCTGCTACGCCAAGTCCCATGCCCTGGCGGCCCTGTTGCGGGCCGAGGACATCCCGACGGCCCTGTGCTACCAGCGCCTGGCGCACGACGACGGCAGTGGGCATGCCGTGCACGGACTCGTCGCCGTGCGGTTCAACGGGGCCTGGCACCGGCAGGACCCGCGCGGAAACAAGCCCGGCGTGGACGCGCAGTTCTCCCTCGACGGTGAGCTGCTGGCCTGGGTGCCCGACCCTGAGTCCAATGAGGTGGACTATCCAGTCCTGTATGCTGAACCTCACCCGGCCGTCCTGAGCGTCCTCAAAGCCGCGCCCGACCGGCCCCACCTGTGGAAGACGCTCCCGACCGAACTCTGAGGCAGGCGATGACCTTCTCCCTCACCGTGTCCGACGAGGTCCGCGCCCTCGCGCCCGGCTTCACACACGTCGCGATCGAGGCCCACGGTCTCGTCAACGGCCCGAGCACCGAGGCCAGTTCGGCGCTCCTCGACGACGCGGCCCGCCGTCTCGCCGTACGCCTGGACGGCCGCGCCCCGCACGAGGACCCGCACATGGCGGCCTGGCGCGAGGTGTACACGGCGTTCGGGTCGAAGCCGTCACGGACCCGCAACTCCGCGGAGGCGCTGGCCAAGAGGGCGCTGGCGGACGGCGGACTGCCCCGGATCAACCTGCTCGTCGACCTCTACAACGCCATCAGCGTCGCTCACCTGATCCCGGTCGGCGGTGAGGACATCGACCGTATCCAGGGCGGGATGCGGCTCGTGCGGGCCGGCGGTGACGAGGACTTCGTGACCATGGCCGGAGGTGAGGAGGTCGTCGAGCACCCCGACGCCGGTGAGGTGGTGTGGCGCGACGAGCTGGGGGTCACCTGCCGCCGCTGGAACTGGCGCCAGGGACCGCGCACCCGGCTCACCGAGGACACCGTCTCCGGGATCTTCCTGCTGGAGAGCCTCGCCCCGATGCCGGTCGCCGAGGTCGAGCGGGCGGGCGCCGAACTCGCCGAGCTGCTGGAGAAGTTCAGCCCCGGGGCGCATATCGAGGTGCACGCCGCCGCCCCGGTGCGCGGCTGATCCGTCGCGGTCGTTAACCTCCCCGTATGCATGACGGGGGAACACAAGAGAACAGCACCGGCACCGACGAGCAGCGGGTGCCGCTCACCGACACCGGCACCGGCACGCAGTCCACGCGGCCCCTCGCCCGGCTGAGGAAGCACTGGCTGCTCACCTCGGCGGTGGCGCTGGCCCTGCTCGCGACCGCCACGACCGTACCGATCGTCCTCGCGGACTCCGGCGACGACGCTCCCTGCCAGGAGATCCCCGCCTCGACCCGCGCCCTCGCGAAGAGCCCGGCCGCCGCCACCCGCGCGCTCGACCCCGGTGAGGACCTGTCCCGCTACGACGCCGTGCGCGAGCTGCTGATCCACGGGAACCCGTGCGGCGACGGCGGCGCGGTGCTCGGGCAGGTCGTCGACGCCGCCACCCGGGCCACGGCCCGGGGCAAGCCGCACACGCTCGCCCAGGCCCGTGCCGCGTACGCCGTGGTCGCCGCGTTCGACGACGACGCCGTGCCCAGCGGCGCGGCGCCCGGCGTGGCCCGCGTCCTCGCCGAGTACGTGGTCGACGCCAACCGCTTCCTGAGCCCCGACCGCGACGCGTACAGCCCGGCGGTGGACGCCGTGGCCGCCGCTCCGGACGACACCGGCTGGACGACGTACGGCCGCTTCCTGGCTCCGCGCGAGGCCCACGCCGACTTCGAGCACACCCAGCCCTACTCCGACGTACGGGCGGACCCGGAGGCCCTGGTCGGCGAACTCGCCAAGGACCCCGAGGCGTTCGCGATCCTCTACGACGCCGAGCGCGCGTACTTCGCCTACTACCTCGAACGCCTCACCCGTGACGGCGCCGACCCCGACTACCGGCCGGGCAAGGAGAAGGACGGCAGCCCGAAGTCGACCACGACCTGGGCCGACATCGACCTGGAACACCTCACCGACCGTATCGGCAGCCTCATGAACCACCGGGCGCGGTACGCCAGGGACGGCACGATCCCCGACCTCGCCGCCTTCGACAAGGCCGTGCGAGAGCACACGCGCGGCGCCTATCAGGCGGCCACGCGTCAGGTGAGCAGCCGGCCGGTCATGGGGGACATCGCCGAGCGGCCGGTCTCCGGACCGCTGAGCGGTGACCTGGCGGACGGGCGGCGCCAGCTGTTCGCCGTCCTCGACGCCTGGGCGACGGCGCGCAAGGTGCCGACGGAACGCGCGACGCAGCTACGGCAGTTGATCGACGACCGGTACGTCAGAGCGCTCTGGCTGACCTCGTACTGAACGGGGACAGGGTCAGTCGCCGAGGCGCAGTTCCGTGCAGTCCCGCCGCGCGGTCTGCGTCTCGGTGAAGGCCGCGAAGAGCTTGCGCTGCCCGGTCTCGTCGACGCCGGGGACGTCCTTGCCGGCGCTGAGCGCGAAGTTGGCGGCCTCGCCGTCGCAACGGGCGGTCGCCGTACGGGAGTCGGGGTCGTGCCGTCGCTGCTCGGCGAGCAGACGGTTGCTCCAGTCGCCGTACCAGGCGGCGAACCACAGCCGGGGTTCCCACTCGCCGGAGTCGGCGTCCCGCGCGTACAGGTCGCAACGCCCCACCGGGCCCGCGTCGTTCATGAGCACCGCCACCCGCCACTGCGCGGCCTTGAGCCCACCGGACTTGAGCGCCCACCCGCACGCCGTGTCACCCGCGTCGGCGAGCGGCACCGTCTTCGGGTCCTCCTGTGGATCCACCGGCGCGGCGTCCCCGCCAGGCGCCTCGAGCGGCTCGGCGCCACAACCCAGGCGGTCGGAGGCGGAGTTGGTGAGCGCGACCGCCGTCTCGTAGGCGGCGGGGGTGGCCCGCAGGGTGTCCCGGCCGAGCCAGGTGCGGACCAGCAGCTTGCGCTGCCGTCCCTCGTCGTCCCTGCCCAACTCCGGGCAGGGGAGGAGGAACTGGAGGGCGCCGTACTTGTCGATGTAGCCGGGCAGTCCGTCCGCCATCGGGCCCACGCGGTCGAACCCGGACTCGGACAGGACCGTCATGAACTCCCGGTCCACGTCGTCCCGCCGGGTGTACGCCTCGGTCGCCAGCAGCCGGTCGTCACGCACGTCGTCGCCGTCGAAGCCGAGGGAGCAGACGTAGTCGCCGAGTTCCTCGTGGGTCGCGGATTCCGCGTCCTTGAAGTGGTCCCCGTCGCGCCCGAGTTCACGGACCGCGTCGACCGGCAACGCGCCGTCGCAGGCCGTGCGCAGCAGCCACCAGTCCTGTGCGTACGGGGTGGCGATCCAGCCGCCCAACCCCAGCACGACCGCAGCCGACACCGACACCTTGACCCAGCGCCGCATTCCTTGCCCCCGTAGCAGTCCACCCGTTTACGGGCGGGACCCTATCGGTCGGGCGGCGGAGCCGGCGGCGCGGGTCGGTGATCTCGGGAGGTCAGCGGGCCTCGGCGGCCTTGACCTCTTCCGGGGTGGGCGCCGTGCCGCCGAGGTGGGCGGGCATCCACCAGGTGTCGTCGGCGTCCTTGGGACGGACCGGGTAGGCGCGCTGGGCGGCCTCCAGGAGCTCCTGGACGCGCTCGCGCAGCTGACGGGTGATCGCGCCCGCGTACTTGTCCTTGGGCGCCTCGACCGGCTCGCCGACCCGGATCGTGATCGGGGTGTGGCTGCGCTTGAAGTTGCGCGGGTGGCCCTTGGTCCACAGCCGCTGCGTGCCCCACAGCGCCATCGGGATCAGCGGCACGCCCGCCTCCTGAGCCAGGCGCGCGGCACCCGACTTGAAGGTCTTGAGCGTGAACGACTGCGAGATCGTGGCCTCGGGGAAGACCCCGACGATCTCACCGGCGCGCAGCGACTGCAGCGCGTGCTGGTAGGCCGCTTCGCCCTGCTTGCGGTCCACGGGGATGTGCTTCATCCCGCGCATCAGGGGACCGGAGATCCGGTGCCGGAACACGGACTCCTTGGCCATGAAGCGCACGAGACGCTTCTGGGGCAGTGCGGCCAGCCCGTCGAAGACGAAGTCCAGGTAGCTGATGTGATTGCTCACCAGCACGGCGCCGCCAGAGCGCGGGATGTTCTCCGAACCCTTGCAGTCGATCTTCAGGTCCCACACCTTGAACAGCGTGCGGGCGAGGCCGACGACGGGTCGGTAGACAAGCTCTGCCATGGACGGGGTGGACCCTTCCTTCTCTGCCTGGGAAAGGGGGTTCCCGGCGGGAAAGTTACGACACCGTAGGTTTACGGTATCTCGCAGATCGTGCCCCAAGAACGGGCGGGGGGCCAGTCCTCGTGCCCGCGAACGGCGAGATCCTTGTCACGTCGGCGCCTTGATCCACCTCGTGCTTTTACGTCGCCTTTACTACGCGCGTACGGTCACGCGCCGCACGAGCAGGTACATCTCGCACCCCAGGCAGTACCCGAACGCGGAGTTCAGGAACGCGGCCGCGAGCGCGGCCCCCGTCGCGGCGAGCCCCAGCCACTGCGGTCCGACGCCGTACCCGATCAGCCCCACGACCGCGAAGGCCAGGCCCACCGCCTGCGCGAACCGCGGCGGTTCGGGCGCCTCGAACTCGGTCGGCGGACCGATGCGGGGCCGCACGACCTTCCGGAACAGCCAGCCGTACGGCGAACGCCCCACGCCGCCCGCGGCCCCCAGTGCGAACGCCAGGGTCTGCCAGGCCAGGAGCCACACACTGCCGGTGATCAGCACGACCGCCAGTACTAGGGTCGTCACGGCCGCCCCGAAGCGCGGTCCCCTCACGTCGATGTCCATGAATGAAGCATTCCGCAAGGAATGCCGTGCGTGGAGTCGGGAATCTTTGCAGTCTCGTGAACGCTGGAGCTGGGTGATGACCGGAGTCGTGGTGTGTGTCGTGGTGCTCGCTGCGGCGAGCGCCTACGGAGTGCTGCACAGGCAGCGGAGCGGGAGAGTACGGGTGCGCGGGCGCGACGACGACAAGCGGCTCGGCTCGGCCGAGCTGGGCGCGGAGTTGGGGGAGCGGGCCACCCTCGTCCAGTTCTCCAGCGCCTTCTGCGCGCCCTGCCGGGCCACCCGGAGAGTCCTCGGCGAGGTCGTCGACCTGGTCCCCGGGGTCGCCCACGTCGAGATCGACGCCGAGGCCCACCTGGACCTCGTACGCGAACTGGACATCCTCAAGACGCCGACCGTGCTGGTGCTCGACGCCCAGGGGCGGGTGGTGCGGCGCGCCACCGGGCAGCCGCGCAAGGCGGATGTCATCGCGGCCCTCGGCGAGGCCGTGTGACGGTGAGGCAGCTCCCATATGCCGGGACGTACTTGACTGGGCGTACCACCTATCGTCAGCCTGACCGTATGCCTTCGGAACTCCTTCTCTTCGGGCGGGTCCACGTCGACCTGGCCCGCACCGCGAGCGCGCGCTGTCCGGGCTGTTGAGCAGCCACGGACCAGCTCGCCCCACCTCGCAGAAGGACGACCCCATGACGGCCACGCCGGACCTCCGCACCCCTCAGCTCGCCTCCCCCGATCTGCTGCGCTCCGTCTTCAGGCGGCACGCGGCGGGCGTCGCCGTGATCACCGCCCGTGGTGAGGGCGGCCCGGTCGGCTTCACCGCCACCTCGCTCACCTCCGTCTCCGCCGAGCCCCCGATGCTGTCCTTCGGTATCGGCACCGGAGCCTCCAGCTGGCCCGCGATATCCGGCACCGAGCACGTCGGCGTCCACATACTCGGCGAGCACCAGCAGGAGCTGGCCGCCACCTTCGCCCGCAGCGGCGCCGACCGCTTCGGCGCGCCCACCGGCTGGCGCGAGGGGCCCCAGGGTGTCCCCGTCCTCGACGACGTCCTGGCCTGGGTGGTGTGCCGCGTCGTCGCGCGCGTGCCCGCGGGCGACCACCGGATCGTCCTCGCCGAGGTGCTCCTCGGTGACCCCGCCGGCCCCGGCCGTCCGCTGCTGTACCACCAGGGCGGATTCAGCGGACTGCGCGACTGACGACTCGCGGCGCACGCCGGCTTTCCTCCGCTCTCCCCCTGCGGGACCGTCGAGTTCCGATTACGCTGCGTTGCAAAGGTCACAGTTCAAAGCGCTTGCTTAGCGGGAACGAACTGGGTGTACTGACGAGTAATATTTCGATCGGAGCGCGGGCCGCCCCGATCGGGATCGGCCGCTTGGGGCGCCTATGCTGCCTGCAAGTAGGCAGCACACAAATGTCGACGCAGCAGTAGGAGAGCCGGCGTGAGCTTGAGGATCGTTGTCACCGTGAAGTACGTGCCCGACGCCACTGGCGACCGGCACTTCGCCGATGACCTGACCGTCGACCGGGACGACGTGGACGGTCTGCTCTCCGAGCTGGACGAGTACGCGGTCGAGCAGGCGCTGCAGATCTCGGAGAACTCCGACGAGGACGTGGAGATCACCGTCCTGACGGTGGGCCCCGAGGACGCCAAGGACGCCCTGCGCAAGGCGCTGTCCATGGGCGCCGACAAGGCCGTCCACGTCGAGGACGACGACCTCCACGGCACCGACGCGATCGGCACCTCGCTGGTGCTCGCGAAGGCGATCGAGAAGGCCGGCTACGACCTGGTCATCTCCGGCATGGCCTCCACCGACGGCACCGCCGGCATCGTCCCGGCGCTGCTCGCCGAGCGCCTGGGCGTCCCGCAGGTCACCCTGCTGTCCGAGGTCTCCGTCGAGGACGGCACCGTCAAGGGCCGCCGGGACGGCGACGCCGCGAGCGAGCAGCTTCAGGCGTCCCTGCCGGCCGTCGTGTCCGTCACCGACCAGTCGGGCGAGGCGCGTTACCCCTCCTTCAAGGGCATCATGGCGGCCAAGAAGAAGCCGGTGGAGTCCTGGGACCTGGAGGACCTCGAGATCGAGGCCGAGGAGGTCGGTCTCGAGGGTGCCTGGACCAAGGTCGAGACCGCGGCGGCCCGTCCGGCGCGCACCGCGGGCACGATCGTCAAGGACGAGGGCGAGGGCGGCAAGCAGCTCGCTGAGTTCCTCGCGGGCCAGAAGTTCATCTGAGCCCGAGTTCGCCGACCGCCCCTCATCTGATCCAAGCAGGAGAGCATTCCCATGGCTGAAGTTCTCGTCTACGTCGACCACGTGGACGGTGCCGTCCGCAAGCCCACCCTGGAGCTGCTGACCCTGGCCCGCCGCATCGGCGAGCCCGTCGCCGTCGCGCTGGGCAACGGCGCCGGTGACACCGCCGCCGCCCTCGCCGAGCACGGCGCGGTCAAGGTCCTCACCCACGAGGCCGCCGAGTACGCCGACTACCTGGTCGTCCCGAAGGTCGACGCCCTCCAGGCCGCCGTCGAGGCCGTCTCCCCGGCCGCCGTGCTGGTCCCGTCCTCCGCGGAGGGCAAGGAGATCGCCGCCCGTCTGGCGCTGCGCATCGGCTCCGGCATCATCACCGACGCCGTCGACCTCGAGGCCGGCGACGAGGGCCCGGTGGCCACCCAGTCGGTGTTCGCCGCCTCCTTCACCACCAAGTCCCGTGTCTCCAAGGGCATCCCGGTCATCACGGTCAAGCCGAACTCGGCCGCCGTGGAGGCCGCCCCGGCCGCCGGCGCGGTCGAGGCGCTGTCCGTGACCTTCTCCGCCGCCGCGACCGGCACCAAGGTCACCGCGCGCACCCCGCGCGAGTCGACCGGCCGTCCCGAGCTGACCGAGGCCGCGATCGTCGTCTCCGGCGGCCGTGGCGTCAACGGCGCCGAGAACTTCGCGATCATCGAGGCGCTCGCCGACTCCCTCGGCGCGGCCGTCGGCGCCTCGCGTGCCGCCGTGGACGCCGGCTGGTACCCGCACACCAACCAGGTCGGCCAGACCGGCAAGTCGGTCTCGCCGCAGCTGTACATCGCCTCCGGCATCTCCGGAGCGATCCAGCACCGCGCGGGCATGCAGACCTCGAAGACGATCGTGGCGATCAACAAGGACGCCGAGGCCCCGATCTTCGACCTGGTCGACTACGGCGTGGTCGGCGACCTCTTCGACGTCGTCCCCGCCCTGACCGAGGAGATCAAGGCCCGCAAGGGCTGATCCCCGCAGCGCCTGACCGAGGCCCCCGCGACCGCTTCCCGGCGGTGGCGGGGGCCTCGGCTCATCCCAGGGTCAACGCGGCCTGGACCGGCAGATGGTCGCTGGGGAACTGCCCGTCGACGGCGAAGGTGTTGATCGAGGCACGGTGGACCTTCACCCCGGTCGTGGCCAGGATCCAGTCGATGCGCTCGCCGCCGGGCGTCAGCGGCTCGTAGCCGTGGAACGTCCCGTACGCGGCACCGCGTTCGGCCGCCGCGTCCCAGGTGTCGACGAGTCCGGACTCGACGAGGTTGTCGTAGGCCTGGTTGTCGTGGGCCGCGGCGTTGAAGTCGCCGGTGACGACGACCGGCAGCGAACGGTCGAACGCGGCGATCTGCTCGGTGATGAGCAGGGTGGCGCGCTCGCGCGCGTACTGGCTCACATGGTCGAGATGGGTGTTGAGGACATAGAACTCGCGGTCGTCGTCGGCGCGGTCGCGGAAGCGGACCCAGGTGACGATCCGGGGGAGCGCGGCACCCCAGGTGTTCGAGCCGATCGTCCGGGGAGTGTCGGAGAGCCAGTAGGTGTCGTGTTCGAGCGGGGCCAGGCGCCGGGTGTCGTAGAAGACCGCGGTCGACTCGTCATGGCTGCCGCCCTCGCGGCCGGTGCCGATCCAGGCGTAGTGCGGGCCGAGGTCGGCGTGGATGTCCAGCAGTTGCTGGTAGAGGCCCTCCTGGGTGCCGAGGAACGTGGGGGTCTCGCGGCGCAGGAGCGCGCGCATCACCGGGCGGCGGACGGCCCAGCTGTTGGGTCCGACGGCACTGGCGAAGCGCAGGTTGAAGGTCATGGCATCGAGGCGGCGCCCGACCGAGCGGGCGGCGGACGCGGGCATCGTGGCCATCAGAGGCAGGGTGAGCGCGGTGGCCACCACGGTTCTCAGTCCCATGCGACGCGTCATTCTGTCGGTGTCCGGCATGTAATCCCCTCCCGACGGATCAGGATGAACGGGGGAACCGGTGGGCGAAAGAGGGCGTGGTGGGGCCGGAGATGCCGGAAGGGGCGTGGCGGCCCATGCTGTGGACGGGGTGTTGACCTGCGGGAAGATCCACGGATAACTTCGTTCTACGGATTGTTGATTCCGTAGTGCGGAAAACAGGAGGGTGTGGCATGGGTCAGCAGGAGCAGGTGGCGACGAGCCTCGCGGGCGCCGTCAGCGAGGAGATCAGCGCCTCCCTCGCGCCGGTCGACGCCGAGCTGGAGCGCCGCTACCCCGGCGACCCGGGCACCCGCCAGCCCGTCCACACCGTCTACGTCCCCGGCGACGTCTTCGCCGCCGGCACCCTGCGCTCCTGGGGCGACCAGGCCCTCGCGGCCCTCGACGAGCACGCTCCGGACGCCGCGTCCTTCGCCGCCGTGCTCGGACTCTCCGACGCACTCGCCGAACCCGTCCACACGCGCGTGCGGGCCAAACTGGAGCGCGAGCCGATCGAGGACCTGCGCGTCGACTTCGAGGACGGCTACAAGGGCTCCGACGAGGACCAGGACGCCGCCCGCGCGGCCCGGCTCGTTGCGGACGCGTACAAGAACGGCACCGCCGCCCCGTACATGGGCATCCGCATGAAGTGCATGGAGTCCCCGGTCCGCGACCGCGGCATCCGCACCCTCGACGTCTTCCTCACCGGCCTGATGGAGGCCGGCGGACTGCCCGACGGACTGGTCCTCACCCTGCCCAAGGTCACCTACCCCGAGCAGGTCACCGCCATGGTCCGGCTCCTGGAGCAGTTCGAGAAGGCGCGCGGCCTGGCCCCCGGCCGGATCGGCTTCGAGATCCAGATCGAGACCAGCCAGGCGATCCTCGCCGCCGACGGCACCGCCACCGTCGCCCGCATGATCGACGCCGCCGAGGGCCGCGCCACCGGCCTGCACTACGGCACCTTCGACTACAGCGCCTGCCTCGGCGTCTCCGCCGCCTACCAGGCCAGCGACCACCCGGCCGCCGATCACGCCAAGGCGATCATGCAGGTCGCCGCCGCCGGCACCGGCGTACGCGTCTCGGACGGCTCCACCAACGTCCTGCCGGTCGGCAGCACCGAGAAGGTCCACGAGGCCTGGAGGTTGCACTACGGCCTCACCCGGCGCGCCCTGGCCCGCGCCTACTACCAGGGCTGGGACATGCACCCCGGCCACCTCCCCACCCGCTACGCGGCCGTCTTCGCCTTCTACCGCGAAGGCTTCGAAGCGGCCGCCAAGCGCCTCGCCGCCTACGCCAACCACGTCGACGGCGACGTCATGGACGAGCCCGCCACCGCCAAGGCCCTCGCCGGGTACCTCCTGCGCGGCCTGGACTGCGGCGCCCTGGACACCGGCGAGGTCACCCGGCTCACCGGGCTGACCCTGGCGCGCCTCCAGTCGTACGCCGGACCCCGCCGCGCGGACCTGACGGCCTCGGCCAAGTAACACCTCGGCGACCTCGGCGAGGACTGTCACAGCCGCCCCGTACTCTGTACGCGACCTTGCACATGCGTACGGAGGAACGGGGCGGCGGTGTCTTCGGGGGACAACGGACGGACGGACGGGACCGGCCGGCTGCTG
Organism: Streptomyces sp. NPDC057280; assembly: GCF_042668605.1. NCBI lineage: Bacteria > Bacillati > Actinomycetota > Actinomycetes > Kitasatosporales > Streptomycetaceae > Streptomyces > Streptomyces sp. NPDC057280. Next base: position 387,440 of record NZ_JBHUYR010000004.1, read on the forward strand.
GCCGGGCGCTATCGCGTCGTGGCCCAGCTCGGGCGGGGCGGCATGGGTGTGGTCTGGCGGGCGGTGGACGAGGTCCTCGGCCGTGAGGTCGCCGTCAAGGAACTGCGCACCTACACCGACGCGGACGGGCCGGAACTGTCCGATCTGCGGCTGCGCATGCAGCGCGAGGCCCGCGCGGCGGCCCGGGTGCGCCATCCCGGCGTGATCGCCGTGCACGACGTGGGAGAGGTCGACGGCCGCCCGCTGATCGTCATGGAACTGGTCGACGGCCCGTCCCTGGACGACGTCCTGCGCGACCGCGGCACCCTCGACCCCCACGAGGCCGCCGGCATCGGCGCCAAGGTCATGGACGCGCTCGCCGCCGCCCACCGCGCCGGCGTCCTGCACCGGGACGTGAAGCCCGGCAACATCCTGCTCGACCGCTCGGGCCGCGTGGTCCTCACCGACTTCGGCATCGCGACGATGGACGACCCGGGCGACGGCTCCGCCACCCATCTGACCCGCAGCGGCGAACTCGTCGGCTCCCTGGACTACTTGGCACCCGAGCGCGCCCAGGGCGCCGACCCGGGCCCCGCCTCGGACGTCTGGGCCCTGGGCGCCACCCTGTACGCGGCGGTCGAGGGCGCCTCGCCGTTCCGGCGTACGTCCACCTTCTCCACACTCACCGCCATCGTCTCGGAGCCCTTGCCGCAGCCCACGCGCGCGGGCGCGCTCGCGCCCGTGCTCCAGCGGCTCCTCGACAAGCGCCCCGAGGGGCGCCCGGAGGCGGAGGAGGCCGCCGCACTGCTCCAGGCGGTCGCGGAATCCGCGACGGCCGACTCCGGCACGACCCGGCTGCGGGGTACGGCCGTGGCGGCGCCCGTGGTGACGGAGCACAGCGTGCCGTCGGTGCCGCAGGGGTTCGGGCCGCCCCCGGCACAGGAGGCGCCGTCCGGCTTCGGCCCGCCCCCGGCACAGGAGGCGCCGTCCGGCTTCGGCCCGCCCCCGGCACAGGAGGCGCCGTCCGGCTTCGGCCCGCCCCCGGGACCCGGCATCCCGGACGTCACCGGCCCCATGGACACCCCCCGCCCGGCCCGCGGCCGGCGCCGCGTCCTGCTCGTGGCCGCGGCCGTCGCCGTCGTGCTCGCGTCGGCCGGGGTGACCGTGGCCGTCCTGAACGGCTCGGGTGACAAGGACACCGACGCGCGGTCCACGTCCCCCCGTACCGCTGCCGAGGTCACGCCGGCGGCGAGCGGCCGGGGCGACGCCGTACGCACGGACGGGCCCGAACCGACGGAGAAGGGCGGCAAGAAGACACCCACGGCAACTCCGTCGGCGAGTCGCACGGCCGACAGCGAGCCCACCGAGCGGGCCACCACCCCGGCCCCGAACAGGACTTCAGGCGGCCATGCCCCCGCCACCAGCGACAGCGGCGCCGACGAGACGACCAAACCCGCCGCGTCCTGCGTCTCCATAGGCGGCGGCAAGTACAACTGCGAGGTCTGGAAGACCGCCGACTCCTACACCGCGGCCGGCGCCAAGGTCGGCATCCTCGGTGCGGGCACCAACTACTTCTACTGCCAGCAGAATCTGGGCCGCCGCGAGACCGACGGCGAGTGGACCAACGTCTGGTGGGCGAAGACCGACGACGACAGCGGCAACACCGGCGTCTTCGTCAGTGACGTCTACATCAAGGGCGGCGACAACGACGAGCCGGTGCCCGGACTGCCGGTCTGCTGAGCCTCCGCGTACCGCTCCAGGCCGGAGACCGTCACCAGCTTCTCCCGCTTGAACAGCCGTGTCCCCTCCCGGCACAGCTCGTGGTCGGCGCGCGCCCGGGCGCAGAACTCCTCGGGCGTGACGCCGAACAGCTCCCTCAACCGGGGCGAGGCGACGAGGAGTTCGGTGAGCAGCGGCCGCTGGCCGGGGTGGCCGCGCGGGGTACCGGTGCCGTCGTGGAGCACGCCATGGGTGTTGACGTACACATACGCGCCCGGCAGTGCGGTGCCGTCGGCGAGTTCGCACCGCACGTCGGGGGCGGGCAGCCACGCGCGCCGGTAGTTCCCGGCCGTCAGATGCGCGCCCTCGCTCGCGTCGACGACCGCCAGCTGCTCGGCGTCGAGCCAGATGACGTACAACTCCTGTACGGCTCCCGGTGCTTCGACCGGGGATGCGGACACATAGCCCAGCCGGCTGACGTGCGCGGAGACGCCGATGGCGATGCCCGTGACGCGGGTGCGCACCATCGGGATCGGGGAGACGATCCCGTACTCGGCCATCTTGTGGCGCAGTTGGGCCGGGCTGGCGTTGGAGCCGACGGCGAGGACGGGGACGCGGTCCTCGTGCAGGAGGCGGTCGAGGGGCAACAGCCGGTCGCCGTCGAGGAGTCCGGAGTCCGAGGGCCACGCGCCCGGGTAGAGCAGCGGGTGATCGCGCGGCGCCTCGGCCAGACCGAGCGCTTCCAGGGTGCGGTCGCTCAAGGGCACGGCCTCAGGGCCGGTCCGGCGGATCATGCCGCGGCCGCGGGGTGTGGCATCAATGAGGTGACGCTGCTTTCCTGCGACCTGATCCACCGGACAGCCCCTAGTCCGCCGGCGGCAGTTCGCCCGAGCCGCGGGTGATCAGCCGGGTCGGCAGTTCGATCCGCTCCGGGGTGACCAGCGTGCCGTCCAGCTGCCGGAACAGCCGCTCCGCGGCCGTGCGGCCGAGGGCGGCGGCGTCCTGGGCCACGACGGTGACGCCGGGCTGGAGCAGGTCGGCGAGCTCGATGTCGTCGAAGCCGACCAGGGCGACCTGGCGCGCGTGCTCGGCGAGGACCCGGACCACGGTGACCGTCACCCGGTTGTTGCCCGCGAAGACCGCGGTGACCGGATCAGGCCCGGACAGCATCTCCTCGGCCGCCCGGCGCACCCGCTCCGGATCGGTGACCCCGAGGGACATCCACTTCTCCTCGACCGGTATCCCCGCGTCCTCCATCGCGGCCCGGTAGCCGCGCAGCCGCTCGGCCGCAGTGTGGATGCGGGGCATGTCGCCGATGAACCCGATCCGGCGGTGGCCGTGCGCGATGAGGTGGGCGACGCCGTCGCGGGCGCCGCCGTAGTTGTCGGACAGGACCACGTCGGCATCGATCTGCCCGGCCGGACGGTCCACGAACACCGTGGCGACGCCCGCCTTCAACTCCGGCTCCAAATAGCGGTGGTCGTCACCGGCCGGGATGACCACCAGGCCGTCCACACGCCGGGCGCACAGCGCCAGCACCAACTCCTGCTCGCGGTCCGGGTCCTCCGCGCTGGAGCCGTTGATCAGCAGGGCGCCGTTGGCGCGGGCCACCTCCTCGACCGCGCGGCTCAGCGGGCCGTAGAACGGGTCCGCGAGGTCTTCGAGGACCAGGCCGATGCTGGCGGTACGGCCCTTGCGCAGCACCCGCGCGCTGTCGTTGCGGCGGAAGCCGAGCGCGTCGATGGCCTCCTGCACCCGCCGCTCGGTCTCCGGGGTGACGCCCGGCTCGCCGTTGACCACGCGGGAGACCGTCTTGAGGCCCACTCCGGCGCGTGCCGCCACGTCCTTCATCGTCGGACGGTTGCCGTAACGCATGGTGGCGGATCGGTCTGCACGGCGGGTGGTCTCGGGCACGATGCGGCGTCCTGTCCTGTCGTCCACGGGTCGTCCACGCGGGAGGGGTGCGGCGTCCATGATTTTGTATGAGGATGTGGCGTCGAGCATAGAGCCTGGACAACGTTGTCAGATGCGGGGGACACTGTCCACCACAATTGCCGTGTCCGTGCCCCCACCTCGGAACGGCCCGCCCTTTCCGACGGTTGACGGGGAGATCTGACACTGATGCACACCGACCTCGTGGCAGCGCTCGACATCGGCGGCACCAAGATTGCCGGTGCGCTGGTCGACGACCGCGGCCACATCCTGGTCCGCGCGCAGCGCGCCACGCCCGCCCAGGAGGACGGCGAGACCGTCATGCGGGCCGTAGAGGAGGTGCTCGGCGAACTCACCGTGTCGCCGTTGTGGGGAAGCGCCTCGGCCCTCGGTATCGGCAGCGCGGGCCCCGTGGACGCCTCCGCGGGCACCGTGAGCCCGGTCAACGTGCCCGGCTGGCGCGACTATCCACTGGTCCGGCGGGTCCGGGAGGCGACGGGCGGGCTGCCGGTCGAGCTGATCGGCGACGGCGTGGCGATCACGGCGGCCGAGCACTGGCAGGGCGCCGCGCGCGGGCACGACAACGCGCTGTGCATGGTGGTGTCGACGGGTGTCGGCGGCGGCCTGGTGCTGGGCGGCCGGCTGCACCCGGGGCCGACCGGCAACGCGGGCCATATCGGCCACATCAGCGTGGACATGGACGGCGACCCGTGCGCCTGCGGCTCCCGCGGCTGCGTGGAGCGGATCGCCAGTGGCCCCAACATCGCCCGCCGGGCGTACGAGAACGGCTGGCGGCCGGGGCCGGACGGCGACACCTCCGCCGCCGCGGTGGCCGCCGCGGCCCGGGCCGGCGATCCGATCGCGGCCGCCTCCTTCGAGCGGGCCGCGCAGGCGCTGGCCGCCGGGATCGCCGCCACCGCGACCCTCGTCGAGATCGACATCGCGGTGATCGGCGGGGGAGTGGGCAAGGCGGGCGAGGTACTCCTAGCCCCGCTCCGCAAGGCCCTGACCGACTACGCCACCCTGTCCTTCGTCCAGCGGCTGGCGGTCGTGCCGGCCCAGATGGGAACGGACGCGGGTTTGGTGGGGGCGGCTGCGGCGGCGCTCGCCAAGGGCGCGGACAAGGCACCGGTCTGATCCCGCAGGAACGTTCACGCCGGGGGCGGTGGCCGCTGGGATGTCGGCGCCGGAGGCCGGGCGGGCCGGTCGGTGTGGCCGGGCCGCCCGGCGGAGTTCAGCAGGTCAACTGCGCGTCCGCCCAGTCCGCGTGGTCCGAGTCGAGGCCGTCGCCGCCGTCGGTGACGACGAGCCGGACCACCTGGGCGCCGGTGACGTCCGCGGTGAGCGGCTGGGCCGGCATCGCGTTGGTGAGGACGCCGGTCGAGGCGACCTTGGTGCCGTCCGCCCAGATCTCGAAGGCGACCGTTCCGGCGGCACCCTTCTCGTCGTCGACGCCGACGTCCGCGGTGACCGTCTCGCACGTCCTGCCCGTGTAGTACTCGATGATGCTCTGGGCGTGCACACCAAGTCCCTTGGCGTACACCACGCCGCCGATGGTGATCGGATGTCCGTCGCCCGCGGCGTTCTCCCCGTTGCTCATGTCGCGCTCCACCGGCCCCCATCCGCTCAGGGCCGACAGCCAGGGCAGTTCGCTGAGTGGGGAGGTCCCCGGGGGCGGCGGCACCACCACGGAGACCGTCACGGTCAGGGCCGTGGCGACGCGGACGCCTGCCGGTGAGCGGTAACTCGCCTTGAGTGTCAGGTCGTACGACCCGGTGGGCGTCCCGGCCGGGGCGGCCACCGTCCATCCGGTGCGCAGGGACCGGCCCGTCGTCAGGACGGCCGCCGTGGTCGCCGAGGTGGGGCGTACGGACCAGCCCGCGGGGCCGGTGAGGGCGACCGAGACCTGCCGGGCCGGGGTGCGACCCAGGTCGGTGACCTTGCTCGTCAGCGTGGCCGGGGCGCCGGCCTCGATCAACTGGCTGCCCTCCAGGCCGAGTTCCGCGGCCGGCGGGTGCTTGGCCCACCCGGGGTCGGCGGAGACCCGTAGGAGGACCGTGCCGTGGGCCGGGACGGTGGCGGCGATGGTGCCCGCGGTGTTGTAACTGCGGTGCTGCCACAGGTCGCGCAGGGTGTAGGCGTCGGCGGCGGGCAGGCCGACGGCCGCGGCGGTCGTGGCGATGCGCTGTGCGGTGCCGGTCTCGTTGAACAGGGCGACCGCGCGGCTGCCGTCCCGCATCTGCTTGGCGACGACCCACCGGCCGCCCTCCGAGGAGACCACGGTGCCCTGCTTGCCGAGCGGGTCCTGGTCGACCGCGATGACCTCCTTGTTGCCGAGGATCTCGTAGGTCGCGTCGCTCGCGTGGCGCAGGTCGGAGCCGATGAGGAGCGGCGCGGCCATGATCGACCACAGGGAGAAGTGCGAGCGGTACTCGGTGTCCGTCATGCCGCCGTTGCCGACCTCCAGCATGTCCGGGTCGTTCCAGTGCCCGGGGCCTGCATGCTCGGCGAGCGGGAGGTTCTGTCGCAGGATCGAGAGCATCGAGCCCCAGTTGTCGCTGATGTCGCCGGTCGTGCGCCACAGGTGGCCCACGTCGGACGCCCATTCCCAGGGCTTGTTCTCGCCCCACTCGCAGATGCTGTAGACGATGGGCCGGCCGGTCGCCCGCAAGGCGTCGCGCATGGTCGTGTAGCGCGCCTTGGCGTCCACGCCCTGGTTGTTACAGTTGTCGTACTTGAGATAGTCCACGCCCCAGTCCGCGAACTGCTGGGCGTCGCTGTACTCATGGCCCAGCGCGCCGGGAAATCCCGCGCTGTTGCACGTCTTGGTGCCCGCGCTCGTGTAGATGCCGAACTTCAGTCCCTTGGAGTGGACGTAGTCGGCGACCGCCTTGATGCCGTTCGGGAAGCGGACGGGGTCCGGGACGAGCTTGCCGTCCGCGTTCCGCTCGGGCAGGGCCCAGCAGTCGTCGAGGTTGACGTACTGGTACCCGGCGCCCTTGAGGCCCTTGTCCACGAAGATGTCCGCGATCGACTTGACCATCGCCTCGTTGAACTCGGCGCGGCAGTGCGTGGAGTTCCAGTTGTTGAAGCCCATGGGCGGGGTGAGGGCGAGACCGTCGTCCAGGGCGGGTGCGGCGGCCCGCGCCGAGGGTGCGGCGAGTCCTGCGGCGGCGAGCAGTGCGGCGGTGAGTGCTCCGACCACTCGGCCACGGGTTGTGCGGGTGTGAAGGTTACGCATCCTTACGTTCCTCCGTACCAGCGAAAGGTGGGATGACTACATGTACGCGTCGAAGCGTGATCCCGGTAGACCTCTGTCGGACAGGTCGGGGGAGGACAGGTTCGGGATGGGCGCTGTTTTTGAACGCGTTCAACTCTGTGCGTTACGCTCTCCCCCTACGAAGGGGGAGCCTGATGAAGTTCGTGATTCCCGGGGGAACCGGGCAGGTGGGTACCGTCCTCGAGCGCGCTCTGCGCGTGGCAGGACATGACGTGGTCGTCCTGACCCGGCGGCGGGCCCGGGACCATGAGGTGCAGTGGGACGGGAAGACGCTCGGGCCCTGGACCGAGGCGGTCGACGGCAGCGACGTGGTGATCAACCTGGCGGGGCGCAGCGTCAGCTGCCGCTACACCCCGGCCAACCTGAAGGCCATGATGGACTCGCGGGTCGACTCCGCGAGGGTCGTCGGAGAGGCGATCGCGGGCGCCGTACGACCGCCACGCCTCTGGTTGCAGATGAGCACGGCCACCGTCTACGCCCATCGCTTCGACGCGCCCCACGACGAGGCGACCGGAGTGGTCGGCGGCACCGAGCCGGACGTCCCCGACTACTGGGCCTACAGCGTCGAGATCGCCGAGCGCTGGGAGCGGGCCCAGGAGGAGGCCGACACCCCGCACACCCGGAAGGTCGCTCTCCGGTCCGCCATGGTCATGAGCCCGGACCGCGGCGGGGTCTTCGACGTGCTGCGGACCATGGTGCGGCTCGGCCTCGGCGGTCCCGTGGCGGGCGGGGCGCAGTACGTCTCCTGGATCCACGAGGACGACTTCGTCCGCGCGGTCGAGTTCCTGGTCGACCGTGACGACCTCGCCGGGCCGGTGAACCTCGCGGCCCCCGGCCCGCTGCCGCACCGCGCCTTCATGCGGGACCTGCGGGCCGCCCAGGGCATGCCCGTCGGGCTACCCGCCACCCGGTGGATGGCCGAGATCGGGGCGTTCGTCCTGCGCTCGGACACCGAACTGCTGCTGAAGAGCCGCCGGGTGGTGCCGGGACGCCTGCGGGAGGCGGGGTTCGCCTTCGAATATCCGCAGTGGTCCGACGCCGCCCGTGACCTCGTACGACGCGCCCGTACCGGAACCGGCCGGGTGCCCGCGCGGACGAGCGCGTGACCCCGGTGCCGTTTCGCAGTTGAACGGGGCATGAAGAAGCGCACCATGGCTGCCATCGCCTCCCTGGCCACCGGTTTCGTCGTCGCCGCCATCACCCCGTCCCACGCGGTCGGCGACAACCTCACCGACCTCGACGTCGAAAAGACCCTTAGCACCCTCGACCACACGATCGCCAGCGACAGCCTGGCCGTGGACAAGAACGCCCTCGGCCAGAACGACTGACGAGCGCGGGACCACGGTGCCGGCGCCCCCTGCCGCAGGGGGCGTCGGCACCGTCGTACCAGGGCCCTCAACTGGGGCTGGTTTCCGTGCCGGGGTGGAGCGGGCAAGCCTCAGGGGGCCAACAGAAGAGGGGGAACCGTGACCGTCGTTTGGATCAACGGCGCGTTCGGTGCGGGGAAGACCGCCACCGCACGGGAACTGATCGAACTGATCCCGAACAGCACGCTCTTCGACCCCGAGGTCGTCGGCGGGGCGCTCACGCACCTGCTCCCGCCCAAGCGCCTCGCCGAGGTCGGCGACTTCCAGGACCTGCCGATCTGGCGCCGGCTCGTGATCGACACGGCGGCCGCCCTGCTCACCGAGCTCGGCGGGACCCTCGTGGTCCCCATGACCCTGCTGCGCCAGGAGTACCGCGACGAGATCTTCGGTGGCCTCGCCGCCCGCCGCATCACCGTCCAGCACCTCCTGCTCGCCCCGGCTGAAACGATCCTGCGCGAGCGAATAGCGGGGCGGGAGATCCCGCCCGACCTCCCGGACGGCGAGATACGGGTACGGCAGCGGTCGTACGACCACATCGAGCCGTACCGCACCGCCCTCGCCTCCTGGCTCACCGCCGACGCCCATCTCGTCGACACCAGCGCCCTCACCCCGTACGAGACGGCCGTCCGGATCGCCGAGGCCGTCGGCTCCGGTGCCGTGCCCGTCTGCGACATCGTGCAGACCCCCGAGCCGACCGCCGAGACCGTCGCCGCCGGCGTCCTCCTCTTCGACGAGCAGGACCGCGTGCTGCTCGTCGACCCCACCTACAAGCCCGGCTGGGAGTTCCCCGGCGGTGTCGTCGAACCCGGGGAGGCTCCCGCGCGCGCGGGCATGCGCGAGGTCGCCGAGGAGACCGGGATCGAGCTGGACGACGTACCGCGCCTGCTGGTCGTCGACTGGGAACAGCCCGTGCCTCCCGGATACGGCGGTCTGCGCCTCCTCTTCGACGGCGGCCGGCTCGACGCCGCCGAGGCCGGTCAACTCCTGCTGCCCGGGCCCGAACTGCGCGAATGGCGCTTCGTCAGCGAGGAGGAGGCCGCCGAACTGCTGCCCCCCGTCCGCTACGAGCGGCTGCGCTGGGCGCTGCGAGCACGGGAGCGCGGAGCCGCGCTGTACCTGGAGGCCGGGATTCCGGTGGGTTAGCGGGGACTCACGCATCAGGCGCTTGCGAGTCTCAGCTCTTCCGTCGGGTACGGCGTGGTCCTGCTCTCCTGCTGGAAGCGGCGGTTGAAGTCGCCCATCAAGGACGCCACACGCGCGTGCCGGACCAGGATGCTCGCCGCGGCCCGGGGGATGCCCCTGGGCCGCATGCCCTCGGCGCAGGCCTCGATGAACGCCCGGCGGTCGTCCGGGCCGTAGCCGTGCAGCGCCACGGTGAGCCAGTTCACGAGGTAGCTGGCCGTGTAGGCGCGGTCGTAGTGCCGGTGCCTGGTGAAGAAGTTCCGCTCGTGCGGGGCGAGGTGGAAGCGGGCCGAGAGGGAGAGGCCGTAGTCGGTCAGATAGAGCTGCCGGCCGTCGGTGAGGATGTTCTTGAAGTGGGCGTCGAAATGCAGCAGTTCGCGCGCGTGCAGAAAGTCGGTGACCGCCCGCAGGCCCCGCTCCACCAGGGAGCACGCGCGGTCGGCCTGGCTGGTGCGCAACTGGGCGTCCAACCAGTCGTGCAGGGTGTACGGCACATGCTCCAGGAACAGCGTCAGGCTCGCGGACGCCGTCCGCAGCCCTTCGACGCGGTCGCGCACCCCCGGGCCCCAGTACGCCACCGTCCGCTCCACGTCGGCGAGTTCGGCCGGCAGCGGCTGGGGCGTGTCGGGCAGTACCCGCCAGTGATGCATGAGCGGGAAGCCCGTGTACTTGCCGGACAGCACCCAGTCGGTCGTCATCGTGTGCACGGCCAGTTCGCGCCAGGCGCCGAACCCCGGACTGCCGAAACCGTAGTGGCAGTAGAGGGGCACGCCCAGGACGTTCGCCGTCGACCGTACGTGGTTCGGGTGCCGTTCCACGTCGGTGAGCGGCACCCGTTTCACGAACACCGGTCTGCCCGCCACCTCGACCAGTGTGGCCCGGCCGCCGATCCCGGTGCCCAGCGGCCGCCCCGACGCCACCAGACCGCTGAGGTCGTGGTCGTCGAGGCGGGCCAGGGACATGCCGATGTCGGAGTGTGCCGTCAGGCGGTTCACATCGCCGCGTAGTTCCGCAGGAACAGGGCCTCCGCCACCGACAGCCGCTCCAACTCCTCAGGAGAGACGCTCTCGTTGACCGCGTGGATCTGCGCCTCCGGCTCGCTCAGGCCGATCAGGAGGATCTCCGCACCCGGGTAGAGGGCGGCGAGCGTGTTGCACAGCGGGATGGAGCCGCCCTGGCCCGCGTACTGCATCTCCTGGCCCGGGTAGGCCACCGACATCGCCTCGGCCATCGCCGTGTACGCCGGGCTGGTCGGGTCGGCGCTGAAGGGCTGGCCCTGGCCGACCTGCTCGGTGCGCACCCGGGCGCCCCACGGCGTACGCGTCTCCAGGTGGGCCTGGAGCAGCTTCGTCGCCTCGGCGGCGTCCACGCCCGGCGGCACCCGCAGGCTCACCAGCGCCCGGGCGCCCGCCTGCACGGACGGGGTGGCGCCGACGACCGGCGGGCAGTCGATGCCGAGGACGGTGACGGCCGGGCGGGACCAGATGCGGTCGGCGACCGTGCCGGAACCGATCAGCTCCACACCCTTCAGCACCTTGGCGTCCTGCCGGAACTGCTCCTCGTCGTACTGCAGCCCCTCCCACGCCGCCCCGGGGGCGAGCCCGTCCACCGTCGTCGAACCGTCCTCGGCGCGCAGCGAGTCCAGTACGCGGATCAGCGCGGCCAGCGCGTCGGGCGCCGCGCCGCCGAACTGGCCGGAGTGCAGGTTGCCCGCGAGGGTGTCGACCTGGACCCGGACCAGGGTCATGCCCCGCAGCGTCGTCGTCACCGTCGGCAGGCCCACGCGGAAGTTGCCCGCGTCGCCGATCACGATGGTGTCGGCCTCCAGCAGGTCCGGGTGGTCCTCGGCGTACCGCTCCAGACCGCCCGTGCCCATCTCCTCCGAGCCCTCGGCGATCACCTTGACGTGCACCGGCACACCGCCGTTGGCCTTCAGCGCGCGCAGGGCCAGCAGGTGCATGATCACGCCGCCCTTGCAGTCGGCGGCACCGCGCCCGTACCAGCGGCCGTCGCGCTCGGTCAGCTCGAACGGCGGCGTCGTCCACGCCGACTCGTCCAGCGGCGGCTGCACGTCGTAGTGCGCGTACAGCAGGACCGTCTTCGCGCCCTCGGGGCCGGGCAGGTAGCCGTACACCGACTGGGTGCCGTCCGGGGTGTCGAGCAGCGCCACGTCCTGGAACCCCTCGGCGGTGAGCGCGTCCGCGACCCAGCGGGCCGCGCCCTCGCTCTCGCTCTTCGGGAACTGGTCGAAGTCCGCCACCGACTTGAACGCCACCAGTTCGGTGAGTTCCGCCTTCGCCCGGGGCATCAGTGAGGCGACGGTCTCGGCGACCGGATTCGACGACATGGGCACGCTCCTTGTAGGTGCGACGTTGTACGTATGGGTACGGAGATCCTCCCACAGCGGCCTGCGGCGATGGCGGTCGTAGGATGCACAAGGCAGCAGCGGCAAGCGGCTTGATCGGAGCAGTAGACCATCGTGACCAGCGAGAACTCTTCGGCGGACGACGCGCGGCAGGTGTGGGACGTCGTCGTGGTGGGCGCGGGGCCCGCGGGGGCCTCGGCCGCCTACGCGGCGGCTGTCGCCGGGCGGCGTGTGCTGTTGCTGGAGAAGGCGGAGCTGCCCCGCTACAAGACGTGCGGCGGCGGCATCATCGGACCCTCCCGGGACGCCCTGCCGCCGGGCTTCGAGCTGCCCTTCCGGGACCGGGTGTACGCGGTGACGTTCTCGCACAACGGCCGCTTCACCCGCACCCGCCGCTCCAAGCAGATGCTGTTCGGCCTGATCAACAGGCCCGAGTTCGACCAGCAGCTCGTCGAGCACGCGCAGAAGGCGGGCGCCGAGCTGCGGACGGGAGTCACCGTCCAGCGGGTCGAACAGCACGGCTCGGCGGTGCCCGACCGGCGCACGGTCGCGGTCGTCCTCCAGGGCGGCGAGACGGTGCTCGCGCACGCGGTGGTCGGCGCCGACGGCAGTGCCAGTCGCATAGGAGCTCATGTCGGGGTGAAGCTGGACCAGGTCGATCTCGGCCTGGAGGCGGAGATCCCGGTGCCGGAGACGGTGGCCGAGGACTGGGCGGGCCGGGTGCTCATCGACTGGGGGCCGATGCCGGGCAGCTACGGCTGGGTGTTCCCCAAGGGGGACACGCTGACGGTCGGGGTCATCTCCGCGCGCGGTGAAGGCGCCGCCACCAAACGGTACTTGGAGGACTTCATCGCCCGGCTCGGCCTCGCCGGCTTCGAACCGAGCATCTCCTCCGGGCACTTGACCCGCTGCCGTGCCGACGACTCCCCGCTGTCGCGGGGGCGGGTGCTGGTGTGCGGCGACGCGGCGGGCTTGTTGGAGCCCTGGACCCGCGAAGGCATCTCCTTCGCGCTGCGGTCGGGGCGGCTCGCGGGGGAGTGGGCCGTGCGGATCGCCGAGGCGCATGACGCCGTGGACACCCGGCGCCAGGCCCTGAACTACGCCTTCGCGATCAAGGCGGGCCTCGGCGTGGAGATGAGCGTCGGCAAGCGGCTGCTGCTGGCGTTCGAGCGCCGGCCGGGGCTGTTCCATGCCGCGCTGACCGGGTTCCGGCCGGCCTGGCGGGCGTTCATGGAGATCACCCGCGGGTCGACGTCGTTGGGGGAGCTCGTGCGGGGGCGTCCGATGGCGCAGCGGGCGCTGGCGGCGCTGGACCGTCGGGCGGGGCTTGCGGAGCAGGCGCCTCCGGCCGACGGCGAGGCGCGTTCCTGACGCGCGGGGGCCATGGGTGGCGCGGGGCGACTGGTGGCACGGGGGCGGCTGGTGGCGCGGGCGGCGGCGGGCGGGGGAGCGTCGGCCAGTGGCGCCGGCGCCGGCCGGCGGGGGGAGCGTCGGCCGGCGCCGTGAGGCGTCTGGGGTGAAGAGGAGCGGTGGCCTGCCGCCGGGGCTTCGGGGTGCGGTGCGCGGCGCTCGGGGGCAGGGCGTGGTACCGGGCGGTGGGGCCGTGGGCACAGGTGTCGTGGGGTGTTGGTCTGGGGGGCGTGGCGTCCGGCGGTGGGCTGTAGCGTCGGCTGGAGGTGGGTGTCCCTCCGTGTCGTGCGGCGGCCCGCAGTGGAGTGAGGTGCCGGGTGTGGTGTCAGCCGCGCCGGCCGGTGTCAGTTCGTGATCGTGATCCGGAAGACCGGGTGGTCCGGGGCGATGCGGCGCAGGTCGGCGTCGGGGGAGTCCGGGCCGACCCCGTTGAAGAAGACGCCGACCTCGGCCTTCCAGCGCTTGAGGTAGGCGCGCAGCAGCGGGACCTTGTCGTCGTCGGCGACCTCCGTCGCGGTGAACACGTCCACGTTCTTGCCCAGGCGCAGCTCCCCGCCGCCGGCCGCCCGCATGTTGTGCGTCCACTGGACGTGGCCACGCGGGGCGAGGAGGTACTGCTGTCCGTCGACGGTCAGCAGGTTCACGGGGGTGGTCCGCCACTCGCCGCTCTTGCGACCGCGCACGGCGAGGACCCGGGAGCCCCAGACGCTGAGGCCGCGGCGGGTCAGCCAGGCCACGAAGCGGTTGAAGACGTTGACGGTGAACCAGCCGGGCTTCTTGACGTGCGTGGACGCGGACATGGGGCCCCCAGGGGTTACGGTGGAGCGACGCTCACGTTTGTGAGCAGTGCTCTCTCTTGGTGCTCAGTCTGCACCGGATGGGTGCTCCAAAGCAAGAGCAGGCGCTCTCTCTTCGTATCGGCGCTCACGTTTGTGTGCACCGCTCTCTCTTCATGGGACACTGGGCCGTATGAGCCCCGCAGACGACAACACCCCCCGCGGCGCCCGAGCGCGCGCCCGCATCGAGGTCACCGCGGCCATCAAGGACGAGGCACGCAGACAGCTCGCGGTCGACGGCGCCGCCAAGCTCTCGCTGCGGGCCGTGGCGCGTGAGCTCGGCATGGTCTCCTCCGCGCTCTACCGCTACTTCCCGAGCCGCGACGACCTGCTCACCGCGCTCATCATCGACGCCTACAACTCCCTCGGCGAGAGCGCGGAGGCGGCGCACCAGAAGACGGCCGGGGCCGCGCCCGCGCAGCGCTGGGTGGCGGTCTGCGAGGCGGCACGCGAGTGGGCGCTGGGGAATCCGCACGAGTACGCGCTGATCTACGGCTCCCCGGTCCCCGGGTACAGCGCGCCCCAGGCGACCGTCCCGGCCGCCTCCCGCGTCGGGCTCCTCCTGATCGGCATCACGCGCGAGGCGTACCAGGGCCGCGGCCTCGCCAAGCCCCGGCTGCCCGCCGAACTGCGCCCCGAGGCCGAGCGCATGACCGCCGACCTCGCCCCCGACCTCCCGCCGGAGACGGTCACCACGCTCGTGGCGGCCTGGGCCCAGCTGTACGGACTGATCGGCTTCGAGCTCTTCGGGCAGTTCAACCGGGTGGTGGAGGACCGGTCGACGTTCTTCCGGCACGCGGTGGGCCAACTCGCCCATGGGGTGGGCCTGGTGTACGGCGAGTAGAGACCACACCCCACTCCCGCCGACTACGCCGCCTCCCGGCCCTCCGCGTTGGAGCCGGTTTCGTGACTGTGGCGCGTCTCGCGCTGTCATTCCTCGCAAGTGCGGGCCGTCGTGGCGCCACCGGAACCGGGGGTGACGGCGGCAGCTCCGCGCCCGGTGCCGACCGGGGACGGCGACGTACTTCGCCGGGAGTACGTGTGATCACCTCGCCCGGCTGACGCCCCGCGCGCGTGGTGGCGTCTAGCGTGGCGGACATGGACGAGCAGCGCGTACGCGGAGGTCCGCCCTCGTGGTGGCGGCACGGGCCGCCGTGGCGGAACCGGTGGGGAGACGAGGACGCCGTCACCCGGTGGCCCTGGCGCTCCACCGTGCTGATCACCGCCTTCGTGCTCGGCGGCTCGCGCTTCGCGGCCGAGCAGCAGGTGGACGACCGGGCCTCGCTCGACACCTTCGCGCGCGTGCTGCTCGTCGTGGCGGCCGGGCTGCTGCTGTGGCGGCACCGGTACCCGGTGGTCGTCGTGTTCGGCACGGCGGCCGCCACCATGCTGTATCTCGGTGCCGGCTATCCGTACGGACCCGTCTTCGTGGCCGTCGCGGTGGCCTGCTTCAGTGCCGTCGTCGCCGGGCACCGTACGGCCGCCTGGACCGCCCTCGGCCTGCTCTGGGTCGGGCAGGCGCTGGTGGCCCACTGGCTCTACCAGTGGCTGCCGCCGTCCGGGGACCAGGCCGCCGCCTGGGGGTCGGAGGGTGTGGTCGCGGCCTGGGCCGTCGCGATCGTCGCGGTGGCGGAGCTGGCCAGGACCCGGCGGGAGCAGTGGGGGCGGGAGCGGGCCGAGCGGGCGCAGGCGGCGCGGCGGCGGGCCGGCGAGGAGCGGTTGCGGATCGCGCGCGAGCTGCACGACGTCCTCGCCCACAGCATCTCCGTGATCAATGTGCAGGCCGGGGTCGGCCTCGCCCTCCTCGACAGCGACCCCGAGCAGGCCCGCACCGCCCTCACCACCATCAAGGCCGCCAGCAAGGAAGCGCTGGGTGAGGTCCGCCAGGTCCTCGACACCCTGCGCACGCCCGGCGACGCGCCCCGCGCGCCCGCGCCCGGCCTCGACCGCCTCCCCGAGCTGGTGGAACAGGCCGCGAGCGCGGGCCTGACCGTGGCGGTCGAGGGGACGGCACCCAAGCTGCCGCCGGGCACGGACCTCGCCGCGTTCCGCATCGTCCAGGAGGCCCTCACCAATGTCGTACGGCACTCGGGATCGCGGCACGCGCGCGTGCACGTCGATTCCGGCGACGGTACGACGCTACGGCTGCGGATCGACGACGACGGGCCCGCGACCGGCACCGACGCGGGCGGCAGCGGGAACGGGCTGGCCGGAATGCGGGAGCGGGCCGCCGCGCTGGGTGGCACGATCGAGGCGGGACCGCGGCCCGACGGGGGCTTCCGGGTGCTCGCCGTACTGCCGTTGCAGGTCAAGGCCAAGGAGGACGACCGGTGATCCGCGTACTGCTCGCCGACGACCAGTCACTCGTACGGGCCGGGTTCCGTGCGCTGCTCGACGCGCAGCCGGACATCGAGGTGGCCGGGGAGGCGTCGGACGGCGAGGAGGCGCTGCGGATGGTTCGCGAACTGCGCCCCGATGTCGTCCTGATGGACATCCGCATGCCGGTGCTGGACGGCCTCGCGGCGACCCGCGGGATCACCGGCGACGGCGACCTGCCGGACGTGAAGGTGGTCATGCTGACGACCTTCGAGCTCGACGAGTACGTCTTCGAGGCGATCCGTTCGGGCGCCTCCGGCTTTCTGGTCAAGGACACCGAACCGGAGGAACTCCTGCGCGCCGTACGGGCGGTGGTGGAGGGCGATGCGCTGCTGTCGCCGGGGGTGACGCGGCGGCTGATCGCCGAGTTCGCGGCGCGTTCCAAGGAGCCCGCGGCCGAGGGCGCCCTGGCGGGGCTCACGGAACGGGAGCGTGAGGTGATGGCGCTCGTCGGTATCGGGCTGTCCAACGAGGAGATCGCCCGGCGTCTGGTGGTCAGCCCGCTCACCGCGAAGACCCACGTCAGTCGGACGATGGTGAAGCTGGGGGCCCGCGACCGGGCCCAACTCGTGGTGCTGGCCTACGAGTCGGGGTTGGTGCGGCCGGGCTGGCTGGGCTGAGTCGTCTGCGGTGCGGCGGGCGGCGGGGCGGTGTCCTCGCGGAAGCGGAGCAGCACGCTGATGACCCGGGCCGCGAACAGCACGGGAGCGATCCCGAGCCCGAGGCGGATCAGCGCCTTCTCCAGCGTGTCCGGCAGGTCGAAGAGCAACGCCGGTCCCGCGACCGCCCCGAACAGCACCGCCGCCGCGAACGCCGCGCTGAACAGGGCGTATCCGATCTCGACGGTGATCGCGTCGCGCCTGGCCTGGTCCGGCCGTCCCCCGTATGCGGTCATACGACGAGTCTCACAGGGGTGCGCCCGGCGGAGCAAGCGGGCTCCGCCGGGCGCAGTTCGGAAAGGCACGGCTAGTCGCGTACGGCGACGCGCTCCGTCTCCTCCTGGGCGAGGGACTTGGCGACGACCACGGACGGCTGCCGCGGGCGACGGGCGCGCAGGCCCGTGAGGGAGATCAGCAGGCCCGCGACCGCGATGCCGGTGACCACGACAAGGCCGGGCAGATACCCGTCGAGGATCTCCTGCCGGGAAGCGGCAGGGTCGTCCGGGGCGTTGGCCGTCAGCACCGCCGTCACCACGGCCAGGAACAGTGCGCCGCCCACCTGCACCGAGGTGTTGAGCAGACCGGAGACCATGCCCTGCTCGTGTTCATCGACGCCGTTCGTGGCCTGGACGTTGAGGGAGGGGAAGGTCAGTGCGAAGGCCGCGCCGACGAGCAGCATGGTCGGCAGGATCACCGACGCGTAGACCGGGTCGAGGTCGATGCGCAGGAACAGCAGATAGCCGACGACCATCAGCGCGAAGCCGAGCACGATCAGCCGCGGGGTGCCGAAGCGGTCGATGACGGTGCCCACCTTCGTCGCGGAGAGCGCCACGAGCGCGCCCGCCGGCAGGAAGGCCAGGGCCGTGTGCAGCGCCGACCAGCCGAGCAGCTGCTGCATGTACAGCGTGACCAGGAACTGGAAGCCGATGTAGCTGCCGAGGAAGGTCAACGCACCGAGCTGGGCCCGGACTTGAGGGCCGGAGCGCAGGACGCCGAGCCGGACGAGCGGGCTGGCGCTGCGTCGTTCCACGGCCACGAAGGCGGTGAGGAGAGCGGCAACCGCCAGGAAGGACAGGATGGTTCGGGCGGAGCCCCAGCCGACTTCGGCCGCCTGGACGACGGTGAACACCAGCAGCAGCATCGAGGCGGTGCCGAGAACGGCGCCCGGGATGTCGTAGCCGCCGCGGTTCTTCTCGCGTTCGGTGCGCGGCAGCAGCTTCAGGCCGACGACGAGGGCGATGAGCGCGACGGGCGCGGGCAGCAGCATCGTGTACCGCCAACTGGCCTCCGTCAGCAGACCGGAGAAGACCAGACCCATCGAGTAACCGGTGGCGCCGCAGGTGGTGTAGATCGACAGGGCGCGGTTGCGCAGCGGGCCTTCGGCGAAGGTCGTGGTGATGATGGACAGGCCGGCGGGCGCGGTGAACGCGGCGCTCAGGCCCTTGACGAAGCGGCTGGCGATCAGCAGCGGTCCGGAGTCCACGAGCCCGCCGAGCAGCGACGCGAGCGCGAAGACGGCGAGGGCGACCAGGAAGACCTGGCGGCGGCCCAGCAGGTCGGCGGCGCGGCCGCCGAGGAGCAGCAGACCGCCGTACCCCAGGATGTAGCCGCTGACGATCCATTGCAGGGTCGAGGTGGACAGGCCGAGGTCGGCACCGATGGACGGCAGGGCGACGCCGACCATCGACACATCCAGCGCGTCCAGGAACATCGCGGCGCAGAGCACCAGCAGGGTGCCCCACAGCCGGGGGGTCCAGCGCCCTTCGGACGCGGGAGTGGTGAGCGGAGAGGTCATGCGAGGACACTACATGCGTATGCATCGAATGCAAGCGCATTTAATTACGGTGCAATAATTCTTGTTCTCTGCTACGGTGCGCCCATGGCGGCGAAGAAGGCCGAGCAGGCACTCGTGGAGCAGTGGCGGGACATCCTGGCGCTGCATGCGCGCACCCAGTGCGAACTCGACCGCGCCCTTCATCAACACGGCCTGTGCGCCAGCGACTTCGAGGTCCTCGACGTACTCGCCGACGGGCGCGGGAAGGACGGGGCCTGCTCCTACCGCGTCCAGGAGATCTCCGACCGCATCCATCTCAGCCAGAGCGCGCTGTCCCGGCTGATCGCCCGCCTGGAGAAGGACGGGCTCGTCGAGCGCGGCATGTGCCCCGAGGACCGGCGCGGCGTCCGGGTGGGCCTCACGGACAAGGGACGCACGCTGCACGGCGAGGTACTGCCGGTGCAGCGCGCGGTGTTGACGCGGATGCTGAACTCGGACTGAGCCGCGACGGCATTCGGGCTCAGCCGGAGGCGACTTCGCGTCACACGGCCGAGTTCCTCCGCCACAGCTCGGCGAGAGCGGCGTCCCCGGTCACGCTCGGGAACGGCACCCGGTTCCACAGCGACAGGTACAACTGCGCCGCGGGCCCGCTGATCTCACACTCCGCGTCCCCCGTCTTGCCTCGCTCGGCCGCCGGTGGCTCCTGCGTCAGGCGTACGGTCCACACGGCGTCGTCGTCCACGTCCGTCGCCCGCACCCGCAATACCCTCGGCTCCTCGCTGCGCACCCGGCTCCTGGGGCGGGCGTGGAAACCGCGCAGCAGTTCGTCGACGCCGTCCGCCGCGAACCGGGGATCCAGGTCGCTCGGGGTGCCACCGCGGGCGGCCTCCGCGTCGAACCGGTGCACGCTCGTCTCGTGCGCCTGCCTGCGGGCCCAGAACGCGAGCGGGGACGGGGCGGGCAGGAAATGCCAGCACTCCAGGTCGGGGGCGGCCGAGGCGAGGGTGCGCACGAGGTGCGCGTGGCCCTCCCGGAACCAGGCCAGAAGTTCGGCGCCGTCGAGGGCGGGCGCGTCGCCGAGGGGGCGGCGGGACGGGTGCCCCTCGGCGACGTATCCGGTGGCCCAGCGGTGCACCGCGCCGGTGTGCCGCACCAGGTCCCGCACCTGCCACTGCGGGCAGGTGGGCACCTTGGCGTCGGTGCCGGCCCGCTCCGCGGCGTCGGCGAGCAGACGGCCCTCCCGGTCGAGGATGCGGATGAACTGGGCGGTGTCCAGAGGGGCGTCCAGGGGTGCGTCCGAGGAGGTGTCGATGGAGGTGTCCATGGGGGTGAGTCTGTCGTACCGAGGGCGGGGGATGAGGGTGATCGTCCAGGGATCCAGGGATCCACGGATCCACGGATCCACGGATCGACGGATCTGCGGATCTGCGGGTCTGCGGGTCTTACGGATCGACGGATCTAGGGATCGACGAAGGCGCCCGGTCACGCGCTCAGCGCTGCGTCGCGCGATGGGCGAGGAGCGCGATGGCGGCTGCCGTCGCGGCCAGCACCGCCACACTCGTGAGAGCGAGGGGCAGGGAGAACCAGTCGGCCATGAAGCCGATGGCGGGAGGCCCGAGGAGCATGCCGCCGTAGCCGAGGGTGGAGGCGATCGCCACCCCGTCGGGCCCGGCCAGCGTGCCGGCGCGTTCGATGGCGACCGGGAAGAGGTTGGCCAGCCCGAGCCCGGTGATCACGAAGCCGACGAGCACGATCCACAGGGCGGGGGCGAGAGCGCCGAGCAGCATGCCGATCGCGGCGGTGGTCCCGCCGGCCACGAGGGTGCGTGTCTGGCCGAGCCGTTCGAGCAGCCGCGTGCCGGTGAGGCGGCCGAGGGTCATGGCGAGGGCGAAGCAGGAGTAACCGGCGGCGGCCACGCCGGCGGTGACATCCAGGTCCTGTTTGAGATGCAGGGCGCTCCAGTCGGCCAGGGCGCCCTCGCCGTAGGCCGTGCAGAGGGCGATCAGTCCGAAGGTCAGCACGAGGGGGCGGGTGCCGGTGCGGGGCCGGTGCGCTCGGGGTGATGCCTGGGGGGTGTCCTGGGGTGGGGCGGGGGGCGGGATGCGCAGGAGGACGCGGCCGGTGACGGCGGTGACCAGGAGGCCGAGCGCGGTGAGGCCGAGCAGGTGCCGGGTGGGCGAGAGCGCGCCCGCGACCAGCGCGCCGAGTCCGGCGCCGGCCATGCCGCCGAGGCTGAAGGCGGCGTGGAAGCTGGGCATGATCGGGCGCCGCAGGGTGTGCACCAGGTCGACCGCGGCGCTGTTGAAGGCGACGTTGATCCCGCCGTACGCGCTGCCGAACACCAGGAGTACGGCGCCCAGCGTGAGAGCGGAGTGGGTGAGGGGCGGGAGCGCAACGCTGAGGCAGAGCAGGACGGCGCAGACGACGGTCACCTGGTGGTTGCCGTAGCGACGGCACAGGCGGCCGGTGAGGATCATCGTGACGACGGCGCCCGCGGAGACGCCGAGGAGGGCGAGGCCGAGGGTGGTGGCGGAGGCGTTCGTCTGTTCCTTGATGTCGGGGATGCGCACGACCCAGCCGGCGAAGATGAAGCCGTCCAGGGCGAAGAAGACGGTGAGGGCGGTGCGGAGGCGGCTGAGGTCGGAGGGGGTGTGGCCCGGCACGGCGTTGTGCGTTCGGGGTTTGTTTATTGGCGGCACAAAATCAGGGTAGGCGTGTGCTCGGTTGTGGGCAAGGGTGTTCGGGTGAGCGGGGCGAGGGCGGCGGTCCGCGCGGTGCGCCGCCATGTCGCCTTGTGAGCCATTCGGTGACCCCTAATTTCGTTGAGTTCGCACCCCGTGATCGTGTTGGCTGGCGCACCGGACTGTCAGTGGCGCAGGTGTCCGCCTGGCCGTAGCAGGGAGAGAAACGTGCAGGACATGGGGGTCGACCCGGCTGCCCACAATCGGGCCGCCTGGGACAAGTACGTCCAAGAGGGCATCGAGTGGTCGAGGCCGGTGAGCGCCGAGGAGGTCGAGCGGGCCCGCGGGGGTGACTGGTCGATCGTTCTCATCGGGCATGAGCCCGTCGACCGGTCCTGGCTGCCGGCGGATCTGACCGGCAAGGACGTGTTGTGCCTGGCCTCCGGCGGCGGTCAGCAGGGGCCGATCCTCGCCGCTGCCGGGGCGCGGGTCACCGTCTTCGACAACTCGCCCGGCCAGCTCGGCCAGGACCAGATGGTCGCGGCCCGCGACGGACTCGAGCTACGCACCGTCCTCGGCGACATGCGCGACCTCAGCGCCTTCGGCGACGCAGCCTTCGACGTCGTGTTCCATCCGGTCTCCAATCTGTTCGTCCCGGAGCTGGCGGCGGTGTGGCGTGAGTGCTTCCGCGTCCTGCGACCGGGCGGAACCCTGCTCGCGGGCTTCATCAACCCGGATGCGTACCTGTTCGACCACGAGGCGCTCGACGAGCGTGGCGAGCTGATCGTCGTGCACAAGCTGCCCTACAGCGATGTCACGCAGTACACCGCCGAGGAACGCGCCGCGAAGTTCGGCGCGGACGCCGCCCTCGAGTACAGCCACACCCTCACCGACCAGATCGGCGGGCAGCTCGCCGCGGGCTTCGTCCTCACCGGCTTCGCGGAGGCGCCGCACCAGTCCAACGCATCCGCTGCGTACATGTCGCACTACTTTGCGACACGGGCGGTCAAGCCCGGCTGAGTGGGGAGGGCTGCCGAGACGGCCGTGGAGCGTGGGGCGGGCACTCCGGTACTCACGCGAAGTCCGCCGCCGTGATGCCGTCGGGATGTCCCGGCGGCCACTCCACCAACTCGATCCGGTAGCCGTCCGGGTCGGTGAGCCACGAGGTCTTCGGGCCCTGCGGGCCGCCCGGGTACTGGAGGGGTCCGGGCCGCAGCCCTGCTTCGGTCAGCGTGTCCAAGGCGGCGGCGAGCATGTCCACCTGGATCGCGAGGTGGTCGAGACCGGTGCCCACGTCGACCGGCCCGGCGTCGGGACGGTGGACCAGTTCCAGTGACGCCGCCGGTTCGCCGGGGAAGCTGAGGAGGACGAGGCGAGCCCCGCCGCCGAGTTCGACCCGGCCCAGTTCGGCATAGCCCAAGGCCGTGTAGAACGCGAGCGAACGGGCGAGGTCGGTGACGCGGTAGGAGACGAAGAGCGTCTTCACGCGGCCTCCTCGGATCGCCGCACCCGGTAGCGCAGATGCGTGACGTCCCGGTCGTCGAGGCGTCGGACGAGGTCGAGTTCGATGTGATCGCCGCCCAGGTGATCGAACAGCCGTCGCCCCTCCCCGAGGAGGACCGGGACCAGGTGGATCTCCATCTCGTCCAGTTGCTCGGCGCGCAGCAGTGCCTGCGCCGCGCCCGCCCCGTGGACCATGACCGGCCGGCCCCCGGCGGCCGCGCGGGCCTCGCGCGCGCAGTCCTCGACATCGGTGACGAAGCGCGCGTGGCCGGGTGGGACGTCCCCGTCCGCCACCTGGCGCGTGAGGACGAAGATCGGCACGCCGTCGTGGTGATCGCCCTGCCAGCGCCCCGCGAGTTCGAAGGTGCGCCGGCCGGAGATCACCGCGCCGGTCGCCAGCGCCTCGCGGTAGACTTGGCCGCTCGGGCCGTCGGACTTCCGGTCGTCGAGCCAGTTGAAGAGCCGCCCACCGTCCCGGCCGAGCTCCTGCCCCGGCCGGTCGTCCGGGCCGGCGACAAAGCCGTCGAGCGACATCGACATGTACAGCCGAATCGGACTGTTCATCCCGGTCTTCCTCTCCCTGCGCGGCCCCGAGCGAGCGGGCTGTCCAACGGAAGACTTCAGGCGACCGGCAGACTCATCGGCCCGACACGCCGACCGGCGGGACCCAGCGCCGGGTGCGGGGGATGGTGCCCGCGACGCCGTAGCCCTTCTTGAGGTGTTCGGGGATGGCGTAGTGCATGACCCGGCCGCGGGTCAGGGAGGAGAGTTCGAAGACCGTGGTCAGGTGGCCGAGGCGGTCCAGGGCCCAGGCGCCGAGCGGGGAGCGGTCCTCGATCGACTCCAGGACGCCCAGGAGACGGGGTACGGCCTTGACCACGGTGTCCCACGGAGTGTGCGGCACCTCCAGCCAGTCGGCACAGGTGTCGCCGATGAGATGGCGGATCAGCGCGGAGACGATCGGGTCGAAGAACGTGCCGGGGACGATCTCCTCGTACAGGTCGATGAGTTGGCGGGTCAGGTGCGCGCCCTCCGCGGACGGGCCCATGTGCCGGATCATGTAGAGGTCGAGGAACCGGCGGGCGTCCTCAAGGGACTTGGGGACCGCCTCCTGATCCACGCCGAGCATCGCTCCCACCACCCGCCACGCGTAGTAGTAGGCTTCCGCGCCCTCCTGGGACATGTGGATGCCGAGGCGGTGCAGGCTGTCCAGCACGAGCAGGGAGAAGAACATCTGGCCGCCGATCATGTCCTCCTGACAGATCGGCACTCCCAACGCGTCGACGTCCCAGCGGTTCTCGCGCCTCAGGTGGTGCCGGATGGAGGCGTGCAGCAGGCGGACCTTCTGGGCGGCCGGGATGAAGCGGCTGCCCGCCTCGAAGGCGTCGGGCTGCATGAGGCGGACGGTGAACTGGCCCGTCTCCGCCATCCGTTTGGCGGGGTACTTCAGGCCGTGCGTGGCCGACAGCAGCCTCGCCACATGCGGCACGACATAGCAGGCGGGCATGGAGGCGAAGGACAGCGCCGTGGAGATGTGCACGTTGTTGTCGATGAAGAACAGCCGGGCCCGCTCCATCTCCGACCAGTCCACCCAGGCCGGCGGGACGCGGGTGGCGTCGAGGTACTCGCGGGCGACCTCGGGCAGCCCGTCCGGCAGCGGAGCGCCGGCCGTGGAGACGTAACGCATCAGGGAGTTGAACGTGCCCACCTCGCCGCGTTCGAAGAGCGTGGCGACGGTGGCGTCCGCGAGTTCGTCCCCGGTCTGCCGCAGGGCGTCCATCGAGGCCTCGGTGCGGGTCATGGCAATGCTCCTTGTCGTCCGGCGGGTGCCCGGGGGTGCTTCAGGACAGGCGGTTCGTCGCCGACCGCGCCAGCGCGGTCAGCGCAGTGGCGGCGTGCGGCGGGAGATTGAGCTGGTCGAGGGCGCCGAGCGACTCCTCGACCCGCGCGCTGATCATGTCCTCGATACGGTCGGGCGCCCGCAGCGCCCGCATCAGTCCGCGGACGTCGTCCAGGGCTTCCGTGTCCGCACCGGGCCGGCCCAGCAGGGTGCGCAGGCGTTCGCGGTCCTCGGGTCCGGCCAGGCGCCAGGTCTCCGCCAGCAGGGCCGTGGGCCGGCGGCCCGCCAGGTCGTCGCCGTTGGCCTTGCCGGTGTGCGCCGGGTCCCCGAACAGGCCGAGCAGGTCGTCCCGGAGCTGGAAGGCCTCGCCCAGGGGCAGCCCGTACGACGAGTAGCCCTCGCGCAGCCGGGTGCCGGCTCCGGCCAGGGCGCCGCCGATCAACAGGGGGTGTTCCACCGTGTACTTGGCGGTCTTGTAGCGGATCACCTTCAGCGACACGTCGGTGTCCGGACCGGTTCCCGTGCGCAGGATCTCCAGGCACTCACCCGCGATCAGCTCCCGGGCCATCACCGACCACAGAGGCCGGGCGCGGGCGAGATACGCGGCGGGCAGGCCACTGGTGGCGAACAGCTGCCCCGCCAGCGCCATCAGCAGATCGCCCACCAGCATCGCCAACGACCGTGCGGCAGCCGGGGCGTGCGGCCGATGCCGTACGACGTCCCGCAGGGCGATGTGCGCCGTGGGGCGCCCGTGCCGCAGGGGGCTGTCGTCGATGAGGTCGTCGTGGACCACCGCCGCGCAGTGCACCAGTTCCATGGACGCCGCCGCCCGCACCAGCGCGTCGGAGTCCGGCTGCCCCACGGCGCGCCAGCCCCAGTAGCAGAAGGCCGCGCGCAGCCGCTTGCCGTGCGTCACCGCCTCCTCCAACTGCCCGGCCACCGGGCCCAGCAGAGGGTCGATCCCGGCGAACCGGTCCGCCTCCTCGGCCATGAACCCGCTCAGCATCTCGTCGACGCGGGCCTTGAACGCCGCCGGTTCCCAGCGGTCACTCCTCACCGGCGCTCTTCCGGGCCAGGGCCTGCTGGGCGAGGATCTCCAAGTGGGCCGGTGGCACCGCCGTGTACCGGTCCAGCACCAGGCGTCCCCGCGCGACGAGGTCCTGCTCGGCCTGCGCGGCGAGTTCCGCCGCGTCCGAACGCCGCAGCAGACCCCGGACCGTGCCCACGGCCGACCCCAGCGTGCTCACGGCCAGGTCGGCCAGCCCCGCCACCAGGAGTAACGCTTGCGCGTCGAGGCTCTCGCGGCGTCCCGCTTCTCGCGTCAACTTCATCCCCACCCGCCGGACTTCCGGACGCCGGTCGCGCGCCCGTCCCTTCGAGGATCGCCGTACAGCGGGTGCCGGCCCGGAGGAACTCACGATCGAGTGATCATCTCGTTCGACCGTGCGGTTCGGCGGGGGGCCCGCTCAGGCTGGGTAGGCGTGTGTCTGGGCCGCCTTCACCGTCGCCCAGACCTCGGCCCCCGCGTGGAGGTCGAGTTCGGCCGCGGCGACCGTGGTGAGGTCGGCGGCCAGGGGGAGTTCACCGCCGAGGGCGACCCGGATCTGGTCGCCGTGCGTCTCCAGGCCGGACACTTCGCAGCGCCAGAAGTTGCGGGCGCTCGATCCCGTGGGCCGGTCGCGGTGCAGGGTGACCGCGCTGGGCGGGAACGCGACGAAGACCGGGCCGGTCAGGTCCTCCGAGGTGGTGACCGTGGAGCCGCCGTCGACGTGGACCGTGTGCCCCTCGGCCTCACCCCGGTACAGGTTGAGGCCGACCAGGTGCGCGATGTAGTCGGTCCGCGGGTGGCGGGCGATGTCGGCGGGCGTGCCCCGCTGGACGGCCCGGCCCTCCTCGATGACGACGAGATGGTCCGCCAGCACCATCGCGTCCAGCGGATCGTGCGTGACGAGCACGGCCACCGCCTCGAAGTCGGCCAGGTGACGGCGGAGTTGGGCCCGGACGTCGAGGCGGGTGCGGGCGTCGAGGGCGGCGAGCGGCTCGTCGAGCAGCAGCAGCCGGGGGTGGGTGGCCAGGGCGCGGGCGAGCGCGACGCGCTGGGCCTGGCCGCCGGAGAGCCGGCGGGGTTTGGCCGCCGCGTGGTCCGCGAGGCCCATCCGTTCCAGCCATACGGCCGCCTCGGCGCGGGCCTCCGCCTTGCCGGTGCCGTGACAGCGGGGCCCGAAGGCCACGTTGTCGAGCGCCGTGAGGTGAGGGAAGAGCAGATAGTCCTGGAAGACGACGCCGACCGGACGGGACTCGGGGGGCGTACGGTCCAGCTCCGCGCCGTCGAGGCGGAGATGGCCGTCGGTGAGCGGGACGAGACCGGCGAGGGCGCGCAGCGCGGTGGTCTTGCCGGCGCCGTTGGGGCCGAGGAGGGCGACGACGTCACCGGGGGCCGCGGTGAGGGCCACGTCGAGACGGAAGGAGCCGCGGTCGACGACGAGACGGGCGTCGAGACCGTCAGCGGAGGGCACCTCGACGTCGTACCGGATCGTCTTCTCGGTGTCGGTCATGGGCGGTCGTCCAGAGGAGTCGGGCATGCGGCGGTGGTCCGGAACGGTCGGGTCATGACGCGGTCATCCAGCGGTCCCGCAGGCCCGCGAGGACCGCGATCGACACGGCGAGCAGCACCAGGCTGAGGGCGATGGCGGCCTCCGGGTCGTTCTGGAGGGCGAGGTAGACGGCCAGCGGCATGGTCTGGGTGCGGCCGGGGAAGTTGCCGGCAAACGTGATCGTCGCGCCGAACTCGCCGAGCGCCCGCGCCCACGCCAGGACGGCGCCGGCGGCGACACCGGGTGCGATGAGAGGCAGCGTGACCCGGCGGAACGCGGTGAAACGCGACGCGCCGAGCGTCGTGGCCGCCTCCTCGTACCGGGGGTCGGCGGCGCGCAGGGTGCCTTCCACGCTGATCACGAGGAACGGCATCGCGACGAACGCCTCCGCGATCACGACGCCGGTGGTGGTGAAGGGGAGCGTGACCCCGAACCAGGCGTCCAGCCACTTTCCGACCACCCCGTTGCGGCCCAGCGCCATCAGCAGCGCCACACCGCCGACGACCGGCGGCAGCACGAGCGGCAGGGTGACCAGGGCCCGTACGAGACCCCGGCCCGGGAACTCCACGCGGGCCAGCAGCCACGCCAGCGGCACCCCGATCACCAGGCTCACCGCGGTCGCCGCCGTCGCGCAGACCAGGGACAGCCGCAGCGCCTGCCACGCCTCGGTACTGGTCAGCAGGCCGGGCATGCTCCGCCAGGGAGCCCGGAAAAGCAGGGCGACCAACGGCAGGACGAGGAACGCCACGCCGATCAGCGCAGGCACGAGCAGCGGCAGCGGAGCGGTACTCCCGCGCCGGCCCACGCGTGGCGCGGCTCGCCCCGGGCGGCCCACGCGCGGGCGGCGGCGCCTCGGACCCCCGCTGAGGGTGTCCACGGCGCCGGGCTTGCCCGAGGCGGGGGACGTCACGGCTTGAGGAACCCGGCCGAGGTCAGCACCTGCTGTCCCTCGGCGGACTGCACCAGCGCGATGAACGCCTTGGCGGTGGCGGTGTTCTGCGACTCCTTCAGCAGGGTGATCGGATAGTCGTTGATCGCGTCGGCGGACTCGGGGAACTCCACGCCCTCCACCTTGTCACCCGCGGCCTTCACATCGGTCTTGTAGACGAGCGCGGCGTCGGCCTCCTTCAGCACCACCTTGTTGAGCGCGGACTTGACGTCCTCCTCGTAGGACACCGGGGTGAGCTTCAGCCTGCTCGCCGTCAGGGCCTTCTCGGCGGCCGCGCCGCACGGCACCGTCCGGTCGCACAGGACGACCTTCAGGTCCGAGCCGGTGAGGTCCTTGAGGGAGGCGACCTTGTCGGGGTTGCCCGGCAGGGTGGCGATCTCCAGTTGGTTGCGGACGAACGTGGCCGGCTCGCCGGCGTTGTCGCCCGCGTCCGTCACGATCTTCATGGTCTTGGGGCTGGCGGAGGCGAAGACGTCCGCCGGGGCGCCACCGGTGATGCTCGCGGCGAGCGCGTCGCTGCCGCCGAAGCTGAAGGTGACCTTCGTACCGGGGTGTGCCTTCTCGAACTGCTTGCCCAGCGTCTCGAAGCTCTCCTTCAGCGAGGCCGCCGCGAACACGGTGACCTCGCCGGACAGCTTGCCGGAGGCCGAGGCGGAGCCGGAGGGGTCGGACGAGCCGGCGGAGTCGTCGTCGGAGGACGAACAGGCGGTCAGGGCCAGCAGGGCGGCGGCGCCGACGCCGGTCACCTGCATCATCCGACGGGTCCGACGCACGGAACGGGTCATCACGGGTCCAACTCCCTCTGGTCCTCATGAACACGATCGCACCGGCCCTGGCGGACCGGTCACGGTGTGCATACGCCGATCATAGTGCCGCAGGTGCAAGGTGAAAGTCTCCTGTCACATCGCATGAGCAGGCCCTACTCCGCGATGGCGTGGCATGTGCGTTCGTACGGGGAGGATGGTGGCGCTGTGCCCCCCTCACCCTCTAGCCGCCGAAGTGAACATGTGCCGCCCAGCGGGACGGCCTGGCGGGATCGTCCTCGCGGAGGTCCAGCACCGCGCGGTGCAGGGTTCTCGCCACGTCACCCGTATCGAGGGATGCGGCCAGGCCCGTGTAGAAGTCGTCCGCGATGCGCCCGGCGGCGCTGTCGGCGACGGGCCAGAGCGTGCCGATGACATGGCGGTAGCCGGCCAGCTGGAAGGCGGTGGCGATGTGGATCGCCTCGTCGGCGAGACGCTCGTCGGACGTGGCCGTCTCGCAGGCCGACAGGTAGGCCAGCGTGCCGTTCGGGACGCGCACCGACGACAGCTCGACGGCGGTGAGGGGGGCCGACCCGTGGTCGTGCAGCAGCAGCCGGGCCAGGGACGGGGAGCGGGGGTCGGTCACGGCGTGGCAGGCGAAGTGGGCGAGGGCATGGGCGGGCAGCTCCCGCAGGACGGCCTCCCGGGTGGCCGCGCGACCGGACAGGACGGTCGGGTGCGCGGCCAGCTCGGCCAGCCGCTCGGCCTCGAGACGGGCACCGGGCAGCGGACCCGCCCCGGGAGTCTCGCTCATCTCGACCACCAGCAGGCCGTTCAGAGACCTCCCGGGCGGCGGCCCGTGGAGTTGCTTGCCCGGGAACGCCCCGTGGTGGTCCGTCGCGCCCGTGCCGGCCCGGCCGAGCGCGTGCACGGTCGAGGTGTACGACGACACCACGTGATCCATGACCGCGGAGGCCCCGGCCGGATCGGCGGCGTACTGGCCCGCCGCATGCAGGGGCAGGGACGCGGCCACGCCGATCGGACACCACCAGATCCTGGGCGCCGACTCCGCGGGGAGCGGCACCGGGGACAGCAGACCCAGCTCCGACAGGACCGGCCTGCCGATGCAGTCCCACAGCCAGGCCAGGTGGCCCAGCAGCTCGGCCTCGTCCGGCGGCACGCCCGCCGCGGAGCGCGGCAGCCGCCGGAACGCTCGCGCCCGCTCGCGCAGCTCGGCGTGGTCGCAGTCGAGGCGCAGGGCGCGGACGTCACCGTCCGGCGTGAGCATCAGCGCGTCGCACCGGGACGGGCCGGGGTTGACCAGGACGACCGGACCGTCCACGGTACGGCGCCGCAGCGACTCGATCGTCGGCGGCAGCAGAAAGCCCTCCAGCCCGGGACGCGAGCGGATACGGGCGAGCAACTGCTCCCACTCCATGGCCAGTTCACGGTGCCGTCGGGTCCTTGTGCCGTGCCGGGCCCCTGGCACGGGCACGCTCCCCACTTGGTTTCCGCCCCCGCGATAGAGGTCCACCCCTCCCTGATCGGAGGCGTCGAGCAGGTCTCTGAGGCGTACGACATCCTCGGCGGCCCCCGGGTCGGCGCGGCGCACCTCGGCGAGGTCGTCGCGGCCGCTCATGCCCTCCCGCAGGAGCAGGCCCCGGGCGTGTTCCAGCAACACCAGCGCGTGCTCGGGGCGGCCGAGGTGCAGGGCGGCGGAGGCGGCCTC
Organism: Streptomyces sp. NPDC057280; assembly: GCF_042668605.1. Lineage (NCBI taxonomy): Bacteria > Bacillati > Actinomycetota > Actinomycetes > Kitasatosporales > Streptomycetaceae > Streptomyces > Streptomyces sp. NPDC057280. The sequence goes on from NZ_JBHUYR010000004.1 coordinate 418,358, forward strand.
GGCGGGCAGACCGGCCAGCTCGCCCAGGCCGTACTCCCGGTCGGGGCGCAGCAGTTGGCGCGGGGCGATCTCCGGAAGCCACGCCACGGCCTTCTCGTACGCCGCGAGGGCGGTCCCGGCTTCGGGAGGGGCGGCCGACATCGCGGTACGGCCGAGGAGCAGGTGGGCGATGACCCGGGTGCGGGGCGTGGTCGTGGCCGTCGCGAGGTCCGTGCAGCGGTTCTGCATCTCGCGCAGGACGTCCGGTGCGGCGGGGCGCTGGGCGAGGGCCCGTACCAGGGCCATGAGCGCCGTCGCACGGTTCGTGGTGTCCGCCGCCGAGGCGGCGACGCCCGCGCGGGCGGCCCGGACTGCTTCGTCCAACGCCGCGCTTTCGCCGGTCAGTTCGTACAGGGTGCGGGTGGCCACGCTGAGATTGCTGAGCCGTCCGCCGAGGTCGGGGTCGTCGCGGGCGCCCGCCACGGCGGCCCGGGCCACCTCGACCGCCTCCCGCAGATACGGCAGGTCGCCGGGCCGGGCGGCTCCCGTGGCCGTCGTGAGGACCTCCTCGTCCCCCGGCGCGGCGAAGTACAGGCCCGTGGACAGGATGTGCAGTGCGTTGCCGAGGTCGCTCAGCCGGCCGGCCCGCTGCGGAGTGTCGTGGGGGCTCAGCCGTACGGCCTCCCGGGAGGCCTCCACGGCCGACCGGATCGCCGGCATCTCCCCGGTCCGCTTGAACAGTTCCTGCTGCACGGCACTGAGGTTGCCGAGGTAACGGGCGCGGCGGGCGGGCTCGTCCGGGCGGACCTCGGTGACGGCCTCCTTGAGGACCTGCGCCGCCTCGTGCAGGGCGTCGAGCTCCCGGGCCTCCTCGAACACCGAACGCAGGCCGATACCGAGGCCGTTGAGGGCGGCGGGCCGGTCCGGGTGCCCGGGCGGCGCCGCCGCGACCGCCTGCCGTGCGACCGTGACCGACTCGCGCAGCGTCTGCATCGACCGGTCCAGCTGGACGAACCGGGCGTGCAGCGAGTTGGCGAGCAGGGCGAGGCAGGAGGCCCGGTTCTCATGGCCGTCCGGGCACTTCTCGACGGCCTGCCGACCGACGTCGACGGCCTCCGGCAGGTCTTCCGGGCGGTCCCGCAGCAGGGCGAGCGTGCGCAGCCCGGCGCCCAGGTCGGCGAGGATCGGCCCCACTTCGGGGTCGTCGGGGTGGCGCGCGGCCACCCGTTCCCGGTCCAGCGCGATCAGTTCGACCATGACGTCCTCGTCCTCGGTCTGCTCGAACAGCTCGTCCAGGCAGGCGACGAGCGCCTCCAGGAACAGCGTCCGCTCGCCCGGGTCGGCCGCGGCCTCCCTGGCGAGCGGGACCGCCCGCGCGGGCAGGCCCGGCCGGCGCGGGCCGGTCATGAGGTGCACCATGACGTTCCGCAGGTTGTGCCGGTGCAGGCCGCGCTGCGGATGGTCCGGGCCGAGGCTCCATCGGATCGACTCGTCGACCTCGACGAGCCGTTCGACGGCCGAGACGTCGTGAGTCCATTCGTACTGGAGGCGCAGGGCGGTGCTCAGATTGCCGAGGCAGGCGGGCCGGTCCGGGTGCGCGGGTGACATGACGTCCAGGACGTCCGTGAACGCGTCCCTGGCCGCCGCCAGCCTCTTCACGTTGCGCTTCTTGACCGCCCGTTGCAGCTGCCACAGGGCCCGGCGAGCGAGTTGATGGTGTTTCAGGAATCCGTCGCTCACCGGCACTCCCTACCCTGCGGGCTGCCGCGGCCGTACGCGCGCCGCCTTGCGGTGATCGCGTCCTCGGTGCACGCTGACGCGACGATCCCGGCCGTCCCGCGAGCGAGGTGAGGATGACAGGCGACCTGGCGAAGTTCCCGTGCCCGGTCTGCGGCCACCGCAGAACGGCCGCGCGCTGCTGGGAATGCGATGTGCGCGACCCCGGCGCGCGTATCGGGCTGCTCGACCTGGTGACGACGGTCGTGGTCACCGCGGCGGTGCAGCCCTTCGTGCAGGCCATCGCGAGCAAGGCCGGCGAGGAGGTCTGGCCCAAGATCGCGGGCCTGGTCCGGCCGGGCCGGCGCGAGGAGCTCGGACAGGGCGTCGAGGAGACCGACCTCCTCGAAATCGCCGCGCTCGACGGCCGGTTGGCCATCAGCATGCCCAAACGGCTGCCTCCGGAGGCCGCCCGCGACCTGCGGGACGTGGTGGCCACCTTGCAGGAGGCCGACGGGCGCTATCGGATCTCGTACGACGCCCCGTCCCGGTCGTGGCAGATAACTCAGGCCGATCCGGACCAGGCTCCCCGCACCGAGGACCGGCCGCCGGACACCTGACCGCTGCTGCCGCCGTCGCACCGACGCGCCCTCGGTCAGACCACGCCGGCGATCCGGCGCGCGAGCCGGCCCGAGACCACCGACCCGACGACGATCCCCACCGTCAACAGCACCGGACCGCTCCACAGGGCATGCGCGGCCCAGGCGAACCCGCCCACGACCAACGGCCCGAACCAGACCACCGACCGCTGCCGGAACGGCTCCATGCTGAACCGCGTGGCCAGGAGGGCCAGGACGAACGCCGCCGACGCCGTGCCCAGGAAGACGCCACGCGCTCGCTCGAAGCCCCCGTCGCCGATCGCGTAACCGCCGACGGCTCCCGCGACCGTTCCCGCGGCGAGCAGCAGGATCGCCCAAGTGTCGTGGATCTCCACATAGTTGCGGGGGCTGTCGCGGTGCACGAGCTGCCAACCGCCCATGAACAGGTCCGGGAACGTGGACACCCCGACGAACGCCCCGATCACCGCGCCGGACCAGCCCGCCAGCAGCAGTCCGACGAGCAGCCCGCTCACCAGCCCCACGACGACACCGGGCCCGATCATGCCGGTGCCGCCCTGTTCCTCCTCCGGGGCCGTGGCCGGGAAGAGCGCCGGGCCGGTGGAGCCGGGGCCGCCGCCCAGTGAGAGGTGGTCGGCTGAGTGCACGATGCGCTGCGCCTCACGGGGCGGCACCTGGAGCGTGGTCAGCACCTTCATCAGGAACGTGTCGCGCTCCTCGGCCGTGTCCGGACCGGTGTGCGTCATGCCGTTCCAGGCGGTCACGCCCCGCAGTCGGACGTAGCCCAGGGTCTGGAAGGTGCCGGATTCCGGCAGATACAGGTAGTTCAGCGGCAGGTCGGCGTCGCGGTCGATGTGCAGCACCGATATCCGGTGCAGATCCCCGAACGGCATGCGGCACCACCCCCTCCGACAGCCTCAGGCGCCCACCCGGTCCTTGTACCCATCCCCTGACAGAACCTCAAACCCCGCCCGCCGCACGGATGTTCGCGTGCGCGTCCCCTCCGGTCTCCCCGGTCTCAGTCTCGGTAACCCCGCAGTTTCCGGTAGAGCGTGGCGCGGGCGATGCCCAGGGAGGCCGCCGCTCGCGCCTTGTTGCCGCCGTGGAGGTGGAGGGCGTCGAGGATGGCGGACCGTTCGGCACGTTCCATCGGGGTCAGGGGCCGGGGCGCCGGGCCCTCACGTACGGCGTCCGGGAGTTCACCGCGGCGGACGGGACCGGTCGTGCGGCGGTGCTCGGCCAACGTCCCCACCAGGTGGGCGAGTTCGGTCACGTTGCCGGGCCAGGGGTGCCGTTCCAGGGCGCGCAGTGCGTCGAGGGACCAGGTGAGCGGAGGGTGCCCGGGCTGCGGGCTCGGGGTCAGGGAGGTGAGCAACTCCCGGATGTCCTCGGGGCGTTCGCGGAGGGCGGGGAGCGTGACCGAGCGGGCGGCGAGGGTGTCCAGCAGACGCTGGAGGCAGGGGCCCGGCGATGCTCCGGGGGTGTAGGTGAGGAGGAGCGGGGCGTTCGGGTGAGCCGCGAGCAGGGAGTTGAGGGTCGCCGTGTCGGGCGGGGCGAGCCGTTCGACGTGGCGGACCAGAAGGGGGCGGCCGGTGCGCAACACGTCCGCATGGGTGCCCAGTTCGGCCTCGGCCGCGTCCACGAGCAGGGCGTCGGCGACCAGTGCGCGGGCCAGCGAGGTCTTCCCGGTGCCGCGTTCGCCGACCAGCAGCAGCGGCTCACCGGACGCGGTCAGCTCCAGCGCACGCCCGACCGCATGCCGCCACGGCACGGACCCTCCGGCCAGACCGAGGTCACGCCGGTCGGCCGCGACCGGCGCCGGCCCCGCAGACGACTCCAGCACCGCGACCACACCGATGACGGAACCCTGGTGAGAGACGGGGGTGAGGGAGGCGGCGCTGTCGGGGTGGGCGGGGTGTGTTGTCTGGTGCGGGGTGTCGTGGGGGTGGGCGGGGTGTGTTGTCTGGTGCGCGGTGCCGTCGGGGTGGGCGGGGAGCGTTGTCTGGTGCGCGGTGCCGTCCGGGCCAGTGGGGAGCGTTGTCTGGTGCGCGGTGCCGTCCGGGCCAGTGGGGAGCGTTGCCGGAGGCACGGAACCGTCCGGGCCGTCCGCGGGCTCTGCCGGATGCCCGGAATCGGACTCCCGTATCAGCGCGACCGCCCGCCGCTCCAGCGCCTCCAACGCCTCCGGCGACAGCATCCGCCCCGCGGCCTCGCTGACGAGCCGGTTGCGGCCGTCCAGGGCGACGACGGCGCGCCCCCGCTCTCCCGCGGCCCGGGCGTACGCGTCCAGCAGCACCCGCTCGGCCGTCCGCGACCGTGAGAGAAGCTCGGCCTCGACAGCCGTCGCGACGGCCTCGACCAGCGGAGCCCCGGGATGCGGCCCGCCCCCGGCCCCTTTCCCGCACCCAGCCCCTTCGCGGAGCCCGGCCCCTTTCCCGCACCCAGCCCCCTCGCGGAGCCCGGCCCCTTCCCCTGACCCGCCCCTCTCGCGGAGCCCGGCCCCCGCCGCGCACCCGCCACCGTCCCCACACGCCACCCGCTCCCCGCCCCCGCCGCACAGCCCGGTAGCCACCGTCACCGTCCCCACCGGCTGCCCCGTCTCCGGCGCACGTACCGGCACGCTCACCGCCGATACGTCCTGCCAGCGGTCGAGGAAGTGCTCGGGGCCGTGCACCTCGGCCCGGCGGTGCGTGTGCAGGGCGAGGGCCGCGCTGTTGTGGCCGACCAGTTCCTCGGAGAGGTCACGGCAGCGGTGGTCCGGCGTGGACCCGGCCGCCCACAGCACCCGCAGCCGCGCGTCGGTGAGCACGAGGGCGGTGTCCGCGCTGCCGAGCGTCCCGGCGATCCGGTCGAGCACCGGGCGGGCCGCGGTCAGCAGGGGGGAGTCGACCGGCCCGGCCGCCTCCGGCGTGGGGGCGCCCACGTCGTGGCGTACGCCGAAGAACCGGGCACGCTTCCACGCGGCGAGGACGTCGTCCGGCACTCCGTCCGGCAGTTGCTGTCCGCGCAGGAACTGCTCCCGGGCGCGGCGCAGCGAGGTGAGGGCGGTGGGGCGCTGTGCGGTGGTCATGGCATCGCTCAGCCTACGGGGAACGGTTGAACGCAAAACAACCGACCTTCTGTCATGCTTTGACCCATTTCCGTGCTCCGACTGCCGCATTGCGAGGCACCTCGCGCTTCGGGTGTCGCATTTTGAGACACCCGCGCTTCGGCCACTCCGTTCATGATCTTGAGGAGGCAGTGCCTGTTCCCCTTCCCTGGAGCGTCCTCCGTGTCCCGCGTCCCCACGGCGGATTCGCGGGCATCGCTGCCCCCCTTGCTCCCCTCACACGCACACCTCCCCCCGACTTGACCCCCACTGAAAGGTGAGACCCATGCCCCTCGGACTGCTCCGGCGGCGACTCAGGAGTGCCTCCGGAGGCGCCGCGGGCCACACGCTTCCCGTGCCGGCCGGTGCCGGTGTCCTCGTCCGCGAGGTCCTCGACCCGGTGAACCAGCCCCTGGGTGCCGCCGAGGTGACCGTGACCGAACTCCGCAGCCACCAGGTCGTGGCGCGCGGCACCACGGACCCGTACGGAACGTTCCTCGCCGTGCTGCCGCCCGCCAGCTACAGCCTCATGGTCATGGCGGAGGGTCTGGAGCCGCACCGCGAGACCGTCGAGGTCGTCGCCGACGCCGGGGTGTCCTCGCAGCGCGTCTGGCTCCAGCCCGCCCGCCAGGCCGAGCTCCCGGTCCCCGGCACCTGGCTCTTCGACCCGCCGCACACCGCGATCCGTTTCATCGCCAAGCACGTCGGCATGGCCCATGTGCACGGCCGGTTCGAACGCTTCGAGGGCGGCATCCAGGTCACCCAGGACATCGCCGACTCCCGCGTCCATGTCCGCATCGACGCCGCCAGCATCACCACCGGCAACAACACCCGTGACGCTCACCTGCGTTCGGCCGACTTCCTGGACGTCGAGAACTTCCCGTACATCGACTTCCGCAGCACCCGCTTCGCCTACCGAGGTGGCAGCAAGTGGTCCCTGCTGGGCACCCTGACCATGCACGGGGTGAGCCGTTCGGTGTCGCTGGACACGACCTATCTGGGCATGGTCAACGGCGGTTACGGCGAGGAACTGCGCTGCGCCGCCCTGGCGAAGGCGGAGCTGCACCGGGAGGACTTCACGCTCAACTGGCGTTCGATGCTGGCCCGGGGCATCGCGGTCGTCGGCCCCACGGTCCAGCTGGAGTTGGACGTCCAGGCCATGTACCGCACCCACGACACACCGACTCCGCCGGAGTAACGGCCCTCACGCTGCCCGGTGTCGCCTGAAGGCGGGGAAGAACAGCAGCAGCGCCAGCCCGGCCGTCACCGTCAGCACCCCGCCGCCGGTGACGGCCCAGGTCGCCCCGAAGGACGCGCCGGCCACGCCGTGCACGAGGTCGCCCAGCCGGGGGCCGCCCGCGGCGATCACGGTGTCGACGCCCTGGAGACGGCCCCGCATCCCGTCCGGCACCGCGGACTGCAGGACGGACTTGCGGAACACCCCCAGCGTCAGCAGCGCACCGCCCGCCACCACCAGCCAACCGGCCGCCACCGCGAGCGAGTCGGCCACCCCGAACGCGGTGAGTGCGAGCCCCCACACGCACACCGACACCGCGACCGCGACACCGTGGCGGGAGGCGCGGGTGAAGCCGCCGGAGAACAGCGCAGCGAGCACGCCCCCGGCGGAGACCGCCGCGTACAGCACCCCGACGTTCGCCCCCGGGTACGTCTCCCTCGCCATCTGGGGGAACAGTGCGGCGGGCATGCCCAGGAACAGCGCCGCGAAGTCGGCGAGGTAGACGACCAGCAGCACCTGCCGGGTGGCGAGCAGCCGGAGGCCGGCGGCGAACTGCCGCGCTCCGGGGCCCTGTTCGGTGGTGGGCGGGAGCGACGGCAGGCGCCACACGGCCCACAGCGTGGCGCCGAGCGTCGCCGCGTCCGCGAGATACAGCGACTCGGCCCCGACCGCCGGCAGCAGTGCCCCGGCCAGGAGCGGGCCGGCGATCCCGGCCGACCAGGACACCAGCGACTGCAACGTGTTCGCGGCGGGCAGCAACTCGCGCGGCACGAGGCGCGGGACGACCGCACCGCTCACCGCCGCGTGGGCGCCGAACAGGGCCTGCTGCACCCCCACCAGCGCCAGCAGCGCCCCCGCCGACTCCAGCCGCACCCACGCCTGCGCCCACAGCAGCAGCGACGTCAGGGCGATCCCGGCCGTGGTCGCCAGCAGCACCCGCCGCCGGTCCCGTACGTCCGCCAGCGTGCCGCCCCACAGCGCCGCGAGGGCCATCGGCGCGAAGCCCACGAACCCGGCCAGCCCCACGTACGCCGAGGAGCCGGTGAGGTCGTACAGCTGCATCGGCACGGCGATCGCGGTCAGCTGGGCGCCCAGCGTGGTCACCGTGCCGCTCGCCCACAGCCGCCGGAACTCGGCCCGCCGCAACGGCCGTACGTCGATCATCAGCCCGCGCACCCTCGCCCCTCCCGCAGCCATCGGTACGCCGATGCTGCGGGTTCCCCTTCGGGCAAGGTCAACAGGCCGCGGCGGTCACTCCTTGACCCAGGACAGGCCGTCCGGCGTGACGGCCAGCCCGCCCGGGGCCGCCGGGCCGGGGTCGTCGAGCGGGCCGCCGTAAAGGGCCTGCTCCTGAAGGTCGTTGCCGGTGCGGAAGGTCTCGCCGACGACCGGGGCGGACAGGAGGGGGTTCATGCGGCCGTCCGATGCCGCCAACTCGCCTATTGCACCGTCCAGTTGCGCGGCGGCCGTGTGCCAGTCCATGCGGACCACCGCCGCGTCCCGGGAGGCCAGCCCGCCCGCCAGCTCGGCGAACGCGGCCGCCTCGCCGAGATCCACATGGGTGATCTTCTTCGCGGCCCAGAAGTACGAGTCCTCGTTGCGCTCCATGTCGTAGAAGGCGATGAGGAACTCGTAGAACACGCGGTACTCGCGCCGGTAGCGCGCCTCGAACTCGGCGAAGCCCCGCTCCTCGGACACACTGCCGTCCAGGGCCGCGTTCACCGAGCGGGCCGCCAACAGGGCGCCGTAGGTGGCCAGATGGACACCGGAGGACAGCACCGGGTCCACGAAGCATGCCGCGTCGCCGACCAGCGCCATGCCCGGTTTCCAGAAGGACTGCTTCCAGTACGACCAGTCCCTGCGCACCCGTACCTGGTCGTACGGCGCCTCGGTCGCCTCGGGGACGCCCGCCACCAGCCGGCTCACCTCCGGGCACGCCTCGATCATGTCCCGCCAGGCGCCCGGCGCGTCCCGCTGCACCGCCTGCGTGTGCTCGGGCGAGATCACCGCGCCGACACTCGTCAGGTCGTCGCGCAGCGGGATGTACCAGAGCCAGCCCGCGTCGAACGCGGCGCAGAAGATGTTGCCGCTGTTGGGCTCGGGGAGCCGGGCGCCGCCCGCGAAGTAGCCGAACACGGCGAGGTTGCGGAAGAAGTCGGAGTAGACGCGCCCGCCGCCGACCCCGGTGTGGATGCGACTGGTGTTGCCGGACGCGTCGATGACGTACCGGCCGTACGCCGTACGGGTGTTGCCGTCCGCGTCGGTGAACTCCACACCCCGCACCCGCTCTTCGTCGGCGACGACCCGCCGCACCGTGCTGCCCTCGCGCACCTCGGCGCCGGCCCGCCGGGCGCCCCGCAGCAGGATCTCGTCGAAGCGTGAGCGCTCCACCTGGAAAGCGGTCGCGGTGGGTTCGGGGACCCGCGGTGTCATGGCGAAGGAGAACTGCCACGGCTCCGGATCGCGGCCCCAGCGCAGGGTGCCTCCGCGTTTGAGGGTGAAGCCGGCCTGCTGGACCTCGTCGGCGACGCCGAGGATGCGGCACAGGCCGTGCACGGTCGCGGGCAGCAGCGACTCGCCGATCTGGTAGCGCGGGAACGTCTCGCGTTCCAGCAGCAGGACCCGGTGCCCGCGCAGGGCCACGGTGGTCGCGGCCGTCGAACCGGCCGGTCCGCCGCCGACGACGATCAGGTCGTACTCCGGGGTCATGCGTCAACTCCTGGGCTGCGATGGTCGCTTCGGTCGCTCACGCCGGCAGCCAGGCGCGCATCGCCGCGGCCGTGGTGTCGGCGTCGTGGTGGACGAGGGTGTAGTGGTCGCCGGGGACGTCGACGGTCTCGTGGGGGAGCGGCCAGCGCGGCTGCCAGTCGCCGTCGGGGTCGATGCGGAGCATCTGCGCGGTCGGGCGGCCGCGTACGAGCAGGGCCGGGACGGGCGAGGGCTCCGGTTCCCAGTTCTCCAGCACGCGTGCGTAGCCTCCGCCCGCGATGAGCAGCGAGTCGTCGAACTCGGCGACGACGTCGTCGGGGAGTTCGGCACCGGCGGCCATCAGCGCCAACGCCCGCTCGTCGTCCCGGCGCAGCACACCGGCGTGCGCGTCGAGCAGGATGAGCCCCGCCGGTGGCTGCCCGGCCCGGGCGAGCTCCCGCGCCACGGCGTGCGCGATCGCGCCGCCCGCGCAATAGCCGACGAGGACGACCGGGCCGTTCGCCGACAGGCTCCGCACGCTGTCGACATGCGTGGTGACGATCGCGTCCACGCCGTCCGGAACCGCCCGCCGGGCGCCGAAGCCCGGATGCTCCAGCAGGAACAGGTCGCGCTCACCGTCGAACTGCTTGGCCAGACCGGCGGGAACGCGGTGGTACGGCGTGAGGTAGTCCGGGATGTAGGCCAGAGGTGTGCCCGCACCCTGGGCCAGCCGGACCGGCGCGACGGCATGCCGGGCGCGGTCGGCGACGGAGAAGGAGGGGAGGGCGTGAGAGGCCAGGTAGCGCAGGCCCATGGCCTCCAACGGACCGCGTTCGCGCAGGACGTGGTGGTAGAGGGGGCCGAAGCGGTAGGAGGCCGGCTCGTCCGCCGTGACCTCCGCCTCGGCGTCCGGCAGCACCTGACGCAGCGCCTCGTGCACATGCGCGGCCAGTGCGGGCAGCGTCGGATGGTCGAACACGATCGACGGCGCCAACCGCACCCGGGTGAACGCGCTGAGCCGGTTGCGGAACTGCACCGCCGTCAGCGAGTCGAAGCCGAGTTCGGTGAAGGCCCGCTCGGCGGGGAAGGCGGCGGCGTCCGCGAAGCCCAGCACCAGGGCCAGTTCGGCGCGCATCAACTCCACGAGCACGGCCTCGCGTTCACCCGCCGGCACGGCGGCGAGCCGCTCACGCCAGGCGCCCGGTGCCTGCGCGGGCGCGGTGGTGGCGGGGGCGGCAGCGGGACGGCGCGGCAGCAGGTCCGTGAGCACGGGTGGCGCGGTCGGCGCGGGGAGCGCCGCGAGGTCCAGCGCGATCGGCACGAGCACCGGCTCCGACGTCCGCAACGCCCGGTCGAGCAGGTCGATGCTCTCCTCCTCGCCGACGGACAGCACACCCCCGTCGGTGAGCCGCTGCGGAGCGACCTGGGCCGCCATGCCGTCGTCGTCGGCCGTGGTCCACGGTCCCCAGGCCAGGGACCGCGCGGGCAGCCCCTGGGCGGTGCGACGGCGGGCCAGGGCGTCCAGGAACCCGTTGGCGGCCGCGTAGTTGGCCTGTCCGGGGCGGCCCAGCACACCCGCCGCCGACGAGTAGAGCACGAACGCGGACAGCCCGAGATCCTTGGTGGCCTCGTGCAGATGCCAGGCCCCGTCCGCCTTCGGCGCGAGCACGGCCGCCAGCCGCTCCGGCGTCAGACCGTCCACCACACCGTCGTCCACGACGCCGGCGAGATGGAACACCGCGGTCAACGCCGCCCCACAGGACGCCACCAGGGCATCGACGGCGGCTCGGTCACTCACGTCGCACGCCATCACCCGCACCGCCGCGCCGAGTTCGCCGACCCACGCGGGCGGACGACCGCTCCGCCCGGCCAACACCACCTGACGCACCCCGTGTCGGTCGACGAGGTACCGGGCGAGGCTCGCCCCGAGCGCCCCGGTGCCGCCGGTGATCAGCACCGTGCCGCCGGGATCGAGAACGGGCGCCTCGGTCCCGGCGGTGGACGGCACGGCGGCCAGCCGCGGCACGAGCACGGCACCGTCGCGCAGGGCGACCTGCGGTTCGCCGGTGCGCAGCGCCGCCTCCAGGTCGGCCGGGGACGCCGGGCCCCCGCGCCGGTCGACCAGCACGATCCGGCCGGGATGCTCGGACTGGGCACTGCGGACGAGCCCGGCCACCGCCGCCTCGGCCGGGTCGGGATCGTCGCCGGTCGCGTTGTGGGTGAGGATCAGCAGCCGACCCGGACGGGAGTCGCCGACCCACTGCTGAATCCGGGCGAGTGTGCCGTCGAGCAGGCTCCGGACGCGGGCGGGCGGGTCCGTGTCCACGCCCGGCCCTGGCAGGTCGAACACCTCGTGACGCGTGTCGGCGTCGCCGCCCGCCGTCGCCGGAAGCCATGCCGGGCGGTACAACTCGGCGTGTGCAACCGGACGTTGGGGCGGCAGCTCCCGCGTGACAAGAGACTCGACCGCGGCGAGCGGCTGCCCGGAGGGGTCGGTGAGCGTCACCCGGAACTCGTCCGGGCCGAGCCGTTCGAGGTGGGCCCGGGCCGTCGTGGCTCCGGTGGCGTACACCGTGAGCCCGGCGCAGGTGAGCGGGACCCGTGCCGTGCCGGGACCTTCGGCCAGGAGCGCCGCGTGCAGAGCCGCGTCGAGCAGCGCGGGATGGAGCGTGTAGGACCCCGCCGTGGCCGCTTCCCTTGGCGGCAGGGCCAGTTCGACGTACAGGGAGGTGCCCCGGCGCCACAGCCCGGTCACCGCGCGGAAAGCCGGTCCGTAGTCGTGGCCGTGGTCGGCGAGGCGGTCGTAGTCGACCGGGAGTCGCTCGGCACCGGCGGGCGGCCACACCCGGAGCGGTACGACGGGCGCCGCGCCCACCGGGGCGATCGTCGCCGTGGCGTGCCGCGTCCACGTCTCACCCGTCTGCGCCCAGACGGCGACCGGCCGGTTCCCCGCCTCGTCCGGGCCGCCGGTGACGACCTGCACCCGCACCGGCTCGGACTCCGGCAGCACCAGCGGCTCCCGGAAGGCCAGTTCGGACAGGCGTACGGGCCCGGCCGCCCCGGCCGCATGACAGGCCAGCTCGGCGAACGCTGCCGCGGGCAGCAACACCCGGCCGCCGATCACATGGTCGGCGAGCCAGGACTGCCGTAGGGCGGACAGCACCCCGGTGTGCCGGACGCCGGGCCCGTCGGCGTCCGGCTGAGCCTCGCCCAGCAGCGGATGCCCGGTCGCGACCGGGTGCCGTACCGCGTGCAGCCAGTAGCGCTGCCGCTGGAACGGGTACGTCGGCAACGCGCGCCGCCGCGCGCCACTGCCCGCGTACACCGACCGCCAGTCGACCAGCACCCCGTGCACGTGCAGGGCGGCCAGCGCCCGGAGCGCTTCCCGGGTGTCGGCGCACGAAGCGAACACCGCGCCCGCGTCCGGCGCGACACACTCTTCCGTCGCCACGCTGAGCGCGGCGGCGGGACCGGCCTCGACGAACGCCGTCACGCCCGCCCGCGCCAGCCAGTCCACCGCGTCGGCGAAGCGGACGGTCTCGCGCACCTGCCGTACCCAGTGGTCGGCGGTGGCGAGGGCGTCCGGCTCGGGGCGGCCGGTGACCGTGGAGACCACCGGCACGGACGGCCGCCGGTAGGTCACGGTCTGGGCGACCGCGCGGAACTCGGCCAGCATTGGGTCGAGCAGCGGCGAGTGGAAGGCGTGGCTCACGCGCAGCCGGGTGCTCCGCCCGCCGAGGGATGCAGCCAGCGCGGTCACCGCGTCCTCGTCGCCGGAGACCACGACCGACGTCGGCCCGTTGACCGCCGCGATCGCCACCCGTCCGGGTGCCGCGGCGAGCCTGCTCGCGACCTCCGCCTCCGGGGCCCGCACCGAGATCATCGCGCCGCCCTCCGGCAGGGCCGCCATCAGCCGGCCGCGCGCGGCCACGAGCCGGACTGCGTCGGCGAGCGAGAACACGCCCGCGAGATGGGCGGCGGCCAACTCGCCGACGGAGTGGCCGACCAGGTAGTCCGGCCGCACCCCCCATGCGGCGAGCAGCCGGTGCAGGGCGACCTCGAAGGCGAACAGGGCGGCCTGCGCGTAGTCCGTACGGTCCAGCAGAGCGCCGTCGGGGTCGTCGATCACCTCGCGCAGCGGCCGGTCGAGCAACGGCCCGAACCGCTCGCACACGTCGGTGAAAGCGGCATCGAACTCCGGGAAGGCGGCGGCCAGTTCGCGCCCCATCCCGGCCCGCTGCGTGCCCTGACCCGCGCAGAGCAGCGCCAGTTTCGGGGTGCCGCGCACCACCGTGCCGTTCAGCACCCCGGGGGCGTCCTCGCCTGCCGCCAAACGACGCAGTCCCGCGAGGAGTCCGGTAGCGTCGTCGGCCAGGACGGCCGCTCGGTGGGGGAGAGGAGTCCTCGTGGTCGCCAGCGAGTACGCCACGTCGAGCGCCGTGTCGTTGTCCGTGACGTCCGCCAGTGCCTCCGCCAACGTCCTGGCGTGCGCCCGCAGTCCGGCCTCGTCGCCGCCGCTGACCAGCCAAGGGGCGGCCGCCTCAAGACGGCTCCCGGTCCCGGCCGTGGGCTGCGACGGGGGTTCCTCGATGATGAGATGGGCGTTCGTGCCGCCGATGCCGAACGACGACACCGCCGCCCGGCGCGGCCGGTCGCGGTGCGGCCACGGGCGTGGGCCGTCGAGGAGTCGTACCGCCCCCTCCGACCAGTCCACGTGCGGCGACGGCTCTTCCGCGTACAGGGAGCGGGGGAGTTCGCCGTGGCGCATCGCCTCGATCATCTTGATCACTCCGGCCACTCCGGCGGCGGCCTGTGAGTGTCCGAGGTTGGACTTGACCGAGCCCAGCCATACCGGGTCGGCCGGGTCGCGGTCCTGGCCGTAGGTGGCCAGCAGGGCGCCGGCCTCGATCGGGTCGCCGAGGGCCGTGCCCGTGCCGTGGCCCTCGACCACGTCGACGTCGGCCGGGCCCAGGCCCGCGTCGGCCAGCGCCAGGCGGATGAGGTCGCGCTGGGCCTCGCCGTTGGGGGCGGTGAGGCCGTTGGACGCGCCGTCGGAGTTCACCGCGGACCCGCGCAGCACCGCCAGCACCGGGTGGCCGTGGCGCCGGGCGTCCGACAGCTTCTCCAGCAGCACCAGGCCGACGCCCTCGGCCCACGCGGTGCCCTCCGCGCCCGCCGCGAACGACCGGCACCGGCCGTCCGCCGACAGCCCGCGCTGCCTGCTGAACGCGATGAACGGCTGCGGACTCGACAGCACCGTCACCCCGCCGGCCAGCGCGAGCGTGCACTCACCCGCCCGCAGCGCCTTCGCGGCCAGGTCCATCGCGACCAGCGACGACGAACACGCCGTGTCCACGGTCAGGGCCGGACCGCGCAGGCCGAGGACGTACGAGATCCGGCCCGAGGCGACACTGCCCGAGGAGCCGATGCCGATGTGCGACTCCAGCTCGTGCGGCGAGAGCCCGGTGCCGTACCCGGCGTGCATCAGGCCCACGAACACACCGGTCGCGCTGCCGCGCAGCGAGGGCGCGGGGATGCCGGCGCGCTCCAGCGTCTCCCACGCGACCTCCAGGAGCAGCCGGTGCTGCGGGTCCATCGCCAGGGCCTCACGTGGGGAGATCCCGAAGAACAGCGGGTCGAAGTCGGCCGCGCCGTCGAGGAAACCGCCGCGGCGGGTGTACGTCGTGCCGAGCCGGTCCGGGTCGGGATCGTGCAGGGCGTCGACGTCCCAGCCGCGGTCGGCGGGGAAGTCGCCGGTGGCATCGACACCGTCGCGGACCAGCCGCCACAGGTCCTCCGGGGAGCTCACCCCGCCCGGGTAGCGGCAGCCGACGGCCACGATCGCCACCGGCTCGGCCTCCGGGCCGCGCGGCGGCACGGCCGTCGCCGGGGCCTCGCCGGTCATCCGGGTGTCCAGGTGCGCGGCGACCGCGGCCGGGGTCGGGTGGTCCCAGACCAGGGTCGCCGGCAGCCGCAGTCCGGTGCGCAGGCTGAGCCGGTGCCACAGCGTCATGGCGTCCATCGAGGTCAGCCCGAGATCCGCGAACGCGGTGCCGGGACCGGCGACCGTGCCCCGGATCGCCTCGGCCTCCCGGCACACCAACTCCGTGAGCGCGGCCCGTCGTTCACCGGCGGTCAGACCGCCAAGGCCCGCGAGGTCCGGCGCCGGGGGCCGCTCGGCGAGCGTCTCGCGCAGCACCGCCCGGCGCGGCTTTCCCGCCGCCGTGCGCGGGACGGCCGGCGTGAACAGGACCTCCTCGGGCACCTTGTGCGCGGACAGCACCGCGGCGCACCCGCGCAGCAGACCGGCGGGGTCCAGCGACTCCTCCGCCGGGACCACGAACGCCACCGGGACCTCGCCCAGCAGCGGATGCGCCCGCGCCACCACGGCCGCGTCCCGCACCCCGGGCAGAGCCCGCAGCACCTGCTCCACCTCGGCCGGGTCGACGTTCTCGCCGCCCCGCACGATCCGGTCGTTGAGCCGCCCGGTGACGGTCAGCGTGCCGCCCGCACCGAACCGCCCCAGGTCCCCCGTGCGGTACCAGCCCTCGCGCAGGGCGCCGGCGTCCGCCTCGGGCCGGTTGCGGTACCCGAGCATGACTCCGGGGCCGCGCACCCAGATCTCGCCCTCGCCACCGACGACGTCCAGGCCGCTGTCCGGGTCGACCAGCCGGACGTCCATGCCGGGCACCGGCGTGCCACTGCTCCCCGGCACCCGCGGCCCGTCGAGCGACTCCATGGCGATCTTGCCGCAGGTCTCGGTGGAGCCGTACCCGTCGAGCAGCGGCGCCCCGAACCGCCGCTCCACCTGCTCCCGCAGCTCCGGGTCGCTCGGCGCGCCCGCGGTGACGCACACCCGTAGCGAGGGCGCCGCGCCGAGGCCGCTGTCGAGGAACTGCCGGAAGGTGAGCGGCACCCCGCCGAGCACGGTCGGCTCGAACTCGCCGATCAGCCGGGTGAGGTGGGAGGGGCCCGAGGCGGAGGTGATGCGTGCGCTCGCGCCGGCCACGGTCGTGCCCAGCACGCACAGGGAGTGGGCGTAGCTGTGGGCGAGCGGCAGGGGCCAGAGCACCCGGTCCGTGGCGGTCAGTCCGAGCCGGGGCAGATAGCAGGCGAACGAGGACCAGAGCGCGGAGCGTTGACTGGACACGGCCGCCGTGGGGGTGCCCGAGGTGCCGGACGTGTAGAGCAGCCAGGCGGGTTCGTCCAGTCCCAGGTCGTCGCGTGGAGCCGGCGCGGGTCCGGTCACGAGGTCTTCGAAGCGCTCGGCCCCGTCCGGTACCGCCCCCTCGCCGATCACCACCAGTCGCACCGGCCGTTCCGCGAGCATCCCCGCGACCCGTGGCAGCCGCCGCTGGTCGGTGACCACCACGGCCGGGTCGCAGTCCGCCAGCAGGTGCGCCAGCTCGGTGTGGGTGGCACGCGGTGGCAACGGCACCCCGACCGCCGCCGCGCGCACGGTCGCCAGGAGTCCCTCGACCAGTTCCACGCCGTTGGCGAGGAAGAACGCCACCCGGGTCCCGCGCGCGACAGCGAGTCCGGTCGCCAACCGTGCGGTCCTGCGGTCGAGTTCGGCCCAGCTCACCCCGCGCCGGTCGTCGGCGAACGCGAGCTTCTCGCCATACCGTACGGCGTTCTCCGCGAGGAGCTCCGGCACCGGCCGAACCCTGATCGCATCCGCCACACCCATCGGGCCTCCTGTCGAGGGGAGTCCGCTCCGCTGCGGATCTTGGATCAGCCTATGCCGGGCGGTCCCAACGACGCGTCGGACCCAGGCCAGTTGAGCCAAGGTGCGCGAACCTTCGACAGAAAGGCCGAATTGGTATGGACCTGACAGGCATCAGTCGCTAAGCTCTGCCCGGCCACACCCTTGAGAGCGCTCTCAGTATCTGCTGTTCCCCGCTGTTCCAACCCCCACTCCACTGGAACGACGAAGGGCAACCCCCATGAGACGCAACAGACTTACGCATGCCGCCCTGGCCGTGCTGCTCACCCTCGGCGCCGGCTTCGCGGCGGGCACCGCGCCCGCCTCCGCCTCCTCCGACGGTGCACGTGCGGCGAAGGCACCCGCCTCCGCCGGTCTCCTCACCGCCATGCAGCACGACCTGCACCTCACCGCGGCGCAGGCCGAGCGGCGGCTCGCCGCCGAACAGCGGGCCACGGCCGCCGAGCCCAAGGCCCGCAAGGCCGCCGGGGCTTCACTCGGCGGCACCTGGTACGACGCCGCTGCCGGCACCCTGACCGTGGGCCTCACCCCGGACGCGTCACGGGTGACCGTCCGGGCGGTGCGGGCCACCGGTGCGGACGTCCGCACCGTCGCCCACACGGCCCGCGAACTCGCCGCCACCCAGGCACGGCTGGACCGGCTCAACGCCCCCTCAGGCATCGCCAGTTGGCACGTCGATCCGCGGGCGAGCACGGTCGTGGTCAACGTCGTCGCGGGCGAGAAGGACGACAACGATGTCCGGCGCTTCGTGGAGCGGGCCCACCGCGCCGGCCCCGTCACCGTCCGGCACATCTCCACCGCACCGCAGACCTTCGCCGCCGGGACCGTCGGCGGCGATCCCTTCTACACCGGCAACGTCCGCTGTTCCATAGGCTTCTCCGTGTACGGCGGGTTCATCACGGCCGGGCACTGCGACCAGCACACCGGCGCCGTCTACGGCTGGGACCGCAGCTACGTCGGCAACTTCCAGGGCTCGTCGTTCCCCGACAACGACTACGCCTGGGTCAACGTGGGCAGCGGCTGGTGGACGGTACCGGTCGTGCTCGGCTGGGGCACCGTCTCCGACCAGCTGGTGCGAGGCTCGAACGTGGCGCCCGTGGGCTCCTCCGTCTGCCGGTCCGGCTCGACCACGCACTGGCACTGCGGCACGGTCCTGGCGACGAACGAGACCGTCAACTACAGCCAGGGCGCGGTGCATCAGATGACCAAGACCAGCGTGTGCGCCGAACCGGGTGACTCCGGCGGCTCGTTCATCAGCGGCGACCAGGCCCAGGGCGTCACCTCCGGTGGCTGGGGCAACTGTTCCGGCGGAGGCGAGACCTGGTTCCAGCCCGTCAACGAGATCCTCAACCGGTACGGCCTCACCCTCCACACCGCCTGAACCCGCCTGGGCCCGGCCGTGCTCCTCCCGGCCGGGCCCACGCGCGCAACGGATGTTACGTGTGGGAAACCTTGACGGTCGTGGGGGCGGATGCCACGATTCCGGCGCCGTGATGTTTACGTAAACATCCTGTCGCTCCGGAAGGGTACGTCGATGCGCAAGACCCCTGTCAGCACCCGTCTCAAGCCACGCACCCGGGCCTCCCTCGCCGCGGTCGCGATCGCCGCCGTCACCGCCGCCGGCCTCGCGGGCAGCCCCGCGGCCGCCACGCCGAGCATCGACACCACCCAGTTCAAGGGCGTCAACTGGGCCGACCCGCGCGACAACTTCGCCGACGACACGCTCCAGCTGTCCGGCCTGTTGACCAAGGACACCTACGCCCAGACCTACGTCAAGGCCGGCCGGATCATCTCGGCGTTCCGCGCCAACCTCGGCGCCAACACGGTCCGGCTGCCGATCAACCCGTACACGGTCAACGGCGCCTACTGGAAGTCGTACCGCGGGGTCATCGACGCCGCGACGGCCCACGGCTTCAAGGTGATCGTGTCCTACTGGGAGGGCACGGGTGACCGCAAGGACGGCTACATCGACGACGAGGCCACCTACTGGCCGATGTGGAACACCGTGGTCAAGGCGTACAAGGGCAACTCGAAGGTCTACTTCGAGCCGATGAACGAGCCGCACGGCTACACCGACACCGAGTGGGCCGACATCGCGGCGAAGTGGCTCGACACCTACAAGTCCGTGCCGCGCAACCGCGTCTTCGTCAGCGGCGCCGGCTACAACGACCACGTCACGTCCGTCTGCGCCGACCCGCGCCTGAAGGGCACATACCTCTCCCTGCACCACTACGGCTTCTGGAAGTCGTACGCCACCTACGACGAGTGGGTCGCCGACCTGAAGGCGCGCATCGGCGACTGCGCGAACCGGACCGTCGCCGACGAGTTCGGGGCGCCGATGACCACGGGCCTGAACTACAACGTGAAGACGCCGGACGACAACTACGTCAACTTCATCCAGGCCGTCACCGACACCTTCCGCGAGCTGAAGATGGGCTCGGTGTACTGGCCGGGCCTGCGCACCGACGACATCTACTCGATACAGGAGCTGACCGGTGACCCGGCCAGGCCCTGGCTGAAGACCACCAACCAGTCCGGCGCGGACCGCCTGGCCTGGGCCTGGCAGCGCGGCAAGCCGGTCGGCGAGTGAGCTGATCCCGAGGGTGCCGTTCGCTAGCCGGTGGGCGGCACCCCGCGGGCGCGGTGGCGGCGGACCGCGTCGCGGTTGGCGCAGCGCTGGGAGCAGTAGCGCTGTCTTCCGGTGCGGGAGGTGTCGGCGAAGATCGTGGTGCACTCGGTCACCGCGCAGCGGCTGAGGCGGTGCATGCCCCGGCCCGCCAGGTGCAGTGCCGTGCCGACCGAGATCAGTGAGGAGACGACCGCGCCGAGCGGCTGGTCCTCGTCGCGGTAGTGGAGGTGCCAGCCGGTGCCGACGTGGTTCGTCATCCGGGGGTGGGCGGCGGCCGCGGCCAGCATCGCGTTGACCAGCGCGGCACGCTCGTGCTCGGCGGTCGCGTCGACGACCTTCTCCCAGGCGTCCAGCGAGGCCGCGACCCGGTCGAGGTCGTCCGGCGTCACAGGCCCCTCCACCGCCACCCCGGCGGCCCGGCAGCGGTCCGCGAGCTCACCGGCGTCGGCCGGGCGGCGGTTGGCCAGGTCGGCGGCGAGATTCACGGCGTCCTCGCCGTAAGGGTTGAGGTGCACAAGGTCATTACATCAGGCTCGTCGGCATGGGACAACGCACCGCGATCCGTGCCGCCGTACGCCAGGCGGGGCAGTACGACCTCGTCGAGCTCCTGCGCCTCCGGGCGCTGCTGTTCGACGAGTTGACGGACTCCTTCTTCAACCCCGGCCCGGCCGAGGACGGTTGGCTCGACGCCCTGGCCGTGGTGCTGACGGAGCAGCTGACCTCGGACTCCGTCCGCATCCTCGTCGTCGACGCGGAGGGCGGCCGGCTCGCCGCCTGCGGCATCGGTGTCGTCGAGCAACGGCTGCCGGGGCCGCACCTTCTGAACGGCCGGATCGGCCAGGTCATCGGCGTCGTCACCGACCCCGCGCACCGGCGGCGCGGTCACAGCCGGGCGATCATGCGAGAGTTGCTGGACTGGTTCCGGGAGCGTGAGGTGTCCCGCGTGGACCTGTACGCCTCCGCCGAAGGCGAACCCCTCTACCGCGACCTGGGGTTCACCGACCACCCCGATCCCGCGCTGTACTGGCGTCCCTGAGAGGTGCGTGCACACTCTCGTCCTCGTGACGACACGCCGGCTCATCCGGGCGCGGCCACCCGCTCCCGTCGCCCGTCACGTCCGAAGAGCCATGACAGGTCCGGCTCCACGGCGAAGCGGAACACCCGGCGCACGGGCGGGGTGCACAGCAGCGTCACGGTCACCGCGGCGACGGCCGTGACGACGAGCACGCCGAGCGGCTGGTGGACCCAGGCGGGCTCGTACCAGCCCCAGGGCTCGGAGCCCTGCGCGACGAACCCGTGCAGCAGATAGCCGTACAACGTGCCCGCGCCCAGCGTGGTGAACCACGTCCGTCTCCCGGGCACCCAGGCGAGGAAGCACGCGACCAGCAGCACCGAGCAGCCGAACAGCACCGGCGTCATCACCAGTCCTGACCAGCCGGGCGCACCGAGCTCCTGCACGCTGTCCCGGTGGTAGAACCAGGCACCGCTCAGCCGCGGCACCGCCCAGTAGGCCACCCCGAGCGCACCCGCGAACACCGGCACCGCCAGCAGCCGCGCCGACCGGCGGCGCACCAGCCGGAAGTGCTCCGGCTGCAGACACAGGCCCAGCACGAAGTACGGCAGGAACTGCAGGGTGCGCTGGAGATCGAGGTCCTCGCCGATCGACGGTGTCACGCTCGCCAGGACCGCGACACCGAGCGCGAGGGGCAGCGGCCACCGGACGTGCCGCCACACCGGGGTGGTCAGCCGCCACATGAACAACGTGGCCAGGAACCACGTCAGATACAGCGGTTCCAGGAGGCTGACCGGGCGGTCCGGGACCCCGTCGGTCCAGCGCGTCCAGAGGGTGTACGCCGTCTCGAAGACAACATAGGGAAGGGCGACCCCGGTCACCAGCCGTCTCAACCGCCGCGGGCTCGCGTCGAAGTTCCGGGAGAAGTAGCCGGCGACGACGATGAACGCCGGCATGTGGAAGGCGTACACGAGCATGTAGAGCGCGCTGACCGTCCGGCTGCCGTCGCGCAGCGGCTCCCACGCGTGCCCGGTCGCGACCAGCACGATCGCCAGGTACTTGGCGTTGTCGAAGAACGCGTCGCGGTCCTCGGCGGGGCGGCCGGGGCCGGGCGCCGGGTCCTGGACCGGCGGGCGGTCCGCGAGGGGCCCGCTCATCGCGCCGCCCCCGGTGCACCGCGCGAGAGACGCGCGGCGCCCGGGGCCGGTCCGGCGGACGTGGGGGACGGGGCCGCGGGAGCGGGGAGCTGGAACATCCCCCGCGCCTGACCGGTTCTCGCGGACTCAAACGTCCGCGGCGCCCTCAGGCGGCGGGCCGCACCAGGCCCGTCTCGTAGGCGAAGACCACCGCGTGCACGCGGGCACGCGCTCCGATCTTGGCGAGGATGTGGCTGACGTGGGACTTCACGGTCGTCGGGGCGATGTTCAGCCGCGCCGCGATCTCCGCGTTGGACCAGCCGGAGGCGATGGCGGTCAGCACGTCGCGTTCCCGTTCGGTGAGCGTGTCCAGGCCGACCCCGGCCGTGGCCGGACGCAGCGGTTGCTGCTGCCGGACGGTGTCGATGAGGGCGCGGGTCAGGTTGGGGGTGATGACAGCGTCCCCGACGGCCACCACCCGGATCGCCGCGACCAGTTCCTCGGGGGCGGCGCTCTCCAGGACGAACCCGCCGGCCCCGGCCCGCAGCCCGGCGTAGGCGTGCTGCTCATGGGTGTCGGGCGCGAGGACGAGGACGCGCGGAGGGCGGGCCGCCGCTTCGGAGAGGCCGGGGGCGGCGGCGAAGGCCGGGGGATGGGTGATCCGGCGGATGACATCGATGCCATCGGTGTCCTGGACGCGGCCGTCGAGCAGGACGACGTCCGGGCGCAGCGCGGCGCTCAGGCGGACCGCTTCGGCGCCGGTGGTGGCCTCGCCGGGGACGGTCAGGTCGGGCTGGTCCGCCAGGAGCATGCGCAGGCCGAGACGCTGGAGCGACTGGCTGCTGACGATGAGTACAGAGGTCATGGGGGCGACCCTCCTGAACGAAACGGTTTCGTTCGCGTGGACTCAGCATAGCCCCGCGGCCAGGGGAACGACATCGTTTCCTTCGTGGTCTGGATCACCCCTCCAGCGAAGCGCGAGCGCCCCGGGGATCAGAGGAAGAGCGTCCCCGGGTCCAGCCCGGACAGCACCCGCCCGTACAGCTCCAGATTGGTCGCCGGATTGACGAATGAGTGCAGGTTGAGGGCGTGCAGATCGCGCACCGCCCGCTGCACCGGCACGTCCAGACGCAGCGAGGACGCGCCGGACGCGGAGGCGATCAGATCGACGGCCTCCTTGCACAGCCGCGCCGCATAACCGCTCTGCGCCCGGATCTTCGCCCGCTCCTCCCGGGTGAACGGCTCCCCGGCCTCGATGCGTGCCACGAACTCGTCCGCCAGCAGCTCGGCACAGGAGATCTTCATCGCCGCCTCGGCGGCCTGGAGGTGCGTCACGGCCGCCTCGTGCTGCTGCGCGTGAAAGGTGTACGTGATGCCCCGCCGGTGGATGCGCTCCGTGAACCCCGCCAGGGACGCCCGTGCCAGACCGAGCGCGTGCGGCGCCGTCCACGCGCAGAACAGCAGCAGGACGGGCATCCGGTAGAAGGGGTCGTCGGCGTTCGCCTTCGAGGGGAACTCGCCCGCCAGCAGCGGCCCGACGGGCAGGACGCGGTGCGCCGGCACCAGGACGTCATGGGCGACGACGCTGTTGCTGCCGGAGCCGGCCAGCCCGGAGACGTGCCAGTCGTCCAGGATCTCCAGCTCCGACACGGGTACGGCCGTCCACAGCACCTCGGGCGGCCCCTCGGCGGACTCGACCCGGACGGTCAGCAGATGCCAGTCGGCGTCCTGGCAGCCGGTGGCGAAGCCCGAGGTGCCGTTGACCAGATAGCCCCCGTCCACCGCGACCGCCGTGGCGTCCGGTACGAGCGTGCCGCCGACCCGCACGTCCGGGCTCGCGAAGATCTCGTCCTGCGCCTCGTCGGGGAAGAGCGCGGCGATGAACGCGCAGCCCGCCTGGATCAGGGCCGTGAAACCGGCCGACCCGCACGCTCCGGCCACCTCGGCCAGCACGTCGACCTGGGTGCGCAACCGCGTCTGGAGGCCGCCGTACCGCCGGGGGACGTTCATCCGGTGGACGCCGGCCTCGGTGAGCGCCGCGACGACCTCGCCGGTCACCCGTCTCTCCCGCTCGGTCCGCAGCGCGTGTTCGGCGATCAGCGGACGGATCTCCCGTACCCGCGCGAGGAGTTCGGAGTCGGAGCGGGGTGCCGACGCTGAAGTCATGGACGCCCTCCGGAGATGCCTGACGGACCATCACCGTGACGCGGCCCGGGCGGGGACGTCAATGGCGCGTCGGACGGGGCGAGTTGAGGCTGCCCGGTGCGTGCGCCCGCGTCGGGTCGGTCCCCATGGCTTGAGGACCGAGATCACCGTCATGAAGACGTACGCGCTCGACGAGACGATCGGACCGAACAGGACGTCCCCGGTGTCCGGCAGTGGGTGCCCCGCGGCGACGGCGGCGACCGCGGCGTTCACGGCCGGGCGCAGGACGAACGCCGTCGCGGTGAGCGTGGCCAGGGACAGCCAGAACTTCGTGTAGACCCACTTGTGCCGCGCCAGCCCCCAGGGCGTGCCCAGCGAGAGGAGCATGCCGCTGAGGAAGGTGAGGAACGCGAGGGGGAGGAGGAGCCAGTCGGCGAACACCTTCATCGCCCGGACCGAGGACTCCACGATCACCGGGTCGCCGGTGGTGGCCGCGGTGATCCCGAGCGCCAGCAGGCCGAGGCTGAGTCCCAGCCAGCCGGCGGAGGCGACGACATGGACGACGAGGGAGCCCTTGCGGGCCGGGCAGCTGAGTTTCATGGGTTCCACGGTGCCGGGCGGGCGCGGCGAGGTCGTCTCACTGCGGGAGTAAGCCGGTGTACTGAGGGGGGAGTACGCCGTCGGTTCCTTCTGCGGGACGCACTCAGGGGCGTCAGCTCTTCGGCAGGAACGTGCTCAGCGCGTCGATGAGACGGTCGAGGGCGGGGTGCGCCACGGAGCGGTCGGTCATGACCGTGCGGCCGTCGAAGCGGAGTCGGAACTGGAAGAGGTCGGCGGCGCCCGTGTCGACCGTGACGTCGGGGACCTCGTCGAGCGCCGGATCGCCGAGCAGCGTCCGCAACTCCGTGAACTCGGCCGCGGCGAGGTGACGCGTCGCGGACCTGCCCTGGTCACGGGCGTGGACGGTGCCGTCGCCGCGCAGGACCACCTGCTGGGAGACACCGGCGAAACCGCCGCTGATGCTCAGGGACACGAGCTTGTGGGCGGGGTCGGCGGTGGGGACCGGGGTCGGCGTCGGTGAGGGCGCCGGCGTCGTGGCACCGGCCGTCACCTCCGGCGTCGGGGCCCCGGCCTCCTCCGTGCCGGAGGCGAGGGAGGACCCCGGCGTCGCGCCGCCGGAGTCCGCGGCGCCGCAGCCCGTCAGCGCGAGCGCACGGACCGCCGTCATCGCCACGGCACCGCTACGGAACACGCCGCTCCCCGTCCGGCGCCCGCACCGTGAGGATCTCGTCGTCGACGTGCAGAACCTCCAACTGGCGTTCCGTGTCGGGAAGGCTGAGCGCGAGTCGTCGGCCCTCCTGGTCCGCCGGTGCCCAGCTGCCGGTCCGGCGCCCCGGTGCGTCGCCGCGTCCGATGGGCCGCTCGGTGAAGGTGCCGTCCGCGGCGAACTCCAGTGCGCGGCGGCCCCGCGCGGGCGGCAGCGGGTACCCGGCCCGGCGGTAGACCGTCACGCCGGGCGAGTCCTCCTCGTACGAATGCACCCATGCGCCGATCAGCTCCGGCGGCGGACCGCTCATGGTCGGACACCTCCCGCTCCCTGGCGGTTCAGCCGGAAACCTGTCCGGTTGACCCGATACGGAATGCAACGCCGTACTTACCGTGAATTCGGTGATTCTGCTGACCGTGTCCGTACGGTCGCCCTACGGTAAACCTCAACGGGCCCGTTCCACCCTCAACTCCGCGTCGCACGGACGCGGCCATCGTCAGGCGGTGCAGCGTGCCCGAGAACGACATCGAGATCGACGAGACCACCCCCACCCGCCGCGTCTGCGGCACCATGCCGGTGCACCGGCGGCTGCTGACCGAGAACGCGTCCTACGCCCTGGCGCGGGACGCGGTGGAGAACAGGGCCTTCGCCTTCGAGACCGGCCTGGAGACCCCGGCCCGGACCGGGGTGACGGTCATCCCGGTGGTCGTGCACGTCGTCCACCGCACGCCCGAGCAGAACATCAGCGACGCGCAGATCGCCAGCCAGATCGAGGTCCTGAACCAGGACTACCGGATGCTCAACCCGGACATCTCGAAGGTCCCCGAGGTCTGGCAGCCCCTCACCGCCGACTGCCGCATCGAGTTCGCGCTCGCCACCGAGGACCCCTTCGGCGCGCCCACCGACGGCATCACCCGTACCGAGACCGCGGCGGACCTCTTCCGCACGGACGACGGGGTGAAGTCCGCGGCGAGCGGCGGCCATGACGCCTGGCCCGCCGACCGGTACCTCAACCTCTGGGTCGCCCCACGCATCGAGGACCCCGACCCCACCCTCGGGGAGATCCTCGGCTACGCCCAGTTCCCGGGCGGCCCGCCCGAGACCGACGGTGTGGTCATCGGCCATCGCTTCTTCGGTACGACGGGCACGGCCCAGGCACCCTTCGACCTCGGCCGGACCGCCACCCACGAAGTGGGCCACTGGCTGAACCTCTTCCACATCTGGGGCGACGACGGCCAGGGGTGCAGCGGCAGCGACTTCGTCGCGGACACCCCCAACGCGGGCGGCCCCAACTTCGGCACCCCCACGTTCCCGCACGTGACCTGCAACAACGCGCCCGACGGGGACATGTTCGTGAACTACATGGACTACACCGACGACATCGCGATGTTCATGTTCACCCAGGGGCAGGCGGCCCGCATCGACGCGACCCTGGAGGGCGCCCGCTCCTCGTTCCTCAAGCCCTGAGTTCCTCGTACGCCGCGTCCCTGGGACCCTGAGTTCCGCAGGCCCGACTACCACTCCCGGGCCGCGCGCAGCACATGGTCGCGTACGACGGCCACATGCGGGTTGCCCGAGACACCGGGGCGCTGCACCAGGAAGCCGGTGTTGATGGGCGGGTCGTCCGGATCGTGCAGCAGGACCAGCGCGCCGGACGCCAGCTCGTCGACGCAGAGATAGCGCGGCAGCACCGAGAACCCCGCACCGCCCGCGACCGCCGCCCTGACCGCGTTCAGGTCGGGCATCGTCACCGCGGGCTGGCACACCAGACGCTTGCCGAACACATGCCGCCAGTAGCGGCGCACGATCGGCAGGTCCTCGGCGTACGCGACCAGGGGAACGCCGTGCAGCGCGGCTGCCCCTTCCGTCGCGATCCGGCCCGCGCCACCGATCCGCTCCGCCCACGCGGGCCCGGCGACCAGCACGAACTCCTCGTCGTTCAGCGGCACCGCCGTCAGGGTCCGGCCGCGCGGCCGGAAGCTGGCGATCACCAGGTCGTGCCGGCCCGCGCGCAGATCCTCCAGCAGCGGCTCGGTCAGCCCGGGCGTGACCCGCAGTCGTACGCCCTTCTCCACGAGCGGCGCGATGCCCGGCAGGACGGAACGCGTCAGGAACTCGGCCGGACCGGCGAGATGCACGGGCTCGGCGGGGGAGTCCTCCGGCCGCGCCGCCGAGGCGAGGGCGTCCAGGGGCTCGACGATCCGGGCGGCCAGCTCGTCCGCGTAGGGAGCGGGCGCCACCCCGCGTGCCAGCCGCTCGAACAGCTCCCGGTCCAGCTGCCGCTCCAGGGCACGGATCTGGGTCGTCACCGTGGGCTGCGACAGGCCGAGGAGGCGGGCGGCAGCGGTGAAGGAGCCGGTGCGGTACACGGTCAGGAACGTGCGCAGCTGGTTCAGGTCCAGGGGGCCTCCGGCCGGGTGGTCATTGGATTCCCTATCTCTCATATATGTGAGCCTATTGGATTTCTATGGGTGTGCTCGCCTACGTTCGACACATGTCAAAGATCCTCTTCGTCATGACCGGCGCCGACCACTGGACCCTCGCCGACGGCACCCTGCACCCCACCGGCTTCTGGGCCGAGGAGGCCGTCGCCCCGTACCAGGCCTTCAAGGCCGCCGGGCACGAGATCGTCGTGGCCACCCCCGGCGGGGTCGCCCCCACCGTCGACCAGGGCAGCCTCGCGCCCGAGTTCAACGGCGGCCAGGAGGGCGCCGACCGCACCGCCGCCGCGCTCGCCGCGATGACCGAGCTCCAGCACCCGGTCAAGCTCACGGACGTCGACCTCGACGACTACGCCGCCGTCTTCTACCCCGGCGGCCACGGCCCCATGGAGGACCTGGCCGTCGACGCCGCCTCCGGCAGGCTGCTCACCCTCGCCCTGGAGTCCGGCAAGCCGCTCGGCGTCGTCTGCCACGGCCCGGCCGCGCTGCTCGCCGCGGTGAAGGACGACGGCACCAATGCCTTCGCCGGCTACCGGGTGGCCGCGTTCACCAACGACGAGGAGATCCAGGGCGGCCTCGCCGACAAGGCCAAGTGGCTGCTCCAGGACCGGCTGACCGAGGCGGGCGTCGACGTCCAGGTGGGCCAGCCGTGGGCGCCGAAGACTGTCGTCGACCGCAACCTCGTCACCGGCCAGAACCCGGCGTCGTCGGCGCCGCTCGCCGACGAGCTGCTGAAGAAGCTGGGCTGATCGCGACGGCACAGCGCCCGCCGGTGTCGTCCGGCGGGCGCTGTGCCGCTCCTCGGCGTCAGGGCGCTCAGTCCGCCGCCTTGAACGACCGCAGCCGCAGCGAGTTGCCCACCACGAACACCGACGAGAAGGCCATCGCCGCCCCCGCGAGCATCGGGTTGAGCAGGCCGGCCGCGGCGAGCGGCAGCGCGGCCACGTTGTAGGCGAAGGCCCAGAACAGGTTGGACCGGATCGTGCCGAGGGTGCGCCGGGCCAGCCGGATGGCGTCCGCCGCCGCGCGCAGGTCACCGCGGACGAGGGTCAGGTCGCCGGCCTCGATGGCGGCGTCCGTGCCCGTCCCCATGGCGAGCCCCAGATCGGCCTGGGCCAGGGCGGCCGCGTCGTTGACGCCGTCGCCGACCATCGCCACCGAACGCCCCTCGCTCTGAAGGCGCTTGACGACGTCGACCTTGTCCTGCGGCAGCACCTCGGCGACGACGTCCTCGGGCGCGATGCCGACCTCGCGGGCGACGGACTGCGCCACCGCCGCGTTGTCACCGGTCAGCAGGATCGGCGTCAGGCCCAGCGCCCGCAGCCGCGTGATCGCCTCGGCGCTGGTCTCCTTGACGGCGTCGGCGACCTCGAGGACGGCCCGTGCCCCGCCGTCCCAGGCGACCGCGATCGCCGTACGGCCGGACGCCTCGGCCTCGGACTTCAACCGGGCGAGCGCCGGAGGAAGTTCCATCGCCCACTCTCCGAGCAACTGCTCCCGGCCGACCAGCACCGCGTGGCCGTCGACGATCCCCTGCACGCCCAGCCCGGGCACGTTCGCGAAGTCCTCCGGCGTGGGCAGCGAACCCAGCTTCGCCAGCGCGCCGTCGGCGACGGCACGGGCGATCGGGTGCTCGGAGGCGTGCTCCAACGCGCCCGCCAGCCGCAGGACTTCGGCCTCGTCGGTGCCGTCGGCGGTGTGGACGGTCAGGAGCGTCATGCGGCCCGTGGTGACCGTGCCGGTCTTGTCGAGGACGATCGTGTCGACCTTGCGGGTGGACTCCAGGACCTCGGGACCCTTGATGAGAATGCCGAGCTGGGCACCCCGGCCCGTGCCCACCAGCAGCGCGGTCGGCGTGGCCAGCCCCAGGGCGCACGGGCAGGCGATGATCAGCACGGCGACCGCGGCGGTGAACGCGGCCGTCAGCCCGGCGCCGTTGCCGAGCCAGAAGCCGAGGGTGCCGAGCGCGAGGGCGATCACGACCGGGACGAACACCGCGGAGATCCGGTCCGCGAGCCGCTGCGCCGCCGCCTTGCCGTTCTGCGCGTCCTCCACCAGCTCGGCCATGCGGGCGAGTTGGGTGTCGGCGCCGACCCGGGTGGCCTCGACGACGAGCCGTCCGCCGGCGTTGACGGTGGCGCCGGTGACCGCGTCGCCCTGGGCGACCTCCACCGGCACGGACTCGCCGGTCAGCATCGAGGCGTCGACGGCCGAGGAGCCTTCGATCACCGTGCCGTCGGTGGCGATCTTCTCGCCGGGCCGGACCAGGAAACGGTCGCCGACCTTCAACTGGCCGACGGGAACGGTCTGTTCACGCCCGTCGGCGCCCAGCACGGTCACGTCCTTGGCGCCCAGTTCCAGCAGCGCCCGCAGGGCGGCACCCGCCTTGCGCTTGGAGCGCGCCTCGAAGAACCGCCCGGCGAGGATGAACGCGGTGACGCCGGCCGCGGCCTCCAGATAGATGTTCCCGGCGCCGTCGCCGCGGGCGATCGTCAGCTCGAAGGGGTGCGTCATGCCCGGCTCGCCCGCGGTGCCGAGGAACAGTGCCCACAGCGACCAGCCGAACGCGGCCAGCGTGCCCACCGAGATCAACGTGTCCATGGTCGCGGCTCCGTGCCGCGCGTTGGTGAACGCCGCCTTGTGGAAGGGCCATCCGGCGTACGTCACGACCGGCGCCGCCAGCGTGAGCGACAGCCACTGCCAGTACTCGAACTGCAAGGCAGGGATCATGGCCATCGCGACGACGGGCACGGCGAGCAGCACGGCGGTCGTCAACCGCTGCCGCAGCGTACGCAGTTCGTCGTCCACCGGCTCGTCCTCGCCAGGGTCCTCCGGTGGTGACGGCTCCTGCGCGGTGTATCCGGTCTTCTCGACGGTCGCTATCAGGTCCTGGACGGAGACGTCACCGGCGAAGCTGACCTTCGCCTTCTCGGTGGCGTAGTTGACCGTGGCGGTGACCCCGTCCATGCGGTTGAGCTTCTTCTCGACGCGTGCGGCGCAGGAGGCGCAGGTCATGCCGCCGATGGCGAGTTCGACCTCGGAACGTGCTCCGGTCGCGGTGGTGGTCATCGCTGCTCTCCTCGTGGGCTGGACAGGGGGCGGGGTAGCGCCGCCGAGGCTCAAGATATACCCATGGGGGGTATCCGGTGCAAGCGCCGAGACGGCTTGACTTTATACCCCCTGGGGGTATCGTCAACTGCATCGAGGCCCTCCGCGACCGAGGCGGTGGCCATGATCCCGAGGAGCTGGCCATGCATGCCGGACTCAAGATCTCCGCGTTCGCCGCCGCGCTCGCCGCGACCTTCGGCACCGCCTACGGCGTGGGGAAGGCCGTCGACCCGGTGGTCACGGAGAGCGCGCCCGCCTCGCATGAGAGTCATGACCGTCAGGAGGGAGGGGGTGGCGAGGGCGGTCACCCGGCGTCTCCGGCCGGTGGGCTGCAGATCTCCGAGGGCGGCTACACCCTGGACCTGGAGACTCCGCGGGTGACGGCCGGGCAGCGGGCCGAGCTGCGGTTCGCGGTACGCGACTCCGCGGGGCGGGCCGTCACCGCGTACCAGCGCGAGCACGACAAGGAACTGCACCTCATCGTCGCCTCACGCGACCTCGTCACCTACCGCCATCTGCACCCCACTCGCGCCGCCGACGGCACCTGGAGCATCCCGGTCGAACTGCCCCGCGCGGGCGGCTACCGCGTCTTCGCCGACTTCACCCCGGCGAAGAAGGGTGCCGAGAACCTCGTCCTCGGCGCGGACCTGGCGGCCTCGGGCAGCTATACGGCCCAGAAGCTCCCGACGCCGGCCGGCACCGCGACCGTCGACGGTTACAAGGTCGAGCTGAGCGGCGGACTGACCCCGAACAGCGCGACCGAACTCAAACTGAGGGTCTTCCGCGACGGCCGCCCCGTCACCGACCTCCAGCCCTACCTCGGCGCCTACGGCCACCTCGTCGCCCTGCGCTCCGGCGACCTGGCCTACCTCCACGTCCACCCCAACGGCGCACCGGGCGACGCCACGACCGAGCCCGGCCCGGACATCTCCTTCACGGCCACCGCGCCCAGTGCCGGGACGTACCGCCTGTTCCTCGACTTCAAGCACCAGGGACAGGTCCACACGGCGGCGTTCACCGTGACGACCGGTGAGGGAGGGCACGCGGGCGTGGAGGGCGAGCACGGTCACTGACCCGGACACGCACCGCCGCCGCTGAACCCGCAGCGGCGGCGGTGGCGCGGTGGACCGGCCGGTCAGCCCAGTGCCCAGGCGACGTCCCTGAGCAGCGCGTGCCGCCATCCCGCCCGGTCGTGCTCGGAAGCCGACCGGGACACCCGTACGGTCGCACCGCACCGCTCGGTCAGTGACTCGACGAGACCGCAGTGCGCCAGCATCGGCGTCTCGTGTTCCCCCACGTCGAAGGCGACCCGCAGCCCGGACAGATCGGGAAGCTCGCGCAGGCGCTCGGCGATGCCGCCGCCCACCGGGCCGCCGAACAGGTCCGCCGACTCCATCGCGCCCGGCGCCCACCAGAACGACCCCGACTGACAGGCGACGCGCGACACCAGCTCGGGGAACTCCAGCGCCGCGTACAGGGCGCTGAGCCCGCCGAGGCTCTGCCCGGCGACCACCAGCCGGTCCGGGTCGCCCGGCACGCCCGACTCCGCGACGAGCGGCAGCAGTTCGTCCCGGACGCCCTGCCACAGCTCGGGCCGGCAGGCGTACTCGGTCCGGCGGTCCCTGGCCGGGAGGAAGACCAGGGTGACGGGAGGCATGTCGCCGGCGGCGACCGCCGACTCGAAGGCGGTCATGGCCGGTTGCAGACGCAGCCAGTCGTCGCCGTCCAGCAGCAGTACCAACGGCCCCCCGCCGCCCACCGGATGGACCGGTACGGTACGGCGTCCACCGCTTCGTCCCCCGGTCCAGCGCAGCCGGGCGCGGGGCAGCGGCAGGACGTCGTCGGCACCGATGTCCGGCCAGTGCGGCTGCGGCGGCGCGTCCGGCGTCGCGGCGATGGACCGGTCGCCGCCCGCTCCGACCGGGTTGAACGGGTCGGCGTACGCGGTGCCGTCGACGAGGAACCGGTAGGTGACCCGAAGTCGTTCGGGCATGCGCACCCGCGCGTACCAGCAGTCCGTGCCGGCCCACCGGCGCAACGGCACCGGGCCCGACCAGCTTTCGAACTCGACGCATGCCTCGGACCCGCGCCACAGGAACAGGGTCACCCAGCCGTCCGCACCGGCGGGCACGGAGAGCGGCCCGCGCGCCGATGCCCAGAACCCGTCGGAGCCGGGCACCTCCGTCAACCCGAACTCGCCGAAGCCGAGGGCCTTCTGAGCCATCAACGTCTCCCTGTGGGTGGGAAGGCGAAAACCTGGTCAGCCCAGCGCCCGGTCCAGGTTGAACGCCGCGCTGATCAGCGCGAGATGGGTGAACGCCTGCGGGAAATTACCCTGTTGCTCACCGGTGTGGCTGATCTCCTCGGCGTACAGGCCGAGATGGTTGGCGTACGTCAGCATCTTCTCGAAGGCGAGCCGTGCCTCGTCGACCCGGCCGGCGTGCACCATCGCCTCGACGTACCAGAACGAGCAGATCGAGAACGTGCCCTCGTCGCCGCGCAGTCCGTCCGGGCTGGCCAGCGGGTCGTAACGGTAGACCAGCGAGTCGGAGACCAGCTCCTGGGTCAACGCGTCCAGCGTGGACAGCCACTTGGGGTCGGTCGGCGCGATGAACTTGGACAGCGGCATCATCAGCACGGCCGCGTCCAGCACATCGCCGTCCTCGTGCTGCACGAACGCCTGCCGCGCCTGCGACCAGCCCCGGCTCATGATCCGCCGGTAGATGGTGTCCCGGCACTCCCGCCAGCGGGGCAGATCGGCGGGCAGGCCGCGCCGGTTGGCCATCCGGATCGCGCGCTCGATCGCCACCCAGCACATCAGGCGCGAGTACAGGAAGTTCTTCCGGCCGCCGCGGGTCTCCCAGATGCCCTCGTCGGGCTGGTCCCAGTGCGCGCACACCCACTCCACCAGCGCGCACACATCGTCCCACTGGGCGCTCGAAATCGGCTTGGCCCATTTGTCGTAGAGGTAGATGGAGTCGATCAGGGCGCCGTAGATGTCGAGTTGCAGCTGGTCGGAGGCCGCGTTGCCGATCCGGACCGGGGCGGAGCCCTGATGCCCTTCCAGGTGCGGGAGTTCGGACTCGGTGAGATCGGTGCGGCCGTCGATGCCGTACATGATCTGCAACGGCCCCGACGGCTTGCCGTCGCCCGGACTGATGTGCTTGGTCACGAAGTTCATGAACGCCTCGGCCTCCTCGGTGAAGCCGAGGCGCAGCAGCGCGTAGACGCAGAAGGCGGCGTCGCGCACCCACACGTACCGGTAGTCCCAGTTGCGTTCGCCGCCCAGCTGCTCGGGCAGGCTCGTGGTCGGCGCGGCGACGATCGCGCCGGTCGGCGCGTAGGTGAGGAGCTTGAGGGTGAGCGCCGAGCGGTGCACCATCTCCCGCCAGCGGCCCCGGTACTTGGACTGCGACAGCCAGCGCCGCCAATAGGCCACCGTGGTCCCGAACTGCTCCTCGGCCTCGGTGCGCGCGCACCGACGCGGCGACACCTCCCCACCGACCTGGTCCAGCGCGAACACCGCCGACTCGCCCTCCGCGAGCTTGAAGTCGGCGCGCGCGTCCAGGCCGTCCGTCTCCAGCGGCACGGTCGCGGTCAGGCCCAGCGACAGCTTCTCCGACTCGAAGAGCGCCACGTCGCCGACCATGCGCAGCCGGTGCTGCTGCCGGCCGTAGTCGAAGCGCGGGGCGACCCGGGTCCGGAACGGGATCGAACCCCGTACGCACACCACCCGCCGGATCAGCCGGTGCCGCTCCACCTCGGCCTTCTCGCCGTCCACGGGCATGAAGTCCTGGACCTCGCCGACCCCGTCCTCGGTGAAGAAGCGGGTGATCAGGACGTTGGTGTCGGGGAAGTAGAACTGCTTGGTCCGGGCCGGCACGGACGCCGCCAGCTCGAACGCGCCGCCCCGCTCCGCGTCCAGGATCGCCGCGAACACGCTCGGCGCGTCGAAGGACGGGCAGCAGTACCAGTCGATGGTGCCGTCCGTGCCCACCAGGGCCACGCTGCGCAGATCGCCGATCAGGCCGTGCTCGGCGATCGGCAGATAGGGCTGGTCAGTCGATGGTCCGCTCATGGCAGCCTCCATGGAACCCAGCCTAGGTCGATCCGGTGGGGCCGGTGTCCAGAACGAGTCGGACGGCGGGGCGCGGGGTCTTCGCCGGCCGTCTCAGACCGCGAGCACCCTGATCCCGGCCTCCTCGAAGCGCCGCAGCGTCTCCGCGGTCACGGCCGTGTCCGTGACCAGGATGTCCACCGACTCGGCCGCGCAGATCCGGGCGAACGCCCGCTGCCCCAGCTTGCTGGAGTCGGCGGCCACGACCACCCGCTCGGCCCGCTCGCACAGCAGCCGGTTGATCGCCGCCTCCGCCTCGTCGGCCGCGGCGGCCCCGTGCGTCACATCGAAGGCGACCACGCCGAGCACGGCCACATCGAGGGTGATCTGGCTCAGCACCCCGTCCGCGAGCGGCCCGATGAGCTCGTACGACTGCGCCCGCGCGACCCCGCCGGTCACCACGATCTTGAACTGGGGGCGTACGGCCAGCTCGTTGGCGATGTTGAGCGCGTTGGTGACGACGGTCAGCGCGGGCGAGCCGGACGTGAGGTCGCTGCGCACGGCCAGGGCACGCGCTACCTCGGTGGTGGTCGTACCGCCGGTGAGTCCCACCGCCTCGCCGGGTGCGAGGAGATCCGCGACCGCCTTGGCGATGCGCTGCTTCTCGGAGGCGTGCCGGGCGGTCTTGTACCGCAGCGGCAGCTCGTACGACACCCCGTGCACGACCGCCCCGCCCCGCGTGCGCACCAGCATCTGCTGCTCGGCCAGCTGGTCGAAGTCGCGCCGGATCGTCGCGGCCGACACCTCCAGCTCGGCGGCGGCCTCCTCGACCTCCAGCCGGCCGCGCTCGACGAGCAGTTCCAGCAGCGCCTTCCAGCGGGCGTCGCGGGACATGCGCACCCTCCCATCCTCGATCACCCGGCGACCCTAGCGCACCCCACACCCGTCCGAATGCTTGATTCTGCTCGAAAGCTCGCTATATCTTGCACAAACAATCAGGCATTCATGGGGGAGGGGTAACGCCATGACGCATGTCGAGGACGAGCTGACGAGCCAGCCCGAGTGCTGGACCCGCGCCGCGGCCGAGGCGGACGGACACCGCGGGGTACTGCCGGTGCCGGGGGAGCGGGTCGCGATCGTGGGGTGCGGCACGTCGTACTTCATGGCGCAGTCCGTGGCCGCGCTGCGCGAGGGCGCGGGCCAGGGCGAGACCGACGCCTTCGCCGCGTCGGAGTTCCCGCCCGGGCGGTCGTACGACCGGGTCATCGCCCTGACCCGGTCCGGCACCACCACCGAAGTCCTCGACCTGCTGGGGCAGTTGAAGGGGCGTATACGCACCACGGCGATCACCGCCGACCCGCGCACACCCGTCATGGCGGCCGCGGACGACGTCGTCGTGCTCGACTACGCGGACGAACGGTCCGTCGTGCAGACCAGGTTCGCGACGACCGCGCTGACCCTGCTCCGCGCCCACCTGGGACTGCACACCGAGGAAGCCGTCGCCGACGCCCGCACCGCGCTCGCCGACCCGCTGCCCCAAGGCCTCGTCGACTGCGCGCAGTTCACCTTCCTGGGCCGCGGCTGGACCGTGGGCCTGGCCAACGAGGCCGGACTGAAGATGCGCGAGGCCTCGCTGTCCTGGACCGAGGCCTACCCGGCGATGGAGTACCGGCACGGCCCCATCAGCATCACGACCCAGGGCACCGCGACCTGGATGTTCGGCGAGGCGCCCGAGGGGCTGGCCGAACAGGTGCGGGGCACCGGGGCCCTGTGGGTGGACGGCGGCCTCGACCCGCTCGCCGAACTGGTCCGCGCCCAGCGGCTCGCCGTCGCCGTCGCGGCCGCCCGGGGCCTCGACCCGGACCGGCCGCGCCACCTCACCCGCTCCGTGATCCTCGCCGGCGCACAGGAGTAGCCGTGCCTCTTGTCCCCACCGGCGACCTGGTCGCCGCTGCCGCCGCCGCGCACCGCGCCGTCGCCGCCTTCAACGTCGTCACGCTCGAACACGTCGAGGCGGTCGTCGCCGGCGCCGAGTCGGCGGACGCCCCCGTCGTCCTCCAAGTGAGCGAGAACGCCGTCAAGTTCAGGCGGGGGCGGCTGCACCCCCTGGCCCGCGCCGCCGTCGCGGCGGCCGAACGCGCCGCCGTGCCCGTCGGATTGCACCTCGACCACGTCCAGAGCGACGCCCTGCTGCGGCAGGCGGCGGACGCCGGGTTCAGCTCCGTGATGTACGACGCCGCCCGGCTGCCCTACGCCGAGAACCTCGCCGCCACCCGTGCCGCGGCCGACTGGGCACACGCCCAAGGCCTGTGGATCGAGGCCGAGTTGGGACAGGTGGGCGGCAAGAACGGCGAACCACCGCTGGACGCCCATGCCCCCGGCGCCCGCACCGACCCCGCCGAGGCACGCGCCTTCGTCACGGACTCCGGCGTGGACGCCCTGGCGGTGGCCGTCGGCAGCACGCACGCGATGACGACCCGCACCGCCGCCCTCGACCACGACCTCATCAAGCGCCTGGCCGCGGCCCTCGACGTCCCGCTCGTCCTGCACGGCTCGTCCGGCGTGCCCGACGACGAACTGACCGCGGCCGTCACCGGCGGCATCACCAAGGTCAACATCGGCACCGCCCTCAACATCGCCCTGACCGGCGCCGTACGGGAGTACCTCGGCGCCCACCCCGAGGCGGTCGACGCCCGCACGTACCTGGCCGTGGGCCGGGAGGCGATGGCGGGGGAGGTGGAGCGCACCGTCCGCCTGCTCGGCCGCGCTACTTCCTGACGGCCCTGAGCACCACGAACTTCGGGTCACTGGCCACCAGTTCGCTGTTCCCGAACAGCCGCCGCAGCGTCACGTGGTACCCCAGATGACGGTTGCCGACCACCCACAGCTCGCCGCCCGGCCGCAACGCGCGCCGGGCGTCGGCGAACATCCGGCGCGCGGTGGCGTCGGTCGTGGCCTGATGGGAGTGGAACGGCGGATTGTTGAGCACGAGGTCCACACTCCCGTCCGGCACTCCGCTCAACCCGTCCCCGACCCGGAACTCGGCATGCCCCGGCACACCGTTCGCCTTGTACGTCGCCTCGGCCGAGGCCACCGCCTGGAACGACTCGTCGACGAACAGCACCTCTGCCTCGGGGTTGGCCAGCGCCACCGCCGTCCCCACCACTCCGTTGCCGCAGCCGAGGTCCACGACGCGCCGGCCGCCCCCGCTGTCCGGCAGATGGCCCAGGAAGAACCGGGTGCCGATGTCGAGCCGGTCGGCACAGAAGACGCCCGCGTGATTGACGACCGTGCGCCCGGAGACCGGCCCGACACCCTCGGGCAGGGCGTAGCTGTACGGCCACGGGTTGGCGGCGTTCTTGCCCGACGCGTCCGGGGTGCTGAAGATCAGCCGTGCCTTCTTCTCGGCGAGGGAGGTTCGGGTCGGGCCGATGATCCGCTCGAAGAGCCTCAGCGTGGAGGTGTGGATCTCCTTCACCATGCCCGTGCCGACGACGACCGTGCCCTCGTGCACCCCGGGCGCGAGGCGCAGCAGCTGGTCCTCCAGCAGAGCCAGGCTCTTCGGCACCCGCACCAGCAGCACGTCGATCCGCTCCGGCGGCGGGTCCTGGGTCGTGAGCAGCCGCACCGCGCCGGTCCCGACGCCGTTGCGGGCGAGATTCGCCCGGGTCGCCTCCTGGCTCAGGTACGAGTCCGTGATCTGCGTCGGCCCGTGCGCGGCCAGCGCCGTGACCAGGGCGCCCCAGCGGTCGCCGAGGACCACGACCGTGCCCGACAGGGGGACCTCCTGGAGGTGCCGCAGCAGATACTCGTCGGAGGCGTCCCAGGCACGCAGCCGGTCACGCGGGTCCTCGGGAAAACGGGCCAGCGTCAGCTCGCCCCAGGGCGTCGTCATACAGTCGTTCATCGTGTGTCCAGGCTAAGCGACCCAGGGAAAATGGGTTCATGGACGCCGAGCTGTTCCCCAGGTCCCGTACCGAGGTCGCGCCGGGCGCGGTGCACGTACCGGACTGGCTCGACGCCGGGCGGCAGCGCGAGCTGCTGGAGGCCTGCCGGGAGTGGGCCCGTCCGCCCGCCGGACTGCGGACGGTACACACACCCGGCGGCGGCACGATGACCGCCCGGCAGGTGTGTCTGGGGTGGCACTGGTACCCGTACGGCTATGCCCGCACGGTCGTCGACGGCGACGGCTCCCCGGTGAAGCCGTTCCCGGCGTGGCTCGGGGAGCTGGGACGCGACGCGGCGCGGGAGGCGCTCGGGGAGACACCCCCGCCGTACGACATCGCCCTGATCAACTTCTACGACGGTGACGCCCGCATGGGCATGCACCGCGACAGCGACGAGCAGTCGGACGCGCCGGTCGTGTCCTTCAGCCTCGGTGACAGCTGTCTCTTCCGGTTCGGCAACCCTGAGACGCGGACCCGGCCCTACACGGACGTGGAGCTGCGCAGCGGGGACCTGTTCGTCTTCGGCGGGCCCGCACGGCTCGCCTACCACGGCGTGCCCAAGGTGTACCCGGGCAGCGCGCCGCCGGAGTTGGGGCTGACCGGGCGGCTGAACATCACGCTCCGCGTCAGTGGCCGGTAGACGGCCCGCGCAGCGGATC
Source organism: Streptomyces sp. NPDC057280 (assembly GCF_042668605.1). NCBI lineage: Bacteria > Bacillati > Actinomycetota > Actinomycetes > Kitasatosporales > Streptomycetaceae > Streptomyces > Streptomyces sp. NPDC057280. The sequence continues at coordinate 457,810 of NZ_JBHUYR010000004.1, forward strand.
ATGGGAGACTCGCCCTCATGAGCGGCAAGGCGGACCCCCGGCCGGCGGGGGAAGGGACCACCTCGAGGACGCGGTTGGACCGGGGGCGCGGTGCGCTCGGGCCCGCACTGGAGCTCGTGCACACCGGACGCGCCCCGACCCGGGCCGTGCTCACCGCCGAGCTCGGCGTGACCCGGGCCACGGCCGGAGCCGTGGCCGCCGAGCTGGAGGCGCTCGGTCTGATCAGGGTCGACGCCCGGCCCGGCGCGGCCGCGGGTTCCCAGGGCCGGCCCTCGCACCGGCTCGCGGTCGCCGAGGACGGACCCGTCGTCCTCGCCGCCCAGGTGCACGCCGACGGATTCCGCGCGGCGCTGGTCGGGCTCGGCGGCCGTATCGCCGCCACCGCGCCCGCCCGCGAGACCGTCGACGCCGACCCGGCGAAGATCATCGGCTCGGTCGTCGAGGCGGGCGCCGACCTGCTGCGCACCACCGGCCTCCGCTGCGTCGGAGCCGGTCTCGCCGTGCCGTCCGCCGTCGCCGAACCCGACGGCACCGCGCTCAACCCGCTCCACCTGGCCTGGCCCGTCGGCGCCCCCGTACGCCGGATCTTCGCCGAGTGCGTGCGCGAGGCAGGCATCGCCGGGCCGGCGTTCGCCGGCAACGACGTCAACCTCGCCGCACTCGCCGAGCACCGGCACGGTGCCGGGCGCGGCGCCCGCGACCTGCTCTGCGTGGCCACCGGACACCGGGGCGTCGGCGGCGCGCTCGTCCTCGACGGCCGTCTGCACACGGGCAGTTCGGGTCTCGCCCTGGAGGTCGGCCACCTCACGGTCAACCCCGAGGGCCGCCCCTGCCACTGCGGCAGCCGTGGCTGCCTCGACGTCGAGGCCGACCCGCTGGCGCTCCTCACGGCCGCCGGGCGCGAGCCGGGCCCCGTGGTGTCGCTGCTCCAACAGGCCAACGAACTCATCCGCGACCACTACGACGACCCCACCGTCCGCGCCGCCGCCGAGACCCTCATCGACCGGCTGGGACTGGGCCTGGCCGGGCTGGTCAACATCCTCAACCCCGACCGCATCATCCTCGGCGGCCTGCACCGCACCCTCCTCGCCGCCGATCCCGACCGGCTGCGCGCGGTCGTCGCCGACCGCAGTCTGTGGGGGCAGAGCGGCGGCGTACCGATCCTGGCGTGCACCCTGGATCACAACAGCCTGGTCGGCGCCGCCGAGGTGGCGTGGCAGCCGGTGCTGGACGACCCGCTCAGGGCCCTGGGGCGGGCCTGACAGTTCCCGCCTGCTCCGAGGCGTCCGGCACGCCCTAGCCGACCAGTGACTGCGTACCGAGGACGGAGAGCAGCGCCAGCTTCTCGGCCTCCTCGGTGCCCGGCTCCGCCGAATACACCAGGATGTGCAGGTCGTTGCCCTCCACCCGGAGCAGATCGCAGTCCAGCGTCAGCGGTCCCACGTGGGGGTGCTCGATCGTCTTGCGCGAGCCCTCCAGCCGGCCGACGACTCCCGCGTCCCACAGCTCGGCGAACCGCTCACTGTTCGCCCTCAACTCCGCGACCAGCCGCCGCAGTTGCCGGTCGGCGGGATACCGGGCGTACGTCGCCCGCAGCTCCGCGACCATCCCCACCTCGAAGTCGCGCCGCTCCTCGGGAGTGTGCCGGACCCGGGTGGGCGCGCCGGTGAAGTTGCGCCACACCCCGTTGCGGTCGAGGCCGCGCAAGCCCGACGGATCACCCATCAGCGCCGCGTACATCGGGTTGGCCACGAGCAGCGTCATCGCCGCGTCCGACACCCCGACGGGCGTGTCCACCAGCCGGTCCAGCAGCCGCTGCACGCTCGGCGTGATGTACCCGGGCACCGTCTCGGGCCCCGGCGGCACCAGCCCGGCCAGCCGGAACAGATACTCCCGCTCGTCCCCCGACAGCCGCAGCGCCCGCGCCAGCGCCTCGACCACCTGCCCGGACGGGTTCGCCGCCCGGCCCTGTTCGAGCCGGGTGACGTAGTCGACCGAGATCCCCGCGAGCAGCGCCAGCTCCTCGCGCCGCAGGCCCGCCGCCCGCCGCTGACCGCCGGCCGGCAGTCCCGCGGTCTGCGGCGCGACCCGGTCCCGCCAGCGGCGCAGCGCCTGCCCGAGTTCCGTCGTCGTCATGCACCCAGTGAACCGCGTCGGCCGGGCGGGTGCCTGGTACTGGGAGTCCCAGGAAGAAGGGTCTTCTGGCTGTCCCGTGGCTCCGGCGCGACCGTGGAGCCATGACGATCACACTCATCACCGGAGCGAACAAGGGCCTCGGCTACGAGACTGCCCGACAGCTCATCGACGCGGGTCACACCGTCTACGTCGGTGCCCGCGACGCCGAACGCGGCCGTCGTGCCGCCGAACAGCTCGGCGCCCGCTTCGTCCAGCTCGACGTCACCGACGACGCCTCCGTCCAGGCCGCCGCGAAGACCATCGAGGCCGAGGGCGGCCTGGACGTCCTGGTCAACAACGCCGGCATCGAGGTGCGCGGCCCGGACAACGCCATCCCGACCGCCGCCGGCACCACCGCCGACGAGATGCGCACGGTGTTCGAGACCAACGTCTTCGGCGTCGTCCGCGTCACCCACGCCTTCCTCCCGCTGCTCCAGCGGTCCGCGGCGCCCGTCGTGGTGAACGTGAGCAGCGGCCTGGCCTCCCTGACCGCGATGTCGGACCCGAAGTTCTTGGGGCACTTCTACCCGGCCATCACCTACCCGGCGTCCAAGACCGCGGTCAACATGATCACCGTCCAGTACGCGAAGGCCTTCCCCGAGATGCGGATCAACGCGGTCGAACCGGGCTTCACCGCGACCGATCTCAACGGTCGCACGGGCCACCAGAGCGTCGAGGAAGGCGCCGGGATCATCGTCCGCATGGCCCGGACCGGCCCCGACGGACCGACCGGCGGCTACTTCGACGCCAAGGGCTCGCTGCCCTGGTGATCCGCTGATCCGCTGATCCGCTGATCCGCGTAGGCTCGCGACATGCGGATCTCAGTCTCCTCCGACATGGACGAACCCGTGGCGCGAGCCCTGGTCGCCGAGCTGCGCGCACGCGGCCACGAGGTGACCACCCATGGGGCCCTCGAACCCGGGGCCGACCCCCAGTGGGCCGTCTGCTCGGAGGCGGCGGCCCGGGAGGTCGCCGACGGGACGGCGGATCTGGCGGTCGTGTGCTGCTGGACCGGCACGGGCGCGTCGATCGCCGCGAACAAGGTCCCCGGCGTGCGGGCCGCCCTGTGCACCGACGCCTACACCGCGGACGGCGCCCGCCGCTGGAACGACGCCAATGTCCTCGCCCTCGGCCTGCGCCTGACGTCCGAGCCGCTGATGAAGGAGATCCTCGACGCGTGGTTCGCGGCCGAGGTCAGCGAGGACGCGGAGGACCGGGCCAACGTGGAGCGTCTCAGGGGGCGGTGAGGCTCCACAGCACGGCCACCGAGGGCCGCCGCAGATCGGCCCGCCGTACGCACAACCCGATCGGGAACGGCTCCGGCGGAGGGTCCGCCGGAAGCACCGCCAGCCGGTCCCGTACCGCACTGTGCTCCAGCACCAGCCGCGGCACCACCCCCGTACCGCAGCCGAGCGCGACCAGCGTCAACAGCCCTTCATGGCCGTCCGGTTCGCAGGCGACCTCGGGCGAGACGCCGCGAGCCCGGAACCAGCGGTCGGCGGCGTCCCGGACGAGCCCGCGGTGGGGGAGGACGAAGGGCCCGTCGAGGCCGGGGTCGGGCCGGTCCCGGGCGGTGACCAGGACCAGCTCGGTCACCGCCACGGTCCGCCCCACCAGGGACTCGGGCAGCCGCGCCGGGATGCCCGCCACGGCGACGTCGACCTCGCCCTCGTCCAGCCGCGCCAGCGCCGCCGCCGCGTCACCGGTGCGCAGGTCGAGCCGCACCTGGGGGTGGGCGGCCCGGAACCGGGCCAACAGGTCGGGCAGCAGCGCCTGGCAGGCGGTCACCGTCGCGAACACGGCGAGCCGACCGGTCAGTTCGGCCGGGTCGGGATGCTCCTCGCGGTAGGAGCGCCACAACTCCAGTGCCTGGACGGCGTATTCACGGAACCGGTGCCCCTCGGCCGTCAGCGACACCCCGCGCGGCCCCCGGTCGAACAACCGGTGCCCCAGATCCGCCTCCAGCCGCTGCACGGTCCGCGTCAGCGTCGCGGGGCTGACATGACAGTCGAGGCTGGTCCGTCCAAAGTTCAGCGACTGCGCCAGATGTAGAAAAAGACGCAGCTCCCGATGGTCGTCACGCATCATCTCACCTGCGCCTTTCAAATCCTGCAAGAGGGCGCTGCACAGGTTGCGCTTGCCGCAACGCCCGCCGTGAGCCTACAACTCGACCATGACCTCGACCACGCACACCTCCCGTGTCTTCAGCCTCGAGACGATGGACGTGCCGGGCGGCACGGAGACCATCCTGCGCGGCGGCCGGCATCTGTTCCCGCTGCTGCCGCAGGCCTTCGCCGGCGTCCGCCGCATCGGTGTCCTCGGCTGGGGCCCGCAGGGCCGCGCCCAGGCCCTCAACCTGCGTGACTCCCTCGCCGGCACCGGCATCACGGTGGCCGTCGGACTGCGCCCCGGATCGGCGTCGGCCGCCGACGCCCGTACCCACGGCTTCACCGAGGAGGACGGCACCCTCGGCGACTGGCTGGCCGTCGCCGCCGACAGCGACCTGGTGATCCTGCTGATCGCCGACGCGGCCCTGGCCGCCCACCACACCGAGATCTTCGCGGTGTTGAAGCCGGGCGCCGCCATCGGCCTCTCGCACGGCTTCCTGCTCGGGCACCTCCGTGAGACCGGCGGCGACTTCCCGCCCGGGCACCCCGTGGTCGCCGTCTGCCCCAAGGGCATGGGCGACTCCGTGCGACGGCTGTACCAGCAGGGCGCGGAGGTCAACGGTGCCGGGATCAACAGCAGTTACGCGGTTCACGCCGACCCCGACGGCCGGGCCGCCGACCTCGCCCTCGGCTGGTCGGTCGCGCTCGGGTCGCCGTACACCTTCCGCACCACCCTCGACAGCGAGTACCGCTCGGACATCGTCGGCGAACGCGCGATCCTGCTCGGCGCCGTCCACGGCATCGTCGAGACCCTGTTCACGCGCTACCGCCTCGCCGGGGACGACGAGGTGACGGCGTACGAACGCTCCTGCGAGAACGTGACGGGCCCGATCGCCCGCACCATCTCCCGGGCCGGGCTGCGCGCGGTCCGCGAGGGTCTCGGCCCGTCCGCCCGGGACGTCTTCGACCGCGCGTACACGGCGACGTACGGCCCCGCGCGGGAGATCGTCGCCGAGATCTACGACGAGGTCGCCGACGGCACCGAGCTGCGCAGCGTGATCCTCGCCGAACGCCGCCTGGGCGCCCGTCCGATGAGCGAGATCGGCGGCTCGCCCATGTGGTCCGTCGCGGAGCGGGTGCGGGCCCGGCGCGGTGCGCGCGAGCTTCCCGTCGACCCGTTCACGGCAGGAGTCTTCGTCGCCACCATGCTCGCCCAGATCGACGAGTTCGCCGACCGCGGCCACCCTTGGTCCGAGATCGTCAACGAGTCCGTCATCGAGGCCGTCGACTCCCTGCTGCCCTACATGCACGCCCGCGACGTGGCCCACATGGTCGACAACTGCTCCCGCACGGCCCGGCTCGGCGCCCGCCGCTGGGGCCCGCGATTCCAGGCCGCGTACGAGCAGATCGCCTACCCTGCGGCAGAACGCCCGGCAGACCAGGGCCTGTTGGACGCCTTCGACACCCATCCGGCCCACGAGGCCCTGGCCGCGGCGGCGAAGCTGCGTCCGCCGGTGGACATCTCGGTGGCCTGACGCAGGTGTGTCAGGCCCCGTCCTTTCGAGCGGGGCGGGGTCTGGGGACCAGTTCGCCGCCGCAGTTCGGGCAGATGTCGTGCATCGCCGCGCTGCACGCGACGCAGTAGGTGCACTCGTAGACGCAGATGCGCGCGGCGGCGTCGGGCGGCAGTTCGGCCGTCCCGCAGCGTTCGCAGCGGTCACGCATTTCCAGTGCCATGTACTCCCTCTCGGCTTCGCCCGGTGCCGATCATGCCTGTTCACCGCCACTCGACGGCGAAGGCCCGGCCGGGGTTCACCGTCATCATGCGCTCCACCGTCTCGGTGCCGACGGCCGCCACCAGCCGCGGCCGTACCCGGCGCAGCAGATACGGCATCCCCGGCCCGCCGTCGACCGAGCGGGCCGACGCGGTCGTGGTGTCGCCGCCCAGCAGCAGCCGGTCGCCGAACCCCGCCTCGGCCAGGGCCCGCACCGCGTCCGGCATCCGCCAGTCGGTGGCGTGGTTCGCGCGCGACGGCCCGTCGAAGGCGAGCCAGCAGCCGGAAGCCGCGGCCTGGAGATGGGTGACCGAGTCGGGGAAGCGGTTGAGGTGCCCCAGGATCACCCGGTGCGGGGGTACGCCGCACTCGCCGCACAGGAGGTCCAGTACGTCCAGTGCGCCGGTGCCCAGTTCCAGGTGCACCGCGATCGGCGCGCCCGTCGCGTGGTGGGCCTCGGCCGCCGCCGTCATCGTCCAGCGCGCGTGCGCGTCGAGCGCGTGGAAACCGCCCGCCACCTTGATCAGCCCGGCCCGCACGCCCGATGTGCCGATGCCGCCGGTGAGTTCGGCGACGAAGAGCTCCGCGAGCCGGGGACCCCGCAGCCCCTCCAGGACCCGCTCGTCGTAGTGGACGGCCTGATGCAGCCCGGTCGATGCGACCACGGCGACCCCCGTCTCCCGGGACAGCGGCGGCAGATCGGCGGCCCGCCGCCCCAGGCCGTACGGCGTCCACTGCACCACCGCGCCGCCGCCCTCGGCCCGGAAGGCGAGCAGCTCGGCGCGGGCCGCGGACACGTCCCGCAGTTCCTGGCCCGGTAGCTGAGGGCTGCCGAAGAACAGGTGGTCGTGCGCGTCGCACACCCCGAGACCCGCGGGGTCCACGTCGCCGAGGACCGTGCGGACCGCGCTCACCACTGGCGCCCGCGGGGCACTCGGTCCAGGCCCGGCGCCGACAGGTGCAGGACCTGGAAGACGTCGCCTTCCGCCTTGGGGGTGTCGTGCGCCCACAGCGAGAAGTGGACGAGTTCCCAGCGGGAGGTGTCGACGGCGGCCGCCGCGAGCAGCGCCCCGTCCTCACCCGCCAACCGCCTCGCCTCACCCGCCGCGTGGGCCGTGAACGCCCCCAACTCCACGCCGTCCGGCACAGGTTGACGCCGCCGCACCGCGACCCGCGCGCGCAAGCCGGCGGCGCCGCCCTCCTCGTACGCCAGACCGGTCCACTGCCGCACCGACGGCCGCCCGAAGTCGTCGCTCAGGCCCTGGAAACCACCGCCCCAGAGAAAGGAGTTCATGCCCTCGACCGTGTTCCAGAGGTAGAACGGCGCGTACTGGTTCACGGGGGAGTCGTGCCCGCCGCGCTCCCGCATCAGATACGCCTTCAGGCCCATGCCCTCCCAGTCGTCGAGGAGATGTCCCTTGGCGGCGACGCGGGCCCGGATGACGTCCATGTCATAGGCGGCGGGCAGCGTGATCTCGTACTGCATGGCGTGCATGAAGAATGCCTCCCGGCTATCGCTGTCGGGGTGCGAGGAGCGACAGCAGCCCCCTGACACCCGCGTCGAACGCTTCCGGCGACCCGGCCGCGCGGGCCAGGACGTAGCCGCCCTGGACGGTGGCGACGACGGTGGCCGCGATGGCCTCGCCGTCCAGCGCGGGCGCGAACTGGCCCTGTTCCTTGCCCTCTTCGACGATCCCGGCGATCCGTTCCCGGAGCCAGTCGAGCGTCTCGTCGACCGGCGCGCGCAGCTCGTCGCTCGCGACGACGTCCGGATCCATGGTCAGCCGGCCGACCGGGCAGCCGCGCAGCACGTCGCGCTCGCGCAGCAGATAGGCCTCGATGCGCTCGTACGGCGTCCCCGGCCCGTCCAGTACTCCCTCCGCGGTGGCCCGCATCTCCTCGGCCGTCCGCCGGATCGCGGCCAGCGCGAGGTCGGGCTTGCCTTTGAAGTGGTGGTACATGCTGCCCTGTCCGGCGCCCGAGCGCTCCAGGATGGCCTTGGGGCTCGTGCCCACGTAGCCGCGCTCCCACAGCAGCTCGCGGGTGGACTCGATCAGTCGCTCCGGGGTGCTCATGAACCTACTGTACATACTAGTAGTTACAGAAGGCCGGAAGGCGCGGGAAGCAGGTCCCTGCGCCTCCCGTACTCCCGGGGAGGTACCCGGACTGCCGCTGGCTGTACGACGACCCGGACCCCCGGCCGAAGCCACTCTCGAGGCATCACCGCAACACCTCACTAGGGAGATGACCCGAGATGCAGACCCTGGCGCACTGGGACGGCGGGCCCGGCCCGTGGATCCTTCTCTTCCCGCTGATCTGGGCGGCCGTCGTCGTCGGCGCCGTCACCCTCCTGCGCCGCACGGTGTGGCGCGGCCGCGGCGGCCCCCGCCGGTTCGCCGTCGACGACAACTCGCCCCTGACCGTGCTCGGCCACCGCTTCGCCTCCGGCGAGATCGACGAGGACGAGTACTGGCGCCGGCTCTCCGTCCTGGACGAGCAGTTCGGCCGCCGCACGGGCAAGGGCGGTGCGGCATGACCGTCACGACCGAGGTGCGCACCGCCGCCCGCGTGGTCGACGCGGTGAAGGTGTACGGCGCCGGCGACACCGCCGTCCGCGCCCTGGACGGCGTCAGCGTCGCCTTCCCCGCCGGTCGCTTCACCGCGATCATGGGGCCCTCGGGCTCCGGCAAGTCCACCCTCATGCACTGCGCGGCCGGTCTCGACACGCTCAGCGCGGGCACCGCGTGCATCGGCGACACCGAACTGGGCTCCCTCGACGACCGCCGCCTGACCCTTCTGCGGCGCGAGCGGGTCGGATTCGTCTTCCAGGCGTTCAACCTGGTGCCGACGCTGACCGTGCGGGAGAACATCACGCTCCCGCTCGACCTGGCCGGCCGCAAGGGCGACCAGGAGTGGGTCGAGGCCCTGATCGACGTCGTCGGGCTGCGCGACCGCCTGCACCACCGCCCGTCCGAGCTGTCCGGCGGGCAGCAGCAACGCGTCGCCGTGGCGCGGGCGTTCGCCGGCCAGCCGGACGTCGTCTTCGCCGACGAACCGACCGGCAACCTCGACTCCCGCTCCGGCGGAGAGGTCCTCGGCCTCCTCGGCCGCACGGTGCGCCACACGGCCCGCACGGTCGTCATGGTCACCCACGACCCAGTGGCCGCCGCCCACGCCGACGAGGTCGTCTTCCTCGCCGACGGGCGCCTGGTGGACCGGATGACCGCACCGACCGCCGAACGGGTCCTGGACCGCATGAAGGCCTTCGACGCGGGGACCTCCCCGGCCACGGTCTTCGACGGCGGCACCTCCCCGGACGCGGAGGTGTCGTCATGAACGCCGCCGTACGCCTGAGCGCCTCTTCCCTGCGCGCCCACAAGCGCCGTTTCGCAGGGACCTTCCTGGCCGTGTTCCTGGGCGTCGCCTTCCTGGCGGGCACCCTCGTCATGGGCGACACCCTGCGCGCCAGCTTCGACACGATGTTCGGGCGGGCCACCAGCGGCACGGACGCCGTGGTCCGCAGCGCCGACGCCATCACCACCCCCGGCGAGAGCCAGGGCGTGCGGGCACCGGTCCCCGCGGACCTCGTGGACGCCATCGAGAAGGTTCCCGGCGTGGCCGCGGCCGCCCCCGACATCCAGGGCGCCGGCCAGCTCGTCGGCGCCGACGGGGACCCCATCGGCGGCAAGGGCCCGCCCACCCTCGCCGGCAACTGGATCACGGACCCCGAGCTCAACGCCTACCAGCTGGCCGAGGGCCGCGCCCCCGCCCGGTCCGGCGAGGTCGTCATCGACCGGGGCACCGCCGAGCGGGGCGGCCTGCACCTCGGCGACACGACGACCCTGCGCACCCCCGACCCCGTCAAGGTGACCGTCGTCGGCCTGGCCACCTTCGGCGGCGAGGACGGCATGGCCCAGGTGACCTTCACCGGCATGACCCGGGCGGACGCCGAGAAGTACCTGACGGCCCGGCCGGGCGAGGCGTCGACCATCAAGGTCCGGGCCGCCGCCGGGGTCGGTCAGCAGCAGCTGGTGGACCGGCTGACTCCCGTGCTTCCCCAGGGAGTCGAGGCCATCACCGGGCAGGAGTCGGCGGAGGAGAACACCGAGATGATCTCCAGCCAGTTCCTGACCGTCTTCACCCTCTTCCTCCTCGTCTTCTCGGGCGTCGCCCTGCTGGTCGCGACCTTCTCCATCCACAACACCTTCGCGATCGTCGTCGCCCAACGCACCCGCGAGAACGCCCTGCTGCGCGCCCTCGGCGCCTCCCGGCGCCAGGTCACGGCGGCGACGCTCGTGGAGGCCACCGCTGTCGCGGTGACCGCCTCGCTCGCGGGCCTGGCGGGCGGCATCGGCATCGCCGCCGGTCTCCAGGCCCTGTTCCCGGCCATCGGATTTCCCTTCCCCGAGGGCGACTTGGTGGTCGGCGCGCTGTCCCTGCTGCTGCCGCTGGCCGTGGGCACCGTCGTCTGCCTCGGCTCCGCGCTGCTGCCCGCCGTCCGCGCGGGCCGCACCGCCCCGATGGCGGCCCTGCGTGAGACGGCGGTCGACACCTCCGCCGCCTCCCGCGTCCGCGCCGTCACCGGTCTCGGCCTCGGCGCCCTCGCCCTGGGCCTGACGATCGGCGGCGTCCTGGTCACCCCGTCGCTGTGGCTCGCCGGTGCCGGAGCCGTGCTCGCCCTGGCCGCATTCGTGGTGCTCGGCCCGGTCGCCTCCACCACGGCGGTACGGGTCCTCGGCAGTCCCCTCGACCGGCTGCGCGGCGTCACCGGCGCCCTCGCCCGCCGCAACGCCCTGCGCAGCCCGCGGCGGACGGCCGCCACCGCGAGCGCGCTGATGATCGGCGTCGCCGTCGTGACCCTGTTCACCGTGTTCGCCGCCTCGCTGAAGGCGACCATGGACCAGACGGTCTCGCGCTCCTTCGCGGGCGACGTGGCCGTGAGCACCCCCTCGTTCGGCGCCGGAGGCAGCAGACTGAGCCCCCGGCTGGCGGACGCCGTGGCCCGGCTGCCCGAGGTGGACACCGCCGTCGGACTCGGCCGCGGGGTCGCCGAAGTCGACGGCAAGGGGCGGGCGTTGACCGTCACCGACCCGCTCGCCCTGGCACGCACCTTCGACCTGGGCGACGTGCGGGGCTCCCTGGCCGGCCTCGGCACCGACGGCATCGCCGTCACCGAGAGCGAGGCCGACGAGCAGGGCCTGAAGACCGGTGACAAGGCCCGCCTCACCTTCACCGACGGCGAGACCAGGACCTTCACGGTCCGTGCCGTCTACGGGCGCTCGGAACTGGCGGGGGACTACGTCATCACCCGCGCCGCCTGGGCACCGCACCGCACCCAGGACTCCGACACCCTGCTGGCGGTGTCGTTCAAGGACGGCGTCGGCACGGACACCGGCAAGGCCGCGGTCGAGAAGGTGGCGGAGCGCTACGGCAACCCCGAGGTGCAGACCCGGGACGAGTACGCCCAGTCGTCGGCGGGCGGCATCGACATGATGCTCACCCTCGTCTACGCCCTGCTGGCCCTCGCCGTCCTCATCGCGCTGCTCGGCATCGCCAACACCTTGACCCTGGCGATCCATGAACGCACTCGCGAACTGGGCCTGTTGCGGGCCGTCGGACAGACCCGCTCCCAGCTGCGCGCCATGGTCCGCTGGGAAGCGGTCCTGGTCGCCGCCTTCGGCACCGTCGGCGGTCTCGGCCTCGGCGCCTTCCTGGGCTGGGTCCTGGTCAAGGCCTCCGACGGCGCGAGCGACAGCGCGTTCGCCTTCGCGATGCCGCCGACTCAGCTGGCGGTCGTTGCTCTGGTCGGCCTCGCGGCGGGCGCCCTGGCGGGCCTGCGCCCGGCCGGCCGGGCCGCCCGCCTGGACGTACTGCGGGCCGTCGCCACGGAGTGACACGCCTGCCGACCGGTGGGTCGGGGCAACCCTGTCGAGTTCCTTGACCCCCGGTCCGCACTCCATGATGCTGTGTTGCGGCACATGAGATGCGTGCCGTAATGAGCAACATTCGCTGCGAGGCTCGATCATCACCGGAGGAGTGGCCATGTCGCACCAGGTCCGTGCTGTCGTCGCGCGGGGCAAGGGAGCCCCCGTCAGCCTGGAGACGATCATCGTGCCCGACCCGGGGCCGGGTGAGGCGCTGGTGAAGATCGAGGCCTGCGGGGTCTGCCACACCGATCTGCACTACCGCGAGGGCGGCATCAACGACGACTTCCCCTTCCTGCTCGGCCATGAGGCCGCGGGTGTCGTGGAGTCGGTGGGGGAGGGCGTCACCGACGTCGCCCCCGGTGACTTCGTGATCCTCAACTGGCGTGCGGTGTGCGGGCAGTGCCGGGCCTGTCTGCGCGGACGCCCCTGGTACTGCTTCGACACCCACAACGCCAAGCAGAAGATGACCTTGGCCGGCACCGGCGAGGAGCTGTCGCCGGCGCTGGGCATCGGCGCGTTCGCGGAGAAGACGCTGGTGGCGGCGGGGCAGTGCACCAAGGTCGACCGCTCGGCCTCGGCGGCGGCCGCCGGACTGCTGGGCTGCGGCGTGATGGCCGGCCTCGGCGCGGCCATCAACACCGGCGGCGTCGGACGCGGCGACTCGGTCGCCGTCATCGGCTGCGGCGGCGTCGGTGCCGCGGCGATCGCCGGGTCGAACCTCGCGGGCGCGGCGAAGGTCATCGCCGTCGACATCGACGACCGCAAGCTGGAGACCGCCAGGAAGCTGGGCGCCACCCACACGGTCAACTCGCGTGAGAGCGACGCGGTGGAGGCGATCCGCGAGCTGACCGGCGGCTTCGGCGCCGACGTCGTCATCGAGGCGGTGGGCCGCCCGGAGACCTACCAGCAGGCCTTCTACGCCCGCGACCTCGCCGGCACCGTCGTCCTCGTCGGCGTCCCCACCCCGGAGATGAAGCTCGAACTGCCGCTGCTGGACGTGTTCGGCCGCGGCGGCGCGCTGAAGTCCTCCTGGTACGGCGACTGCCTCCCGAGCCGCGACTTCCCCATGCTGATCGACCTCTACCTCCAGGGCCGGCTCGACCTCGACGCCTTCGTCACCCAGACCATCGCCCTGGACGAGGTCGAGAAGGCCTTCGAGCGGATGCACGACGGCGACGTCCTGCGCTCGGTGGTTGTCTTCTGATGACCGTCCGCACAGAACACCTCGTCACCTCGGGGACGTTCTCCCTGGACGGTGGCACCTGGGACGTCGACAACAACGTGTGGATCGTCGGCGACGACTCCGAGGTGATCGTCATCGACGCGGCCCACGACGCCGAGGCGATCGCGGTGGCGATCGGCGGGCGCACCCTCCGGGCCATCGTGTGCACCCACGCCCACAACGACCACATCGACGCCGCCCCCGCGCTCGCCGAACGCACGGGCGCCCCGGTGCTGCTCCACCCGGACGACCTCCCACTGTGGAAGCAGACCCATCCCGACCGGACGCCGGACGCCGAACTCACCGACGGGCAGCGCATCTCGGTCGCCGGCATCGAGCTCACGGTGCTGCACACACCCGGCCACGCGCCCGGAGCGGTCTGCCTGTACGCGCCGGCCCTGACCGCCCTCTTCAGTGGCGACACGCTGTTCAACGGCGGGCCGGGGGCGACGGGTCGGTCGTACAGCCACTTCCCGACGATCATCGGCTCCATCCGGGACCGGCTGCTGTCGCTGCCCGGCGACACCGTCGTGCACACCGGGCACGGGGAGACGACCACCCTCGGCGCGGAGGCCCCGCACCTCCAGGAGTGGATCGACCGCGGCTTCTGACCGCTCCCGCGGGAGCCTTCGCACGGCGCCCGTTCCGCCTGTTTCCGCAGGTGGAACGGGCGTTTCGAGCTGCCTGGAGCCCCGTCCGCGGAACCGTTCGAACCGGGCGTGGTGATGCCTTGACAAGGGTTCCGAGCGGCCCGCAGACTGGCGTTGCGTCAATCGCAATCCGTTTCGCTATACGCACCGAGGTGTCATGATGATTCCCGCGTGCCGTCTCGCGGATCTCCCGCGAGGTGAGGCCCACCGGCTCGACATCGATCCGCCGGTCTCGGTGTTCCACACCGACGACGGCGAGCTCTTCGCCATCGACGACACCTGCACCCACCAGGACGCGTCGCTCGCCGACGGCTGGCTGGAGGGCTGCGAGGTGGAATGCCCGCTGCACGCCTCGAAGTTCGACCTGCGCACCGGAGCGGTGGACGCCCCGCCGGCCAAGCTCCCGGTGCGGACCCACGAGGTCGTCGTCGAGGACGGCATGATCTACGTCCAGTTGTCCACGGCGGCCCCCAACCTGCCGCCCTGCATCTCGGCCCGGCTCGCCGGAGGTCCCGCGTGAGGACCGTCGCCGTGGTCGGCGCCTCACTGGCCGGCCTCTCGGCGGCACGTTCACTGCGCAAGCAGGGCTACGACGGCCGGCTGGTCGTCATCGGGGACGAACCGCACCGCCCCTACGACCGGCCCCCGCTGTCCAAGGAGTTCCTGGCCGGCACCCTCGCCGAGGCCGAACTCGCCCTGGAGAGCGACGACGAGGACCTGGCGGCGGAATGGCTGCTCGGCACCCGCGCCGTCGGCCTCGACCACCGCGGCCGTACGGTCCGGCTCGCCGACGGTCGCGAGGTGCGCGCCGACGGCTTCGTCCTCGCGACCGGCGCCGCGGCCCGCACCCTGCCCGGCTCCGAGGGCCTCGCCGGGGTGCACACGCTGCGTACCCTGGACGACGCCCGCGCCCTGCGCGACGAACTGGCCCGCGGCGGACGGCTGGTGGTGATCGGCGGCGGGTTCATCGGCGCCGAGGTCGCCTCCACGGCGTACTCCCTCGGCCTGGAGGTGACCGTCGTCGAGGCGGCCCCGACCCCGCTCGCCGGCCCGCTCGGCGAGACGATGGGCGCCGTCGTCTCCGGTCTCCACGCCGACCACGGCGTACGACTGGTGTGCGGCGTCGGGGTGAAGGGGCTGAGCGGCGAGCACCGCGTCGACGCCGTCCTGCTGGAGGACGGCCGCGGCCTGCCCGCCGACATCGTGGTCGTCGGCGTGGGCGCCCGCCCCAACGTCGAGTGGCTGGAAGGCTCCGGCATCGCCCTCGACAACGGCGTCACGTGCGGCGCCGACGGCCGCACCAGCCTGGCCGGAGTGGTCGCGGTCGGCGACTGCGCCAACTGGTACGACCCGCGCGCGGGCCACCACCGCCGGGTCGAGCACTGGACCGGCGCCCGCGAGCGTCCCGACGCCGCGATCGCCACCCTGCTGGCGCAGGGCGCGGTGGAACCGGGGGTGCCCCGGCCTCCGTACTTCTGGTCCGACCAGTACGGCGTGAAGATCCAGTTCGCCGGTCACGCCGCCGTTGCCGACAGCGTGACCGTCGAGGCCGGCAGCGCGGACGGCCGTGACGTGCTGGCCGTCTACCGGCGGGCCGGCGATCCGGTCGCCGTGCTCGGGATGAACCAGCCGAGGCTGTTCACGCGCTGGCGCAAGCAGCTCGCCGCGACCTCTTGACACCGCCCACGTGAATGCCCCCTCCATGACGCAGGAGTGCACTGTGACCTCGACCAGCCTGCCGGACAGTCTGATCGCCACCCTTCCCGGCTCCTCCTACACGGATCCGGCGCTCTTCGCCCAGGAGCAGGAGCGCATCTTCGAGACCATGTGGTTCTGCGTCGCGCGCGCCTCCGAACTGGCCAAGCCCGGCGCGTTCCGCACCGTCGACGTGGGCCGCGAGAGCATCCTCGTCACCCGGGCGCGGGACAACACCGTCCGCGCGTACTTCAATGTGTGCCGCCACCGCGGCGCCAAGCTCTGCACGGAGGAGACCGGCGAGGTCAAGCGGGCCTTCCAGTGCCCGTACCACGCCTGGACCTACGACCTGAACGGCAAGCTGGTCGCGGCCCCCAACCTCACCAAGATGCCCGACGTCGGCCGCACCGAGTACGGCCTGGTGAGCGTGGCCGTGCGCGAATGGCTCGGCTATGTGTGGGTGTGCCTCGCGGAGAACCCCCCGTCCTTCGAGGAGGACGTGCAGGGCGCGGTCGTCGAGCGTCTCGGTGACGTCGAGTCGATCGAGCGCTACGACATCGACAACCTCTCGGTCGGCAGGCGCATCACGTACGACGTGAAGTCGAACTGGAAGCTCATCATCGAGAACTTCATGGAGTGCTACCACTGCGCCACGATCCACCCCGAACTCACCGAGGTACTCCCGGAGTTCGCGGACGGTT
Source organism: Streptomyces sp. NPDC057280 (assembly GCF_042668605.1). Classification (NCBI taxonomy): domain Bacteria; kingdom Bacillati; phylum Actinomycetota; class Actinomycetes; order Kitasatosporales; family Streptomycetaceae; genus Streptomyces; species Streptomyces sp. NPDC057280. The sequence continues at coordinate 474,063 of NZ_JBHUYR010000004.1, forward strand.
ACGCCGCCCAGTACTACGTGGGCCACGGTGCGGAGTTCGGCGAGGAGGTGCGGGGCTTCACCGTCGACGGCTCCGAGGGCCTTGACCGCATCCCGGGCGTCGCCGAGGACCAGGACCGCCGCTACTACGCGATCACGGTCAAGCCGCAGGTGTTCATCAACCTCGTGCCCGACCATGTGATCTTCCACCGGATGTACCCGGTGGCCGTCGACCGCACGATCGTCGAGTGCGACTGGCTGTATCTGCCGCATGTCGTCGAGAGCGGCAAGGACGTCAGCCGGTCGGTGGAGCTGTTCCACCGCGTCAACCAGCAGGACTTCGACGCCTGCGAGCGCACCCAGCCCGGGATGAGTTCCCGTATGTATGCCAAGGGCGGTGTGCTGGTGCCCAGCGAGCACCACATCGGTGCCTTCCACGACTGGGTGAACGAGCGCCTGGGCCTGTCCCAGGGCTGACCGCGGGCCGGTTCAGCCCAGGTAGCCCATGCGGTGGCTGATCTCCTCGGCGCCCTTGACCAGCACGGGTGAGAGTTCGTGCAGCCGCTCCTCGGTGAAGCGGTAGGCGGGGCCGGAGGCGCTGAGCGCGGCGATGACCTCGCCGTCCCGGTTGCGGATCGGGGCGGCCATCGCGTGCAGGCCGATCTCCAGCTCCTCCAGGGTGAAGGCGTAGCCGCGCTCGCGCGCCTCGGCGAGGTTCTTCTCCAGCTTGGTCTTCGCGGTGATGGTGTGCGGCGTGACCTTCTTCATCCCGGACTCGGCGAGCAGCGCGGCGCGCTCCTTCGCGGGCAGGTGGGCCAGCAGGATCTTGCCGCTGGAGGTGGCGTGCAGCGGGGTCAGCTGGCCGACCCAGTTGTGCGCGGTGACCGCGCCCGGGCCGCGCACCTGGTACAGGTTGATCGCGTAGTGCTCCTGCATGACGGCGATGTTCACCGTCTCGCCGATCTCCTCGGCGAGCCGCTCGCACACCGGGCGGCCCTGCTGGGTGATGTCGATACGCCCCGTGACCGCGCCGGCCAGGCGCACGATCCCGAAGCCGAGCCGGTACTTGCCCCGCTCGCCGGCCTGCTCGACCAGACCGCGCGCCTCCAGGGCGCCGAGCAGCCGGAACGCGGTGGACTTGTGGACGTCGATCTCACCGGCGACCTCGCTCACGCCCGCCTCGCCACGCTGCGCGAGGATCTCCAGGACGCTGATCGCCCGGTCGACCGACTGCACCCCGCCGGCGTGTGAATTCGACGTTTCCGTTTCACTGCTGTAGTTGCTCACAGTGAAACTATACGCGCAGTAAACAACACGCCTGCAAGTAACGCACCCGAAACCAAGTCGTTTGAAGTTGCGCGGTTCGCAACCTGGTGCGTATAGCGCTACCAGCGTTAGCATGCCTCGCATATCTACGGCGCGAGCGAGACGAGGCACCATGGCTCCTGTGCAGTACGACTTCGTCATCGTCGGCGGCGGGTCCGCCGGCAGTGCACTGGCGAACCGGCTCTCCGCAGACCCGGCCAACCGGGTGCTGGTGCTGGAGGCCGGCCGGTCCGACTACCCGTGGGACGTCTTCATCCACATGCCCGCGGCGCTGACCTACCCGATCGGCAGCCGCTTCTACGACTGGAAGTACGAGTCCGAGCCCGAGCCCCACATGGGCGGCCGCCGCGTCTACCACGCCCGCGGCAAGGTGCTGGGCGGTTCCAGCAGCATCAACGGCATGATCTTCCAGCGCGGCAATCCCATGGACTACGAGCGCTGGGCCGCCGACCCGGGCATGGAGACGTGGGACTACGCGCACTGCCTGCCGTACTTCAAGCGCATGGAGAACTGTCTCGCCGCCGACCCCGACGACGAGTTCCGCGGCCACGACGGCCCGCTGGTGCTCGAACGCGGCCCCGCCACCAACCCGCTCTTCGACGCCTTCCTCAAGGCCACCGAGGAGGCGGGGTACGCGCCGACGAACGACGTCAACGGCTACCGGCAGGAAGGTTTCGCCAAGTTCGACCGCAACGTCCACCGCGGACGCCGGCTGTCGGCCTCGAAGGCGTACCTCAAGCCCGCCCGCAAGCGCCCCAACCTCACCGTCAGGACCCGCGCCTTCGTCACCCGTGTCCTGTTCGAGGGCAAGAAGGCCGTCGGCGTCGAGTACCAGCGCGGCAAGGGCGCGCCCCAGCAGGTTCGCGCCAAGGAGGTCATCCTCTGCGGCGGCGCCATCAACTCCCCGCAGCTGCTCCAGCTCTCCGGCGTCGGCAACGCGGACGAGCTGCGCGCCCTCGGCATCGACGTCGTCCACGACCTGCCGGGCGTCGGCGAGAACATGCAGGACCATCTGGAGGTCTACATCCAGTACGCCTGCAAGCAGCCCGTCTCCATGCAGCCGTACCTGGCGAAGTGGCGCGCCCCCTTCATCGGGCTGCAGTGGCTGTTCCGCAAAGGCCCCGCCGCCACCAACCACTTCGAGGCCGGCGGCTTCGCGCGCAGCAACGAGGACGTGGACTACCCCAACCTGATGTTCCACTTCCTGCCGATCGCGGTCCGCTACGACGGCTCCGTGCCCGCCGGCGGACACGGCTACCAGGTGCATGTCGGGCCCATGTACTCCGACGCCATCGGCTCGGTGAAGATCAAGAGCAAGGACCCGCGCGAACATCCCGCCCTGCGCTTCAACTACCTCTCCACCGAGCAGGACCGGCGTGAGTGGGTGGAGGCGATCCGGGTGGCCCGCAAGCTCCTCAATCAGCCCGCGCTCGCCCCTTACAACGACGGCGAGATCTCGCCCGGCCCGTCCGTCGAGACGGACGAGGAGATCCTCGCCTGGGTCGCCAAGGACGGCGAGACCGCCCTGCACCCGTCCTGCACCTGCAAGATGGGCCCCTCCTCCGACGAGATGGCCGTCGTCGACCCCCTGAGCATGCGGGTGCACGGCGTGGAGGGACTGCGCGTGGTCGACGCCTCCGTCATGCCCTACGTCACCAACGGCAACATCTACGCCCCGGTCATGATGATCGCCGAGAAGGCCGCCGACCTGATCCTCGGCAAGGAGCCTCAGGCGCCGTCGAAGGTCGCGTACTACCGGCACCGCGACGCTCAGAAGCAGGCGGGGTAGACGTTGGCCGCCGCAGGACTCGGGGCGCTGCTGGAGAGCGTCCGTTACGAGGTGCTGCCCGCGAAGGCCACCGAGGACAAGGTCCTCGCCCATGTCCCGCGCGACGTCGTCGTCACCGTGACGGCGTCGCCGGTCAAGGGCCTGGAACCGACCCTGGATCTGGCCGGCCGGCTCGCCGCGCACGGGTACCGCGTCGTCCCGCACGTGCCCGCGCGGCTGCTGCGGGACGACGCCCATCTGAAGGATGTCGTCGACCGGCTGGCCGAGGCGGGCATCGCCGACGTCTTCGTCCCGGCCGGCGACGCCGACCCGCCCGCGGGCGGCTACGACGGGGCGCTGCCGGTGCTGCGCGGGCTCAGCGAGCTGGGCAGCCCGTTCGCCCGCGTCGGCGTCACCGGCTACCCCGAGAGCCATCCGCTCATCCACGACGACGTCACCGTCCAGGCGATGTGGGACAAGCGCTCGCACGCCACGTACATCGTCAGCAACCTCTGCTTCGATCCGCGGGTGCTGGGGGAGTGGCTCGTCCGTATACGGAACCGGGGCATCACCCTGCCCGTCCACGTGGGCGTCGCCGGGCCCGTGCAGCGGGCGAAGCTGCTGGCGATGGCCACGAAGATCGGGGTGGGGGAGTCGACGCGGTTCCTGACGAAGCACGCCTCGTGGTTCGTGCGGTTCGCGACGCCCGGCGGCTACGCCCCCGAGCGGCTGCTGTCCCGCGCCGAGGCGGCCCTCACCGCGCCCTCGGCCGGGGTGGCCGGCCTGCACCTGTTCACGTTCAACCAGATCGCCGAGACGGAGAAGTGGCGGCGGGCGCTGCTGGACCGACTGGGCGCGTGAAGTCGTATACGAAGAGGGGGGCGGGGCCGCGATCGGCCCCGCCCCCCTCGTCACGGGTCGCTCAGCGGAAGACCACCGTGCGGTTGTCGTCCACCATCACCCGGCTCTCGCTGTGCCACTTCACCGCGTGCGCGAGTACCTGCGCCTCCACGTCCCGGCCCACCGTGACCAGGTCGCCGGGGTCGAGCGAGTGGTCCACGCGGACCACGTCCTGCTCGATGATCTGGCCCTCGTCGAGGTCGCTGGTCACATAGTGCGCCGTCGCGCCGATCAGCTTCACGCCGCGCTGGTAGGCCTGGTCGTAGGGCTTGGCGCCCTTGAAGCTGGGGAGGAAGGAGTGGTGGATGTTGATGGCCTTGCCCTCCAGCTGCTTGCACAGGTCGTCCGAGAGGATCTGCATGTAGCGGGCCAGCACCACCAGGTCGACCTCCAGGTCCCGGACGAGTTCCAGCAGCCGTGCCTCGGCCTCCGGCTTGGTGTCCCTGGTGACCGGGACGTGGTGGAAGGGGATGCCGTAGGTCTCCGCGAGCCCCTCGAAGTCCCGGTGGTTGGAGACGATCGCGGGGATCTCGATGTTGAGAGCGCCGGTGCGCTGCCGGAAGAGCAGGTCGTTGAGGCAGTGCCCGAACTTGGACACCATGATCAGCGTCCGGGTCGGTGTCGACGCGTCGCTGAGCGCCCAGGTGAAGTGGTAGGCCTGTGCCACCGGGCCGAACCGGTCACGCAGTTGATCGAGGCCGGTGTCGGGGTCGGAGACGTCGAAGTGGACCCGCATGAAGAAGCGGCCCTGAAGTCGGTCGTCGAACTGCTGGCTTTCCAGGATGTTTCCGGAGTTCCTGACGAGAAAGCCGCTCACGGCGTGGACCAGCCCGGCGCTGTCGGGACAGGAGACGGTGAGGACGTATTCGCGGCCAGGTTGCGGTCGAGGGGACATCGGAGCCTCCGTCGGTGCGTATTGCACAACACAGTGAGCGATACGCAACATAGTTGGCCGGAAGAGGGCTGGCGGTCAAGAGAGAGGGGTCGATGAAGGCCGTGCGAAATCGTCATCAGCCAACCCCTTGACGGCTGTCTGGACATTCGCCAGGGTGTTCCATCACAAGCAATCGGGTGCACAATGCGCAACGGCTTCCCTGGAAAGGCTCGGCGCGTGGCAGACCTGTACGTGGATGGACAATGGCGGGACGCGGTGGCCGGCGGCCACCGGGAGATCCGCTGCCCCGCAGACGGCACGGTCGTGGCGACCGTCTCGGAGGGAACCCGCCCGGACGCGGAGGCGGCGATCGCCGCGGCCCGCCGCGCCTTCGACGAAGGACCCTGGCCGGGCACCCCCGAGCGGGAGCGCGGCGCCCTGCTGCTGCGCACCGCCGACCTGATCGAGCGCGACGCCAAGGAATTCGCCCGCGCCGAGTCGCTGGACACCGGCAAGCGGCTGGTGGAGAGCGAGTACGACATCGCCGACGTCGTCTCCTGCTTCCGCTACTACGGCGGCCTCGGCGGCACCGACGCCGGCCGGGTCATCGACACCGGCCGGGACGACGCCGTCAGCCGCGTCGTCTACGAGCCGATCGGCGTGTGCGGACTGATCACCCCGTGGAACTACCCGCTTCTGCAAGCCAGTTGGAAGGTCGCCCCGGCCCTCCTGGCCGGCAACACGATCGTCCTCAAGCCCAGCGAGCTCACCCCCTCCACCTCCGTCCTGCTCATCCGGGCCCTGGAGGAGGCCGGGCTCCCGGCCGGCGCCGCCAACCTCGTCCTGGGCACCGGCCCCGAGGTGGGCGCCCCGCTCTCCGAGCACGGGGACGTCGACATGGTCTCCTTCACCGGCGGCCTGGAGACCGGCAAGCGGATCATGGCGACCGCCGCGGCGAGCGTGAAGAAGGTGGCGCTCGAACTCGGCGGCAAGAACCCCAACGTCGTGTTCGCCGACGCCGACTTCGAGACGGCCGTGGACTTCGCCCTCACCGCCGTCTTCCTGCACTCGGGCCAGGTCTGCTCGGCCGGCGCCCGGCTGATCGTCGAGGACTCGCTGCACGACCGCTTCGTCGACGAGGTCGTCCGCCGGGCCCGGCTGATCCGGCTCGGCGGCCCCTTCGACACCGAGGCCGACACCGGGGCGCTGATCTCCGCGCAGCACCGGGACAAGGTCGAGGCCTACGTGGCCGCCGGGATCGCCGAGGGCGCCGTCCTGCGCTGCGGCGGCGCACGCCCCACCGAACCGGCGCTCGCGGACGGTCACTACTACCCGCCGACCGTCCTCGACGAGTGCCGCCAGGACATGCGGGTGGTGCACGAGGAGTCCTTCGGCCCGGTCCTCACCGTGGAGCGCTTCGCCGACGAGGACGACGCCGTACGCATCGCCAACGACACCGAGTACGGACTCGCCGGAGCCGTCTGGACGCAGGACGCCGGGAAGGCCCAGCGGGTCGCGCGGCGGCTGCGGCACGGCACGGTGTGGATCAACGACTACCACCCCTATGTGCCGCAAGCGGAATGGGGTGGCTTCGGGCATTCGGGCGTGGGCCGGGAACTGGGACCGACCGGCCTCGCGGAGTACCGAGAGCCCAAACACATCTGGCAGAACATCCGACCCCGGCCGCAGCACTGGTTCCGCGGCTGAACGCCGAAAGAAGGTCGAACGTGACCACACAGACCGAGGTGCCGCAGCGGGGCAGCACCCCTCAGGACTCGGGCGCGACCCCGGTCATCTCCGTGCGCAGGCTGTGGAAGGTGTTCGGACCGAAGGCCGACCAGGTGCCGGACTCCGAGGAACTGTGCGGCCTGACCCGCCGCGAGCTCATGGACCGCACCGGCTGTACCGCCGCCGTGCGTGACGTCCACTTCGACGTCTCACCCGGCGAGGTCTTCGTCGTCATGGGCCTGTCCGGCTCCGGCAAGTCCACCCTGGTGCGATGTCTCACCCGGCTGATCGAACCCACCGCGGGCGAGGTCGTCTTCGAGGGCGAGGACATCCGCCAGGCCGACGCGGCCCGCCTGCGCGACCTGCGCCGCCGCAAGTTCTCCATGGTCTTCCAGCACTTCGGACTGCTGCCCCACCGCCGCGTCGTCGACAACGTGGCCTTCGGACTGGAGATCCGCGGGATGAGCCGGGCCGAACGCACCAAGCGGGCCCAGGAGGTCGTCGAACTCGTCGGCCTCGCCGGCTACGAGAACTCCTACCCCGCCCAGCTCTCCGGCGGCATGCAGCAACGCGTCGGCCTCGCCCGGGCGTTGGCCGGCGACCCGGACGTGCTCTTCTTCGACGAACCGTTCTCCGCCCTCGACCCGCTGATCCGCCGGGACATGCAGAACGAGGTCATCCGGCTGCACCACGAGGTCGGCAAGACCATGGTGTTCATCACCCACGACCTCTCCGAGGCCCTCAAGCTCGGCGACCGCATCCTCATCATGCGCGACGGCAAGATGGTCCAGTGCGGCACCGGTGACGAACTCGTCGGCGCCCCCGCGGACGACTACGTACGGGAGTTCGTGAAGGACGTGCCGCGCGGTGACGTCCTCACCCTGCGCTGGATCATGCGCCCGCCGGCCGACGGCGACGCACTGGACGGCCCCGAGCTCGGTCCGGACGTCGTGGTCAAGGAGGCCACCCGCGCGGTCCTCGCGGCCGACAAGCCGGTCAAGGTCGTCGAGAACGGCAAGCTGCTCGGCATCGTCGGCGACGAGGAGATCCTCGCGGTGGTCGCCGGGCAGGAAGGCGGCCACTGATGACCGTCGCGATCGAGAAGCCGGAGAAGACCGAGAGCGTAGGGAAACCGGCCGCTCCCGCGAAGAGGGAACGCAAGGTCAACCGGTCCACGGTGGTGGCGGCGATCTTCGTCGTCTGGCTGGTCCTCTTCGTCGTGCTGCGCGGCAGGCAGACCCTCGCGCTGGCCGCGGCCGACCTGACCGACCTGCACCGCTGGTTCAACGACGTCAACGACTCGATCGGCGCGAACCGCAACTCCAACCCGCTCTTCCTGTACTTCTTCAACGAGATCCGCCTGGTCATCGACAACCTGGTGACCTTCGTCCAGGACCTGATCTCGCAGCCCACCGGTGACCGCCCGGTCCCGCAGATCGGCTGGCTCGGGGTGGTCGGCATCGCCGGCTATGTCTCCTGGGCCGTGGGCAACTGGCGGGTGGCGCTCCTCGCGGTGGCCGGCTTCACCTTCCTCGGGCTCCAGGGCCTGTGGCAGGCGAGCATGGACACCCTGGCGCTCACCGCCTCCGCCGTCCTCGTGGCGCTGCTGTTCGCGATCCCGCTCGGCGTGTGGGCAGGGCTGTCCGACCGGTTCAACGCGATCATGACGCCCTTCCTGGACCTCATGCAGACGATGCCGACCTTCGTCTACCTGGCCCCGCTGACGCTGTTCTTCCAGATCGGCCCGGCCTCCGCCACGATCGCCACCCTGATCTACGCGGCCCCGCCGACGATCCGCATCACCGCCCACGCCATCCGCTCCGTACCGGAGACGACGGTCGAGGCGGCCGACTCGCTCGGCGCCACCCGACGGCAGTCCCTGATCAAGGTCCTGCTGCCGATGTCCAAGCGGACCGTGGTGATGGGCGTCAACCAGACGATCATGGCCGCCCTGGCCATGGTGACCATCGCCGCCCTGATCGACGCGCCCGGCCTCGGCAAGACCGTCGTCCAGGCCCTGCAGTCGCTCGACGTCGGCACCGCCTTCAACGCGGGTCTGGCCATCGTCGTCCTGGCGATCGTGCTGGACCGGGTCACCACCGCCGCGAGCGCGCGCGAGGAGGCGGCCCGCGGTTCCGGCAGCCGGTTCCTCGCCTGGCGCCGGCCGCTGCTGGGGGCGGGCGCGGCGGTGACCGCCGTACTGATCTACCTGTCGCACACCTACGTGTGGGCGGCCGAGTTCCCCGGCGACGGCAGCCTCGGCAGCAACATCGCGAGCGCCGCCGGCGACGCCACCACCTGGGCGCAGGACAACCTCTCGGGCCTCACCAACGGCTTCCGTGACGCGATCACCAACGGTCTGCTCAACCCGTTCCAGACCCTCCTCACCGACTCCCCGTGGTGGCTCGTCGGCGCCGCCCTCGTCGCGCTCGGCGTCGTCCTCGGCGGCCGGACCGCGGGCATCACCACCGCGGTCTGCGTGGGCCTGCTGGTCGGCACCGGCGTCTGGTCGGACAGCATGACGACACTCGCCTCCACCGTCGTCGCCACCGTCCTGGTCATGGTGCTCGGCATCGGCTTCGGGGTGTGGATGGGACGCAGCCAACTCGTGGACCGGCTGCTGCGTCCGACGCTGGACGCCGCCCAGGTCATGCCGCCCTTCGTCTACCTCGTGCCGTTCCTTGCGCTGTTCGGCGCGACCCGCTTCACGGCGATCGTCGCGGCTGTCGTCTACGCCGCGCCGGTCGCCATGAAGATCGTCGCGGACGGGGTGCGGAACGTGCCCGCCACCACCGTGGAGGCGGCCACCGCCGCCGGGTGCAACACCTGGCAGATCATCACCAAGGTCCAGCTGCCGATGGCCCGCAGTGCCCTGACCCTCGCCACCAACCAGGGCCTGATCTACGTGCTGTCGATGGTCGTGGTGGGCGGCCTGGTGGGGGCGGGCGCCCTCGGCTACGACGTCGTGGCCGGTTTCTCGCAGGGCCAGCTGTACGGGAAGGGGCTCGCCGCGGGGCTCGCCATCGTCCTTCTCGGAGTCATGTTCGACCGGATCACTCAGGCAGCGGCTCGCCGCGCCGGCGCTTAAGGAGCACCACACCATGGCAAGACACTGGCGGGCCGGCGCGGCCGGCATGGCGATACTCGGCCTCACCCTGACCGCCTGCGGCGGGGCGAAGGTCGGCGACGACAGCGCCGGCGGCTCGGGCGAGTCCGGCAAGTGCGGCACCTTCAACCTCGCGGTCAACCCCTGGGTCGGCTACGAGGCCAACGCGGCGGTCCTCGCCTACGTCGCCGAGAACGACCTCCACTGCAAGGTCAACCAGAAGGACCTCAAGGAGGAGATCGCCTGGCAGGGCTTCGGCACCGGTGAGGTCGACGCCGTCGTGGAGAACTGGGGCCACGACGACCTGAAGAAGAAGTACATCACCGACCAGAAGACCGCCGTCGAGGCCGGCGCGACCGGCAACGAAGGCCTCATCGGCTGGTACGTGCCGCCGTGGCTGGCCAAGGCGCACCCCGACATCCTCGACTACAAGAACCTCAACAAGTACGCGGCGAAGTTCAAGACCTCCGAGTCCGGCGGCAAGGGCCAGCTCCTCGACGGCGACCCGTCGTACGTCACCAACGACGAGGCGCTGGTGAAGAACCTCAAGCTGGACTTCAAGGTGGTGTACGCGGGCAGCGAGACCGCCCTCATCCAGGCCTTCCGCAAGGCGGAGAAGGACAAGGAATGGGTGATCGGCTACTTCTACGAGCCCCAGTGGTTCATGTCCGAGGTGCCGCTGAAGAAGGTCAAGCTCCCCGCGTACACGTCGGGTTGCGACGCGAACGCCGAGAAGGTCGCCTGCGACTACCCCGTGTACAAGCTGGACAAGATCGTCAGCGCGAAGTTCGCCAAGTCCGGGAGCCCCGCCTATGACCTGGTGAAGAACTTCACCTGGACGAACGACGACCAGAACACGGTCGCCAAGTACATCGCCGTGGACAAGATGAAGCCCGAGGCCGCCGCGAAGAAGTGGGTCGAGGCCAACCGCTCGAAGGTCGACGCCTGGATCAAGTGACCCGCAGGTCACACCCCGGTCGAACACGCCCGGTGGGCGGCGCGCACCCCCTGCGCGCCGCCCACCGGGCGTTCCCGTTTCCCGGCCGTTCCCCGACGTCACCGGACCTCTTGACACCCACCTGCACGGCAGGCACATTGAGTTGCGCAACCTGAATCACGTTGCGTCAAAAGCAACTCAAGCGGAGGTGCGGCGATGGCGGGACCCCGAGTGGTGATCATCGGAGCGGGTGTCGTGGGAGCGGCACTCGCGGACGAGATCTCCGCGCGCGGCTGGACCGAAGTGACCGTGGTCGACCAGGGCCCGCTGCCCGCCACCGGGGGCTCCTCGTCACACGCCCCGGGCCTGGTCTTCCAGACGAACTCCTCCAAGACCATGACCGAACTGGCCCGCTACACCGTCGAGAAGTTCTGCTCCCTCGACGTCGACGGCAAGCCCTGCTTCCTCCAGGTCGGCGGTCTGGAGGTGGCGACCACCCCGGAGCGCCTCGCGGAACTGCACCGCCGGCTCGGCTGGATCACCGCCTGGGGCATCGAGGCCCGCCTGCTGACCGCCGACGAGTGCGTCGAGCGGCACCCGCTGGTGGACCGCGACAAGGTCCTCGGCGGCCTGCTGGTCCCGACCGACGGCCTCGCGAAGGCCGTCCTCGCCGTCGAGGCGCAGATCCGCCGCGCGACCGAGCGCGGCGTGCGCTTCCTCGCCCGCCACGAGGTCCTCGACATCCTCAAGACCGACGGTGAGGTCACCGGCGTCCTGACCGACCAGGGCGAGATCCCGGCCGACATCGTGGTGTGCTGCGCCGGCATCTGGGGCCCGAAGATCGCCCGCATGGCCGGGATGAACCTCCCGCTGACTCCGCTGGCCCACCAGCTCGCCTGGACCGGCCCGGTCCCCGCGCTCGCCGGCCAGACCGAGGAAGCGGTCCGCCCGATCCTGCGCCACCAGGACGCCGACCTCTACTACCGCGACCGCTACGACGCCATAGGCATCGGCTACTACGGCCACCGCCCCATGCCCGTCTCCGCCGACGACATCCGCGCCTTCGACGACGACGCCGAGATGCCCTCGGTCCTGAAGTTCACCGAGGAGGACTTCGAGCCGGCCTGGGCCGAGACCCAGTCCCTGCTCCCCTCCACCCGCGAGGCGAAGATCGAGGAAGGCATCAACGGCCTGTTCTCCTTCACCACCGACAACTTCCCGCTCCTCGGCGAGTCCCCGGACGTCAAGGGCTTCTGGGTGGCCGAGGCCGTCTGGGTCACCCACTCCGCGGGCGTCGGCCGGGCCATGGCCGAATGGCTGGTCGACGGCCACTGCTCGTCCTTCGACCTGCACGAGTGCGACGTCAACCGCTTCGAGCCGCACCAGCTCTCCCCGGAGTACGTCCTCGCCCGCGACTGCCGGAACTTCGAGGAGGTCTACGACATCCTCCACCCCCTCCAGCCGTCCGGGGACCCGCGCCCGATCCGCACCAGCCCCTTCCACGCCCGCCAGCAGGAGCACGGCGCCTTCTTCCTGGAGGCCAACGGCTGGGAGCGCCCGCAGTGGTACGAGGCCAACGCCCCGCTGGTCGAGGGCCGCACCATTCCCACCCCCAACGACTGGGCCGCCCGGTTCTGGTCGCCCGTCGTCGGCGCCGAGGCGCAGGCCACCCGAGAGACCGTCGCGATGTACGACATGACGGCCCTCAAGCGCCTGGAGGTGAGCGGCCCCGGCGCCGCCGACCTCCTGGAGCGCCTGTGCACCGGCAAGGTCGCCAAGTCCGTCGGCTCGGTGACGTACACCCTGCTCCTCGACCACGACGGCGGCATCCGCAGCGACATCACCGTCGCCCGCCTGGCCCGCGACCTCTTCCAGGTCGGCGCCAACGGCAACCTCGACCTCGACTGGTTCACCCGCCACCTCCCGGCCGACGGCACCGTCCAGGTCCGCGACATCACGCCCGGCACCTGCTGCATCGGCCTGTGGGGCCCGCTCGCCCGCAAGGTCCTCCAGCCCCTGACGGACGAGGACTTCAGCAACGACGGCCTGAAGTACTTCCGCGCCAAGCGCGCCTACATCGGCAGCGTCCCGGTCACGGCCATGCGCCTGTCCTACGTCGGCGAACTCGGCTGGGAGCTGTACACCACCGCCGACCAGGGCCAGAAGCTCTGGGACACCCTGTGGCAGGCGGCCGAGCCGCTCGGCGGCGTCATCGCCGGCCGCGGCGCCTTCAACAGCCTCCGCCTGGAGAAGGGTTACCGCTCCTTCGGCACCGACATGACCTACGAGCACGACCCCTACGAGGCCGGCGTCGGCTTCGCCGTCAAGCTCGACAAGGGCGACTTCATCGGCAAGGCCGCCCTGGAACGCCGCAAGACCGACGTACGGCGCAAGCTCACCTGCCTCACCATCGCCGACCCGCACGCGGTCGTCCTGGGCAAGGAGCCGGTCTACGACGGCGACCGCGCCGTCGGCTACGTCACCAGCGCCGCCTACGGCTACACGATCGGCAAGGGCATCGCCTACGCCTGGCTCCCGACGGAACTGACCACCCCCGGCACGGCCCTGCACATCGGCTACTTCGACCAGCGCGTGGAGGCGGCCGTCGCCGAGGAGCCCCTGTTCGACCCGACCATGTCCCGCCTGCGCGGCTGACCGGGGGGAGACGATGACCGCCCAGCTCCTCGACGGCAAGGCGACCGCCGCCGCCATCCGCCGCGAACTCACCGAGCGTGTCGCCAAGTTGACCGCCCTCACCGGCCGCCCGCCGGGCCTCGGCACCGTCCTGGTCGGCGACGACCCCGGCAGCCACGCCTACGTCGGCGGGAAACACCGCGACTGCGCCCAGGTCGGCATCGCGTCCATCCGCCGGGACCTTCCGGCCGACGCCACCCAGCAGCAGGTCGAGGAGGTCATCGACGATCTCAACGCCGACCCGGCCTGCACCGGCTACATCGTCCAACTCCCGCTCCCGAAGCAGCTGGACGCCAACGCCGTACTGGAACGCATGGACCCGGCGAAGGACGCCGACGGCCTGCACCCCGTCAACCTCGGCCGTCTGGTCCTGGGCGTCGACGCCCCGCTGCCGTGCACCCCGCGAGGCATCGTCGAGTTGCTCCGCCGCCACGACGTCCCCCTCGCCGGCGCCCGCGTCTGCGTGATCGGCCGCGGCATCACGGTCGGCCGCCCCATCGGCCTGCTGCTCACCCGCCGCTCCGAGAACGCCACGGTCACCCTCTGCCACACCGGCACCAAGGGTCTGGCCTGGCACGTCCGCGAGGCCGACATCGTCATCGCCGCCGCCGGCTCACCCGCCCTGATCACCCCCGACATGCTCCGCCCGGGCGCGACCGTCCTGGATGTCGGCATCACCCGCACCGACCAGGGCCTGGTCGGCGACATCCACCCGGACGCCGCCCGGGTCGCCGGCCGGCTGGCGCCGATGCCGGGCGGAGTGGGCCCCATGACCCGCGCGATGTTGCTCGCCAACGTCGTCGAGGCCGCCGAGAGGAACGCGAACACCGTATGAGCCCCCGAACTCCCGGCGCCGAGCTGCCGGAACACCCCGACTGGCTCTGGCGCACACCCGAGCCCAAGCGGTCGTACGACGTCGTCATCGTCGGCGGCGGCGGCCACGGTCTCGCGACCGCCCACTACCTCGCCAGGAACCACGGCATCACCAACGTGGCCGTCCTGGAGAAGGGCTGGCTCGCGGGCGGCAACATGGCCCGCAACACCACGATCATCCGCTCCAACTACCTGTGGGACGAGAGCGCGGGCATCTACGAGCACGCGCTCAAGCTCTGGGAGGGCCTGGCGGACGAGCTCGACTACCCGATCCTCTTCTCCCAGCGCGGTGTGCTGAACCTCGCCCACAGCCTCCAGGACGTCCGCGACAGCGTGCGCCGCGTGGAGGCGAACCGCCTGAACGGCGTGGACGCGGAGTGGCTGGACGCGGACGGTGTGCGCGAGGTCTGCCCGATCGTCAACACCTCGCCGGACGTGCGCTACCCGGTCCTGGGCGCGACGTACCAGCCCCGCGCGGGCATCGCGAAGCACGACCACGTCGCCTGGGGCCTGGCCCGCTCGGCGGACGCGGCGGGCATCGACATCATCCAGAACTGCGAGGTCACGGGCCTGGAGGTGGTCGGTAACCGGGTCGTCGGAGTCCAGACGAACCTGGGCCCGATAGCGGCGGGCAAGGTGGCCCTGTGCTCAGCGGGCCACACGTCCGTCCTGGCGGCCATGGCAGGCATAGAACTCCCGCTCCAGAGCCACCCGTTGCAAGCACTGGTCTCGGAGCTCCTGGAACCCGTCCACCCCACGGTGGTCATGTCCAACGCGGTCCACGTGTACGTGTCCCAGGCCCACAAGGGCGAGTTGGTGATGGGCGCGGGCATCGACGCGTACAACTCCTACACCCAGCGCGGCGCCTTCCACATCATCGAGGAACAGATGGCGGCGGCCCTGGAGCTCTTCCCGGTCTTCGCCCGCGCCCACGTCCTGCGCACCTGGGGCGGCATCGTGGACGTGAGCCCCGACGCCTCACCGATAGTCGGCCTCAGCCCGGTGGACAACCTCTACCTCAACTGCGGCTGGGGAACGGGCGGTTTCAAGGCGACGCCCGGGGTGGGCTGGGTCTACGCCCACACGATCGCCCACGACGCCCCCCACCCCCTCAACGCCCCCTTCTCGCTCGACCGTTTCACCACCGGCGCGCTCGTCGACGAGCACGGCGCCGCCGCGGTGGCCCACTAAGGGATCCTCAAGGGAGCCGAACGACATGCTGCTGATCCCCTGCCCGTGGTGCGGGCCCCGCGACGAGGCCGAGTTCCACTACGGCGGCCAGGCCCACGTGGCCTACCCGGAGACCCCGTCGTCCCTCACCGACGAGGAATGGGCCCGCTACCTCTTCTTCCGCGACAACCCGAAGGGCCCGTTCGCGGAACGCTGGACCCACGCGGCGGGCTGCCGCCGCTGGTTCAACGCGATAAGGGACACGTCGACGAACGAGATCCTGACGGTGTACAGAACGGGCGAGGAACGCCCGGAGACCCCTGAACCGAGGCCGGTGACCTCCCAGCCGAGGCCGGCCATCCCAGCCCGTCCGGCGTTTGAGGACGAGGCCCCTTCAGGGCCGACGGGGGTCCAGGGGGCGGAGCCCCCTGGCGGGGTCGAAGGGGCAGCGCCCCTGGAGGATGGGACGGGTAGGGGCGGCGGGGGCGAGGAAACCCAACCGTTCCGCCACCCCACCCGAGGCCGAATCACCCGCACCACCCCCCTCACCTTCACCTTCGACGGCACCCAATACCAGGGCTATCAGGGCGACACCCTCGCCTCCGCCCTCCTCGCCAACGGCGTCATCCAGACCGGCACCAGCATCAAACTCGGCCGCCCCCGAGGCATCTTCTCCGCCGGCGTCGAAGAACCCAACGCGGTCATCCAGATCGAGGAACCCTTCCCCGAGCCCATGCTGCCCGCGACGACGGTCGAGCTCTACGACGGTCTCGTCGCGACGAGCCTCCCCGGCCAGGGCCGCCTCGCCACCACCCCCGACCCCGCCCGCTACGACGCCGTACACGCCCACTGCGACCTGCTGGTCGTGGGCGCGGGCCCGGCCGGCCTCGCCGCAGCCGCCGCAGCCGCCCGCAGCGGCGCCCGCGTCATCCTCGCCGACGACCAGCCGGAACCCGGCGGCAGCCTCCTCGGCACCGCCGAACACCTCGACTGGGTGAGGGAGACCACCGCCCACCTCGCCACCGCCCCCGAGGTCCGCGTCCTGTCCCGCACCACCGTCTTCGGCTACTACGACGACAACCACCTCCTCGCCGTCGAACGCCGCACCAACCACCTCGGCGCCGCCGCCCCCGAGAAGACCTCCCGCGAACGCGTCTGGCGCATCCGCGCCCGCAGGGTCGTCCTCGCCACCGGCGCCCACGAACGCTCCCTCGCCTTCCCGGACAACGACCGCCCCGGAGTGATGCTGGCCTCCTCCGCCCGTACGCACATCAACCGCCACGGCGCCCTGCCGGGCCGTCGCGCGGTCGTCTTCACCGCCAACGACAGCGCCTACGCGGCGGCGTTGGACATCAAGGCGTCCGGCGTCGAGGTCACCGCGATCGTCGACACCCGTCCGGCGCCGGGGGAGTGGGCCGACCGCGCCCGCGAGGCCGGCATCGAGATTCTCCCCGCCCATGCCGTCGTCGGCACGGAGGGCGACCCGCGCATCACCTCCGTCACCGTCGCCCCGTACGGCGAGTCCGTGGGCCGGCAACAGTTCGCCGTCGACCTCCTCCTGGTCTCCGGCGGCTGGAACCCCGTCGCCCACCTGTTCAGCCAGTCCGGCGGCAAGCTCCGCCATGACGAGGAACTCGGCTCCTTCGTCCCGGACTCCGGCCGCCAGGCGGTCGAGGTGGCGGGCGCCGCGAGCGGAGTGTTCGACCTCGCCGGAGCCCTGGCCCAGGGCGCCGCCGCGGGCACCCGAGCGATCGAGGCCGAGGGCTACACCGCGGAGGCCCCCCGCCTCCCGGCCGTGGCCCCCCAGCCGTCGCCCACCCCGCCCCTGCACGTGTACGTGGTCCCGGGTCCCTCGGACGCGGACGCCTCACGGTTCGTCGACCTCCAACGTGACGTCACCGTCGCCGACCTGACCCGCGCGACCGGTGCCGGCATGCGCTCGGTGGAGCACACCAAGCGCTACACCACGGCCGGCACCGCCAACGACCAGGGCAAGACCTCCGGCGTCCTGGCCAGTGGCGTCGTCGCCGAACTGCTCGGCGTGGACATCTCGACCCTCGGCACGACGACCTTCCGCCCGCCGTACACCCCGGTCTCCTTCGCCGCCCTGGCGGGCCGCGACCGGGGCGTCCTGAGCGACCCGGTCCGCACGACCGCCCTCCACGCGTGGCATGTCGAGCACGGCGCCCTGTTCGAGAACGTCGGCCAGTGGAAGCGCCCTTGGTACTACCCCCAGGACGGCGAGGACATGGAGGCGGCCGTCCTGCGCGAGTGCGCCGCGACCCGCGAGGGCGTGGGCTTCATGGACGCCTCCACCCTCGGCAAGATCGACGTCCAGGGCCCGGACGCCGGCGTCTTCCTGGACCTGCTCTACACCAACATGATGAGCACCCTGAAGGTCGGCATGATCCGCTACGGCGTCATGTGCCGCCCGGACGGCATGGTCTTCGACGACGGCACCGTCATCCGCGTCGCCCAGGACCGCTTCCTGGTCACCACGACGACCGGCAACGCCGCGACCGTACTGGACTGGATGGAGGAATGGCTCCAGACGGAGTGGCCGGAGCTGAAGGTCCACTGCACCTCGGTCACCGAACAATGGGCGACCGTCGCCCTGGTCGGCCCGAAGTCCCGCGAGGTGCTCGGCGCCCTGGCACCCCGACTGGCCGTGGCCAACGAGGACTTCCCCTTCATGGCCTGGCGCGAGACGACGGTCGCCGGCATCGAGGCCCGCGTCTGCCGGATCAGTTTCTCCGGTGAACTCGCCTACGAGATCAACGTGTCGCCGTGGCGGGCGCGCGCCCTCTGGGAGGCGCTGTACGAGGCCGGTGCCCCGTACGGCATCACCCCGTACGGCACCGAGACCATGCACGTCCTGCGTGCCGAGAAGGGCTACCCGATCATCGGCCAGGACACCGACGGCACCGTCACCCCGCACGACCTCGGCATGAGCTGGGCGGTCTCCAAGAAGAAGCCCGACTTCATCGGCAAACGCTCCTTCGCCCGCGCCGACACCGTCCGCCCCGACCGCAAGCACCTGGTCGGCCTGCTCCCCGAAGACCCGGCGGCGTTCCTCCCCGAAGGCACCCACCTGGTCGCCGACGGTGTCCTGCCCGCCCCGCCCGTGCCGATGCTCGGCCACGTCACCTCCAGCTACCGCAGTGCCGCCCTCGGCCGGACCTTCGCGCTCGCCCTGATCAAGGGCGGCCGGGACCGCATCGGCGAGCGGCTCTACGCCCCCGTCGGCGACCAGCTGGTCCCGGTGACCGTCGCAAGCCCCGTCCTCTACGACCCCGAGGGAGCCCGCCGCGATGGCTGACACCGCACTCATCAGCCCCCTGGCCCACGCCACCGGCCGTCTGGCAGCCGCCACCCGCGGCTCCGGCGGCGCCGTCCGGCTGGCCGAACTCCCCTTCCTGACCCAGCTGAACGTGCGCTTCGACGCCAAGGGCCCGGCAGCGGAGGCCATCGGGCTGGCACTGGGCCTTCAGCTGCCCCTGCAACCCAACACCGTGGTGCGCGCGGGGGCGTTGAGGGCGCTGTGGCTCGGCCCGGACGAATGGCTGCTGGTCGGGCAGCCGGGCAGCGAACGTGACCTGGAGACCCGGATCCGGGAGGCTGCGGGCGCCGAACCGGTCTCCGTCACCGACGTCTCGGCGCAGCGCACCACACTCCTGGTCAGCGGCCCCCGCGCCGTCGACCTGCTGGCCCACGGCTGCGCCCTGGACCTGCATCCACGGGCCTTCGGCCCAGGCCGCTGCGCCCAGACCACCCTCGGGCGAACGCAGGTGGTCCTGGTAGCCCGGGACGAACCCCGGGCCGGATTCTGGGTCCTGGTCCGCTCGTCGTTCGCCGGCTACCTGGCGGACTGGCTGCTCGACGCGGCGACCGAATACGTCTGAGCTGCTGCTCGGTCGAGGAGGAGGCGCCTGCCACGCGCTCAGCCGTCCCGGGATCACGGGCGCCTCACATGAGTCGCCCGTCCGACGGCTGATCTCGTGGGCTCAGCCCAGATGGCCCATCCGATGGCTGATCTCCCGGGCGCCTGTCAGGAGCAGCGGTGCCCGTTCGTGAATGCGTTCCTCGGTGAAGCGGTACGCCGGTCCCGAGGCGCTGAGGGCGGCCACGACCTCGCCGTCCCGGCCCCGGATCGGGGCCGCGACGGCGTGCAGCCCGATCTCCAACTCCTCCAGCGTCACGGCGTATCCACGCTCGCGCGCCTGGGCGAGGTCCTTGTCCAGCTCCGCCCTGGACGTCAGCGTGTGCGGCGTCAGCCTCTTCATGCCGGACGCCGCCAGCACGTCGTCGCGCACCTTCTCGGACAGGTGGGCCAGCAGGACCTTGCCGCTCGACGTGGCGTGCAACGGGGTGAGCTGGCCGACCCAGTTGTGGGTGCCGACGGCGCCGGGACCGCGTACCTGATGGAGGTTGACCGCGAAGTGCTCCTGCAGGACGGCGATGTTCACGGTCTCGCCGATGTCCGCACTGAGCCGCTCGCACACCTGCCGGCCCTGCTGAGTGACATCGAGCCGCCCTGTGACCGCACCGGCCAGCCGTACGATCCCGAAGCCCAGCCGGTACTTGCCCCGATCACCGCTCTGCTCCACCAGCCCGCGCGCCTCCAGGGCGCCGAGCAGCCGGAAGGCGGTCGACTTGTGGACGTCGATCTCGGCGGCAACCTCACTGACCCCCGCCTCGCCGCGCTGGGCCAGGATCTCCAGGACGCTGACGGCACGGTCGACGGACTGCACGCCGGCCGACGCCGGAGCCGTTGTTTCGCTATCCGCGTGTGCGTTGCTCATGACGCAACTCTACGCGAGTGACCAGGTCTGGCGTGGGCCGTTGCCGCGACCAACAGGAATAGAGCACGACCGTTCCCTTGACAACCCCTGTGCCGCACAGAAACCATGTTGCGTATAGCGATCGAGGTTGTGTTATACGAGACGACACCGATCAGGAATCCGCATGAGCAGCAGGAGACCGTCGATGACCCTGTTCAACACGCCCCTGCATGAGCTCGACCCGGAGATCGCCGCGGCGGTCGACGCCGAGCTGGTCCGGCAGCAGTCCACCCTCGAGATGATCGCGTCGGAGAACTTCGCTCCGCTCGCGGTCATGGAGGCGCAGGGCTCGGTCCTGACCAACAAGTACGCCGAGGGCTACCCGGGCCGGCGCTACTACGGCGGCTGCGAGCACGTCGACGTGGCCGAACAGATCGCCATCGACCGGATCAAGGAGCTGTTCGGCGCCGAGTACGCCAACGTCCAGCCCCACTCCGGCGCCTCCGCCAACCAGGCCGCCCTGTTCGCGCTGGCCTCCCCCGGCGACACGATCCTGGGCCTGGACCTGGCGCACGGCGGCCACCTCACCCACGGCATGCGCCTGAACTTCTCCGGCAAGCAGTTCAACGTGGTCGCCTACCACGTCGACGACGCCGGTCTGGTCGACATGGCCGAGGTGGAGCGCCTGGCCAAGGAGCACCGCCCGAAGGTGATCATCGCCGGCTGGTCGGCGTACCCGCGGCAGCTGGACTTCGCCGAGTTCCGCCGGATCGCCGACGAGGTCGAGGCGTACCTGTGGGTCGACATGGCGCACTTCGCCGGTCTGGTCGCGGCCGGGCTGCACCCCAACCCGGTCGAGCATGCGGACGTGGTCACCTCCACCACCCACAAGACCCTGGGCGGCCCGCGCGGCGGCATCATCCTGGCGAAGAAGGACTTCGCGAAGAAGCTGAACTCGTCCGTGTTCCCGGGCTTCCAGGGCGGCCCCCTGGAGCACGTGATCGCGGCGAAGGCGGTGTCCTTCAAGGTCGCCGCGAGCGAGGAGTTCAAGGAGCGCCAGCGGCGTACGGTGGAGGGAGCGCGCATCCTCGCCGAGCGTCTGACCGCTGCGGACGCCCGCGAGGCCGGGGTCAACGTGCTCTCCGGTGGCACGGACGTGCACCTGATCCTGGTGGACCTGCGCGAGTCCGAGCTGGACGGGCAGCAGGCCGAGGACCGTCTCCACGAGGTCGGCATCACGGTCAACCGCAACGCCGTCCCCAACGACCCGCGCCCGCCCATGGTGACGTCGGGCCTGCGCATCGGCACCCCGGCGCTGGCCACCCGCGGCTTCACGGCCGAGGACTTCGCCGAGGTTGCGGACGTCATCGCGGCGGCCCTGAAGCCGTCCTACGACGCCGAGGCACTGAAGACCCGGGTCAAGGCCCTGGCCGACAAGCACCCGCTGTACCCCGCCCTGTAACCGTCACCCTCCCTCAGGGGCGTGCCCGCGTGACCCGTCGGCGCGTCCCTCCCGTCCCACGGAGCATGGCGTGGCAATCAGCGTCTTCGACCTGTTCTCCATAGGCATCGGACCGTCCAGTTCGCACACCGTCGGACCCATGCGCGCCGCCGCGCTGTTCGCCGCCCGGCTGAAGACGGACGGCCTGCTCGCCCAGACCGTGGCGGTCCGCGCGGAGCTCTTCGGCTCCCTCGGCGCCACCGGCCACGGCCACGGCACGCCCAAGGCGGTGCTGCTCGGCCTGGAGGGCAACGAGCCCCACACGGTCGACGTCGTCCAGGCCGACGCGGACGTCGAACGCATCCGCGGCACCGGCCGCATCCGGCTGCTCGGCGCGGAGATCGGGCCGGCCCACGAGATCGACTTCGACGCCTCGGCCCACCTGGTCCTGCACCGGCGGCGATCGCTGCCGTACCACGCCAACGGCATGATCCTCTTCGCGTACGACGGCGACGGGGTGCCGCTGCTGGAGAAGACGTACTACTCGGTGGGCGGCGGGTTCGTCGTCGACGAGGACGCGATCGGCGCGGACCGCATCAAGGTCGACGACACCGCCCTGACGTACCCCTTCCGCACCGGCGACGAACTGCTGCGCCTGACGAAGGAAACGGGCCTGTCGATCTCCGCCCTGATGCTGGAGAACGAGAAGGCCTGGCGCACGGAGGACGAGATCCGTGCGGGGCTGCTGGAGATCTGGCGGGTCATGGAGGCCTGTGTCGCCCGCGGGCTGGGGCGCGAGGGCATCCTGCCCGGCGGTCTGAAGGTACGGCGCCGGGCCGCCGCGGCCGCCCGCCAACTGCGCGGCGAGGGCGACCCGTCGGCCCGCGCGATGGAGTGGGTGACGCTCTACGCGATGGCCGTCAACGAGGAGAACGCGGCGGGCGGCAGGGTCGTCACCGCGCCCACCAACGGAGCCGCGGGCATCATCCCGGCCGTTCTGCGCTACTTCATCAACTTCGTGCCGGGAGGGGACGAGGACGGCATCGTCCGCTTCCTGCTCGCCGCCGGCGCGATCGGCATGCTCTTCAAGGAGAACGCCTCCCTCTCCGGCGCCGAGGTCGGCTGCCAGGGCGAGGTCGGCTCGGCCTGCTCGATGGCCGCGGGCGGTCTCGCCGAAGTGCTCGGCGGCTCCCCGGAGCAGGTCGAGAACGCCGCCGAGATCGGCATGGAGCACAACCTCGGGCTGACCTGCGACCCGGTCGGCGGCCTGGTCCAGATCCCGTGCATCGAACGCAACGGCATGGCCGCGGTGAAGGCCGTGACCGCCGCGCGGATGGCGCTGCGCGGCGACGGACGGCACCACGTCTCCCTCGACAAGGTCATCAAGACGATGAAGGAGACCGGCGCCGACATGAAGATCAAGTACAAGGAGACCGCCCGCGGCGGCCTCGCCGTCAACGTCATCGAGTGCTGACGCCGGGCGCCCCGGCTACGGCGGACGTGTGCACGGCGGTCCGACGCCCACGCCGGCGCCAACGCGAGCACCGGCTTCAGCCGGCGTTCCGAGGGTGGCAGGGTCTGTCACCGCCCGGTCAGCCGGCAACGGCCGACCGGGCGGGAGCATGTTCGGCCCTGCGGCCGTCGACGGTGTGTTCGATCTCGGCGAACACCCGCCCGCTCTTCTCCCCGCCCGCGCGCCGCGACGGCCGCGACATGCCGGCGCCCACGACGGCGGGCGCGGACAGC
Organism: Streptomyces sp. NPDC057280; assembly: GCF_042668605.1. Lineage (NCBI taxonomy): Bacteria > Bacillati > Actinomycetota > Actinomycetes > Kitasatosporales > Streptomycetaceae > Streptomyces > Streptomyces sp. NPDC057280. The sequence continues at coordinate 497,385 of NZ_JBHUYR010000004.1, forward strand.
GCGAACCAGACGACCTTTCCCTCGTCGCCCTCCGCGCGCACCCCCCAGCTCTCACTGACGGCGGCCACCATCGCGAGGCCACGTCCACACGTGGCGAGCGAGTCGTCGTCCGTCATGGTGTCCACGGCCGGCAGACGCGGGTCGTGGTCGTGCACCGAGACCGTGAGCCGGTCGAGCAGCAGCTCGATCTCCACGGTGCACATCTTGTCGGGCTGGGCGTGCCGGTGGACGTTCGTGAGCAACTCCGTCACACCGAGCGCCGCCCGGTCTATGAGGGGGTCCAGATGCCAGTAGCGCAACTGCGCAGAGACGATTCTGCGGACCTGGCCGATCCGCGACGGCAGGGCTTGCAGCTCCACCGTGCAGTGCCTGCTTGGGTGACTGATCACGGCTGCGACTCCCCGACTGAAGAGGTCCGGAAGAACACGGAGTTCGGATCGATCCAGCAAGGCGCCTGGTGAGACGGCCGCCTGCTGCCATGCCCGGCGGGCTGGTTCGCAGCGTTATCGCCGGTAAACCCAGAGTGACGTGAGAACAGCGTGGCTCAAGGGGTGAGGTGCCGCAACTCGCGGTGCCTCACCTGTTGCGTCCCGCAGCCTTCCGCACCGCCTCGATGAACCGTCGCGCCGCCGGTGGCCCCGGCTCGCCCGGGGCGGGGTCGTGGTCGCCGAGTGTCAGCAGGTACCGCTTGCCGTTGAGGTCGGCGAGCGCTCGGTCGTCGGCGGCGAACCAGGGCTTGGAGGCCCGCACCGCCTGCACCGGCGCGCTGTCGATCTCGCTGCCGTAGCTGGTGAGCAGTTCCAGTCTGCCGTCGCTGATCCGGACCTGACCGGCCCGGGTGAGGGAGCGCAGCCGCTTCCCGATCCGCACGCCCGTGGCCTTGAACTCAGGTTCCGCCATGCCTCCCCGCCCCCTAGTGCGCCCTCGTCGGTCCGGCTCCTGATCCCGCGCGGGTCGAGAACCGGCTGTCTGCATGATCCAGTGTGCGCCCCCGTGGGGACCTGCGTCCCGTCCGGTGAAGTCTGCCCGCACCAGGCGTCGAGCACCAGTGCGCATGACGGGCTCGCGCCGAGCGCCCGGAGCACTCGCCCGAATGCGCCCCCAGGGCCCTTGCGATGCGCGCCCTACAGGGTGGTCTTTGGGGTCCTCAAAGGAGTGTTTATGCAGGTGAGAAGCGTGCGGAAGCTGTTTATGATCGGTGCGTCGACAGCGCGGTCCGCCGTCGATGCCACCCCCTTAGGAGCCCCGCTGTGAGCACTCCCCAGCAGTCCCGGACGGGCGAGACCCTCGACACCCTCGACGTCGACCGCAGCGACGCGACCTACCGCGGCTGGCTGAAAGAGGCCGTCCGCAAGGTCCAGGCCGACGCCAACCGCTCGGCCGACACCCATCTCCTGCGCTTCCCGCTGCCCGAGCGGTGGGGCATCGACCTGTACCTGAAGGACGAGTCGACCCACCCGACCGGCAGCCTCAAGCACCGACTGGCCCGCTCGCTGTTCCTCTACGGTCTGTGCAATGGCTGGATCCGGCCGGACCGGCCGGTGATCGAGGCGTCCAGCGGCTCGACGGCGGTCTCCGAGGCCTACTTCGCCGGGCTGATCGGGGTGCCCTTCATCGCCGTCATGCCGCGCACGACGAGCGCCGAGAAGATCCGCCTGATCGAGTTCCACGGCGGGCAGTGCCACTTCGTGGACGACTCGCGCAAGATGTACGAGGAGTCGGCCCGCCTCGCGGTCGACACCGGCGGCCACTACATGGACCAGTTCACCTACGCGGAACGGGCCACGGACTGGCGCGGCAACAACAACATCGCCGAATCCGTCTTCCGTCAGCTGGAGCTGGAGCGGTTCCCGGAGCCCGCGTGGATCGTCGCCACGGCCGGCACCGGCGGCACCTCGGCGACCTTCGCCCGGTACGTCCACTACACGCAGCGGGACACCCGCATCTGTGTCGCCGACCCGGAGAACTCCTGTTTCTTCGAGGGCTGGACCACCGGCGATCCGGACGTCACCTGTGACTGCGGCTCCCGTATCGAGGGCATCGGCCGGCCGCGCATGGAGCCGAGCTTCGTGCCCGGCGCCGTCGACCGGATGATGAAGGTGCCGGACGCGGCCAGCGTCGCCGCCGTCCGCGCGCTGGAGAAGGCGATCGGCCGCAAGGCGGGCGGTTCGACCGGGACCGGGCTGTGGAGCGCGCTGAAGATCGTCGCCGAGATGGTGGCCGAGGGGCGGCAGGGCAGCGTGGTGACACTGCTGTGCGACCCGGGCGACCGCTACCTCGACAAGTACTACTCGGACACGTGGCTGGCCGAACAGGGCCTGGACATCGCGCCCTACACGGCGGCGATCGATGCGTTCCTGGAGACGGGGACCTGGCCGAGCTGAGCAGGAGGGCGAAGTCGACGCGGGCCCGGCAGCGCCCCTGAGGGGCGCGGGGCTGTATCGATGTGCGGCTCCGCCGCGTGGGCGCGACCAGCCACAACGGCGCGGCACCCGGCCCCGGCGTCAGGAGGCCAGTCGCCGGTCGAGCGCGCCGGCCGCATCCCTGAACGCCCGCCCCAGTCCCGGAGCGGCGAGCCTCATGACAGCGCGGAACGCGGCCGTGCCGTCCGTGGCGAACGTCCAGCGCACCCGGGTGCCCGCCCCCGCGGGGGTGAGCCGCCACTCCTCGACGAGGGCCCGGACGCCGGGCACGTTGGCGACGTCCACGCAGTAGGCGTACACCTCCGGCTCCTTCGCCGCGATGATCGTCTCCTGGAAGCGGCCGCCGCCCCTGAGGTGTATCTCGCGGGTGGTGCCGTCACCGGTGGGCCGGGCCAGGGTCACCGCGGCGAACCACTCCGTCCAGCCCGGCACGTCATCGGCGAGCGCGTGGAAGACCTTCTCGGGCGGGGCGGACATCTCCCGTGCGAAGACCAGCCGTACGGGTGCGGACTCGGCGAACTCGAGCCCCACCGCGCGCAGTCGGTGCGCCATGGCCGACACCCTCCTCGTGGCGGACGGAGGGTGTCACCGTAGCTGACGCACCATCAACTGTCTGTACCGGATCAGGCCTCTCCGGCCACCACCAGCCGCCGCAGATGCTCGGCGACCTCCTCGCGCGCCGCCGTCGGCAGTCCCTCGTCCGTCACCAGTGTGTCGACCTGCTCCAGCGCCGCGAACGAACTCAGGCCCACCGTGCCCCACTTGGTGTGGTCGGCGACCACCACGACCCGGCGCGCCGACTGCACGAGACGGCGGTTGGTCTCGGCCTCCGCGAGGTTCGGCGTGGACAGGCCGGCCTCGACCGATATGCCGTGGACACCGAGGAAGAGCACGTCGAAGTGGAGCGCCGCGATGGCCTGGTCGGCGACCGGGCCCACCAGCGAGTCGGACGGGGTGCGCACACCGCCGGTGAGCACGACCGTCGCCGCGCCCTGCCGCGGACCGGAGGTGCGCTGTGCCGCGTGGAACACGTCGGCCACCCGCACCGAGTTGGTGACGACCGTCAGATCCGGCACGTCCAGCAGATGCTGGGCCAGCGCATACGTCGTCGTACCGCCCGACAGGGCGATCGCGCTGCCCGGCGCGACCAGTTCGGCCGCCGCGCGCGCGATGTCCTCCTTGGCCGTCAGCTCCAGGCCCGACTTGGCCTCGAAGCCCGGCTCGTGGGTGCTCGCCTCGACCACCGGCACCGCACCGCCGTGCACCTTCTCCAGCACACCCTGCCGGGCCAGCGCGTCGAGATCGCGGCGCACCGTCATGTCCGACACGCCGAGCTTGCGCGTCAGCTCATTGACCCGGACGCCGCCGCGTCGCCGCACCTCGTCCAGGATGAGGGCGCGCCGCTGCTCCGCGAGGAGGTTCTGATTCTCACTCACGTACGCTCCGGTCCTTTCGCCGCAATCCGTCCGACACGCCCGGCGCACCGGCTCCCACCAGCCCGCGGGCGTCCCATCCTCGCACGTGACGGTACGGGCCGCGGCACCGACTGTCACGACGCGCGCATGCCACCTCCACCCCACCGTCCTCCCCGTGTGTCACACGGATCGGGGAGATTCCGTGACGAGGGGTGTACGAGCCCGTCCCGGCGGAGATCCTTGAGCCCGCACGACACATGCCGACGGCGCGTCACGGGGGAAGTGCGAAACAGTGGAACGTGCTCAGGAACGTGCCTCGACGACCGGCTCCGCCCTGGAGCTGCTGGTCCACGGGGTGGGCGGGACGACGCCCGAGAAGATGCTCGACGATCCGCGGACCGTGCGGATCACCGGCGACGACACGGCGGCCGTGTTCCGGCGCGCCGAGGACGTCGACGCCGACACCGGACGACCGGAGGGACGCCGTGCGGAGCCGGTGCCCGAGGCGTACGTCTGGTGCAATCTGACCTCCGGCAACTCCTCCCGCGCGCTGTGGCTGTTGCTGCTGCCGTTCATGGTGGTCAACCTCGCCCACTGGATGCGCCCCAGCGCCCGCGGCCGTACCCGCACGGTCCGTCTGTACGGACTGCTGGTGCGACTCGCCGCCCTGACCTTGACGGTGCTGCTGGTCGCGGCGGTCTGCGAGGTCGCCCTCGACCTGACCGCCTGGCAGTGCGCGGGCACGCGCGCGTGCGCCGACCGGCACTCCTGGCTGGGCTTCCTGTCCCCGACCGTCTCCGACGGCGGCTGGTGGAGCCGCCCCGGCCGCCGCCTCGCCGTCGCCGCCCTGCTGCCCACCGCGCTGACGGGCCTGCTCTGGTACCTGTCCCACCGCACCTGGAACGCGTACGAGTCCCAGCAGCCCCTGACCCACCCGGCCGAGCACGACGAGGACACCGCCCGCACCGCGCTGGGCCGCCCCGGCTTCTGGTACGGCCGCCGGCTGGTGGCCCGGCTGCGCGCCGCGCACACCGCCGCGGCCCTGCTGACCGTCGCCGCGGCGGTCGCCTCGGCGGCGGCCGGCTTCGACCGCCGCACGGGCGGGCCCGCCGCGCTCGACACGCTCGGCCGGCTGCTGCTCCTGGCGCTCGCCGCCGGCGGGGTGGTCGTCGTCTGGGTGGTGTGCCGCCGGGGCCGCAGCGAGCACCGCCTCGACCGGGAGCTCGACGAGCATCTCGTACGACGTCTGCCGCTCGCCGCGCTCGGCCTGCTCCTGCTCACCCTGGTGTACGCGGGCTGGGAGCGGCCGGGGTGGGAGTCGCGGGGACGGCTGCCGGGGGACGCGACCTTCGGCGGCATCGCCCTGGGCCAGGGGCTGATCGTGATCGTCATGGCCGTCGTCGCCCGCCTCCTGTACCGCACGCATCCCGACCCGCGGGCCGCGATGCGCGGCCTCGGCGGCCCCGCGGTCGCGATGCTGGCCTGCGCGCTCGGCGGGGTGATGTCCGGCGGGGTCTCCCAGCGGGTCGCCGACTGGCTGGACGGCACCGGCGCCTCGATCCCCGGCCCGCCGGTCCTGCTGACCTGGCAGGCCTCCGTGATCCCGCCGCTCCTCGTCGTCCTGCTGGTGCTCGGCGGCTGGCTGGGCCGACGCGCCTGGCGGCTGCGGCGGGCCGAGCTGACCGCCATCGACACCGACTACCCGGGGGAACCCAAGGACCGGACCCGCACCCGGAGCATCGCCACCGCCCGGGCCCTGGCCACCCTCACCGACCGGGCCCCGCGCGTCCTGGGCGTCATCTCCGCTGTCACGCTGGTCCTGGGCGCGGGCGCGCTGGTCGGCGCGCTGACGACGCAGGAGGTGCCGGCCGAGGCGGCGGGAGACTCGTACGCCTTCCTCCAGGGCGCCGCCGACACCGCGCAGGCGCTGGGCTCCTGGCTGATCGGGTTCGGCTTCATACTCTTCGTCACCTGGGGCAGGCGCGCCTACAAGGACCCCTCCGCGCGCCGCACCATCGGCATCCTGTGGGACGTCGGCACCTTCTGGCCGCGCGCCGCCCACCCCTTCGCACCGCCCTGCTACGCCGAGCGCGCGGTACCCGACCTCACCTGGCGGGTGGCCACCTGGACCCGCGCCACCGGCGGCCGCCTGGTGATCTCCGGGCACTCCCAGGGCAGCGTCCTCGCCGCCGCGGCGGCCTGGCAGCTGACCCCCGCCGACCGGCGGCGGGTCGCCCTGCTCACCTACGGCTCACCGCTGGAACGCCTCTACGGCCGCTGGTTCCCCGCCCACTTCGGGCCGGCCGCACTGAGCGCCCTCCACCACGACGTCGCCTGCTGGCGCAATCTGTACCGGCCCACCGACCCGATCGGCGGCCCCATGCGCCTGTCCGGCGACTGCGGCCCCGAGGTCGACCACGAACCCCTCAAGGACCCCCTCGCCTACGGCCGCACCGACCAGCATCCGCTGCCCGCCCCGATCCTCGGCCACTCCGACTACCAGGCCGACCCGGCGTTCGCGCAGGAGCGGGCGAGACTGCTGGCGAGGCTGCGACCGGACGTACCGGCGCAGCGATAACGCCAGGTCAGGGCAGTTCCGGCAGGTCCTCCGCGAACAGCAGCGTCAGGTCGTCCTTGCTCGGCTCCTCGACCTGGGCGACTCGGCTCGCGTGCCGTTCCACCATCGCCTCGAAGGTCTGGCGGGCGGTGCGGCCGTTGCCGAACGCGGGGCCTTTCGGGATCGCCGTGAAGTACTTCAGGAGGGCCTCCGGCGCACCCGGGGCCAGCCGGTACTCGTGCTCGTCCGCCTGCTGCTCGACGATCCTCAGCAGTTCGTCGGGCGCGTAGTCGCCGAAGGTGATGGTCCGCGAGAAGCGGGACGCCACACCGGGGTTGACCGACAGGAAGCGCTCCATCTCGGCCGTGTAGCCCGCGACGATGACGACGACCGCGTCCCGGTGGTCCTCCATCAGCTTCACGAGCGTGTCGATGGCCTCCTTGCCGAAGTCACGGCCGGAGTCCTCCGGTGACAGCGCGTACGCCTCGTCGATGAACAGCACTCCGCCGCGCGCCCTGTCGAAGGCCTCCTGGGTGCGGATCGCCGTCGAGCCGATGTGCTCGCCGACCAGGTCGACGCGGGACACCTCGACGAGATGGCCCTTCTCCAGCACCCCCAGGGAGGCGAGGATCTCGCCGTAGAGCCGGGCGACGGTGGTCTTGCCGGTGCCGGGGGAGCCGGTGAAGACCAGGTGGCGTTTGACGGACGCCGCCTTGAGGCCCGCCTGCTGCCGGCGGCGGCCGACCTCGATCATGTCGGTGAGGGCCCGCACCTCGCGCTTGACGCTGTCCAGGCCCACCAGCGCGTCGAGTTCGCCGAGGACGGCCTTCGAGGTGCGCGAGGGCTGCTCCGGCTCGGCCGGGGTGGCCGGCGGCTCCTGCTCGGTGGTGCGCTGCCCGGGGATGCTGCCGAGCAGGCCGGGGGACTGGCTCGCCGTCTGCACGGCGGTCTCCAGGGCGGCGGGGGACCTGAGCCCCGTGCTCTCGTCGCTGGTGCAGTCCTTGACGACCGGGCCGGTCCCGGAGCCGGTGTCGGGCCCCGCGTCCGCGAACTCGTAACCGCCGCGCGCGCACCGCTCCGTGCGGCATTTGCGCAGGGTCGCGCGGCAGCCGTCTATGACGTGGAAGCCGTAGCCGGAGCTGCCCGTGACCCGGCAGTTGAGGAAGCTGCCCCGGCCGCCCGCGGAGACGTAGAAGCCGGCCTCGGCGGGGGAGTCGACCGTGCAGCGCTCGATGGTGGGGTCGGCGCCCTTGGTGACGATCACTCCGGTCTGGGTGCCGTCCACCGTGCAGTTGTTGAGGGTGCCGCCGCTGCCGTGGTCGCGGAACCAGGCGCCGGTCGCGGCGTCGCGGATGCGGCAGTCGTCGAGTTGGGCGGTGGCGCCGTCGCTCACCGACACGGCCGTGTTGCGGACCTGGGAGAGGTCGCTGTCGACGACGTCCGCGCGGGAGCCGCGGTCGAGGACGAACAGCGCGTCCGGCACGTCGTGCACCCGGCAGGAGTCCAGCACCGCGGTCGCGCCGTCGCTGACCCACACCGCCGGGTAGTCGCCGGTGCTGTCGAAGATCTCGCACTGGTTGGCGTCCACGCGGGTGCCCGGGTCCCACACCGACAGGCCGTTGCGCCCGAACTGACGCACGGTCGTGCGCGTCAGCGTCAGGACCGAGCGCGAGCGCAGGTCCACCGCGTTCTCGGGGATGTCGTGGATGCGGCAGTCGGCCAGGGTCAGCACGGCGTCCGTGTCGAGGGTGACCCCGTCGGCGGTGGTGCGGTGCACATCGCAGTCGGTGAGATGCGCGGTGGCCCGGCCGGTGACCTGGACGCCGCTGCCCCGCACCTCGTAGATCTCGCAACCCACCGCTTCCAGCGCGGAGTTGTCGCCGGTCGCCGAAAGACCCACCCCCGAGGCGTGGTGCACCCGGCAGCGCTCCAGTCGCGGGTGGGCGCCGCCGCGGACCGCGACCCCGGCCTGACCGGCGGCGACGACCTCGCACTCCTCGAACACCCCGCCCCCGCCGTCGAGTACGGCGATGCCGACCCCGGCCGGGTTGTCGACCGTGCAGCGCCGCACGGTCGGGCGGGCGCCGCCGCGCACCTCGATGCCGGCCGCGGACCGGGTGACGATCCGGATGTCCGTCAGCTCGGGAGTGCCCTCCTCGACGAGCAGTGCCGGTGCCGCCGCGTCCTGGCCCTCCACATGCAGGTCCTGCACCACGGCTGAGGCCCGCACGGTGAGCGGCACCCCGTCGACCGGCGCGATCCGCACCGAACCGGGCGAGCCCTCGGGACCGCGCAGGGTCACCGCCCGCTGCACGACGAGGTTCTCCCGGTAGGTGCCGGGGGCGACGGTGAGGACGTCGCCGTCGGCCGCGGCCTCCAGGGCGGCGGCGAGCGACGCGTACTCACCCGTGCGGCGCCGCCACCGCGATGTGCCGGTGTGCGTCACCTGGACCGTGCCCTGTGCCATGGCGTTGCTGTGCCCCCACCTCGTGGTACGCGGGTCTGGATGCCGAATGCCTCGGCCGGTCCACCGTAGCGTGCGTGCGGGTGGTGGGTTGACCAGAGTGGGAAGGCTGTCAGCTGCCCGTCCCGGTCCTGCCCCAGTCCGGGCCCGCCTTGGCCCAGGCCTGGTCCCAACGGGCGTACCGGCGACGGACCATGCGCCAGACGATCAGCCGCCTGCAGGTCTCGACGAGACCGATGCCGAGCAGGGCCGCGCCGACCCCGGCGAGGACCGCGTGCGTGGTGGCCGTCGCGGAGTCCAGCGGGCGGGCCACTATGCGGCCGTGGGCGTCCGTCCACAGGGAGAAGTGGTCGCCCCTGTGCGGGTGTTTGAGGTTCGCCAGCGCCGGGCCGTGCTGTGCGGTGCCGTCCGGCGCGGTCCAGTCGGCGAGGACCCGGCTGCGCAGATCCCTGCCGGTGGTCGTCTCGGGATCGGCGTCCAGCGGGGAACGGCCCAGCGCGCGCGTCACGGTGGCCGTGACCTCGTGGCGGGACGTCTGCTGCTGCCGGACGGACCGCTGCAGGGCGTCCTGGGCCACGCCGCCGACGACAGCGCCGGTCAGTGGTGTGACGACCAGGATCAGCAGCAGTGCCACGAGTGCGACCCAGGCCTCGGCGAGGTCGGTCGCACGGCGCAGCGGATTGTGCCGCCAGCGCCAGAGTCCCTTGATCGCTCGCACCGTCCGCACCCCCTTCCCGCTCCGTGATAACTCTCGGGACGGCAGAACACCCGCGAGGCCGGGCGAAGAGAGAGCGAAATCACCCCGCCGGGCCGTTCTAATGAACTTCTCACACCTGCCAACGCCATGCCCCTCGGCGGTAGTTCCCGCGAGCGGTCCTCGAACGGATCTCTTCTACTCCAGGACCGTGACCGGGTCGCCGACGCGGATCACGCCCGGTGCGAGGGGGACGAGGTTCTGTCCGAAGACCAGCTTGCCGCCCAGGCGCCGATGGCGGCCGAGCGTGAGCAGCGGCTCGCGGCCGCGCTCGGCGCTGTCCTGGTCGGTGGTGGTCACGACGCAGCGGCCGCAGGTCTTGGCGACGCGGAACTCGACCTCGCCGATCGCGAGGCGCGACCAGTGGTCCTCGGCCCAGGCCTCGGTGCCGGACACGACCGCGTTGGGCCGGAACCGGTTCATCGGCAGCGGTCCCTCGGCCGCGTGATCACCTTGCGCGATCAGGGAGTTGAGGGCGTCGAGGGAGGCGGTCGTGGTGACCAGCAGCGGATAGCCGTCGGCGAAGCTGACGGTCTCGCCCGCGCGCGCGAACTCGGGGTCGACGGGCCGGCGCGTCGCGGGATCGTCCATGTGCACCAGCCGGACGTCCGCGCCCAGATAGGCGCTGCACCAGGCGTGCGCGGCCGGGTCCTCGGCCGGGACCGCCTCCACCTTGTCCCGGAAGATCTGCATCGGCACGGTACCGGCCTGTCGCGGCACCGGCACCGACAGCGGCTCCATGCCGGGTGCGGACAAGCGAACGCCGCCGCCGGGCAGAAGCTCGGCGGCGGCGAGCGCGATACGCGGTTGCTGCCGTTGCGTGACGACCTTTCCCCCGTCGTCGATCAGCGCCCAGCGCCGATCCCCGGCCAGCCCCCAGGGCTCCACGACGGCTTCCCGGGGCGCCAGGCCCCGGAACGCCTTGACCGGATGGACGTGAATCGACTGCAGCTGCGCATTCCCCATGCACCCATCGTGCCAGCAGGCACGGACGGGTCCGGGGTCGGCTCAGTAGCCGCGGTACTGCTGGTTGTTGTACGGCTCCTGGTAGGGCGCCGGAGCGGGCCGGGGAGCCGCGGGGCGCATCGCCTCGTAGCCCATGCCCTGGTTCATGGGACGCGGCGGCTGCTGCTGCGGCCCGGGGTAACCGCGAGGCGCGGAGGCCTGCTGCGGGATGTAGGCGGCGGGCGCCTGCTGCAGCGGCGAGGGCTGCTGCGCCTGCGGATAGCCGTAGGAGGGCTGGGACGGTCCCGCCGGGAGGGCGGGCAGCGCGGACGGCAGCGCGGGCAGATTGCTGCTGCTCGGCATGGCGTACTCGGCCGGGACCCGGATCGGGGCGATCTGCGGGGTGCCCCGCTCGGCCACGAGCGAGTCATAGATCGGAGTGTCCGGGAAGGAGGCGGAGTAGTAGCCGCCGCCATAAGTGGAGCGGGGGGAGGTCATGGCACATAAGTTAAGCCCACGATGTGCTGGTTGGGGAGACCGATAAGAGGGTTGTTTTCCGTGTCGGCAGTGACCCGGGATCCCCAATGCGAGCGAACTCGGCAAAAAGGGACTGCGACCTGCGTTCGGATCCTGTAAAGGCCGAGTTCCGGGCGGGTTACCGGCGGTTGGAGAACGATCTTTCTGTGCGCGCCATGGGAGTTCGCTGTCGCGGGGAATAGGTTGACCCTGTAGAGCATCAATGGGCTGCCGGGACATGCCTGGCGCGGTGACACGTGATGGGGGCGGACATGTCAATGCCGAAAGGATCCAATACTCCGGTGCCGGCCACGGCGCTGCGGGTCGAAGTGGGCTGGAGCACCGGGCCGGGGGTGCCCGACGCCGACGCGTCGGCGCTGCTCCTGGTCGGCGGGAAGGTGCGCTCCGACGGCGACTTCGTCTTCTACAACCAGCCCGCGCACTCCTCCGGCGCGGTCCGGCACGAGGGCAAGCGCAACGCCGGCGGTCAGGTGACCGACACGCTGCTCGTCGACCTCGCGCGCGTGGAGCCCGCGGTCGAGACGATCGTGCTGGCCGCCTCCGCCGACGGCGGCGCGTTCGGACAGGTGCCGGGCCTCCACATCGAGGTCAAGGACGCCGACCGGGGGACCTCGGTCGCCCGCTTCGACAGCACCGGCGCGACCGTCGAAACGGCCTTCGTGCTGGGCGAGTTCTACCGCCGTCAGGGCGCCTGGAAGTTCCGCGCGGTCGGCCAGGGCTACAGCAGCGGACTCGAGGGACTGGCCACCGACTTCGGCATCACCGTGGACGAACCCCAGCAGGCCGCAGCCCCGGCACCGACCGCGCCACGCGCCCCGGTGGCACCTCCGGTCACCGCACCCCCGGTCACCGCACCCCCGCCCATGCCCCCGGTGACCATGCCGCCGCCCGCCGCACCGCCGACGGCCCCTCCGGCAACCGCGGCCCAGCCCGTCCGCCTGACCAAGGTCACGCTCACCAAGGCCGCCCCCTCGGTCTCGCTGACCAAGCAGGGCGGCACCTCCGGCGCGATGCGCGTCAACCTCAACTGGGAGGTGCGCAAGCAGTTCTCGGGGTGGGCCAGCAAGCTCGGCCGCCCGGTCGCCATGCACAACGACCTCGACCTCGACCTGTGCGCCCTGTACGAACTCACCGACGGCAGCAAGGGCGTCGTCCAGGCCCTCGGCAACGCCTTCGGCGCCCTGCACCGGCCGCCGTTCATCCACCTCGACGGCGACGACCGCACCGGCGCCGTCGCGAGCGGCGAGAACCTCACGATCAACCTCGACCACAAGCAGCTCTTCCGCCGCATCCTGGTCTTCGTCACGATCTACGAGGGCGCGCGCTCCTTCGCCGACCTGCACGCCACCGTGACCCTCCAGCCGCAGTACGGCGCCCCGATCGACTTCTCGCTCGACGAGTGCACCGTCCCCTCGACCGTGTGCGCGCTCGCCCTCATCACCAACACCGGCTCCGACCTCGTCGTCCAGCGCGAGGCCCGCTACCTGGTGCCCGAGCGCGGCGTGAGCCCGCAGCGGACCGTCGACTACGCCTACGGCTGGGGCATGAACTGGACCCCCGGCCGCAAGTAGCCCACGTTCATCCCTCCTCCGGGACGGTGTCCGGACGTGCGTAGGTGCGGCCCTTCCAGGCCGCACCGCGCCCCCGATAGTGCTGTACGGCGGAGTCGACCGTCATCAGCAGATAGAGGAACGCCGTGAACGGCAGCAGCGGAGCGAGCCACAGCGGCTGCCGGTAGTAGCGGAGCATCGGCACGTACGTCCCCGTCATCACCAGCCACGCCGCACCGCCGAGCACCGCGGCCGTGGCGTCTCCCGCCGCGAGCCCCGCGACCAGCGCCACGGGCGGCACCAGATAGACCAGGGCCAGCCCCGCCACCGTGCCGGTCAGCAGCAGGAGGCTGTGCCGCAGCTGCGCGTACGCACTGCGCGACACCATGCGCCACAGGTCGTGCAGCCGCGGATACGGCCGCACGCTGTCCACCCGCTCCGCCAGCCCCAGCCAGATGTGACCACCCGCGCCCTTGACCGCGCGCGCGAGCGCCACGTCGTCGATGACGGCGTGCCGGATCGCGTCCGGGATCCGCGCCCGCTCGGCGGCGTCGGCGCGCAGCAGCACACAGCCGCCCGCCGCGGCCGCCGTACGCGCCCCCTTCTTCCCGATCCGGCGGAACGGGTACAGCTGGGCGAAGAAGTAGACGAAGGCCGGCACCACCAGGCGTTCCCAGGTGCTCTCCACCCGGAGCCGCGCCATCAGGGAGACGACGTCGAACCCGCCGGTGCGCGCCGCCGCGACCAGAGCGCGCAGGCTGTCGGGGGCGTGGGCGATGTCGGCGTCCGTCAGGAGCAGGTACTCCGGGTCACGCGCGCGTGCCAGGCCGATGCCGTGGCGCACCGCCCACAGCTTGCCGGTCCAGCCCGCGGGCGGTTCGCCCGGCGAGCCGACCGTCAGCGGCAGCCCGCCGTGCCGCCGGGACAGCTCCCGGGCGAGGTCCCCCGTGTCGTCCGTGCTGCCGTCGTCGACGAGGAAGATCTCGGCCCGTCCCGGATAGTCCTGGGCGAGCAGTGACGGCAGGCTCGCGGGCAGCACCTCGGCCTCGTCGCGCGCGGGCACGACGACACAGACCGACGGCCAGGCGTCCGGCTCCCGCCGTGCGGGGAGCCTGACGTCCGTGCGCCAGAAGAAGCCCTGGCAGAGCAGCAGCCACAGCCAGGCGGTGAGGGATACGGCGGCGGTCCACGCGATGGCGCTCACGGGCGCAGTCTGCCCCACGGCGGCGGCCCGGAAGGGCTCATCGTCTATCGTGGCCGGGTGAAGATCGCGCTCATGGACTCCGGACTCGGCCTCCTCCCCGCCGCCGCCGCGGTACGCCGGCTGCGGCCCGACGCGGATCTCGTCCTGTCCTGGGACCCCGACGGCATGCCGTGGGGACCGCGCACCCCCGAGGACATCACCGAGCGGGCCCTTGCCGTCGCCGCGGCCGCCGCCGAGCACAACCCCGATGTCCTGATCGTCGCCTGCAACACCGCGTCCGTGCACTCGCTGCCCGCCCTGCGCGCCCGCTTCGAGCCGGACCTGCCGATCATCGGCACCGTCCCGGCGATCAAGCCGGCCGCGGCCGGGGGCGGCCATGTCGCCATCTGGGCGACCCCCGCCACGACCGGGAGTGCCTACCAGCGCGGCCTGATCGAGCAGTTCGCCGTCGGCGTGGACGTCACCGAGGTGCCCTGCCCCGGGCTCGCGGACGCCGTGCACCACGCCGACGAGGCGGCCGTCGACGTCGCGGTCGCCGCCGCGGCCGCGCTCACGCCCGAGGACGTCACGACCGTCGTCCTCGGCTGCACCAACTACGAACTCGTCGCCGAACGCATCCGGGCGGCCGTCCAGCAGCCCGGCCGCCCGCCGCTGATCCTGCACGGCACGGCCGGTGCCGTGGCGGCCCAGGCCCTGCGCCGCATCGGAGCGGCCCCCGCACCGGACGCCGCCGCGGAGGGCACGCTCACCGTCCTGCTCAGCGGACGCCGGGAAGCCCTGCCGGAGACCGCCCTGACGTACGAAGAAGGAAGGTTCCTCCAGGCGGTCACCCCCGCCCGGTGACGGAGGGCGGCCAAAGGCCCTGCCCGGACCGGTCACTCTGCGCGACGCGCTACCCGCGCGGCGAAACCTGAGTAACCTCATAGGCATGAGGGACCACCCCCACGGCGACAACGTGCCGCATCCCCCTGTCTGGACCGGCCGGGCCACCAACCGGTTCCAGTGGCTGCTGGCGCTCGTCGGCGCCGCCTGCCTGGCGCTCGGCATCGAGCTAGCCGTCGACTCGGCCTGGACCACCGGCATCGCCCCGCTCGCGATGGCCGTCGTCGGCTGCATCGCGGCCGGACTGCTGGTCCTGTTCGGCACGCTCGCGTTCGTGCACGTCGCCCTGAAGGTCGACGAGGAGTCCCTGGAGGTGCGATGCGGCCACATCGGCCTGCCGCGCCGCCGCATCCCCCTGTCGTCGGTCGCCGGCGCCGAGGTCGACCCGCATGTCACCCCGCGGCACTGGGGCGGCTGGGGCTACCGCTGGCGGCCCGAGAAGGGCACCGCCGTCGTCGTCCGCCGCGGTGAGGGCGTCCGCCTGAGCCTGTGGGACGGACACACGTTCACGATCACCGTGGACGACGCGGAGGCCGCCGTGCAGATCATCCGGGACCGGCTGCGGCCGCGGACGCCCGGCGCGGCGCACTGAGGTCACGGAGTCAGCCGGTCGCCCGCGGGGCGTGTCTCCGCCGCCTGAGGCAGTGACTCGTCCGTGAGCGGTCGGGCCGTGGCCAGTCCCGCCAGCAGTCCGGCGCCCACCGACACCGTCGTGAAGCTGAGGGCGTTGCCCACCGAGGCGATCGCCGCGAGCGCCGTCAGCGCCGCCCCGGCGGTGAGCACGACCGGTGCCGGGCGCCGGGAGCGCCACAGCGTGTAGAGCATCCAGCAGAACACCGCGGCCAGCAGGAGCAGGCCGACGACGCCTTGTTCCGCCACCTGTTGCAGCGGTGCCGAGTGCGGCTTGCCGTCGGACAGCAGGGTGCGGGTCGCGGTGGTGCTGAGCTCGCCGAAGCGGCCGGGGCCCACGCCCAGCGCGGCGTCGTGGTGCGCCAGATGCAGGGCGTCGTGCCACAGGTCGATCCGGTGCCGGGTGAACTGGCCTTCCAGCGACAGGGCGAGCCCTTCCGGCAGCGCCTTCCCGGCGATGGCCCAGGGCAGCGCCGAGGTGAGCACCGCCGTCAGAGCCAGCCCGGCGAAGCCCGCGCCCCGATGGTCGCGCATCCGGCCGGCGGCGAGCGAGGCCAGCAGCACCGAGGCGCTCGCCACGCAGCCACCGACCGAGCCGAGCACCCCCGCCGTCACGACGAACCCGGCGGCCGCACCGCGCAGCGCGAGCCGCCATGCCGGCGTGTGCGCGGCCCACGCCGCGCAGCACGCCGCACCCGTGGACAGCGTCAGCACGGCCGCGGTGCCGCCGGCATGACCGAGCGGCGCCACGATCTCGGGCCCGGGGGACAGCCGTGGCGTGGCCACCACCAGGACGACCCCGGCGGACGCCGCCGCACACAGCGCCGCGACCGGCAGGAGCGCACCGCAGATCCGCCCCGCCGCGTACCCGGCGGCCACCGCGAGGACCGCCAGCAGCACACCCTCGGGGCGGCCGTCGTGTACGGCCGCCGTGACCAGCGCCCACACGGCGCAGGCCCCCAACACCGCGACACCCGCCGCGTCAGAAACGTTTCGTCTGTCGCAGTCCTCCCCAGGACCGGACGCAGACGTCATCCCTGTGGATCCCACCCGATCCCCCGAACCGGTCTCCCCGCGAGACCTGTGCCGGGCCCGCTCGTACGGCCGCCTGACCGGCCGCACGCCGTCGCACCGCCGCCTGACCGGCCGCACGACAAAGGCTCCGGCACACCGTAACCGCTGATGGGCGGTTTGTGGACGAGTTGTGCAGGACGGATGAGGTGCGGGCGGTCCGGGACGGTCCGGGCCGCGACAGCGGACAGACAGCAGACAGGCAGCGGGCGAACAGGGGACCGACAGGGGACGGACGGAGGAGGGGCGAGGGCGGTGCTGCCATCTGGACCGCGCTGTCCGTGCCCAGGTCACCCGCCGTACACTCCCCGAGTGACCGTCACCGCAACATCCGTGGACGAGTCGGACCAGGCTCAGCCGCTCGCCGCCGCCCCGCGCGGGGCCCGCCTCGTGCGCTTCGTCCCGGCCCTCGCCGCCGCGCTCTCCGGAGTGCTCCTCTACGTCAGCTTCCCGCCCCGCACCCTGTGGTGGCTCGCGCTGCCCGCCTTCGCCGTCCTCGGCTGGGTGCTGCGCGGCCGCAGCTGGAAGGCGGGCCTGGGCCTCGGCTACCTCTTCGGCCTCGGCTTCCTGCTGCCGCTGCTGGTGTGGACCGGCGTGGAGGTCGGCCCCGGGCCATGGATCGCGCTGGTGGCGATCGAGGCGATCTTCGTCGCGCTGGTCGGCGCGGGCATCGCCACCGTGTCGAAGCTGCCCGGCGCGCCGCTGTGGTCGGCGGCCCTGTGGATCGCCGGCGAGGCGGCACGCGCGCGGGTGCCGTTCAACGGCTTCCCCTGGGGCAAGATCGCCTTCGGTCAGGCCGACGGCGTTTTCCTGCCCCTGGCCGCGGTGGGCGGCACGCCGGTGCTCGGCTTCGCGGTCGTCCTGTGCGGTTTCGGGCTCTACGACGTCGTCCGCGTCGCCGTCGCCAAGCGCCGCGGCCAGGACATCCGCAGGTCGGCCGCCGCGGTCGCTCTGCTGAGCCTCGCCGTCCCCGTCCTCGGGGCGCTGGCCGCCCGTCCGCTGGTCAGCGACAAGGCCGAGAACGGCACCGTGACCGTCGCCCTCATCCAGGGCAACGTGCCCCGCGCGGGACTCGAGTTCAGCGCCCAGCGGCGCGCTGTCCTCGACTACCACGCGCGGGAGACCTTGCGACTGGCAGCGAAGGTGAAGGCCGGCAAGGTGCCCAAGCCGGACCTCGTGCTGTGGCCGGAGAACTCCGACGACGTCGACCCGTTCGCCAACGCCGACGCGCACGCCGTCATCGACGGTGCCGCCAAGGCGATGGGCGTGCCGATCTCGGTCGGCGGTGTCGTCGAACGCGACGGCAAGCTCTACAACGAGCAGATCCTGTGGGACCCGGTGAAGGGTCCGACCGACACCTACGACAAGCGGCAGATCCAGCCCTTCGGCGAGTATCTCCCGCTGCGCTCGCTCGTCGGCGCGATCAACAGCGACTGGACGTCGATGGTCCGCCAGGACTTCAGCCGCGGCACCAAGCCGGGCGTGTTCACCATGGCGGGCGCCAAGGTCGGACTGGTCACCTGCTACGAGGCGGCCTTCGACTGGACCGTGCGCTCCGAGGTCACCGACGGCGCCCAGCTGATCTCCGTGCCCAGCAACAACGCCACCTTCGACCGCAGCGAGATGACCTACCAGCAGCTCGCCATGTCCCGCGTCCGCGCCGTCGAGCACAGCCGGACCGTGACCGTGCCGGTCACCAGCGGCGTCAGCGCGATCATCATGCCGGACGGGCGGATCACCCAGAAGACCGGCATGTTCGTCGCCGACTCCCTCGTGCAGAAGGTGCCGCTGCGGTCCTCCGAGACCCCTGCCACCAAGCTCGGCACCCTGCCCGAGATGCTGCTGGTCCTGGTGGCCGCAGGCGGACTGGGCTGGGCGATCTCCGCGCGCGTGCGCAACAGGCGGGTGGGAGCGGCCGGTTAGGGTCGGGGCATGGCTACTCCCGACTTCATCCGTGATCTCCGCGCCTCCGTCGGTCATCAGCTGCTGTGGCTCCCCGGAGTCGCCGCCGTCGTCTTCGACGACGAGGGCAGAGTGCTGCTGAACCGCCGCTCCGACACCCGTCGGTGGTCGCTGATCGGCGGCATCCCGGAGCCGGGGGAGCAGCCCGCCGCCTGCGCCGTGCGCGAGGTGTTCGAGGAGACGGCGGTGCGCTGCGTCGCCGAGCGGATCGTCCTCGTCCAGGCGCTGGAACCGATCACCTACCCCAACGGTGACGTCTGCCAGTACATGGACATCACCGTGCGCTGCCGGGCCGTCGAGGGCGATGCCCGGGTCAACGACGACGAGTCGCTCGAGGTGGGCTGGTTCGACGTGGACGCCCTGCCGGAGCTGAACGAGTTCGGGAAGTTCCGCATCAAGCAGGCCCTGGCGGACGCACCCACATGGTTCGACCCCACTGGATCCGGCTGAAGTATGGGCTGCGGCCACATGGGGTGAGGTGCGGCGGGTGCCTAGGGTCGTGTCATGACAGCTGCTCGCGCCCTCCCGGCACCCCACGCCCCCACGCTCGACCTCGGCGGCCGTACCGCCCTCGTCACCGGCGCCGCCGGCGGCATCGGGCGCGCCTGCGTGCTGCGGCTCGCCGCGGCCGGCGCGAAGGTGAGAGCGGTGGACCGGGACGCCGCAGGGCTGGAGGAGCTCGTCGACGCGGCCCGCGGCCTGGCGGGCGCCGTCGAACCGCACGTCCTCGACCTCACCGACCTGGACGCCGCCGAACTCGCCGCCGCCGGGACCGATGTCCTGGTCAACAACGCCGGGCTGCAACTGGTGCGCCCCATCGAGGAGTTCCCGCCCGACGTCTTCCACACGGTGCTCACCGTGATGCTGGAGGCCCCGTTCCGGCTCGTGCGGGGCGCCCTGCCGCACATGTACGGGCAGGGCTGGGGCCGCATCGTCAACATCTCCTCGGTGCACGGGCTGCGCGCCTCCCCGTTCAAGTCGGCGTACGTGGCCGCCAAGCACGGACTGGAGGGCCTGTCCAAGACCGCCGCGCTGGAAGGCGCCCCGCACGGCGTCACCTCCAACTGCGTGAACCCCGCCTATGTGCGCACCCCCCTGGTCGAGAAGCAGCTCGTCGACCAGGCGCGGGCGCACGGCATCCCCGAGGAGCGCGTCCTGACCGAGGTGCTCCTCCAGGACAGCGCGGTCAAGCGGCTCATCGAGCCGGCGGAGGTCGCCGACGCCGTCGCGTATCTGTGCGGCCCGCACGCCTCGTTCGTGACCGGCACGTCCCTGGTGCTGGACGGGGGCTGGACGGCGCACTGAGCCGTCGGCCCTCCGGGGTTTTCCACAGGGCTGACGAGGTGAGCGTGCGATGAGGAATCCTGTGAGCATGTCCCGCGATCACGTGCAGTCCGCCGAACGCCCGACCGGCAGCGCCGAGGCCCCGTTCCTCGCACTGCTGGCCCGGGGCGCGTCCGCCGACGCCTACGAGCAGCCGGTGCTGCTCGCCCGTGCCGAGGGACACCCCGCCGAGCGGATCGCCGCGCTCGAGGAGGCCAAGCTGATCGCGCTGCGCGTGCGCTCGGAGCTGGAGGGCAGGCGCCGCCGCGAGGCCGAGCTGTCCGCGCTCTTCGAGACCGCGCACGACCTGGCGGGACTGCGCGACCTCGACGCCGTCCTGCGGGCGATCGTCCAGCGCGCCCGGTCACTGCTCAACACGGATGTCGCCTACCTCAGCCTCAACGACCCGGCCCGGGGCGACACCTACATGCGGGTGACCGAGGGCTCCGTGGCCGCCCGTTTCCAGCAGCTGCGGCTCGGCATGGGGGAGGGGCTCGGCGGCCTCGTCGCCCAGACCGCCCGCCCCTATGTCACCGACGACTACTTCAAGGACGACCGCTTCCAGCACACCCGCACCATCGACGCCGGCGTGCGCGACGAAGGCCTGGTGGCGATCCTCGGTGTCCCGCTGACCCTGGGGGACCACGTCATCGGGGTGCTGTTCGCCGCCGACCGGCGTGCCCGGGTCTTCGAGCGGGAGCAGATCGCGCTGCTCGGCTCCTTCGCCGCGCTGGCCGCGGCCGCCATCGACACCGCGAACCTCCTCACCGAGACCCGCTCGGCCCTCGCCGACCTGGAGCGCGCCAACGAGATCATCCGCGACCGCAGCGGTGTCATCGAACGCGCCTCCGACGTCCACGACCGGCTCGCCGAACTCGTCCTGCGCGGCGGCGGGGTGCACGACGTGGCGGCGGCCGTCGCCGAGGTCCTGCACGGCACGGTCGAGTTCCTGGACGCCGGCGCCGCGCCGGCCGACGCCCTGGAGACCTCCCGCGCCGAAGGACACGCGGTACGGCACGGCGACGACTGGATCGCCGCCGTCGCCGCAGGCGGTGAACTCCTCGGCGCGCTCGTCCTGCACGGCCACCCCGGACTCGACCCCGTCGACCAGCTCACCCTGGAGCGCGCGGCGATGGTCACCTCGCTGCTCCTGCTCGCCCGACGCTCCGCCGCCGAGGCCGAACAACGCGTCCGCGGCGAGCTCCTCGACGACCTCCTCGACGCCCGCGACCGCGACCCCCGCCTCCTGCGCGAGCGCGCCGCCCGTCTGCACGCCGACCTCGACGCCACCCACGTGGTCCTCGCCGCCCGCCTCGACGGCACCACCGCCGACGCCGAGCAGGAGGCCGACGCCCGCAGACGCCTGTGGTCCGCCGCCTCCCACCTCGCCGCCACCCGGCACGGCCTGGCCGCCGCCCGTGACGGCGGCACCGTCCTCCTGCTGCCCTTGAAACCGGGCGACACCGCGACCGACCTGGCCCGCCGCACCGCCCGCCATCTCGGCACGGCCGTCCACGAGGCCGTCACCGTCGGCGCCTCCGCCCCCGTCGAGGACCTGGCCACCCGCCCGGACACCGTGACCGCCGCCTACGAGGAGGGCCGGCGCTGCCTCGACGCGCTGCGGCTCCTCGGCCGCACCGGGGACGGGGCGGCCGCCGAGGACTTCGGGTTCCTGGGCCTGCTGCTGGCCGGCGACCGGGACATCACCGGCTTCGTCGACCGCACGATCGGCCAGGTCGTCTCGTACGACCGACGACGGGGCACGGATCTGCTGCGCACCCTCGACGCCTACTTCGCCTGTGGCATGAGCCCGGCCCGCACCAAGGACGAACTGCACGTCCATGTGAACACCGTCGCCCAGCGCCTGGAGCGCATCGGCCGGCTCCTCGGCGACGACTGGCAGAGCCCCGCCCGCGCGCTGGAGATCCAGCTCGCGCTGCGGCTGCACATACTCTCCGCACCCGCACAGCACTGACCCCCGTACGCGCGGCGCGTACGGGGGGCCGGTGGGCAGGTGATCAGACGGTGCGCGCGTCAGCGGTCGCGGCCGTCACGGATTCCGCGTCGGCCGCGGACTCGACGTCGGCCAGGTCCCGGTTGCGGGTCTCCTTGGCCACGCCCACCGCGATCAGCGTCAGCACCGCCGCGGCGATCACGTACAGGGCGATCGGCGTGGAGCTGTCGTAGTCGTCCAGCAGCGCGGTGGCGATGAGCGGTGCCGGGGCGCCCGCCGCGACGGAGGCGAACTGGGCGCCGATCGAGGCACCCGAGTAGCGCATCCGGGTCGCGAACATCTCGGCGAAGAAGGCGGCCTGGGGCGCGTACATCGCACCGTGCAGCACCAGACCGACGGTGATGGCGAGGATCAGGTTGCCGAAGTCGCCAGTGTCGATGAGGGAGAAGAACGGGAACATCCACAGTCCGATGCCGGCCGCGCCGAGCAGATACACCGGGCGCCGGCCGATGCGGTCCGACAGCGCGCCCCACAGCGGGATCACCGCGAAGTGCACCGCCGAGGCGATCAGGACCGCGTTGAGGGCGGTCTGCTTGGAGACGTCGGCGGCGGTGGTGGCGTAGACGAGGATGAAGGCGGTGATGACGTAGTAGCTGATGTTCTCGGCCATGCGCGCGCCCATCGCGACCAGGACGTCACGCCAGTGGTGGCGCAGCACGGAGACCAGCGGCAGCTTCTCCGCGCCGGTGTCCTGCTCGGCCCTGCGGGCCTCGGCCTGCGCCAACGCCTGCTTGAACACAGGCGATTCATCGACAGAGAGACGAATCCACAGACCGACCATCACCAGGACGCCGGAGAGCAGGAACGGTATCCGCCAGCCCCAGCTGGTGAAGGCGCTGTCCGAGAGGACCGCGGTGAGCAGGGACAGCACACCGGTGGCCAGGAGCTGGCCGGCGGGTGCGCCGGTCTGCGGCCAGGAGGCCCAGAATCCGCGTCGCCTGGCGTCGCCGTGCTCGGACACCAGCAGGACGGCGCCGCCCCACTCGCCGCCGAGCGCGAAGCCCTGGACCAGACGCAGCGCCGTCAGCAGCACGGGAGCGGCCGAACCGACCGTCGCGTGCGTCGGCAGCAGACCGATCGCGAAGGTCGCCCCGCCCATCAGCAGCAGGCTCAGCACCAGCAGCTTCTTGCGGCCGAGACGGTCGCCGTAGTGCCCGAAGACAAGGGCACCGAGCGGCCGGGCGGCGAAACCGACGGCGTAGGTGAGGAACGACAGCAGGGTGCCGACCAGGGGGTCGGAGTCCGGGAAGAACAGCTTGTTGAAGACGAGGGCGGCGGCGGAGCCGTAGAGGAAGAAGTCGTACCACTCGATGGTCGTGCCGATGAGGCTGGCGGCGACGATGCGCTTCAGGTTGCCCGGCGTGGTGGGCGTGGGCGGAGCGGATGCTGCGGAGGCCATGAGCGCCACTTCCTCGTGTGCTGTGGGGACGGGTACGTGACGCACACCGTAGAAACACGCAGGTCAGGCGCACATGTGGCGGGACAACATAGTTCGGGGCACGGTTATCCGTCAGACCACCATGCTCGGGCGGGGAAACGCCGCGCCTACAGCGGGGCCGGGGACGACGCGCCCGCGATCAACAGGCGCGGCTCGCCCTTGCCGTCGGCCGGCACGCTCCACAGATCGGTGCTGCCGACCTTGCCGTCCGTGGGCAGGGCGTAGGCGACGGTGTCGTCGTCGAGCCAGGTGGCCTGGTCGTCGACGCTGTGGCGTTCGGCGAGCGGGGTCTCGCGCAGGGTGCGCAGATCGAGGACGTATTCACGCCAGAGGTCGGTGCGCGACAGCACCCGCTTCTTGAAGGCGACGCGGGTGCCGTCGGGGGAGAGGGAGGGGCACTCCACGTTCTCGACGAGCGTGGTCACCGACTTTCCCGAGATCGAACCCCGCACCAGGTATGTCTTGTCGGCGGTGTTGAGGGTGGCGTAGAAGGTGTCGTCGTCGGAGGCGAAGGTGACGCCCCAGAAGTTGACGTCCGCGGCCTTGTACGGCTTGCCGTCCAGGGTGATCGAGAAGGTCTCCAGGCTGGGGATCAGCTTCATCGTGCGGGTGTCGAGGAGCGAGGTGCGGGTGGAGAAGAAGGCGGACGCGTACGACTCGCCGGAGACGAACACCGTCCAGGCGACGAAGCGGCCGCTCGGCGAGACCCGGGCCCGGCTCGGGATGCCCGCGAGCGGGAAGGTCCGTACGGTGCGCAGCTCGGCGTCCAGGAGCAGGGCGCGGTTGCTCTGCTTGAGGACGCCGGTGTCGGACTGGAGGCAGATGCCGGTGCCCGCCGCCGCGTAGAAGCGGGCGCACTTCAGGTCGGACGCGGTCCGGCCGGCTCCCGGGTCGGCGGACGGCACCGCGGCGACGGCCGTGCGGTGCGGGCCGGCGGCCGCGTTGACGAACGTCAGGAGGTTCTTGCGGTCGAGCGTCAGCTTGCCCGAGCTGACGGCGGGGCCGCCGGCCTGCGGCCGGTTCGCCTTGTCCGCGCGGTCGGCGGCGTGCAGGACCAGGCCGGTCGCCAGACCCGCGAGCAGGACGACCGCCGCGACGAGGACGAGCAGGCGGCGGCGGAGCGAAGTCATGGGGTTCCTTGCAGCGGTTGTCGGTTCCGTGGTGATGCGTGAGGGAGGAGGGGGCGTGGTGGTGTCTGAGGGACGTGCGGCGTCATCGTGGCCCGCCGGACGGCCGTAGCACCACGCCCGCGACCGCCGCACAGCACAGCAGACCGATCGCCGAGCCGGCCAGTGCCGTGCCGTCACCCCACATGGTCCAGGCGGCGCCGAAGGCGAGCGAGCAGCAGAACCGGGCCAGCGCCTGGCTGGTGCCGACGATGGCGAGGCCGCTGGCGCGCAGGTGCTCGGGCACCACCCCGGCCAGCGCGGCCGGCAGTACCCCGTCGGTGGCCGCGTAGAACGAGCCGTGCAGGGCGAGCACGGCGGGCACCAGCAGCGGTGTGTCCGGCGCCCACAGCAGCAGGGCGTACGCCGTCAGCAGGCCGACGTGGCCGGCGAGGAACACCGTGCGGCGCCCGATCCGGTCCGCCAGCGCGCCCAGCGGCACGGCCAGCAGCAGGAACACCACCGCGGTGCCCAGCGGCAGCAGCGTGAACCACTCCTCGCCGACCCCTGCCCGGCGCTGCAGCAGCAGATAGACGAACGCGTCGCTGACGGTGGTCAGCCCGAGCAGCGCGGCACAGCCCGCGAGCGCCCGCAGCCGCGGCAACCGCAGCAGGGCGAGGGCCTCCTTGACCCGGACGGGCGGCCTCGGCTCGGCCCCGGCACCGTCCGGCGTCTCGCGCCGCCTGCCGGGCACGAACAGCAGGAGGACGACCACGCCCAGCACCGCGACGCACGCGCTCACGCCGAACACGGCGTCGTAGCCGTCGGCCGCGGCGCGCAGGATGAAGAAGGCGGCCAGCGGACCGAGCATCGCGCCGGTGGTGTCCATCGCCCGGTGCACACCGAAGGCCCGGCCCTGCCGCTCGACCGGAGTGGACAGGGAGATCATCGCGTCGCGCGGGGCGGTGCGCAGGCCCTTGCCGGTGCGGTCCAGGGCCAGGACGGTGCCGAGGGCGCCGATGCTGCCGGCGAGCAGGAGCAGCGGCTTGCACAGCGCGGACAGGCCGTAGCCGAGCCCGGCCAGCAGCTTGTGGTTGCGGACCCGGTCGGCGAGGTGGCCGCCGGTGAGCTGGACCAGGGCGCTGACGCCGTTGTAGACCCCGTCGAGGGCGCCGAAGCCCAGCGGGCTGAAGCCGAGTGTGGTGACGAGGTACAGCGGGAGGACGGCGGTGACCATCTCCGAGGAGACGTCGGTGATCAGACTGACCGTGCCCAGCACGAGCACGACCGGGGCGACCTTGGGCCCCGGGCCGCGTCTTCGGGCCGGGGAGGTGTCCGCCTCCGGCGTGGCGGAGCGGTCGGTGAGGTACATGATCAGGACTCCTGGTGCGGTGTGCTCAGTTCTGCCGGCTGCTGTCGTCCCGCAGCCAGGTGTCGAAGTCCCTTGCCCGGATGGCCTTCTGGGCCTGTCGTCGGGCGACGACGGCCGCCGCGGCGAAGACGACGACACTCGTGATCAGCTTCGGCTCCTTGCGGAGCATGGCTTTGAGGTCCGCCGTGCTGGTGCGTGCCGACGCCTCCTGCGGCCTGCGGTGCTCCTCCACCTGTGCCGTGGAGACCATGGCCCGGATCCGCCGTTTGATCAAGTCCTGCCAGGTGCGCGGCGGATGGACCACGACCCGTGCCCCGCCGACCACGCGGCGCTCCTCGGCGGTGAAGGCCAATGACGCCGCCAGGTCGTCCGCCATCAGCGGAGGCAGCGCGGCGATCCGGGCGTGCCCCTCCTTGGAGACCGCGATGACACCCCGGCCGAACAGGCCCTCGCGCACCGCCGGGAGGCGTTGCCACACCCGGTAGTAGGCGCGCACCCGCCAGGCGCAGCCGGCCAGCGGGAGGTGACGTTCGGGGGCGGTGGCGAGAATGCCCGAGGCGCCGTCGGCCAGGGGCTCGGCGAGGGCCCGTACGTCCGCGCCCGTGAGGACGACGTCGGCGTCCACGTAGACCCGGGGGAAGCCGAGCGCGTGCTCGTCCCCCGCGCGCAGCGCCGCGTGCTTGGAGGGGACCGGGATCTCCACCACCCTGACACGCGGGCCGCGTTCGGATGCGATCCGGGCGGTGTCGTCGGTGCAGCCGTTGCACACGACGACGATGTCCGCCCCGTCGTCCGCGGGGTCGTCCAGCAGCGAATCGAGGAGCCGGCCGATGACGCGCTCCTCGTTGTGCGCCGGGATCACGATGCTCGTCACCTGGGCAGTATGACGTCGGTGTCGCGATTGCGACGTGTGTTTCGTCCAACTGTTCCCGTGGCTGTGGTCAATGCTCTAGATTGAGAGCCGCCGGGCCGACGAGGACAGGAATGTGCCTCTGAAGGCAGGTCAAGGCGCCGCCTTGGTAACCGGATGGGAAACTCTCATTGACCAACTCGTAAAGGGCATGGGGCGGTTGGGGAACCGTCGCAGGCCTTCTTGATTGCTTCTCGGCTCTGCTTTCTTGATTCCGGTGTCGCTGTGTGGAGGAGACACGACGGCACTGATCCAGCCCTGCCGCGGACGTGCGACGGTATGTCCTGATCTCTTGCGGCGAGGGGTAGCTGCGCCTGTGGTGGGGGGCCATGACCATTGAGGTCACGCATGAGCACCTGGATGCGGAACTTAGACGTCCGGTAGCTCGACGAAGACCCTGGGACCGTAAGTACCGGACCGTTCTGCTGGTCGCGGACGGCCTCGCGGCCGTGGCCGCGGCGTTGGTGATCCACGGAGCCTACGGCCGCTGGGCGGTGGCTCTTGTGCTGCCGCCGACGTGGATCCTGGCGATGCTCGCGCATCGCACGTACGACCGCAGTGCGCTGGGACAGGGCACCGAGGAATACCGCAGGGTGCTGCGCGGCGCCGTCGCACTGCCGGCGCTGGCCGCGGCCGCGTACGGGCTGTTCACGCACGATTCGGCCCTTCTCCATGACATGACCATGGCCGCGATACCCGCTGTCGTCATCGCCCTGCCGGTCCGGCACCTGCTGCGCCGCGGACTGCTCCGGCGCTGGGCCCGCGGCCGGGACCGCAGCTCGACCCTTCTGGTCGGGCCCTCGCGCGGCATCCTGGAGCTGGTCGGCGTGCTGCGCCGCGGCGGCGCACAGGAGCTGCAACTGGCCGGAGTGTGCCTGACCGATCCCGAGAACGCCACGGACATCCGCAAGCTGGGCATTCCCGTCCTCGGCGGCGTCGACGACATGAACGACGTCGTACGGGCCATGGGCGTCAACGCCATGGTGGTGCTCCCGGCGCCCGAGCTCGACGCGTTCGTCCTACGCCGGATGTCCTGGACGGCGGCAGCCCAGGGCGTCGACTTCCTGCTGGCCCCGACGCTGGCCGACGTGTCCGCCGCCCGGCTCGCGGTCCGGCCCACCAACGGCGTGCCGCTGGTGCGGATCCAGCCTCCGAACCTCTCCCGGTTCGCCCGGCTGCCCAAGGAACTGCTGGATCGTTCCCTCGCCGCTGTACTGCTGCTTCTCCTGGCGCTGCCCCTGCTGGTCATCGCGCTCGTCGTACGGCTGGACAGCTCCGGCCCCGCACTCTTCCGCCAGCAGCGGGTGGGCCGGTACGGCGACCACTTCACCATGCTCAAGTTCCGGACGATGCGGCCCGATTCGGAGGCCCTCAAGGCGGAGCTGGAGCACCTCAACGAGAACAGCGACGGCCTGCTGTTCAAGGTGAAGGAGGACCCGCGCATCACCCGCGTCGGCGCGTTCCTGCGCCGCAGCTCGCTCGACGAACTGCCCCAGCTCCTCAACGTGGTGCGGGGCCACATGTCGCTCGTCGGCCCCCGGCCCCCGCTGCCGGCGGAGGTCGAGGAGTACACCGCGGACATCAAACGGCGCCTGCTCGTCAAGCCCGGCCTCACCGGGCTGTGGCAGGTCAGCGGCCGCTCCGACCTGCCCTGGGACGAGGCCGTACGGCTCGATCTCGGATACGTGGACAACTGGTCGATGGGCCTCGACCTGACCATCCTGCTGCGCACCGGGTCCGCGGTGGTGCGCGGAACGGGGGCCTACTGATGAGCCGGGACCTGTCGAAGAACCGAGGAAAGAGGAGCGCAGTGACGCAGGAGCCGATGGGGGTCGCGGTCGTCGGGGCCGGTTACTGGGGCCCCAACCTCGTACGCAACTTCCAGGCCAGCGACCGGTTCCGGCTGCGCTGGCTGTGCGACCTCGACGTCGACCGGGCCCAGCGGGTCCTCGGCGGCTACTCCACCGTCCAGGCCACCGCCGACTACACGGCCGTCCTCGCCGACCCCGAGGTGGCCGCCGTCGCCGTGGCCACCCCCGCCGGCACCCACCTCGACATCGCCCTGGCCGCCCTGCGCGCCGGCAAGCACGTCCTGGTCGAGAAGCCGCTCGCGGCGACCTACGCCGACGGGATGCGCCTGGTCGAGGAGGCGGAGGAGCGCGGCCTCACCCTGATGTGCGACCACACCTACTGCTACACCCCCGCCGTGGGCCGCATCCGGGACATGGTCCACTCCGGGGAACTCGGCGAGATCCACTTCGTCGACTCCGTACGCATCAACCTCGGGCTGGTCCAGAAGGACATCGACGTCATGTGGGACCTGGCCCCGCACGACCTGTCGATCCTGGACTTCATCCTCCCCGCGGGCGTCGAACCGGTCGCCGTCGCCGCCCACGGGGCCGACCCGATCGGCGCCGGACAGGCCTGCGTCGCCTATCTGACGCTCACCCTCAACACCGGCGCCATCGCCCATGTGCACGTCAACTGGCTCTCCCCGACCAAGGTCCGCACCACCATGGTCGGCGGCGCCAAGCGCACCCTCGTCTGGGACGACCTCAACCCCCTTCAGCGGGTGGCCGTCTACGACCGGGGCGTCGACCTGGCCTCGCCGCAGGAGATCGGCGCGGACGAACGCCGGGACATGCTCGTCTCCTACCGCTCCGGCGACATGGTCGCGCCCGCCCTCGGCGAGAAGGAGGCGCTGCGCAGCATGGTCGACGAGTTCGGCGACGCCATCAGGGAGCAGCGGGCGCCGCTGACCGACGGCAGGGCGGGCCTGCGGGTGCTGGACATCCTCGAAGCCGCCTCCCGGAGCCTCGAGTTCAAGGGCGCGGTCGTCGGCCTGCGCGCCGGGCGTTGAAGCAAGTCACCACACGTGAGAGGGCACAGCAGTTGAGCAGTGTTCGTGGCAAGAAGATCCTGGTCACCGGGGGAGCCGGCACCATCGGCTCCAACCTCGTCGACCTCCTCGCCGAAGGCGGCGCCCGCGAGATCGTCGTACTCGACAACTTCGTGCGCGGGCGGCGCGCCAACCTCGCGCAGGCCCTGCCGAGCGGGGTGGTGGAGGTCGTCGAGGGCGACGTCCGCGACATCGACACCGTGAAGAAGGTGACCGACGGCGCCGACCTGGTGTTCCACCTCGCCGCGATCCGTATCACCCAGTGCGCGGAGGAGCCGCGGCTCGCCAACGAGGTACTGGTCGACGGCACGTTCAACGTCCTGGAGGCGGCGGCCGCGGCGGGCGTGTCCAAGGTGATCGCCTCGTCCTCGGCGTCCGTCTACGGCATGGCCGAGGACTTCCCGACGACCGAGCGGCACCACCCGTACAACAACGACACCTTCTACGGCGCCGCGAAGGCCTTCAACGAGGGCATGCTGCGCAGTTTTCACGCCATGTACGACCTGGACTACGTGGCGCTGCGCTACTTCAACGTCTACGGCCCCCGCATGGACATCCACGGCCTGTACACCGAGGTGCTCATCCGCTGGATGGAACGCATCGAGGCGGGCGAGCCGCCGCTGATCCTCGGCGACGGCACGCAGACCATGGACTTCGTCGACGTCCGTGACATCGCGAGGGCCAATGTGCTGGCCGCCGAGTCGGACCTCACCGACGAGGTGTTCAACGTGGCCAGCGGCACGGAGACCTCCCTGAAGGAGCTCGCCGAGGGCCTGCTGGAGGCCATGGGCGCCACGGGACTTGAGCCGGTGCACGGCCCCGCACGCGCCGTGAACGGCGTGAGCCGCCGCCTCGCCGACACCTCCCGGGCCGCCGAACGGCTCGGGTTCACGGCACAGATCGATCTGCGTACGGGCCTGAAGGACCTGGTCGAGTGGTGGCGCGCGGAGCGGGAGGCCGCCAAGTGAGCACCGACCGCATCCCGGTGATGATCCCGTGGCTCGGCGAGGAGGAGGCCCAGGCCGCCTCCGACGCCGTGCTGTCGGGATGGGTCGCCCAGGGCCCACGCGTCGCCGCCTTCGAGAAGGCCTTCGCCGAACGGGTCGGCGCCGAGCACGGCATCGCCGTCAGCTCCTGCACGACCGCCCTGCACCTGTCCCTCGTCGCCCTCGGCCTCGGGCCCGGTGACGAGGTCGTGGTGCCCTCGCTGTCGTTCATCGCCACCGCGAACGCCGTACGGTACGTCGGTGCCGAGCCGGTGTTCGCCGACGTCGACCTCGCCACCGGCAACCTGACCCCGGCCACCGTGGACGCGGTCCGGACGCCGAGGACCAAGGCGGTGCTGGCCGTTCACCAGGGCGGCGTCCCCGCCGACGTGACCGCCCTGCGGGCCGCCTGCGCCGACTGGGACCTGCCCCTGGTCGAGGACGCGGCCTGCGCGATCGGTTCCACGGTCGGCGGCAAGCCGGTCGGGCACGGGGCGCTGCTCGCCGCCTGGTCCTTCCACCCGCGCAAGCTCGTCACCACCGGTGAGGGCGGCATGCTCACCACCGACGACGCCGAGTGGGCGGCCCGGCTGCGCCGGCTGCGCGAGCACGGCATGAACGCCTCGGCGGCCGAGCGCCACGCCAGCAACAAGCCGGTGCTGGAGAGCTACCTGGAGGTCGGCTTCAACTACCGGATGACCGACGTCCAGGCCGCGATCGGCATGGTCCAGCTCGGCAAGCTCGACGCGATGATCGCCCGCCGCCGTGAACTGGCGGCCCGCTACGACGCGTTGCTGCGCGACGTGCACGGCCTCACCCTCGTACGCGATCCCGAGCACGGGCAGTCCAACTTCCAGTCCTGCTGGGTGCTCCTGGACGAGGACTTCCCCGTCGGCCGCGACGAGCTGCTCGGCGCGCTCGCCGACGCCGGGGTCTCCGCCCGGCGCGGGATCATGGCCGCCCACCTCGAACCCGCCTACGCCGACCACCCGCACGCCCCGCTGCCCGTCACCGAGCGCATCACCCGCGACTCGCTGATCCTGCCGCTGTTCCACACGATGACCGAGGCCCAGCAGGACCGCGTGGTGGCCGCCCTGCGCGAACAGGCCCGGAGATGACCGGACTCGTGATCGTCGGCGCCGGTGGCTTCGCCCGGGAGACCGCACAGGCCGTGCGGGACGCGGGCGAGTTCGAGCTGCTCGGACACCTCGACGACAACCCCGCGCTGCACGGCACCGAGGTGGACGGCGTGCCCGTGCTGGGCGGCGGCGACCTGGTCCACGACCTGTCCGAGGCCCGGGTCGTGGTGTGCGTCGGCAACCCGCGGGACTACGCGGCCCGCGCCCGGCTGGTCCGCCGGTTCGGTCTGCCCGAGGAGCGGTACGCCACCGTCGTCCACCCGACGGCCGCGGTCTCCGGCACCTCGGTGATCGGCCCCGGCTCGGTGCTGCTCGCGCACTGCGTGCTGACCGCCGCCGTGCGCGTCGGCGCGCATGTCTCGGTGATGCCGCACGTCGTCCTCACCCACGACGACGTGATCGAGGACTTCGCGACGCTCACCGCGGGCGTCCGGCTGGGCGGGGGAGTACGGCTGGAGCGGGGGGCCTACGTCGGCTCCGGCGCCCTGGTCAGGGAAGGCACCACGATCGGCGCCTGGTCGCAGATCGGCATGGGCAGCAGCGTGCTCGGCGACGTACCGCCGGGCGAGGTCTGGGTGGGGAGCCCGGCCCGGCGGCTGCGCGAGGCGGGCGCTGCGGCGCTGGCAGAACTTGTGACGCGAACTATGGGGGGACCGGCCACGTGAACAACCAGATTCCGCTCGTGGACCTGAAGGCGGCCCACGAAGAGGTCGCCGAGGAGGTGCGGGCCGGCTTCGAACGGATCCTCGCCCGCACCGCGTTCATCGGCGGCGACGAAGTACGCCAGTTCGAGCGGGAGTACGCCGACTTCGGCGGGGTCGGACACGTCGTGGGCGTCGCCAACGGCACCGACGCCGTCGAACTCGCCCTGCGCGCAAGCGGAGTAGGGCCCGGCGACGAGGTCGTCGTGCCCGCCAACACCTTCATCGCCACCGTCGGTGCGGTCGCCAGGATCGGCGCCCGTCCCGTCCTCGCGGACTGCCTGCCCGACACCCATCTCCTCGATCCCCAGGCCGCGTTGGCCGCGGTCGGCCCGGCGACCCGGGCGGTCGTGCCGGTGCACCTGTACGGCCAGATGGCCGAGGTGGACGCGCTCCGGAGCCAGGTGCCCGACCATGTGACGGTCATGGAGGACGCCGCCCAGTGCCAGGGCGCCACCCACGACGGCCGCACACCCGGCAGCGGCGGCATCGCGGCCACCAGCTTCTACCCCGGCAAGAACCTGGGCGCCTACGGCGACGCCGGGGCCGTCCTCACCGACGACGACTCGGCGGCCGACTTCGTCCGCGCGATCGCCAACCACGGCGGCGTCGCCAAGTACCGCCACGACGTCCCCGGGTTCAACAGCCGCCTCGACGGACTCCAGGCCGTCGTCCTGCGGGCCAAGCTCAAGCGGCTCGCGGACGGCAACGCGGCCCGGCGGGCGGCGGCGGCCCGCTACGACGAGCTGCTCGCCGGGCTCGCCGAGGCCGGCCGGATCCTGCGGCCGGTGACGGCACCCGGCAACGTCCACGTCTGGCACCTGTACGTCGTCCAGGTCACCGACGCCGACCGCGACGCCCTCGTCGGCAAGCTCAACGCCGAGGGCATCGGCGCCGGGGTGCACTATCCCGCCCCCGTCCACCTCACCCCGGCGTACGCCCACCTCGGCCACGAGCGCGGCGACTTCCCCCACGCCGAGAAGGCGACGGACCGCATCCTGTCGCTGCCGCTCTATCCGCAGATCACCCCCGACCAGCAGCAGCGCGTCGTCGAGACGCTCACCGACGCGCTCGCCGGCTGACTGGTCCCCGTTCCACCCCGACCGCACGGGTCGGTCCTGCACAGCACCGCTGAGAGGTACACATGAACAGATGGAGCAGACGGTTCCGGGGCGTGCGCCTGGCCGTCGCAGCAGCATTGATATGGGCGGTGCTCCCACAGGCCGGAACCGCCCAGGCGGCCGCCGATCCGTGCGGATCGGGCTCGAATCCGATCGTCTGCGAGAACTCCAAGGCGGGCAGCCCGTCGACGGACTGGTACTCGCCCAACTCCTACGGTGACATCAAGGGGTTCACCACCAAGGAGAGCGTCCAGGCGGGGGACACCGTCCAGTTCAAGGTCCAGTCGAAGACCTCGTACCGCATCGAGATCTACCGGCTCGGCTGGTACGGCGGTGACGGTGCCCGCCTGATGTCCACGGCGGCGCAGGCGGCGACGACCTATCCCGCCAACTACACGTCCAACCCGGCGAGTTGCACCAAGAAGACCAGCACCGGCCTGGTCGACTGCGGCAACTGGCCCGTGACGGCGAGCTGGACCGTGCCCAGCGACGCCGTGTCCGGCCTGTACATCGCGAACCTGACGCAGACCGACGGCGACGGTCTGATGCCCTACCCGTTCGTGGTCCGCAAGGACTCCAGCACCTCCGACATCGTCGTCCAGACCAGCGACCAGACCTGGCAGGCCTACAACGACTACGGCGGCCAGGACCTGTACGGCGGCGCCGGGCCCGCGCCCGACGGCCGTGCCTACGAGGTCAGTTACAACCGGCCGCTGGACATCGGCGGCGACAACGGCATCTACGGCTCCGAGTACATGATGCTGGCCTGGCTGGAGCGCAACGGCTACGACGTCAGCTACCTGTCCGGCGTGGACGTGTCGACCCGCGGCGAGACCCTGCTGAAGAACCACAAGGTGTACCTGTCCTCGGGGCATGACGAGTACTGGACGCAGGACCAGTACTCCAAGGTCCTCGCCGCCCGGAAGGCCGGAGTGCAGCAGGCCTTCTTCAGCGGCAACGAGGTCTTCTGGAAGACCCGCCTCAGCCCGAGCATCGACGGCGCGAACACCGCCAACCGCACCCTGGTCTGCTACAAGATGACCAAGATGGCGCAGAACAACGGCGTCGCCGACCCCAGCGGCCAGTGGACCGGCACCTGGATGGACCCGACCAGCACCCAGTACGGGCAGTCCTACCAGCCGCCGAACATCCTCACCGGCTCCATGTTCACGGTGAACGGCTACCGCGCCGACGCGATCACTGTCCCCGGCTCGTACGGCAAGAACCGGCTGTGGCGCAACACCTCCATCGCCAACCTGACCTCCAGCCAGACGGCGACCTTCCCGGAGGGCACCCTCGGCTACGAGTGGGACAGCGACATCGACAACGCCACCCGACCCGCCGGGGCCATCGACCTGTCGTCCACGACCGTGGACATCAACGACGGCAAGCTGCGCATGGACTGGGGCAACACCTACGGCAACGGCACCGCCAAGCACAGCCTCGTCGCCTTCCGCGACCAGGACTCCGGCGCCCTGGTCTTCGGGGCGGGGACCGTCCAGTGGTCGTGGGGCCTGACCAATCTGCCGACGTACGACCCGGCGGACCAGGTCGTCACCGAGGACGCCCGCATGCAACAGGCGACGGTGAACCTCCTCGCCGACATGGGCGTCCAGCCGCTGACCCGGCAGAGCAACCTCGTCGCCGCAAGCAAGTCCACCGACACCACCGGCCCGACGATCACCGTGTCCAGCCCCGCCTCCGGGGTCACCGTGCCCGCGCTGAAGCCGGTCACCGTCAAGGGCACCGCCACCGACTCCGGCGGTGTGGTCGCCCGCGTCGAGGTGTCCACGGACGGCGGCACGACCTGGCAGGCCGCGACCGGGCTCGGCTCCTGGAGCTACAGCTGGACCCCGTCGACGCCGGGCTCGGCGTCCATCAAGGTCCGCGCGGTCGACGACAGCGTCAACATCGGTGCCGTCACCACGATCCCGATCACGGTCGGCCCGCAGGCCTGCCCGTGCACCATCTGGCCGGCCACGGCCGTGCCCGGCACCGTCAACGCGGGCGACGGGGGCTCGGTCGAGCTCGGCGTCAAGTTCCGTACCACGGTGGCCGGTTCGGTCACCGCCGTCCGCTTCTACAAGTCGCCCTACAACACCGGAACCCACAAGGGCAACCTGTGGACCAAGGACGGCAAGCTGCTCGCCACGGGCACCTTCACCGGCGAGTCGGCCTCCGGCTGGCAGCAGCTCAACTTCGCCACCCCGGTCACCGTGAAGGCCAACACCACCTATGTCGCCTCGTACTTCGCGCCCAACGGCGGCTACTCCTTCGACACGACCTTCGCCGGCAGCGACGCCGGCCTCGCGCCGCTGACGGCCCTGAAGTCCGGCACCGACGGCGGCAACGGCCTCTACCGCTACACCTCGACGAGCGCCTTCCCGACCTCGGCCGCCTCCGGCAGCAACTACTGGGTCGACGTGGTCCTGGACACCTCCACGGCCAGCACCACCCCGCCCACCGTCACCTCCACCTCCCCGACCTCGGGGGCGACCGACGCCGCGATCACCGCGTCGGTGTCGGCCGTGTTCAGCGCGTCCGTCGACCCCGACAACCTGACGTTCACGCTGAAGGACCCGGACGGCAACACCGTGCCGGGATCGGTGACGCTGCCCGCGGCCAACAAGGCGACGTTCACCCCGTCGACCGAGCTGTCGCTGCACACCAAGTACACGGCGACCGTCCAGGCCTCCGACGTGTGGGGCAACGCCATGACGGACCCGGTGACCTGGTCGTTCACCACCAGCGCCACCCCGCCCGCGGTCACCTGCCCCTGCACCCTGTGGAGTTCCTCCGCGGTGCCGTCCACGACCGACATGACCTCCGACCCCAACTCCCTGGAGCTGGGCACCCGGTTCACGTCCTCGGCGGCCGGCTGGATCACCGGCGTCACCTTCTACAAGGGCGCCGGCAACACGGGCACCCACACCGGCAGCCTGTGGACCGACTCCGGGACCCTGCTGGCCAGCGGCACCTTCACCAACGAATCGGCGACCGGCTGGCAGACGCTGACCTTCGCCACCCCGGTGGCGGTCACCGCTGACACGGCGTACGTCGTCTCCTACCACGCGCCCAACGGCCACTACGCGGTCGACGGCGGCTACTTCGCCTCGGCCCACCAGTCCTATCCGCTGACCGGCACCGCCGACACCACGGCCCACCACAACGGGCTCTACCGGTACGGCGCCGACTCCGCCTTCCCGACCGGCTCCTACGGCTCGGCGAACTACTGGGTCGGCCCGGTCTTCACCGCCACCAACCCCAGCGGGTCGCTGGCGGCGGAGACGGCGTCCGAGGAGGGCGCGTCCACGGTCACCTACACCGCCGACGCGAGGCATCCCCTCGTCATGGCCGTCTCCGACCAGCTCAAGGTGGCGGACGTCGACGCGCGGCTGACCATCCTGAAGGGCACCAAGGCCGCCAAGAAGCTGCATGTCACGGCTGTCGTCTCCTACAACCGCGCCACCCACAAGGTGTCCGTCCATCTGACCGGTCCGCTGCCGGACGGCACGAAGTTCAAGGTCACGGTCACGGCCGAGGACAAGCACCACGCGAAGGTGAAGTCCCACAGCTGGACCCTGACCAGCAAGACCGTCCGCACCAAGAAGAACTGACCGACGAGAACCCACCGGTGGTGGTCTCCCGCGCCCGACGGGGAGACCACCACCGGGGATTGGCTACCCCCACCGATGAGCAGCGTCAGTGTTGTCATCCCGTGCTTCAAGTACGGCCATTTCCTCGCCGACTGCGTGAGCAGCGTTCTGGACGAGAACCCCGGCGTCGACCTCCGGGTGCTCATCATCGACGACGCCTCGCCCGACGACTCGGCGGACGTCGCCCGCAAGCTGGCCGCCTCCGACCCGCGGATCGAGGTGCACGTCCACGAGACGAACAAGGGCCACATCGCCACGTACAACGAAGGCCTGCTGGAGTGGGCCGACAGCGACTACGTGGCCCTGCTCTCCGCCGACGACCGGCTCGTCCCGGGCGCCCTGGCCCGCGCCGCCGCGCTCCTGGACGCCCACCCCGAGGCGGGCTTCGCCTACGGGCGCCCCCTGCGCTTCCAGCACGGCGGTCCGCTGCCCAAGGCCCGTACCCGGAGCACCGGTTCGGTCGTCTACCCCGGCCAGTGGTGGCTGGAGCGGCGCTTCCGGGAAGGCACCGGCTGCATCACCTCGCCCGAGGTCGTCGTCCGCACCGACCTCCAGCGCAAGGTCGGCGGCTACGACCCGGCCCTGCCGCACGCCGGCGACATCGAGATGTGGATGCGGCTCGCCGCCCACGCCGACGTCGGCTACATCCGCGGCGCCGACCAGGCCTTCTACCGCGTCCACGGCAACAACATGTCGACGACCGACTTCGGCGGCCAGCTCGACGACCTGCGCCAGCGCCTGATCGCCTACGACTCCGTGCTCGCCAAGTGCGGCGACCGGCTCCCGCACGCCGACCGGCTCGCCGCCCAGGTCCACACCCGCCTCGCCCGCTACGCGCTGCGCCGCGCCTACCGCGCCTACGACCGGGGCCGCACCGCTGTCGTACCGGTCGACGAGTGCGTGGCGTTCGCCGAGGAGTGCCTGCCCGGCTACCGGACGCTGCCCGAGTACCGCGCCCTGCGGCTGCGCAGAAGGATCGGCCCGAAGGCGATGCCGTACCTCCAGCCGCTGGTGTGGTCGGCCGTGGCCGAACGCGGGCGGGAGTGGCTGTGGTGGGAGTCCTGGAAGCGCCGCGGAATCTGATGCCCGTGAACCACTCAGCCCGCCACCGCGAGCTCCTCCACCGGAAGCGGCTGCTCCGGGGAGCCGTCCTTCCGGCTCCTGCGACGCGACGCGAACTGGTCGAACCACAGCGTGGCCAGCAGGCCGCCGATGCTCCCGAGCAGGGCCGTCCCCGCCAGGGCGCGGGTCCGGGTGCCCTGTACCGGGGCCGCGCTGGGCGCCACCAGGACGGACGCGCTGATCCGCGACCCGGCCGCGATCCCCTGCGCCTCCTGCAGCGCGGTCACATGCCGGGTGTACACGTCGATGACCCGGCTGACCGCCGTGTCCGCCTCCGCGGCGCTCGACCCCTTCACCTGCACCTGGAGCGAGGGAATGAGATAGCGGGGCGTCGCGCTGGTGCCGCTGTTGCGCGGGATCAGCTGGTACGCCCCCTGGACGCCGGCGGCCGCCAGCTCCCTGCGCCCGGCGGGCGACTCCAGCTGCTGGACGACGCCGTACGAGAGCGTGGCGAGCGGCGGTTGCAGGTTCGTCAGCTGGTTCGGCTGGTTCCCCGTGACCGGGGGCTTGAGGACTACCACCGCCGAACTGAGGAACTGCGGGGCGGGATGCAGCACTTGGTACGCTCCGGCGGCCGTCAGCACGAGCGCGAACACCAGCACGTACCAGCGGCGCAGCAGCGCTTCGGCGACCTCACGAGGCGACACAGCAGTGATTCCTTCCGTCGCCAGCGATACTCGCATCAACCGGGGCAAGTCGCCACCGGATCACACGGGTTGCGTCGAGGGGAGGGGTCATGAGCCTCGGTGACCTCCTGGCGATCATGCGCAGGCGCTGGTACTGCATGGTGCCGCTCACCCTGCTCAGCATCCTCGCCGGCGGCTATCTCTTCCGTACCGTCCCCGTGTCCTACGAGTCGCAGAGCTCCGTCACCCTGCTCGACTCCACGGCGATCGCCGAACTGGCGCCGACCTTCGGCAACCCCCTGTCGAACGCCGGGGGATCGCTCGTCGTCACCGCCGACGTGCTGATCAGGACGCTGCAGTCGAGCGACTCGGCCAAGGAGCTGCACTCCCGAGGCGTCACGGACCGCTACACGGTCGGCTTCGCCCCGAACGCCGACAGCCCGCTGCTCACCCTCAGCGTGACCGGCACCGACCGGGCGAAGGTGCTCCGTGAGACCACCACCCTCACGAAGTTCACCGGCGAGCAGCTGAAGGCCCTGCAGGCCGCCTCCAAGGTGCCGTCGGTGTACGCGGTGCAGGCCGCGCCGGTCGTCCTGCCCCAGACTCCGGTCTCGCAGCCCAAGAGCCGCTACCAGAACATCGCGGCGGTCGTCATCGTCGGCATGGTCGCCGCGTTCCTGCTCTCCATCCTGGCCGAGGGCGTCGCGGTGGTCCGCCGCCGGGGCCGCGCCCAGCCCGGATACGTCCCCCGGCGCCACCGGGCCAGTCCCCCCGAGCGCCCCAAGGGCCTGCTGTCGCGGCGCCTGGACGCCACGACGATCCTCACCGGCTATCTCGCCCTGGCCTTCTTCGTCCCCTCGAACCTCACCCTGCCCGCGCTGGGCGGTGTCGGTACACCGGCCAACGTCTTCGCCCTCCTCGGCCTCCTCTGGTACCTCGCGACCTGGCTGGGCGGCCGCATCCTGCCCGCCCGGGGCACGAGGCTGGTGCGCGTGGTGATGTGCCTGCTCGCCGCGGCCGTACTCCTGTCCTACCTCGCGAACGCGAGCAGGGAGAGCAGCCACGAGGAGGTCCTCGGGGCCGACCGCGGCCTCATCGGGCTCGGGGTGTGGGTGGCGCTGGTGGTGCTGGCCTCGGCCGGCATCCAGGAGCGCAGCCGTCTGGAGACCCTGATGCGCCGTCTCGTGGTGATGGGCACGGTGGTCGCGCTGATCGGCTACTACGACTTCTTCGCCGCCACCAACATCGCCGATTCCATCCACATCCCCGGCCTCCAGTCCAGCACGGCCGGCATCAGCGCGATGGACCGCGGCTCCTTCACCCGGCCCCGTTCCACCACGGCCCACCCGCTGGAGTTCGGCGGCATGCTGGCCATCCTGGTCCCCTTCGCCGTCCACCAGGCCTTCGATCCGGTACGACGACACGTGAGCGCGTGGCGCCGCTGGGCACCGGTGGCGATCATGGCGGGCGCCCTTCCGCTGACGGTGTCGCGGACGTCCATCATCGGTGCCTTCATCGTCATCCTGGTGATGGTGCCCCGCTGGAAGCCGCAGCGCCGCTGGGCCGCGATCGGCCTGATCCTGGGCTCGGTGGCCGGCTTCAAGGTGATCATCCCGGGCCTCATCGGCACCATCACGAACCTGTTCGCCAGCTTCCTGTCCAACTCCGACAGCAGCACGCAGGCGCGCACGGTGAAGTACAGCGCGATCGTGCCGTACTTCAACGAACACCCCTGGTTCGGGCGCGGGTTCGGCACCTTCACGCCCGACCTGTACTTCTTCACGGACAACCAGTACATGCTGACCCTGGCCGAGATGGGCGTCCTGGGCCTGATCGCCCTGTTCGCCCTCTTCATCGCCGGCATGCACACCGGCGGCGCCATCCGCCGCCTCGCCCGCACCGAGTCCGACCGCGAACTCGGCCAGGCCTTCCTCGCCTCGGCCCTGGTCGCCCTGGTCATCAGTGCCACGTTCGACGCGCTCAGCTTCCCCATGTACGCGGGGATGTTCTTCCTGGTCCTCGGAGCGGGCGGCAGCTACCTGGGCTTCGTGCGCGACGAGGCGAAGACGATCGCCGAACCGCCCGTCCGGCGTACGCCGACCGAGACCAAGGTCCCCCAACTCGTGGAGTCCCGATGAGCACCGTCGCCGTCATCGTCGTCACCTGGAACAGCGCCGCGGTGCTCCCCGGGTTCCTCGCCGCCCTGCCCGACGGGATGGCGGGGCTGGACTGGCGCCTCGTGGTCGCCGACAACGACTCGGCCGACGACACGGTCGAGGTGCTGAGCACCCTCGCCCCGGAGGCGACGGTCGTCCAGACCGGCCGCAACGCCGGGTACGCGGCCGGGATCAACGCGGCGCTGGACGCGGCGGGGGAGTACGGGGTCGCCCTCATCTGCAACCCCGACGTACGCATGCGGCAGGGCTGCGCCAAACGTCTGGTGGACAGCCTCGGAGGCGGCGTCGGGATCGCCGTACCCCTGCTGTACGAGGAGGGGAGCGACACGCCTCATCGCTCCCTGCGCCGGGAGTCGACCGTGCTGCGGGCGCTCGGCGAGGCCGTCATCGGCAACACCCGGGCCGGCCGCTTTCCGGCCCTGAGCGAGCTGGTGACCGACCCGGCCGCGTACCAGCACCCGACGCGCGCGGACTGGGCGACGGGCGCGTTGATGGCCATTTCCGGGGAGTGCATGGCCGCGTGCGGCAAGTGGGACGAATCCTTCTTCCTCTACTCGGAGGAGACGGAATTCTGCCTGCGGGCACGGGACTTGGGATACGCGACCCAGCTGGAGCCGAGCGCCGAGGCGGTGCACCTGGGGGGCGACTCCCAGGTGTCACCCCGCCTGTGGACGCTGCTCACCTTGAACCGGGTCCGCCTGTACGGCCGTAGGCATGGCCGCGTGTCGACGGCAGCCTTCCGTATGGCGGTCCTGCTCAGGGAGACCTCACGGGCAGTGTTGGGCCGCCCGGCGAGCAGGGCGGCAGCGGCGGCGCTGGTCCGACCGGGGGCCCTGCATGAAACGCCGGGCCCGTGACGCGCCCTTAAGGGGCGCGGGGAACTGCGCGACCAGCCCCCACGCACCCGCAGACGACCTACGGCCGACGTCGGCACACCATCGCAACGAAGTCATGCCCCACCTCAGGAAGTGCAGCGTCCTCCATCGCAAAACACCGCTCCAGCAACTCCAACGTCTCCGGCGACTGATCCCGGAAGTTGTGGGCGATCCCGGAGAACGCGATGTGCAGCAGCGTGCCCCCGTACGGCCGTTCCTCCAGGACCTCGAACTCCCGCCGCAGCCCCGGCAGCAAGGCCGCCGCGTCCACCGCCTCGGAGGGGTCGTCCAGCACCATAGCCATCCGGCTGGGCCGCACGACCCGCCGCTTGATGCGTCCGTCGGCCAGCCGCCGCCGTTCCTCGGGAAGACGCGCGAGAAGCGCGTTCGCCGCGTCGAGTTGCGCGTCGGTCCACTGGAACCGCGTCGGCCCCACGAACTCGTCGATCACGAACAGCCCGTCCGGCTCGATGAGTTCGGCCAGCCGGGGCAACGTCTCGTTGAGATGGTCGAAGTGGTGCAGCGACTGCAGGCCCAGCAGCACGTCGAAGCGCTCACCGTCCGCCGTCATCTGGTTGACGTCCGTGACCCGGAAGCGCAGGACGTCGGCCAGCCCCTCGTCCGCGGCGGCCCGGGTCGCGAACTCGATCCGCTCCGGCGCCACGTCCACCCCCTCCAGCAGGGAGAACGCGCCGGTCTTCGCCCACAGCAGCTCGTTGCCGCCGGTCCCGCAGCCCAGCGACAGCCCGCGCAGATCGGTGCGCGGCGCGAAGTGCTTGGCGGCCACGTACTGCGGGAAGGACACCTCGGCGTCCCCGGTCATCAGCAGATTCCACCGCTTGATCACCGAGGGGATCGCCCACCACTCGGTCAGCGACGGGTCGACCTGGGACCAGTGCTCGACCACCCGGGCCCCGCCCCGCACCCGCAACTTGGCCAGCACCGGGTTGAGTTCGAGTTTGCGCACCTTGCGCAGGAGCCGGTCCGCGTCATGTCTGTTGACCAGGTTGTTCAGCATGCGGTCTCCGTTCTCACGGCGATGAGCGACTTGGGGGCACCGAGCACCCGCTCGCTGAGCAGCACCGACCGCGGGAACAGGTAACGCATCTCGGTGCGGGTGAGCAGCTCGATGTTGATCACGGCGTTCATGGCCGACTCGGGGCTGTCCGGACGGCTGTGGACCAGCGGCCAGCGCCGGACGAGGCGGGCCCGGGCGGCCAGCGGCAGGAACTGGAAGCCGGGTGCCACGAAGTGCGGCTCGACGGGGAAGTAGCGGTACGGTGTCTGGATCCAGTGCAGCGGGGCGAGCTGCTCGACCGCGGCGACGAACTTCTGCCGCTGGCTGTGGCCGCCGACGTGCTCGATGGTCGAGTTGGAGAACACCAGGTCGTAGCCGCCCTGGGCGCTCAGCTCGGCGGCCACCTCCGGGTCGGTGACGTCGGCGTTCTCCGCGGTGATCCAGTCGGGCAGGTCGGTGGGGTGCGCCTCCAGGTTGATCAGGTGGACGTGCTTGGCACGCACCGGCGCCCGCAGCCACATCTCGGCCGTGCCGCCCAGGTCCACGACCCGCATGCCCTCGATGCCGGGGAAGCAGCCCCGGAACCGCTCCCAGCGGGCGACACGCATCCGTTCGCCCAGCGAGCCGGGTGCGTCGACGAACTTGTTTCTGAGGGCGCGGGATCGGGGCATCGGGGCAACCACCTGAGGTCGGAGCGGAACGGTAGGAGGAGTGGAGGGCACGGTCTGTCACCAGTCCGTGTAGAAGCTGGCGGGGTTCACCAGGTACCGCACGGTCGGGTGCGGCACATGCCGCACCCGGTGCCGTCGGGCGTACCGGTGGATGAGCTCCCAGTCCTCCCGGGGCAGCACCTCCGGGGTGCGGCGCAGGCGGCTGAAGTGCAGGGAGCGGGTGCGGCGGGCGACGAAGGCGTTGGTGTCCAGGAAGGATTCGCGGGCGGCGCGGCGCCGGTCGTACGGGACCGACAGGATGTCCTTCTCGCTGCCGTCCGGCAGGACGCGGCGCAGCGCGGTGTAGACACCCGCGGGCGCGTCGGCGGACTCCAGGGCCGCCAACGCGCGTTCCAGATGGTCGGGTTCCCACAGGTTGTCGTCGTCGAGGAAGGCGACGTACCGCGAACGCGTGAGCCGGATGCCGACATTGCGCACGACCCCCGCCACGCCCGTGTTGCGGGCCAGTGAGACCGCGAACAGCCGTGGGTCGTGCGGGAGTTCGGGGAGTCCGGCGCCGTCGTCGACCACGATCACCACCTGGTCGCGCACGGTCTGGGCCAGGGCCGAGCGGACGGCGGCGCGCAGGGCGTCCGGGCGCCGGTGGGTGGCGATGACGGTGGCGACCAGGGCCGAGGGCGGTGTCGGCAGACCGGCCGACAGCCGCCGGACCTCGGCGTCCTCGATCCGGCGCAGCCGCACCGCGGAAGGCGCCAGCAGGACCTTGTTCCTGGCCTCGAAGAGCACCAGCCAGCCGAACACCGCCTTGAGCAGCGTCCACGGCAGCC
This sequence comes from Streptomyces sp. NPDC057280, assembly GCF_042668605.1. Taxonomy (NCBI): domain Bacteria; kingdom Bacillati; phylum Actinomycetota; class Actinomycetes; order Kitasatosporales; family Streptomycetaceae; genus Streptomyces; species Streptomyces sp. NPDC057280. The sequence continues at coordinate 541,760 of NZ_JBHUYR010000004.1, forward strand.
GCACGACGCGCCTCACGAGGCGGGCTCCGGGGTGACGAGACGGCCGTCGGACAGCCGGTTGTTGCGCCACACGTTCCCCGCGCCCTTGTCGTTCCAGTGCGCGACGACGCCGTAGCCGCCCGAGGCGGGGTGGAACTCCGTCGAGAAGATGTTGTCGGTGACCTTGATCCCGGTGGCGCCCGTGGAACCGCCGTAGAGGGCGTACGCGCCGCCGGCGATCCAGTTGTCGTCGACGGTGACGTTGCGGACCACGCCGACGTCCGCGAACAGGCCGATGCTGCCCGAGGCGCCCTGCTTGAGGCTGGTCTCGTTGAGCAGGGTGTTGTGGCGGATGGTCAGGTGTCCGGTGTTGCCGCCGCCGCTGATCACCGCGTTGGTGTGCTGCCATTCGCCGCCGAGGTTCACGAACGGCGCGATGTCGTGGACGTAGTTGTCGTGGATGTCGCCCTGCCCCATCGACAGGGCGTCGCCGAACACCGAGATGTCGCACCAGCCGACCTCGATGGAGCTGCCGCCCATGTTCGACACCGCGTAGTCCACACCGCCGTTGTCCGGGCCCGTGCCGGGGACGGCGGTGATGGTGGAGTGCAGGACCCGCAGACCGCTGAAGCCGGGGCGCAGGTTGATGCCCCACCAGCTGTCCGAGGTGATCTTGGTGTCGATGATGGTGACGTTGTTCGCGTAGATGTCGAGGGAGCCGGTGATGTCCTGGCCGCGGATGACCGTGCCGTCGGTGCGGATGGTCTTGTAGCCGGTCTTCTTGGGGGTGAGGCGGGTGCGCGGGCCGGTGGTGCGGGCGTCGGGGAAGCCGCAGGCGCCGGGGGAGGCGCAGCCGGTCCGGGCGGCGGGCGTGCCGCTCGGGGCGGGCGCCTTCGCCGACGCGGACGGGCGGGGCGACGGGGACGACGAGGGCGAAGACGAGGCGGCCGGGGTCTTCGTCGCCTCGCCGATCTCGGCCGACGGCGTGGCGCTCGACGCCTTCGGGGAGGCGCTCGTACGGCAGGACGGCTGGTCCTTCGGGCAGCCCGCCGAGGCGGACTCGTCCGATCCCGATCCCGAGCAGGCGGCGCTCGCGACCGTCAGTAAGGCCGCGAGCAGCAGCCCCTGGAGTGAGCGTCGGCGGGTGGGCCGTGACATCGGGGTCACCTCAAGTCCTGTCGGGGAGACCGGACCGGTGCGGTCGCCCGGTGCCGGCCGTGGCGGGGCCGGTCGACGCCGCGCAGGAAGTCGCGGCTGGGCAGGACGCACACCGTGTAGCCGGCCAGGGCGATCGTGCCGATGGTGAGCAGGGCGAGCGGGCCGTCACCGAGCAGGGGCTCCAGGCCGAGGACGACCGCGGCCATGACGGCCCCGCCGAGGAAGGGCCACGCGCAGGCCCGGGCGACCCGGGCGACGCCGATGCCGCCCCGGCCGAGAGCGATCAGGAACACGGGCACCACCAGGCCGCCGGCGACCAGGACATGGCCCTGGGCGACCCCGGCGGTGCCGTTGACACGGGCGGCGACGAGCAGGACCGGGATCAGGGCGACCAGCCACAGACCCTGCACCAGGAAGAGCGAGCGGCGCTGGCCGACCGCGACGAGACAGTCGTAGGCGAGTTCGCTGCAGATGCGGATCAGGCCGAGGGCCATCAGCCACGGCAGTGCCCCGGCGGCGGGTGCCCACCGGTCGCCGTAGATCAGGCGGATGACGGGTTCCGCGAGGCCGGCGAGCAGGACGCACAGCGGGACGGTGCCGGTCATCAGGACGCCCAGGGCGCGGCTGAAGCCCTGCGCGAGGGCCTGCGGTGAGTCGGCGAGGCGGGAGAAGCCGGCGAAGGAGACCCGGCGGGCGGCCTCGGAGATGATCCGCACCGGCCAGCCGGAGATGTTGAAGGCGAGCACATAGAAACCCAGCGCGATGTTGCCCAGCGTCGCGCCGACCACCATGGTGTCGACGTTGACCACCGCGAGCGCCAGCATGCTCGCCCCGGCGAGCGGAAGCCCGAACCGCAGCAGCGCCCGGGCCTGTTCGGGGTTCCAGCCGTACTTGAGGGTGCCCGGCGCGGCCAGCGCGCAGCCGATCAGTGTCACCACGTTCCCGGCGACGGCCCCCACGGCGAAGCTCATCGCGCCCCAACCCGCGAAGGCCAGCACCAGGGTCACGCCGGTGCCGACGACGAAGTTGAGCCCGTCGATGACCATCCGCTTGCCCTGGGCGAACTCACGGGTGAGGAAGCCGCCCGGCACCTGGGCCACGCCGTCGATGAGCACGCACAGGCACATCACCCGCAGCACGCCCGCGGCGTCCGGCGAGTCGAGCAGACCGGCCACCGTCGGTGCGGACGCGAACAGGGCCACGTACAGCAGCCCGCTGGAGAGGGTGCTGAGGGTCAGCACGGTCGGCGCGAACCGCCGCGCGTCCCCCTCCCAGCGCACGATGGCCAGGCCCACGCCCAGTTCGTTGGCGGACAGCAGCACCAGCAGCACGGTCTGGGCGATGCCGTACACGCCCCATTCGGCGGGGCCGAGGGCGAAGCGGGCCAGGACGATGCCGGTCGCGAAGTTGCCCAGTCGCAGGACGACGGTGTTGATCAGGCTCCAGCGGGCGGCTGAGCGGACCTTCCGGCCGAGAGAGGGTGCGGCGGGTACTGCGGGTACTGCGGGTTCTGCGGGTTCGACGGGTTCTACGGCAAGGGGAGGAGCGGGCGCGTCGCTCGTCTCACCGGTCGCGCTGTCCGGTGCGCGGGCGATGTCCATGGGTCGACTCCTCGTCGCGCGGCTCTGCGGCGGATGCTCCGGCCATGACGGGCCGTGGTTCTTGGGGCTGGGCGGCGCTCCGCTCGTTCCCGGTGGGCTGTGACCAGCTCGGCGGCCTGCGGATGGCCAGCGTCTCCTCCACGACCGGCACGTCGGCCGCCGCGTCCCGGTCGGTGGTCTCCGCGTCCCGGTCGGTGGTCTCCGCCTCCGCCGGTGCGTCGGGCCGCCGCGGCCTCCTGCGTGCCTCCACGTAGAAGACGGCGACCAGGCTGAGCACCAGCCCCGCGCCGCCCGCCATGATCATGTACTCGAGCCGGGTCTTGGTCTGCGCCACCGGGGTCTGCGGGGCCACGATCGTCGTCATACGGATCATGGCCTTGGGGTCCACCGACTGGTCCCGCTGGAACTGGTCCAGCCGCTCCTTGGCATAGGCGGTCAGGATCTTGTCCGAGGACAGGACGGACGCCTGGTCGGTGCCGGTGACGGTCAGCCAGAGCAGCGGCCCCTGCGCGTTGTCGGCGAGCTTCGCCTCGAACGTTCCCTTCGCGCCACGGGACTTGAGTTCCCGGAGCGAGTCGTCGGAGTTGAGGTTGCGCGCCAGGCTGTCGGCCATGCCGGTGAGCGAGGTCTGGGTGCTGAGGAAGGGATTGCCGTCATAAGCCCGGGTCGCCTTCTGGGAGTTCAGCAGCACCACCGTGCTCTGCGACTGGTAGGTCACGTGAACCAACCGGGTCACGCCGAAGACCAGGCCCGCGGTCAGCAGCAGCCCCGGCAGCAGGACGTGCCAGCGCCTGCGCATGACTCGGAAGATCTCAGCGAGATCCATGGTCCCCCCTAGTGACCAGACGTTCGACGAGCGTATGTTGCAAGCGGATCATATGGGGAGCGTTCGGTCCGTGGGTCTCGGTTGATCAGTGGGTCTCGGCCGGGTGCCGGCGGTGCCTCCCTTCACGAGCACCTCGGCGATGCGTTCGCTGGCCCGGCCGTCCCAGAGTTCGGGGCGGCGCGGCGCCGGTGGGGCGTCCAGGACTCGGTTGACCGTGGCGACGATCCGGGCGGGATCCCGTCCGGCCAGCACATTGGTGCCCTGCTCGACGGTGATGGGCCGCTCGGTGTTGTCCCGCAGCGTCACGCACGGCACCCCGAGGGCGGTGGTCTCCTCCTGCACACCGCCCGAGTCCGTGAGTACGACGCGGGCGGCGTCCTGCAGGGCGATGAAGTCCAAGTACCCGGCGGGCGGGACGAGCTGGATGCCCCCGGGCACGCCGAGCTCGGCCAGCCTGCCGGCCGCGCGGGGATGCACGGGCAGCACGAGCGGGCAGCGGCCGGCGATCTCGCCCAGGGCTTTGAGGAGCCCCGTGAGCACCTCGGGGTCGTCCACGTTGGCGGGGCGGTGCAGGGTGACCAGGCCGAACTCGCCCCGGGTCAGACCGAACCGGTCCAGGACGTCGGAGGCGCGGGCCCGCTCCAGGTTGGCCAGCAGGGTGTCGATCATGACGTTGCCGACGAGGTGGATCTGGTCCTCGCGGTACCCCTCCGCCCGCAGGTTGTCGGCGGCGTCGGGGGAGGGGGCCAGCAGATAGTCGCTGACCCGGTCGGTGGCGACCCGGTTGACCTCCTCCGGCATGCTCCAGTCCCGGCTGCGCAGCCCGGACTCGACATGCGCGAGCAGCGGCCCCGCCTTGGCGGTGACCAGGGCGCAGGCGAGCGTGGAGTTGATGTCGCCGACCACGACGACGATGTCCGGCGCGACCTCCTCAAGGAGCGGCTCGAAGGCGGTCATCACCCGCCCGGTCTGCTCGGCGTGGCTGCCGGAGCCGACGCCGAGGAAGCGGTCGGGCGGCCGGATGCCGAGGTCGGCGAAGAACACGTCGTTCATGGCCGGGTCGTAGTGCTGGCCGGTGTGGACGAGGAGCACCTCGGCGCCGCGGCGCTCCAGGGCGTCCATCACCGGTTTGATCTTCATGTAGTTGGGGCGGGCCCCGGCGACGCAGACGATCCGCGGCATGGTTCAGAGCACCTCGATCGTGGGGCCGGGGGACAGGCGGCGACGGCAGTCGAGGACGAACGGGGCCTGCTCGGCGATGAGTTCGTAGTCGAAGCCGTCGTGGTCGGTGAGCAGGACCACCACGTCGGCGGCGGCCAGCTCCTCCGCGTCCGGCTCGACCCGGACCAGCCGGGCGTCCACCGGGAGGCTCTCGACGACATGCGGGTCGGCGGCTCGGACCTGGGCCCCCATGTCGAGGAGCAGTTGGGAGATGCGCAGGGCCGGCGACTCGCGGGCGTCGCCGGTGTTCTTCTTGTACGCCAGGCCGAGCAGCAGGATGCGCGAGCCGTTGACGGATCTTCGTCTGGTGTTGAACAGGTCGGTGATGCGCCGGGTGACGTACTCCGGCATGTGGTTGTTGATGTCGTTGGCCAGCTCCACGAACCGGAAGCTCTGGCCGAGTTCGCGCTGCACCCGCCAGGACAGATAGGACGGGTCGATGGGCAGGCAGTGCCCGCCGACCCCCGGTCCCGGCGTGAACTTCATGAAGCCGAAGGGCTTGCTGGACGCGGCCTCGATGGCTTGCCAGACGTCGATGTCCAGGTGATGGGCGAACATCGCGATCTCGTTGACCAGTGCGATGTTCACATGCCGGAAGGTGTTCTCCAGGAGCTTGGCGAGTTCGGCTTCCTTGGGTGAGCTCACCGGCACGGTGGTGTCGACGAGTTGGGCGTAGAAGCCCTCGACCGCCTTCAGGGAGGCCTCGTTCACACCGGAGACGACCTTCGGCGTCTCCTTGAAGCCCCACACCGCGTTGCCGGGGTCGATCCGCTCCGGGCTGTACCCGAGATGGAAGTCGGTGCCCGCGGCGAGACCCGAGCCCTCCTCCAGGAGCGGCGCGAACAGCTCCTGGGTGGTGCCCGGGTAGGTGGTCGACTCCAGGATCACCGTGGCGCCGGGGCGCAGATAGCGGCCGAGGGTGACCGCCGACTCCTTGATGTACCGCAGGTCGGGGGTGCCCTCGTGCAGCGGGGTCGGCACCGTCACGACGGCGACGTCGAAACCGCCGCAGTCGCGGGCCGACTCGCTCGCACGGTAGGTGCCGTTGTCCAGCGCCGCCCGGATGCGCTCCGAGGAGACGTCCTCCACGAAGGACTCACCGGCGGCGAGGCTCTTGACCCGGCGTGAGTCGACGTCGTACCCGATGACGTCATGTCCGACCTCCGCGGCCCGGATGGCCAGCGGCAGCCCGACGTATCCCTGTCCCACCACGACGACACGCATCAGTGACTCCTGTTCGCGGGAGCGGTCGACGGGGTGAGCCGGAAACGCTCGCGCGCCGTCATGAGGAGGAAGGCAGCATTGGTGGTGAGGTAGCGCCGGCCCAGGCGGCGCGGCTCCTGGAGCACGCGGTAGAGCCACTCCAGGCCCCAGCGCTGCCAGGCCTTGGGGGCTCGCTTGGTGATGCCGGCCAGGATGTCGAAGGAGCCGCCGACGCCGTGCACCACGCGAGCGCCGGTGCGCTCCCCGTAGGCCGCGGTGAAGATCTCCTTCTTCGGCGAGGTCATGCCAAGGAAGAGCATCTGGGCGCCGCTCGAGGCGATCGTGTCGGCGATCGCCGCCTGCTCGGAGTCGTCGAAGTAGCCGTTGCGGTGGCCGGCCACCTTCAGGCCGGGGAAACGCGCGGCCACCCGCCGCACCATCTCCTCCAGCACGTCCTCCTTGGCGCCGAGGAAGTACACCGAGATACCCACCGACTCCGCCTCGGCCAGCAGCCGCAGGAACAGGTCGATCCCCGCCACCCGCTCCGGCAGCGGGGCCTTCAGCACCCGCCCGGCCCACACCACGGCCTGTCCGTCGGCGAGGACCAGATCGCAGCCGGACACCGCCTTGGCGAGCCGCTCGTCGCGCCGCATGTTGACCAGCTTCGCGGCGTTGACCACGCCGATCTCCAACTGCCTGCCGCCCCGCACCGCTTCGAGGCAGCGCTCGACGGTCTGGTCCATGGTCAACGGGTCCAGCTCGACACCGAACAGAGTCTGACGCCCCGTCATATCCGGCCCCCCTGCCAGGCGTGAAGCATCCAGCCGAACTCGTACGGCCGGCACTCGCGGTCCACGGACAGCGGCCGGTACACCCGGTCCAGGGAGGCGAGCCGAAGCCCCGGTAGGGCCCGGGTGGTCAGTCCCCGGACAGCGCGGACGGCCTTCTTCGGGTCACCCCGGTAGACCTTGCGCCAGGTCACGCCGAGCTCGTCGAGGATCAAGGGCTCACGGACGTCCGGGTGCTCGGAGAACTCGGACACCTCCGTCATCCAGCGCAGGCCCTTGCGGATCGCCGCGCCGAAGTCGCTGCCGCCGGCGTCCGTGAGATCGAACAGGGCGGTCGGCGCCATCGCGTGCTGGTGGACGCTGTAGACGGGGTAGCCCTCGATGACTCCGCCGGTGCGCGCGTCGTAGTGCCACCACCACTGCCCGCCGTCACCCTGCAGCTCGCAGATCCGCCTCGCGCAGGCCTCGGACGCGGCGAGCGCCTCGGCGTCCCCGTCGCCGCTCGCGTGCGCGAGGGCCAGTGCCTGGAGCGGATACGTCTGGTCGGCGAAGCAGCTGACATGCGCCCGGTACCAGGGCAGCAGGCCGGGCGCGGTCGCGTGCGGGAACAGTGGGCTGGTGCCGATGCGGGCCTTCAGCAGCCGGTCGCGCGCGGAGGTGAAACGTCTCTCCACATCGACCGTCTCGCGGGCCGCCGCGTAGGCGGAGAGCACCCAGGCCGCCTCGACCGTGTACTGCGGCTTGTCGTACGCGTCCAGCGCCTCGACCCGCCCGAGAGCGTCGGACAGCTTCGGGTGCCCGGTCTCCGCGGCCGCCCAGGCGATGAGTGCCGCGTCCCCGAGGTTGGTCACCCCGGGCAGCGACTCCACCAGCAGACCCGTGAATTCCTGGGCGGTGCGCCCGCCGAGCGCCGCCCGCTGCCGGTCCTCGGGCAGGAAGCGCACGCCGAGTGCGGTGATGGCCGCGTACCGGGTGCTGGTCCCGCGCCGGTCCAGGGCCCAGGAGTCGTCCGGGGCCCGGCGTCCGGCCAGGGTGAAGGCGAAGGCCTCCTTGCCGGGCAGCAGCATCGCCGGCAGGCCCAACTCCGCCACCGTGAGCAGGCGTTGGGCGAGGGCTAGCAGCGACGGTTCCTCACGACCGAGCGCGGCCAGACGTGAAATGGTCATCTTTCGGACACACCAACCCCCCTGTGGGCCCTGTTGTGGACAGACTGGTGAAACGTCGGGCCACAATCGGCCTACGACGGAAGGCGGACGTCAGGCGCCGGAGCGGCTCTCACTTCCTGGACGCGGGCACAGGTGTCCCCACCACCCCGTAACCCCCCCTGGGCACTACTGGCTCGTGTGGTCATTGTGCATGGCCTGCACACTTCGCACACATGTTATGCCTGTAAATGTTCGAGGATCTGTCATTCGAGGGAAACAATGCGGAACGGGCTGGAAACAAGCGTCAGGCCCGCTCGATCAGTTCGCCGTCCTTCTCGTCGTACAGCCCGCCCGTCCGCGGGCACTCCCACGTGCCGGGTTCGCGTTCCACCAGGCGTACGCCGGCCCGCCCGACCCAGCCGATCCGGCGTGCCGGCACACCCGCCACGAGTGCGAAGTCCGGGACATCCTTGGTCACCACGGCCCCCGCCGCGACCAGCGCCCAACGACCGATGTGGACCGGCGCGACACAGACCGAACGCGCCCCGATGGACGCCCCTTCGGCCACGGTGACGGCCACGGCTTCCCAGTCACCGCCGCGCTTCAGCTTCCCCTCGGTGTCCACGGAACGGGGGAAGTAGTCGTTGGTGAACACGGCCGCCGGGCCGACGAACACCCCGTCCGCGAGCACGGCCGGTTCGTACACCAACGCGTAGTTCTGCAGCTTGACGTTGTCGCCGATCCGTACGCCCGGGCCGACGTACGCGCCGCGGCCCACGATGCATCCACCGCCCAGCCGGGCGTCCTCCCGGATCTGGGCCAGATCCCAGACGGTCGTGCCCTCGCCGATCGTGGCCGTCTCGTCGACCTGGGCGGTGGGCTGGATTCTGACGTTCATCGGGCGGAACCCTTCGTAAAGTCGCACGGAGCGCTCATCATCGATCACCGATCGCGCTCTGGCTACGGGTTGCAGGGTTCCGTCGCGTCAGGACGGCAGATCCGGCCATCTCCCCCCGGCGCTGAGCTCAGCCCTCCGCCGACCGGACGACGTCCGCGAGGGCCGTGGCGGGCCGGCCGGTGAGGCGGGGCACGGCGTCGCTGACACCGGCGAGTTCACCGGCCGCGATCGCCGTGTACGTCGACACCCACGCGTCGACCTGCCAGGACGGGGCGCCGTAGGAGGCGCGGGAGGCGTAGGCCTCCTCGACCGTCTCCGGGTGATAGGTGACCGTGCGGCCCCGGACCTCGGTGAGGATCGCCGCGGCCTCCGCCAGCGACAGGGACTCAGGACCGGTGAGGTCGTACACGGCGCCGGCGTGGTCGTCCGGCCGGGCCAGGATCGCCGCGGCGGCCTCCGCGATGTCGTCCTGGGCGACGAACGCCGCCCGCCCCTCACCGGCCGGGCCCCGGACGACCCCGTCCTCGCCCACCAGGGCCGGTACGAAGTCGGCGTACAGGTTGTCCCGCAGGAACGTGTACGCCAGCCCGGTGGCGCGGATGTGCTCCTCGGTGTGGAAGTGGTCGCGGGCCAGCGTGAACGTGGCGTCGGGTGCCGCGCCGAAGAAGGAGACGTAGACGAGGTGGCGTACCCCGGCCTCGACGGCGGCGTCCACGAACGTCTTGTGCTCGGCGAGCCGGTCCGCGCTCTCGGACGCCGACACCATGAACACGGTGGCGACACCGTCGAGTCCGCGGACGACCGCCTGGTGGTCGGCGTACTCCGCCTGTACCGCGGTGGCACCGGAGAGCGAAGGTGCCCGCTCCGCGCTGCGCACCAGGAGCCGCTGCGCCGCGCCCCGCCCGGCCAGGAGGCGGGCGACGCGCCCACCGAGGCGACCTGTGGCGCCGGTGACGACGAGCGGTTGTTCCGGCGTGGTGGTCATGGCTTGTTCACGTCCCTCGGTGAGCGCTTTCAGGGGTCCGCCCGCAACCTACTCCCCGGAGGGGGCGGGCAAGGGGACGCCCAGGGGTGCCGGTGCGCCGAAGTTCGGGGCCCGGGAGACACAGAATGGGTCAACGGCGGGGATCACGGGAGGAGTTGCGTTTACCTCGGAGGCCCAGGAGCTGCTGGGCTTTGTACAACATCCCCATCGCCCGGTAGGTGGCGGCAAGGTCCTGGACGATGCTTCCCGTGATCGGGTGGTCGGCGCCGAGCACCCGGTGGCTGCGTTCGAGGGTGTCCTCCAGGACCCCGGCGGCTTCGTGGTGGTGATCGCCGAGCCGGTCCAAGATGACAGCCAGGACGCGTGCCGCTTCGAGTGTCGTCGGATGGTCCTCGCCCAGGGCGCGGCGGAGTCTGGGCAAGCAGTCCTCGGCCAGCTGTCGTGCCTCTGCCTGCTCGCCGAGTTCGCTCACCGCAACGGCGAGAGCGGTGGAGACGGCGAGGGTACTTGGGTGGTCGTCACCCAGGATGCGACGGCGGCGCTCCAGTAGGTCCTGAGCCAGCAGGCGGGCCTGATGAGGTTCTCGTAGCGCGCTGAACGTGACAACAAGGGCGTACGCCGAGCTGAGGGTGTCGGGGTGGTCTTCGCCCAGAACTCGACGCTGCCGCTCAAGGACATCTTCGAGCAGTCGGCGTGCGTCCTCGGGCTCATTGAGCGCGACGAGGGTGTTGGCCAGGCTGGCCACGGTGGCGAGGGTGGAGGGGGCGTCCTCGCCGAGAATCCGCCGACTTCGCCTGAGAGCGTCTTCGTACAGTCGGTGTGCCGCCTCGTACTCGCCGAGGTGGGTGAGGAGTTCGGCCACGCTGTTCGTGCTGGCCATGGTGTCGGGATGGTCGTCGCCGAGGACGCGGCGGCGGCGTTCGAGGACGTCCCGGGCCAGTTCTTGAGCATGGGCGTACTGACCGATCGCTGCCTGCACCTCCGCATGCGAGGCGGCCCACGCGAGGGTGTCGGGGTGATCTGCACCCAGGCGAGCGTTCCACAACTCGTGGAACTGTGTACTCACACGCTGGGCCTCCAGGAATCGGCCGCTGTGCGTCAGATAGCGGACCGACCCCAACAGTGTGTGGCACAGGGCGAACTGGTCGGATTCGTCAGGGCGCGGGCGTCCGAGGAGGTGCGCGGTCAGGACTTCCCACTGAGGCCAGAGTTCGGGGAGGTCGGGGGAGCCAGGCGTGGCTGCCTCCAGGATGAAGGTGACCAACTGGCGCAGTGTGGCTTCCCGTTCCGGTTTCACCTGGTCCCGCAGGACGGCCTGCGTCAGACGATGGATCTGGAAACTGTTCTGGTCGACACGGACCAGCCCGTAGCGCGCGAGGGGCATCAGGACATCGCTCGGCCACCCGACGTCGCCGGTATCGGCGGAGAACACCCCGCGCGTGTGCTCCAGCCAGGCAACGGGAATCGGATCAGAGCCGAAAAAGGCACCGAGGTAGAGGATTTGGGCGGACTCGGGATGGTTGAGGGCGAGGCGCTCGGTGGCGAGAGTCACCGCAGCCGTCAGGGGCACCGGATAGTCGTGGGCCTCACCGAGCCGCAGTACCTTTGCCTGGCCGGACAGGAGGTGCTCTTGGTAGGTCTCCACCGGCATGCCTTGGGCTATCACGCGGACAGCCTGAGTGAGGGCCAGCGGCAGGTCACCGAGTTCCTCGGCCAGCGCAGTCGCCTGCGCTTTGCTGATATCCGGCAATTGGTCCGCCAGATAGCGCAGGGAGTCGGCGCGGGAGAAGGTGTCCAGGGCGACGCTGCCCGAGAGGCCGCGCCAGGAGGGGTTGCGGGACGTGATGAGGACATGGCCTGGGCCTTCGGGGAGCCAGGGCCGCAGGTCGGAGGGGTCTTCGGCATTGTCGAGGATGATGAGCCAACGGCCGTACTCACGCAGGTGATCCAGCACAGTTCGGGCGTAGTGCTCGATCCCCGTCTCCTGGAAGGTGAGTCCCAGTCGGTCCGCCAACTCGGCGTATGCGCCGGGTAGTCGAGGCGTCTGTTCGGCGTCGATCCACCAGACGACGTCGTACTGACGGGCGAAGCGATGGGCGTACTCCACCGCGATCTGGCTCTTGCCGACCCCGCCCAGACCGTGCAGCACCTGAATCGCGGGTCGGCTGTCTTCGAGCAGTGCCTCCCGTACATGCCTGAGCACGTCCTCACGGCCGACGAAGTCGGGGTTGCGGCGTCGGACGTTCCACGCACGAGGCACTTGCACGGCGCTCGGGAGCCTCGGCGCCATCGAGAGACTCCGCTCGGGCGCGGCGGGGAATCGAGGGCGTTCCGTCGGAGTCGTCGGGTCCGAGACGGCTCTCAACAGCACTGAGAGCGCCTCCGGCTCCTCAAGGCCGTGGAGGTCGCTGCGGATACGGGCAGCCAGCAACGCCGGAATTTCGTCGTGTGCCAGAGGTTCGACCACCAGGGGGATGAGGCAGCCCCTGTGGGCGGCAGCCGAAAGCGCCTCCATTTCCGTCCAACGCCCTGGTTCGAAATAGGCCCTTGAGAACAGCGCCACCACCTTGTGCGCACGCGCGAGCGCCTCAGCCGTCCGCATGGCGAGGCTGTCCCCTACCGCCCAGTGCCAGACGTCGAGTTCCACCTCGAACCCCGCCTCTTGCAGATGCCAAGCCACCCACTCGGCCCAGTCGCGGTCCGACCCTGCGTAGCTGATGAACACCCTCTCCTGGTCGCCACCCTCGTCGCCGGACTCCTCCTCGTGCTCCTCCTCCCGCCCCTGCGCCGCGTCAACCGTTGCCCCCATCCGCACAAGGTCCCCGCGAGAGGCCCGCGCATACGCCTCCCCCTCCGCCACCACCGTCACGCCCTGCCGCGCCGGGCCGGCCACCACACCCGGCACACTGCGTGGGCTCCCGAAGCGAGGCCGCAGATAGGCGGTGACCTGAGTCCGCACCAGCTCCCGAACCGCTTCGACGTCGTCCCGGTACTGCGCGCCGAGCAGCGCCTCCCGTACCTCCGGATGGAACTCGAACCGCAGCTCACCGAGCACGGATGGTTCCGCCGCGCGCCGCAGAAGTCCCCCGAGGAACACTTCGGCCAGATCCCCACGCGACGCGTCCCCCAGCAGTGCCCGCTGCACCAGCCGGGCCAGCGGAACGGTCACCGGCGAGTGCGCGGACAGCAGTCCCGCCAGCTTCCAGGCGCGCGGAGACGCGGTGACGCGGAACCGCCGGATCGTCTCCGCCGCCCCCGCCGGTACCACGGAACGCCGAGGCCCGCCCCGGCCCACCCCCGGCACGAACAGCGTGGCCGACTTCGTCCATCTGCCACTGCCGGAAGTCATCTCCGCCCAGGCGCGCAAGGACCGGGGTTCGAGATCCACCACCGGCACGGGGATGCCCTTCGGGCCGGGGTCGCTCGGCACCAGGCATCCGGTTCGCCATCGGCTGTTGGGCAGCCCCGGCTGCGGAATGTGGAGGCGGGCGGGCGTGGGCGCCAATCCGACGCGGCTCCACAGCGCCGCGGGGAGCAGATGGGCGAGGGCCACCTGGGAGTGCCGGGCCCAGTCGGCCAGCAGCCGGTGTGCCGCGCCGGTACGCCACATCGCCCCGGCCGTGTCGCTGAGGACGACGATCAACTGGGCGCCCGCCGGATCGACGACCTCCCTCGGGTGTCGGGCGGGACGGCCGGCGGCGGGATGCGGGCGCAGTTCGACGGTGTCGCCGTCGGCCGAGGGCAGCAGGTTCCAGCGGCGCAGGTTGCGGAAGGCGCCCAGCCGCGCCACCTCGTGCTGGAGCTCATGGATCTCGTCCTGCCACAGGCTCATGGAGGGACCGGAGTCGACCACGAGTGCCAGGCTGAGCCACCTCGCGGGTTCGGGGCGGAGAACGGGCAGCAGGATGTCCTCGTCCACCAGCCGTGCCACGGTGGCCTCTTCATCGAGCTCGAAGGCTGTCCGGGACGGAACCTTGCGGGTGAGCGGCTTCAACGCCCTGGTCAGCGCGAGGGCGTGGGGGAGCGCGCCCGCAGCCGGGACCAGAACGGGTGCGCCGCCGGGCCCGGCGGAGTCCTCGTCGTGGTCGCCGCCGGGGACATGGATGTCCACGAGGTCCTCGTCCGCGGGTACCGCTTCATAGTCCGGTCCGGATTCCGTCTCCGCCGGGGTGTGCTCGGTGGGTCCCCCGGGTGCGGAGCCGGACGCAGATGCCTCGTCCGTCCCGTCGCCCGCGTCCCCGGGCGCCCGTCCCTGCGGCAGCACTCGCTGGGCCAGCCACAGGATGTCCGCCAGCTCCTCGGGTGTCGGGTCGTCCACCCCGCCCTGGGCCAGCAGTGACAACAGGTCGGAGATCACTGGGCGTCGGGTCCGCTCAGCCGGTGCATGGTCGCCTCGGCCAGCCGGCCGAGGTCCCCGGGGGCCGTCCAGGCGCCGGCGAGCCGGAGCTGTACCGCGTTGAGGAGCTGGTCGGTCGCCAGCTCACCGCTGCTGCGCCGCTTGAGGAAGGTGTCGATGACTCCGCCCTCGGCCCGGGCCGCGTCGGCGGCCTCCTGACCGATGCGGCGTACGAGGATGCGGTGGAGCTTGTCCTCGTTGGGCAGGGGCAGGTTGAGCCGGATGCAGCGGCGTAGGAACGCGGGCGGGAACTCACGCTCGCCGTTGCTGGTGAGGACCACGATCGGGAACGCGTGGCAGCGCACCCTGCCGTTCGTGATCCGGGCCAGGCCCGACTGGTCGTCGGTGCTTACGGAGACCTGCGGCGAGTCGTCCGACATGCGCACGAGTTCTGGGATGTCGAAGTGTCCCTCCTCCAGTACGGTCAGCAGGTCGCCCGGCAGATCGATGTCACCCTTGTCGATCTCGTCGATGAGCAGGACACGAGGGCGCGCGGTGGGTACGAACGCGGTGCCCAGTGGTCCGAGTTGGAGATATCGGCCGATGCCCGACGTGCCCTCCGCACCGGGCTCCCATTCGATCCTCCGCCAGCGCGCTCCCTCCAGTCGCCGTAGGAGTGAGCCTTCTCGCCGCCGCCGTCCAGGAGCCGACAGCCGTCGAAGGTTCGCGTCCTCAAGCCGGCGCAGGGCGTCGTACCGGTACAGCCCGTCCCGCAACGTGGTCCGACTCGTGACCGTCCAACGCAACACTGGACCGAGCCCCAGATCCTCCGCGATGCTGTGCGCGAGCGTTGACTTTCCGACCCCCGGCACCCCGGTGACCAGCAGCGGACGGCGCAGCAGAAGCGCGGTGTTGACGAGGTCGATCTCCGGTGCTTCGGCGATGTAGCCGGCGCCCCGCTCCTGGTCGGCCTCGCTGAGCACGGGAACCGTGTAGTCCTCGTCGATCTCGCCGTCGAACACGCGCCAATCCGGCCGGTGTACGGCGAGTCGGTCCAGCCGCTTCTCGGCCTGGCCCTCGCCCTTGTAGATCCACCAGTCTTTCACGGCACCTCCGGCCATGGGCGTTTCACGTGCGGTCGGGCTTTCAGCCGAAGCTCGCGTCGGAGTAGGGCATGTTCTTCAGGGGGTGGTTCGGATCGTCCCAGAGGAGGACGAGGCCGGGATCGTCGTGACTTCGGCGCAAGGTCCGTATGGACTGCGGCAGTTGTCTGACGTGCTCGGTGCTCTCAAGGGTCAGCAGTTCCGGCAGCGCCTTGGCCCCGGAGTGGCCGGTCCGCCGCCACACGACAACGGGCATGCCGAGATGGAGCGCGGCGCGCCGAGCCGGCCCGGCTTCCTCCGCCGCAATCGCCACGCAGGCGGGGTGGTGCTCCCACTGCTCCCAGTTGTCGCGATGCGTGCTCAGCCGGTCGAGCTCCTCGGCATCGAGCCAGTGGGCGGCCGGTTTGTCGTCCTGCGCATCCGGATCGTTGAGCCACTCCCAGCGGGCCCACCACAGATCGTGGAAGTGCGCGATGTTGTTCCGGGCCTCGGGGCAGCTGACCACCACGTCGAACCGCGCCCCCAGCTTCCACGGCTCGTCCACGCCGAGCTTGCACAGCCATTGGTCGAAATCGGTCTCCAACAATGTCTCGCTGACCGCGAATTCGATGCCCTTGAGCTCCAGGGGTCGACGGCAACCGGCCTCCTCGCCGCGCAGTGCCCGGGCGTGGCGCTGAAGGCCGTCCAGGCACTGCTCCATGAGGTTGGGCACGCTGTCGAGCGGGACGCTGAGGCCTCCGGAGGCGTCCTCCTGAGGTTGCACCCGCTTCCACTGCGCGGGGTCGGACGGCGAGTACAGCGAGATGTCGACGAACACCTGGGCTGGATCCTGCGGATCCTGATCGAGCTGCACGAACAGCGCGACTTCGAATGTGGTGAGGTTCGGCACCCGAGGCAGTTCGCCGAGCCCGAAACGTCCCCTGACCTCACGCACCCACGCACGCAACGCACCTGCACGTCTGGCGCCTTGGGGCCCCCCGCCGGTCCAGAACCCGGCCGCGAGGGCGTGCGCGAAGGCCACCACCTTGGGCATCGCGGCATCGGACTGCTCGCGCGCGTCCAGGTCCCGGGCCCAGTCGTAAAGGTCCTCGGTGGACGGTGGAAACGGCGCGGCCGCCCCAGCTGCGTCCCCATGTACACCGAAGGACCATCGGTACGCCTTCTCGGCCCAGACCGGCGGAATCGCGCCGCGCAGCTGGTCTTCGAGCCTTTGCCAGGCTTGTACGTCCAAGGTCGCGGGTGCACGTGGGGTGTCGACTGCCACTGGCTCCGGAGGGAGGGCCAAGAGCGCGTGCAGCAGCTTCTCTCTGAGGTCTTGCGGGCTGCTGATCTCCTTCAGCATGAGCCCCTCGTCGCGAAGCAGCTCCTTCCTGAACTCCTCCTGCCGGTCCCCGTGTTCGCACTTGAAGGCGCTCCGCGGCAGCCTCAGTTCCTGGCTGTCTTCCGAGAGCAGGAACACAAGGCGAGGTCTCCCGAGCTTCGTGGCCTCGCGGAACTCCAGCTGGGTGTAGGAGAGATGCTCCTCGTCGCGCACCGGCGACCCGTAGCGGAAGCCGATGATGCCCACGTACACGTCGGACTCGCCCACCTTCTCGCGGCAGGCCTGGGCGGGCGCCTGGTCGCGAGCGGGGAAGTACGCCATGTCGATGCATGCGTCCTGAGCCGAGCTGACGGCCTCCTCTGCCGCCGCCACATACGACAGGTCACCGGGATACAACCGCAACTCCGAGGTATGACTGAGGAACACCAGCCGCCTGGTCACGCACCCACCCTGTCGTCAACGCCCCACCTGAACTGCCCCGTTCACCAGGCTAACCACTGATCGACCCCCATGTGTACGAGATGTGCACACCCACCATCAGGTCAACTGTCCCGGACCCTTGACTCATAACTCGCCAGTAGCCATCCTCGTCCCACAGATTTGCGCCGGTCATGACAAAGACGCATGGCCGCCGACCGAGGGACGTGGGTCATGACCAAACCTCGACGCCCGTACGGCAGACGCAAACACGTCACCGTCGTGTCGCTCCTCCTCCTCGTGCTCGCCATCGCCCTCGGCCCCACCCCGAGCTCCGCGGCCGCGAGCGACTGGTGGAACCCGACCGCACGTCCCGCGCCGGACGCCCAGATCGACGTCACCGGCGAGCCGTTCACCGGCACCAACTCCGCCGGTGAGGTACGGGGGTTCGTCGACGCCCACAACCACCTCTTCTCCAACGAGGCCTTCGGCGGCCGCCTCATCTGCGGCAAGGTCTTCTCCCCGCAGGGCGTCGCCGACGCGCTCAAGGACTGTCCGGAGCACTACCCCGACGGCACCCTCGCGATCTTCGACTACATCACCCACGGCGGAGACGGGCGGCACGACCCGGTCGGCTGGCCGACGTTCAAGGACTGGCCGGCGTACGACTCGATGACGCACCAGGCCAACTACTACGCCTGGATCGAGCGCGCCTGGCGCGGCGGGCAGCGGGTGCTCGTCAACGACCTCGTCACCAACGGCGTGATCTGCTCGGTCTACCCCTTCAAGGACCGCAGTTGTGACGAGATGACCTCGATCCGGCTGCAGGCCAAGCTGACGTACCAGCTCCAGGACTACATCGACGCGATGTACGGCGGCCCCGGCAAGGGCTGGTTCCGGATCGTCACCGACACCGCCCAGGCCCGGCAGGTGATCAAGGCGGGCAAGCTCGCCGTCGTCCTCGGCGTCGAGACCTCCGAGCCCTTCGGCTGCAAGCAGATCCTCGACATCCCGCAGTGCAGCAAGGCGGACATCGACAAGGGGCTCGACGAGCTCTACGACCTCGGCGTGCGCAGCATGTTCCTGTGTCACAAGCTCGACAACGCGCTGTGCGGCGTCCGCTTCGACGAGGGCGCGCTCGGAACGGCCATCAACGTCGGGCAGTTCCTGTCCACCGGCACGTTCTGGAAGACCGAGAAGTGCAAGGGCCCGCAGCACGACAACCCCATCGGCACCGCCTCCTCCGCCGCGGAGAAGGATCTGCCCGCGGGCACCGAGGTGCCGGCCTACGACGCCGACGCGCAGTGCAACGTCCGCGGGCTCACCGACCTCGGTGAGTACGCCGTGAAGGGCATGATGCAGCGCAAGATGATGCTCGAGATCGACCACATGAGCGTCAAGGCCACCGGCCAGGCCCTCGACCTGTTCGAGGCCGCCGACTATCCCGGCGTGCTCTCCTCGCACAGCTGGATGGACCTCAACTGGACCGAACGCGTCTACTCCCTCGGTGGGTTCGTCGCCCAGTACATGCACGGCTCCGAGGGCTTCGTCGCCGAGGCCGCCCGCACCGACGCGCTGCGCGAGAAGTACGGCGTCGGCTACGGCTTCGGCACCGACTTCAACGGTGTCGGAGACCACCCCGGGCCGCGCGGCGCGAACACCTCCAACCCGGTGAAGTACCCGTTCAAGAGCGTCGACGGCGGCTCCGTCATCGACAAGCAGACGACCGGCTCACGCACCTTCGACTACAACACCGACGGCGGCGCCCATGTCGGCATGATCCCCGACTGGATCGAGGACATCCGCCAGGTCGGCGGGCAGGGCGTCGTCGACGACCTCTTCCGGGGCGCCGAGTCCTACCTCGACACCTGGGGCGCCACCGAGCAGCACCAGGCCGGCGTCAACCTCGCCAAGGGGCGGACCGCGACGGCCAGTTCCTCGGAGTGGAACCCGTTCACCAGCTACCAGCCGGGCCGCGCCGTCGACGGCGACGACGGCACCCGCTGGGCCAGCGACTGGAGCGACGACCAGTCGTGGCAGGTGGACCTGGGCGCCACCCACCTGGTCTCCCGCGTCACGCTCGACTGGGAGCGGGCGTACGCCAAGTCGTACCGGATCGAACTGTCCACCGACGGCACGAACTGGACGACCGCCTGGTCCACCACCTCCGGCGACGGCGGCCTCGACACGGCCAAGTTCACCGGGACGCCCGCCCGTTACGTCCGGGTCCACGGGCTCGGCCGCGGCACCGACTGGGGATACTCGCTCTACGAGGTCGGCGTCCACAGCGCCTGACAGGACCGCTACGGAGTCGGCGTCACGGCGCCCGACACCACCACGGGGGACGCGCACATGGCACGCATGCCGTCGGCACAACGGCGTCGGCAGCTCACCGAGGCGGCGATCCGGGCGATGGCCCGGGACGGCGTGGCCCGGACCACGACCCGTTCCATCGCCGCCGAGGCGGGCGTCTCCCTGAGCGTCTTCCACTACTGCTTCGACTCCAAGCAGGAGCTGGTCGAGTCGGTCATCACGACCATCACCGACCACTACGTCGGCATCGTGCAGGAGGCCCTGAAACCCAGGGCCTCCCTGGAGGAGACCGTCCGGGCCGGCTTCCAGGCCTACTGGGACCATGTGCGCGCCCATCCCGACGAGCACATGCTCACCTACGAACTCACCCAGTACGCCCTGCGGCAACCGGGGTTCGAGCATCTGGCCCGACGCCAGTACGAGCTCTACGGCGAGCTCTACACCGACATCATCGAGCGGCTGTCCACCACCATGGGCTTCCAACTCCGCGTCCCGGTCCCGGCGTTGGCCCGGTACCTCGCCGCCATGACGGACGGCCTGACCCTCAACTACCTGGTCCTCGGCGACGAGGACGCCTGGACGGACATCCTCGACACCGTCACCGCCCATATCGCCGGACTGGTCTCCGCCTAGGCGCGCAGCGGGTTGGTCCCGGTCGCCGCCAGCAGGTACCAGGCGGTCGCGCCCGTGTGCCGGTACGGGTAGTAGCCGAAACCGAAACCGGTGTCGAGCGGGCTGCTCGCCGAGACGACGCCGGACCCGGCGGCCACGGGGCGGGAGCCCAACGTCTGCCCGTCGCCCAGCAGTTCCTGGGCCCGCTCGATGGAGGCGAGGAGGTTCCGGGCGCGCTTGTCGTCCCCGGCGGCACAGCGGTCGCGCAGGGCCAGAGCCAGGTGGGCCGTGCCCTCGAACCACACGCCGTTGCGGTCCGGCCTGGGCTGGCCGGAGGCGATCGGGGCGTCCTCGTTCGCCCGCAGGCTCGCGGAGCTGAAGGTCACTCCCGTGTACGACTGGCCCGCCGGGACCGTGCTGTTGGGGCGGTCGGCCGAGTCCAGGACGGCGAGTTCGCGCGCGGCCCAGTCCAACGAGCGTGCGTGGGCGGGGGAGTCGAGGGCCAGGTGGGTCCAGGTCTGGGTGTCCTCGGGAATGGGGGACTTGTTGATCGTCACACCGTCGTTGGTGCCGGTGTAGAAGAAGCCGCCGTCCGGCTCCCACATCGTCTCGACGAACTTCCGTGCCACCGACCGCCGTTCCCGCCACACCCGGTCCCCGGTCAGCCGTGCGAGCTGCCCGAACAGGCCGACCAGGTCGGTGTTGTGCTCGGTCGAGGTGAAGGGCAGCTTCGCGTTCGTCCCGTCGACCCCGAACTTGAAGCCGCCGAGCGGCTCGTCGGTGCGGCCCACCCGGTCGATCCACTCGCCGATCCGCACCGCGCCCGTCAGGAACCGGCGCTCCCCGGTGCGGCGGGCGAGCGCGGCCAGTGCGATCCCGGCCCAGGCCATGTCACCCACCGCCGTACCGGTGAAGCCGAACTGCCGACCCACGTTGGCCTTGCCGTCTGCCCGGACGAACCCGTCCGGCTGCGGGGAACCGTCGTAGAAGGTGTACGGGCCCACGTTGTACGCCTGTCGGAGGCGACCGTCGTCGTGGTCGGGGTCGTTGGCCTGCGCGTACAGGAGCGCGTCGCCGAGCACCGCGGCACGGGACGTGCCGTCCCCCGAACGGCCCGCGAGCAGCGCCAGGATCGTCAGCGCGTTGTCGTAGGTGAACGCCGTGCTGAACAGGCCGGCTTGATCGGTGTAGCTCTGCGCCAGCCGGATCGTGCCGTGCTCCGGATAGGCGTCCATGGCGGCGGCGAGGAAGGCCCGCGCGCGATGCCGGGCGGCGCCCGGGCGCTGCGGCGATGCTCCCGCCGTACCCCCACCGGCCGCGGTGAGGACCGCGGCGCCCGCGCCGAGTCCGGTCCCGATGAGTGCGCGACGGCTGAGG
Source organism: Streptomyces sp. NPDC057280 (assembly GCF_042668605.1). Taxonomy (NCBI): domain Bacteria; kingdom Bacillati; phylum Actinomycetota; class Actinomycetes; order Kitasatosporales; family Streptomycetaceae; genus Streptomyces; species Streptomyces sp. NPDC057280. Next base: position 563,043 of record NZ_JBHUYR010000004.1, read on the forward strand.
GTCATGGGTCTCCTAGAGGGGATGCACGAAGAGGTCTGAGAGCGCTCTCAAAGGCGCGCGCTCATTCTGCTGTCACCGCTCGCCCCGGTCAACGGATGTGCACGGCAGACAAGTTGAGGCACACGAAAGCGGCCCCGGGAACACCCGGGGCCGCTTCGCGAGGAACGTGGATCAGACCGCCGTCGACGGGAACGTCGGGTACTCCACCCCGGAGACGTGCTGCACGACCCGGATCACCTGGCAGGAGTAGCCGAACTCGTTGTCGTACCAGAGGTAGAGGATCGCGTTGTCGCCGTCGACCTTCGTGGCGCCGGCGTCGACGATCGACGCGTGGCGCGAGCCGACGAAGTCCATGGAGACGGCGTCGGGCGCGGTGGTGAAGTCGATCTGGCGCTTCAGCGGCGAGTTCAGCGAGACGTCGCGCAGGTAGCCGAGGACCTCCTCACGGGTGGTCTCGCGGCCCAGACGCAGGCTGAGGATGGCGATCGACACGTCCGGCACCGGCACGCGGATGGAGCTGCCGGTGATCGGGGCCTTGAGGTCGGGCAGTGCCTTGGCGACGGCCGAGGCGGCGCCCGTCTCCGTGATCACCATGTTGAGCGGCGCGGAACGGCCACGGCGGTCGGCCTTGTGGTAGTTGTCCAGCAGGTTCTGGTCGTTGGTGAACGAGTGGACCGTCTCGACATGGCCGCGCAGCACGCCGTACTCGTCGTCCATCGCCTTCAGCGGCGGCACGATCGCGTTGGTGGTGCAGGACGCGCAGGACAGGATCTGCTCGTCCGGCTTCACGGTGTCGTGGTTGACGCCGTGCACGATGTTCGGGACGTCGCCCTTGCCGGGCGCGGTGAGCACGACCTTGTCGATACCGGGACGCAGGTGCTGCGAGAGGCCCTCGCGGTCGCGCCACTTGCCGGTGTTGTCGATGAGGATCGCGTTCTTGATGCCGTACGCCGTGTAGTCGACCTCGGACGGGTCGTTGGCGTAGATCACCTTGATCGCGTTGCCGTTGGCGGTGATCGTGTCGGTCGCCTCGTCGACGGTGATCGTGCCCTGGAACTGGCCGTGGATCGAGTCGCGGCGCAGCAGGGAGGCGCGCTTGACGAGGTCCTGCTCGCCGCCGCCGCGGACCACGATGGCGCGCAGCCGCAGACCGTTGCCGGAGCCGGACTTCTCGATGAGCAGGCGGGCGACGAGGCGGCCGATGCGGCCGAAGCCGTACAGGACCACGTCGCGGCCCTCGCCGCGCTCGATCTTGTTGGCGCCGGTGGCACCGGCGACGGCCTCGGCGGTGAAGGCCTCTACCGTCAGGCCGCGGTCGTCGGCGCGGTAGGTCGCGGCGAGCATGCCGATGTCGATCTGGGACGGGCCGAGGTCGAGGGTGGTGAGCGCCTGGAGGAAGGGCAGCGTCTCGGTGACCGACAGCTCCTCGCCGGCGATCTGCCGGGCGAAGCGGTGGGTCTTGAGGATGCTGACCACCGACTTGTTCACCAGGGAGCGGCTGTGCAGCAGGACGGTGACGTCCCGCTCGCGGTGCAGCTTCCCGATGATCGGGATCATCGACTCCGCGATCTCCTCGCGGGTCTTCCAGTTGGTGAACGAGTCCTCGTTGACAGTCACAAGATCCATCTTTCGAGCTAGGCAGCGCTCATATGTTAACCACATGTTCGTTTGACCCCTTGAACGGGGTGGGGCCTCCCACGCGTACCAGCGGGCACGGGGCCGCGTGCCCCGCCAGACCACGCCACGATCCAAGGGACGGACCACATGAACGCAAGCGCATCCATCGGTGTCACCGGACTGGGCGTGATGGGCCGCAACCTGGCGCGGAACTTCGCCCGCCACGGGGCCACGGTCGCCGTCCACAACCGCTCGGCCGGACGGACCCGCGCGCTGGTCCAGGAGTTCGGGCACGAGGGCACGTTCGTGGCCGCTGAATCGGCCGAGGAGTTCGTCGCCGCGCTCGAACGCCCCCGGAAGCTGATCATCATGGTGCAGGCCGGCCCCGCCACGGACGCGGTCATCGAGGAGTTCGTCCCGCTCCTGGAGCCGGGCGACATCGTCGTCGACGGCGGCAACGCCCACTTCGCCGACACCCGCCGCCGCGAGGCCGACCTGCGGGAACGCGGCCTGCACTTCGTCGGCACCGGCATCTCCGGCGGCGAGGAGGGCGCGCTCAACGGCCCGTCCGTGATGGTCGGCGGGTCCACGGAGGCGTACGCCGTACTCGGCCCCCTCTTCGAGGGCATCAGCGCACACGTCACCGGCGAGCCCTGCGCCGCCCACATCGGCACCGACGGCGCCGGGCACTTCGTGAAGATGGTCCACAACGGCATCGAGTACGCCGACATGCAGCTCATCGCCGAGGCGTACGACCTGCTGCGTCAGGTCGCCGGGTACACGCCGGCCGAGATCGCGGCCGTCTTCCGCCGGTGGAACGCCGGCCGCCTCGGCTCGTACCTGATCGAGATCACCGCCGAGGTCCTCGCCCACACCGACCAGGCCACCGGCGCGCCCTTCGTCGACGTCGTCGCGGACGCCGCGGGCCAGAAGGGCACCGGCCGCTGGACGGTCCAGACGGCCCTGGACCTCGCCTCCCCCGTCACCGCGGTGGCCCAGGCCACCTTCGCCCGCGCGGCCTCCGGACAGTCCGACCTGCGCGCCGCCTACCGGGGCCTCCCCGGCGGCACCACCCCGCCGCTCAGCCGCACCGAGGCCGATCGCTTCACCTCCCAGGTGGAACACGCGCTGTACGCCTCCAAGGTCATCGCCTACGACCAGGGCTGGACGATGATCCAGGACGCCGCCGCGGAGTACGGCTGGAAGATCGACCTCGGTTCCGTCGCCCGCATCTGGCGCGGCGGCTGCATCATCCGGGCCGCCTTCCTGGACCGCATCCGCGCGGCCTACGCCGCCGACCGGGACCTGGTCAGCCTGCTCGGCGAGATGGAGTTCGCCATGGAGATCACCGACGCCCAGGTCCCCTGGCGCGAGACGGTCGCCTCCGCGACCCGCCGGGGCATCCCCGTCCCGGCCATCTCCGCGGCCCTGGCCCACTACGACACCCTCCGCGCCGAACGCCTCCCCGCCGCCCTCCTCCAGGGCCAGCGCGACTACTTCGGCGCCCACACCTACGCCCGCGTGGACCGCCCGGGCGCATTCCACACCCACTGGGCCACACCGGGCCGCCCGGAGACGGCGAACTGACGGCAGCGCTCCCCGGCTCCCCGGGCAAAGGGAAGCGCCCCGCCAGGCAACCAGCGCAGGCGCAGCGCCCTCCTAACTGCTGAACCACATCGCAGACACAGGACGTTCACAGGGGGAGTGCGCCGTGGCAGAGCTGTCCCGCCGCCGGTTCGTGGTCTACACACTGGCGGCGTCCACGCTGACCGTCGCGGCCCCCCTCGGCTGCGACGCGCCGGCGGCCGAGGGTGCGACGGCCCGCCGGTCCGACGTCGTCGTGACCGGCACCGACGACGAGATGCTGGTCCTGGAGATCACCCGGGACAACAAGGTCGTCGTACGCCTGCCGCGCGTCGAGGTCGGCCAGGGGGTCACCACCGCCGTCGCCATGATGATCGCCGAGGAGCTCGACGCCCGGCTCACCGACATAGACATCCCGCTGGCCGAGGCCCGGACCAAGGGCAACCAGTTCACCGGCGGCTCCAACTCGGTCAGTTCGCTGTACGGCCCCGCCCGCAACCTCGCCGCCACGGCCCGCGCCCGCCTCGTCACCGCCGCGGCGCGGCGCTGGCGGCTGCCCGCGCGCGTGCTGCGCACCCGGGACACCATGGTCGTCGCCCCGGACGGCCGCACCGCCACCTTCGGCTCGCTCACCGAGACCGCCGCCCGGGTCCGCCGCCCCCGCGTGTCCAGCAAGCCCAAACCGGCGTCCCGGCACCGCGTGATCGGACACCCGACGACCCGCATCGACGCCCGTGACATCGTCACCGGCCGCGCCCGCTACACCGGCGACCTGACGGCGGCCGGTGCGAAGCCGACCGTGGTGGCCCGCCCGCCCACGCTCGGCGGCAAGGTCGTCGCGATGGACGACCGCGCGGCCCGGGCCCTGCCCGGCGTCCTGGAAGTGGTCAGGATTCCCGGGGGAGTCGCCGTGGTCGCGGAGTCCTTCCACTACGCCTTCAAGGCACGAGACAAGCTGAGGATCACCTGGTCCGACGGACCTCTGGCGGGGCTGTCCGACGCGGCCATCCGCTCACGGTTGCGGGCCGCGGTCCCGCCGCTCGGCAGACCGCCGCGCGGATCGGCCCAGCTGGAGGAACGGTTCGAGTTCGCCTTCGTCGGCCACGCCCCGATGGAGGTCCTCACCGCCGTCGCGGACGTGCGGGCCCGCCGTGCCGAGATCTGGTTCTCCTCCCAGTCGCCGATGGGCGCGCGGGAGGACATCGCCTCGGCGGTCGGGCTGCCGTCGTCCGCCGTACGCGTCCATGTCGTGCGCGGCGGCGGCTCGTTCGGGCGTCGGCTGGACCACGACGCGGCCATGGAAGCGGCCCTCATCTCCAAGAAGGCACGCCTCCCGGTGAAGCTGATGTGGAGCCGCGCCGACGACATCAAGCACGGGCGGATGCGCCCCGCCTTCCAGCACCGCATCCGGGTCAGCCACGCCCAGGGACGGGTCGTCGCCTTCGCCCACGCGACGGCCTCGGTGAGCGAGGCGTGGGAGGGGAAGTCCGCGCAGGGCGGGATCAGGGGGGCCGCCCTTTCTGCCGCCCGCTCCCCGGTGCCCAGCGACAGCGGCCTCTACAACTTCGGGAAGCTGTCCGGGGACTCGGGCTCCGTCGAGCTGGCGATGCCGCTCGGCGCCTGGCGGTCGGTGGACTCCGGGACCGTGCGCACGGCCGAGGAGATCGTCGTCGACGAGATCGCCCGGACCCTGGGCGAGGACCCGGTGGCGTTCCGCCGTACGACCCTGCGAAGCAAGGCCGTCAGAGCCGCCCTCGACAAGGTCGCCAGTGCGGGACAGTGGGGCCGGACGATGCCCGCCGGACAGGGCCAGGGCGTCGCCGTACACGAGGAGTACGGGTCCTGCGTGGCCTGCCTGGTGGAGATCGACGCCGCCGATCCGAAGAACCCGCGGGTGACCAAGGTCGTGATGGCGGCCGACGTCGGGACGGCCGTCAACCCGCGCGGACTGGAGGCCCAGCTCATGGGCACGGCGGTCGACGGCATCTCCACGATCCTGCGGGCCGGCCTCCACATCGACCGCGGTGCCGTCCGCGAGAGCAGCTACGCCGACTTCCACTGGGCCCGCCAACGCCACGCCCCCCTCCACTTCGAGGCGCACATCCTGCCCACGGGCGGCGAGCCGGGCGGCGCCGGAGAACTCGGCGTCCCCGCGGCGGCCGGTGCCGTCGCCAACGCCTACGCCCGCGCCACCGGCACCAAACCGCGTCGCTTCCCCCTCAACTTCTGATCGCTGGAAGGCCTCTGATGCCCCGTCACACCTTCGTCCTGAACGGTGAGTCGATCACCGTCGACGCCCCCGACGACATGCCGCTGCTGTGGGTGCTGCGCGACCTGCTGGACGTCACCGGCCCCAAGTACGGCTGCGGCGTGGGCGTCTGCCGCGCCTGCACGAGCCATCTCGACGGCGCCGAGATACAGCCCTGCGTCGTCCCCGTCGCCGACTGCGCGCGGCGCGAGGTCACCACCATCGAGGGTCTCGCCGACGGCGACACCCTGCATCCCGTGCAGCAGGCCTGGCTGGACTGCGACGTCTCCCAGTGCGGGTTCTGCCAGCCGGGCCAGATCATGGCCGCCGTCGCCCTGCTGAAGAGGACGCCCGAGCCGACGGACGCCGACATCGACGCGATCGAGAACGTGTGCCGCTGCGGGACGTACTCCCGCATCCGGGAGGCGATCAGGAAGGCGGCGACCGCCGGGGACTGAGTCACCTGGGTAAGGTCCACTCAGCCACAAGTGGACAGGTAGGTCACTGATGACGAACGCCCGGGAATCCCTCGACAACAGCCCGAGACAGCTCCAGGTGGAGACGCACGGCCTCGACGTGATCGGCGACGCCGAACGCAAGGGCACCCCGCGGACGCTGTTCTGGCCGTGGTTCGGTGCCAACGTCTCCATCCTGGGACTGAGCTACGGCGCCTTCGCGCTCGGCTTCGGCATCTCCTTCTGGCAGGCCCTGATCGCCGGCGTCGTCGGCATCGTCTTCTCCTTCCTGCTGTGCGGCTTCGTCGCCGTCGCGGGCAAACGCGGCTCCGCCCCGACGATGGTGCTCAGCCGGGCCGCCTACGGCGTCCGCGGCAACCGGCTGCCGTCGGTGATCTCCTGGGTCCTCACGGTCGGCTGGGAGACGGTCCTGTGCGCCCTCGCCACCCTGGCCACCGCGACCGTCTTCGACCGGCTCGGCTGGGGCGGCGGCACCGGGACCCAGGTGGTCGCCCTGATCGTGGTCGCCGGGCTCACCGTCGTCGGCGGGGTCATGGGCTTCGACGTGATCATGCGGCTGCAGACCCTGATCACCGTGGTCACGGGCGTGCTGACGGTCGTGTACGTGGGTCTCGTCGCCGACCACATCCACTGGAGCACCGTCAGTGACATCCCGGCGGGCTCCGCGCAGGAGTTCATCGGCGCGCTGGTGTTCATGATGACCGGCTTCGGCCTCGGCTGGGTCAACGCCGCCGCGGACTACTCCCGCTATCTGCCGCGCACCTCGTCGAGCCGGGGCGTGATCGGCTGGACGACGTTCGGCGCGTCGGTGGCACCGCTGCTCCTGCTGGTGTTCGGGCTGCTCCTGGCGGGCTCGTCGACCGCTCTGAACGCGGCCGTCGCCGCCGACCCCATCGGCGCGCTGACCACGATCCTGCCGACGTGGTTCCTGGTCCCGTTCGCCGTGGTGGCGGTGCTGGGCCTGGTCGGCGGCGCGGTCCTGGACATCTACTCGTCCGGTCTGGCGCTGCTGTCGGCGGGCATCCGCATCCCGCGTCCGCTGGCCGCCCTCGTCGACGGCGTGCTCATGATCGCGGGCGCCGTCTACATCGTCTTCTTCGCCGATGACTTCCTGGGACCGTTCATGGGCTTCCTGACCACCCTCGGCGTCCCGATCGCCGCGTGGTGCGGGATCATGCTCGCGGACCTCCTGCTCCGCCGCCGCGACTACGCCGAGCCCGACCTCTACCGGCCCGACGGCCGCTACGGCGACGTCCCCCTGACGCCCCTGCTCCTCACGCTGGCGGCGACCGCCGTCGGCTGGGGCCTGGTCACCAACGCGGCCGCGGACTGGCTGACCTGGCAGGGCTATCTCCTCGACCCGCTGGGCCTGGGCGGCAAGTCGGGCGCCTGGGCCTACGCCAACCTGGGCGTCCTCGCGGCGCTGGCACTGGGTTTCCTGGGCACGCTCGCGCTGCGCCGGGGGCGGGTGCGGGAGCAGGAGGCGCAGGTGGACGCCGTATGACCACCGGCCACCTGACGGTCATCGACATGCAGCGCGTCTTCGCCGCCCCGGACAGCCCCTGGGCCACGCCGCGTTTCGCCGAGGCCGCACAGGGCGTACGACGCCTGCTGCCGGCCTTCGGCGACCGGGTGACGTTCACCCGCTTCGTGGCCCCGGAGCAGCCGGCCGGCGCCTGGCAGGCCTACTACGCACAGTGGCCGTTCGCCCTGCAACCCCCGGACGCCCCCCTCTGGCACCTGACGGACGACTTCGCCGCAACGGCCCAACACGTCGTGGACGCCCCGACGTTCGGCAAGTGGACCCCACAACTGGCCGCACGCGCAGGCCTGGAAGGCCCCCTGTACCTCGCCGGCGTCAGCACCGACTGCTGCGTCCTGTCCACGGCGCTCCCGGCGGCGGACGCGGGCGTGGAGGTGGTGGTCGTCGCCGACGCGTGCGCGGGAGCGGACGACGAATCCCACGCGAAGGCGTTGCAACTGCTGAGCCTGTACCGGCCGCTGGTGAGGGTGAGCACGGTCGCGGAGGTGCTGGGGGAGACGGCGGCATGAGCGAGACCCAGGTGGCGCTGCTGGGCGGCGGGTTCTCGACGGACGACGACGGCCTCCTCGACGACTGGATGCTCGGTCACGCCCGCACGTCCCGGCCCCGGGTCTGCTTCCTGCCGACGGCGAGCGGCGACGCGGCGGGGTACGCGGAGATGTTCCTCACCGCCTTCGCACCACGCAGGAACTGCACCCCTTCCGTCCTGTCCCTGTTCCGCAGGGAATTCGACGACGAGGCACTGCGCGGCCATCTGCTGGCGCAGGACGTGATCTACGTGGGCGGCGGCAACACGGCGAACCTCCTCGCGGTCTGGCGCACCCATGGCGTGGACCGGCTGCTGCGGGAGGCGTACGACCGCGGCACCCTGCTCTGCGGTATCAGCGCGGGCGCCAACTGCTGGGCGCAGGGCTCCCACACGGACTCCTTCGGCCCGCTCACCTTCCTGTCCGACGGCCTGGGCCTGCTGCCCGGCTCGGTCTGCCCGCACTACGACTCCGAGCCCGGCCGGCGCCCCTCCTACCAGCGGTCCGTGGCCACCGGCGCGCTTCCCGGCGGCTGGGCGTTGGAGGACGGAACAGGCGCGCTCTTCACCGACGGCCAGGTCACGGAGGTCGTGACACGAGACCCGGCCGCCCACGTGTACCGCGTCGAACGGGACGCAGCGGGCGGTGTCCGGGAGCGGCCTCTGCCCAGCCGCCTCCTGTGAGACTGTAAGGGTGACCGAGCCCAGACCAGTGGTGTCCGCCGACGAGATGCACGCCTATCTCGTCGACCAGTTGAACCACGCCCTCACCCGCCCCGGCATGTTCGGCGGCGAGCCCGCGATCCTGATGCTTCTCGAGCACCTCCTCTTCATGGAGGGGCAGCCCGGGGCCCGCTGGGACGTGGTGATCGAACCTCTCCGGGAACGGGGCGCGTTCACCGCCATCGGCGTCAAAGGCGTCTTCCGCGAGCTGATCCGAGGCAGCCACGACGGCGACGTGAGCTCGGTGCACGCCGAGTTCGCCCACCGGCGTGGCTGGCTCAAGCCGGACCGGCTGCTCGACTCCCGTACCCATCAGGCCCTCATGGACCGGGTCCGTGACTGGGCCGCCGAGGACAGGCAATGGCCTGATGTCGTCGCCGAGTTCGGGGAGCCGTCGGTTCTCTTCGGCAGCACCAACCCGAGGTACGGCAAGACCCTCGCCTACGTCAGCGAGGACCGCGATCAGCCGATGGTGTTCTTCCACCTCTGGAACGGCAACCTGGACGAGGCGTCGCCCGTGTGGGAACCGGCGTACGAGCAACCCGTCCTGTGGGCCGTGCGCTTCGGTGACGCGCGCTTCGACGAGGCCTTCGTCCGCACCCCGGCCGGACACCGCCTCCGTCCCGAGTGACCTCACTGTTGGCGTTATTCGGTGGGTACAAGAGCGGCGGTTGCCGTGTTCAATCACTCCTGTCGCGACACGTTCGGACGTCCCCACACGTCAGGAGGCACCGTGATCGCCGCTCCCGAACCGGAACTCACCGCGGAAGACGTCATCGGACGGGCCGTGCGGCTGCGGCCCGTGCTGCTCGAACGCCAGCCGGAGACCGAGAGGCTGACCCACTATCCGAAGGACACCCACGACGACTTCCTGCGGGCCGGCTTCTACCGCATGCTCCAGCCCCGCCGGTACGGCGGCTACGAGTTCGGCCTGCCCGTCTTCTACCGCGTGATCACCGAGATCGCCCGCGGCTGCCCCTCCACCGGCTGGGCCCTGTCCCTCACCGCCGCCCACGTCCTCCAGGTCGCCGGGTTCTTCGAGGAGCGGGCCCAGGACGAGATCTTCGGCGCCGACGGCGACTTCAGGGCGGCGTCCACCGTCGCCCCCGTCGGCGTCGCGCGTCCCGACGGCGACGGCCATGTCGTCCTCGACGGCACCTGGCCGTACTCCTCGGGCGCCCCCTACTCCACCCACTATCTCGGCCAGACCCTGGCGGCCGGTGATCCGCCCGGCCCCGTGCTGCTGTTCGTCGCCCCCCGCTCGGAGTTCACCGTGCTCGACGACTGGCACGGCGTCCTCGGCCTGCGCGGCAGCGGCTCCCACAGCGTCCACATGGAGAACGCCCGCATCCCCGCGTACTTCACCCGCGAGGCCAGCCTCGCCGACCTGCCCGTCGAGGGCGGCAGCGTCGGCTCGAAACTGCACGGCAACCCGATGTACGCCCACCGGGCGCCGAGTTTCTACCACGGCGAACTGGCCGCCGTCATGACCGGCATCGGATACGCGGCGGCGGACGAGTACGCGCGCGTCCTGTCCGGCCGTCCCCTCCTCCTGGAGCCCGACCGCACCCGCGCCGACCTGCACGACTACCAGCGTCACCTCGGCGAGGCACTCGGGCTGATCCGCACCGCGGAGGCGGCGCTCCAGCACACGGCCGCGGACTGGATGGAGACCTGCCGCCGCGGCGTGGCAGGTGAGGCGCCCTTCACCATGGCGGAGGACAACCGGCTCGCCCTGATGTTCCTCAACGCCGGACGCCTGGCCTGGGACGCCCTGCAGAACATCCTCTTCCGCACGGCCGGCTCCCGGCACGCGCGCGACGGCGAGCGCATGCAACGCTACTTCCGGGACGCCGCCACGTACTGGACGCATGTCGGCCCCAGCATGGCCGAGCCCCTCTACCGCAGGGTCGGCTGCGACCGCCTCGGTCTGCCCTCGGACCACATCCCGCTGATTCCCTGAGCCGTAGGGGAGTGTCACACTCCGGATCGGGTACGCGACCAGGACGCGCCCGGGACCGAGCGCCCGGGCGAGCCGTACGACCACCGCTACCAGGGGATTCACCATGGACACACCCGCGCACGACAACACCACACCGGCCCGGCGGGCGCTGGACGCGCTGGCCGAGAACACCGAGGACACGGTGGCGCTGGACACGCTCGTGGGCAGTGACGTCCTCGTGCCGGTGCCGGACGATGCCAGCGAGGAGGACGCCGACAACCCCACGACGGTGGCCCTGCCGGTCATCGAGCAGCCCGGCGGCGATCCGGTGGTGCCGGTGTTCACCTCGGAGGACGAGATGGCCGGTCTGCTGCCCTTCGTCTCCCGCTACCGCCTGGTGCCGCTGGGCGCGCTCGCCGCGGAGTGGCCGACGGACGATCTGGCCCTCACCATCGACGCCGCGTCCGCGCACCCGCTGACGCTCACCTCGGAAGGCGTGCGCACCCTGCTGGGCCGCTCGCACGGCTGACCGGAGGGCCGGGCCCGGCCACCGGTGACTCGAGGGGGAGCGGCCGGGCCCGATGGACGGAGCGCGGGCCTCTCCCGCTGCCGCGCTCCGGACGACGACAAGGTGCCGCTGAGGGAGGAACGGCGCCGACTCCGCTCCTCCCCGGACGTCCACGATCGACGTGATGTGACGATATGACCACGGGGCGGTGTCGTCGCTCCGGGATGCGCGGCACCTGTCCGCAAAACGCGGAGGATTGCGGCGGCCCGGCTCACGTGCCGCGCAGCGTGCGTGAGGGCGTCTCGCCGAACCGCTCCCGGTACCGGGACGCGAAGCGGCCCAGATGCACGAACCCCCACCGGTGCGCCACGTCCGACACGGTCATCGCCCCCGGCCCGCCGGCCCGCAGCTCGGCGCGCACCCGCTGCAGGCGCACGTCGTACAGGTACGCCATCGGCGGCATCCCGACGTGCCTGCGGAACGCCTCCTGGAGCGTGCGCACACTGACCTGCGCGATCCCCGCCAGCCGGGCGGCGTCGTACGCCTCGGCCGGCCGCTCCTGCACGGCGTCCATCACCCGCTTGACCGAGGCGGGCCGCATCGCCGGCGGCGCGGGAGCCTCCAGCTCCTCCCGGTAGCTGTGCTCGGCTGCCAGCAACACCCCTTCGAGCAGACTCTGTTCGATGCGCGAGCGGATCAGCGGCCGCTCCAGCAGCCCGAGCGAGGTGTCCTTCTCCAGCAGCGCCCAGGTGGCCAGCTGCGCCCAGCTGCGGCCGGGTCCGTCCCGCACGTCGACCGACGGCCCGAAGACCGGCGGGCGGGACACCGGCCGGCCGAGCAGGGACTCCAGGGCGAGATGGAGAGCCTGTTTGTCGATCTTCACGGTGAGGGCCTGGCAGTCCGGTGACCAGGCGTCGACCCGGATGTGCCGGGACGGATCGAAGAAGACGGCGTTGCCCGTCGTCGCGAACACGACGTCCCCGCAGCCCTGTTGGAGGCTGAAGCACCCCCGCACCGGGACGGCGACATGATAGGAGCCGGGCGCGGCCCATCCGCTGCGGATCTCGGTGCCGAAACAGATGTCGCCGACCGTGAGCGAGCCGAGGCCGAGCACGTTCAGCCTGGTCGCGAAGTCCTCGGTGGGGCCCACGACCTGCAGATCCATGTCGTAGTAGTGGGCGGCGATCGCATCGTGCGCCTCCTCCACGGAGCGCGTCACGTACGAGCTGAAGTCGGCCGCCCGGCCCGGTACCGGTACCACGGTCACTGCGGAGTCTCCGATCTGCGCGCGCAGTACTCCGTTCAGCATGGCCAGGCGCCCGGCCGTGTACACCCCGCCCGGTTCCGGATTTCACAGCCTCTTCATCAGCGCCCGGCGCCGGGCCTCAGTCGCCCAGCATGCGCCCCAGCGCCTCCCGCTGCAGCGGCAGGACCTCGGCGTGCAGATCGCGTCCCTTGCGGGTCAGCGCCACCCACACCCCACGCCGGTCCTCCATGCACACGGAGCGTTCCACCAGGCCGTCCTTCTCCAGCCGGCCGATCAGCCGGGAGAGCGCGCTCTGGCTGAGATGGACCCGGCCCACCAGGTTCTGCACCCGGCACAGGTCGCCCTCCGCCGGGGCCTCGGCGGCGAGGAGGTCGAGCACCTCGAAGTCGCTCGCGCCCAGCCCGTGCGGGTGCAGGACCCGGTCGATCTCACACATCGTGCGCGCGTGGACCGCCAGGATGTCCCGCCACTGTTCCTCGAGCCGGGCCCCGGCCGCGTTCACTGCCATGCACCCATGTTAATGCGCATGCATCCATACCGGGGCAGGGGCGGTCTCAGCTGTCCTGGGTGATCCCGACGAGGTTGCCGTCCGGGTCCTTCACGGACGCGATCAGCTTGCCCCCGCCGACGTCCGTGACGTCCTGGAGCAGCTCGGCGCCCGCGTCGAGCAGCGCGGCGAGGCGGGCCCGGATGTCGTCCACGTGCCAGTACGGGACCGGACCGGTCATGCCCCGCGCGTGCCCGTTGGGGTCGAGGCCCACGTCCTGCCCGGCGTCCTTGAAGCCGACGTAGTACGCCTCGTCGGCATACGGCTCGGTCTGCAGCAGGGCGCTGAACACGGCCTTCGCGCGGGCGACGTCCTTGACGGGGTAGATGATGGTCTTCAGGCCGGCGGTCATGGTGTGCTCCTCCGTGGGGTTTTCGTCGGTGGTTTCACCGTAGGGCGGGGGAGGAGGAACCGCTTCTCCGATCCTGACCGCTTGCCGGGACACCCTCGTCACGTCGAGTCGCGTTTCACCAGCTCCGTCGGCAGGATCACCGCCATCGGGTCCTCGCCGTTGATCTGCCCGAGCAGCACCCGCACCATCTCGGCGCTGATCCGGTCGTAGGGCTGGCGGATCGTGGTCAGGGCCGGGGTGGCCTCCAGCGCCGCCACGGAGTCGTCGAAGCCGCCCACGGACACGTCCTCGGGCACCCGCCGGCCCGCCCTGGCCAGCGCGGCCAGGGCACCCTGCGCCATCAGGTCGGAGGCCACGAACACGGCGTCCAGGTCGGGGGCCTGTGCCAGCAGCCGCTCGGCCCCCGCCTCGCCGCTCGCCCGGCTGTAGTCGCCGGAGACGATGAGCCGCTCGTCGATCGCGATGCCCGCGTCCGTGAGCACCTCCTTGTAACCGGCGAGCCGGTCGACACCGCCCGGGGTGTCCAGCGGGCCGCTGACCATGGCGATCCGCCGCCGCCCCAGCGACAGCAGATGGCGCACCATGTCACGGGCGCCGTCCCGGTCGTCCGCGGCCACGTAACTCACCCTGGCGCCGGGCCCCATCGGCTTGCCGCACTGCACGAGCGGTACGCCCGCCTCGCGCAGCTCCTCCGCGACCGGGTCGCCGGAGTGGCTGGAGACCAGCAGCACCCCGTCGACGTGACCGGCGGTGATGTACCGCGTGATGCGCCGCCGTTCGTCCTTCGTGCCCGCCAGCATCAGCAGCAGCGGGATGTCGTGCGCGGCCAGCGCCTGGGTGCAGCTGCTGAGCAGGACGTTGAAGTTCGGGTCCTCGAAGAACCGCTCCTGAGGCTCCGTCAGCAGGAAGCCGATGGAGTCCGAACGTCCGGTGATCAGCGAGCGGGCGTGGCGGTTGACGACGTAACCCGTCTTGCGGATCGCCGCGTTGACCGCTTCCTGGGCGGCCGGGCTGACGTAGTGGCCGCCGTTGAGCACCCGCGACACCGTGCCGCGCGAGACCCCGGCCTCGCGCGCCACGTCGTGGATCGTCGGCGGTCTGCGGCGGCCCCCCGTGTTGCTCATGGTCATGACTTTACGGCTCCGGACAGCAGATCGAGACTCCAGAACCGCTGGATGACCAGGAAGAGCGCGATCAGCGGGAACACCGCGAGGAACGCGCCGGTGATCACCAGGGTGTACAGCGCCGGGGTGTTGGCGCCCTGCTCCAGGAGCGTGTACAGACCGAGCGTGATCGGGAACTTCTCGTCGTCGCTCAGCATGATGTACGGGAGCAGGAAGTTGTTCCAGATCGCCACGAACTGGAACAGGAACACCGTGACCATGCCGGGGATCATCATCGGCAGCGCGACCCGGCTGAAGATCCGCCACTCGCTCGCCCCGTCCATCCGCCCGGCCTCCACCACGTCCGCGGGCACGGCGGCCTGGGCATAGATCCGGGCGAGGTAGACGCCGTACGGCGAGAGGATCTGCGGCAGCAGCACGGACAGGTAGGAGTCCGTCAAGTCCGCCTGCGCCAGCAGCAGATACTGCGGTACGGCCAGGATGACCGGCGGCATCAGCACACCGGCGAGCAGCACGTTGAACATCGTCTCGCGGCCGCGGAAGCGGTAGATCGCCAGCGCGTAGCCGCTGAACGCCGACACCACCGTCGACAGCAGCGCGCCGCAGCCGGCGTAGAAGGCGGAGTTGCCCATCCACTGCCAGTAGACGCCGTCGCGGTAGGCGCTCAGGTCCTGGAGATTGTCGACGAAGCCCGAGCCCGGCAGGAACGTGAAGGTCGAGAACAGCTCCTCGCCGGACTTGGTCGACGCGATGACCACCCAGGCGACCGGCAGCAGCGTGTACAGCGCGCCGATCAGCAGGGTGAGGGTCGGGACGAGCGCGATCCGGCGGCGCAGCGGCGGGCCCTGGGTGGCGCCGGGCGTGGTGCCGGCGGCCGGCTCGGCCTTGCGGACGGCAAGAGAACTCATCGTGCTGCCTCCTGCTTCTGGCGACGGTTCGCGGCCCGCAGGAACCCGAAGGACAGCAGCAGGGTGGCGAGCGCGATGATCACGGCCTGGGCGGCCGCCGCGTAGATGTCGTTGGTGCCGAACGCGTCCCGGTAGACCTTCATCAGCGGGCTCCACGTCGTGGACACCGAGTTGGTCAGCGGCTTGAGGGTGGTCGGCTCGTTGTACACCTGGAGGGTGGCGATGATCGAGAAGAAGAAGGTCAGCACCAGCGAGGGCGCCACCATCGGGATCTTGATCTTCAGTGCGACCTGGCGCGGGGTGGCCCCGTCCAGCTTCGCCGCCTCGTACACCTCGGCCGGAATGGCCTGGAGTGCGGTGTAGATGACGATCATGTTGAAGCCGGTGCCGCCCCACACGGCGATGTTCGACAGCGCGAGGTACAGCGGACCGCCGCTGAGCAGGTCGGGCTGCGGCAGGCCGAGCTTGTCGAGCACGTAGGAGAAGGGGCTGACGTCCGGCAGGTACAGGAAGCCCCACAGCATGGCCGCCACGACGCCGGGGACGGCGTACGGCAGGAAGATCGCGAGGCGGGTGAAGGGGGTGAACCGGACCTTGTCGCTGTCGAGCATCAGCGCGAAGAGCAGGGCGAGGCCGAGCATCACGGGGACGACGATGCAGCCGTAGCCGAGGACGCGCAGCGCGCCGTGCAGCAGTTCGCTGTCGTGGACGGCGTCTGTGTAGTTCGACAGACCGGCCCAGACCTCCTCGCGGGCGCCCTTCCCGAGGCCGAGGCCCGAGACGTGCACCTTGCGGAAGCTGAGCCAGACCGCGTACCCGATGGGCAGCGCGAAGAAGACCAGGAACAGGACCGTGGCGGGGATGAGGAAGGCATACGGGGCCCCCTTGACCCCGTACGGCTTCCGGCGTGCGCTCGTCACTCGGAGACCCCGAAGCCCTGCTTCTTGAGGTCGGCGACGGTGGCGGCCTGCATCGTGTCCAGGGCGGCGCTGAAGTCCGACTTGTTCTTGGCGGCGGCGCCGAAGGCGTCGTTGAAGGCGGTGTAGGCGACGTTCACGTTCGGGCCCCAGGCGGAGGGGGCCGTGGTCTTCGCGATCTCGGCGGCCTTGGTGTAGAAGTCGGCCTGGTTCGAGAAGTACGCCGGCGGCTCGGCGAAGGCGCCCGAGGTCTGGGCGTTGGTGGCGGCCGGGTAGATGCCGCTCTCCTTGGCCAGCGCGGTCAGGGCCGCGCCGTCCGTGTTCAGCCAGGCGGCGAACTTGGCGGCGGCCTCCTGGTGCTTGGAGTCCGTCGTCACGGCCGTCGAGGAGCCGCCCCAGCTGCCGGTCCTGTTCTCACCGGCGGTCCACTGGGGGAGCGGGGCCATCGCCCACTTGCCCTTGGTGTCCGGCGCGGCCGTGGTCAGCGTGCCCGGCGCCCACACGGCGGAGACCCAGGCGATCTGCTTGCCGGTGTTGAGCGCCTTGTTCCAGGCCGGGGTGTACATCGGCTGGTTGTCGATGGCGCCCTCCTTGACGAGGCCGCCCCAGAAGTCGGCGACCTTCTTGGTGGCCGCGTCGTCGATGCCGACCTTCCACTTGTCGCCCTCGGTGGTCCACCACTTGGCGCCGGCCTGCTGGGCCAGGCCCGCGAAGAGGCCGGAGTCGTTGGCGGAGAACGTGGTGAGGTCCGTGCCGGGGGACTTCTTCTTCAGGGCACGGGCCGTCTCGGCGAACTGGTCCCAGGTGGTGGGGACGGTCAGGCCGTACTTCTTGAAGAGGTCCTGGCGGTAGTAGAACATCATGGGGCCGATGTCCTCCGGGACGGCGTAGACGGCGTCCGTGCCCAGGGTGGTCTGCTGCCAGACGCCCTCGGCGAACTTGTCCTTCGCGTCGCCGACGTTCTTCGCTATGTTGGCGAGGGCGTCGTTGCTGACCAGCGTCGGCAGCGCCTGGTACTCGGCCTGGACCAGGTCGGGGGCCTTGCCGGCCTTGTGCGCGGTGAGGATCTTGGTGACCAGCGTGTCGCCGGACGCCTGCTTCTTCACCGTGACGGTGATCTGGTCCTTCTTGCCCTGGCCCTTGTTCCAGAGGTCGACGACCTTGTCCATGCCGGGGGTCCAGGTCCAGTACGTCAGCGAGACCGGCCCCGATTCGGTCTTCGAGTCGCCGTCGTCCGAACCACAGGCGGCGAGTGCGGTGGCGCCGAGGGCGACGGCGACGGTGGAGGCTGCCACTCTGCTGAGCCGGCTGCGCTTCGTGATGGGCATGGATCTCTCCCCTGACCTGGGTCCCCGCCTGCTGCGAGAACCTGCCATGCTTCTGTGAGCGTTCACAGTAGAGAAACATCCCGGACACTTGTCAATGGTTGTTGCTGTGCGGTTATGTTGGGCTCACAGCGCTGATCAAGTCTGTGCACGTTCCCAAATGATCGATTTCAACGGGAGAGATCCATGCCGGAGACCAGCCCCAAGGGCCTCACCAGGCTCGCCTTCGGTGGGGACTACAACCCCGAGCAGTGGCCGGAAAGCGTGTGGCAGGAGGATGTCCGCCTGATGCGTGAGGCCGGCGTCACCATGGTGAGCGCCGGAATCTTCTCCTGGGCGCTCCTGGAGCCGTCCCCGGGGGTGTACGACTTCGGATGGCTCGACCGCCTGCTTGATCTGCTCCATGAGAACGGCATCCGCGTCGACCTCGGCACCCCCACCGTGGTGCCGCCGGTCTGGTTCTACCGGGCCCACCCCGACGCCCTGCCGGTGACAGCGGAGGGTGCGCGTTACGAGTTCGGCTCCCGCGGCGCGATCTGTCACAGCAACGCCGACTACCGTGCCGCCGCCGCGAACATCACCACCAAGCTGGCCGAGCGCTACGCCGACCACCCGGCGCTCGCCATGTGGCACGTCCACAACGAGTACGGCGTCCCCGTCTCGGCCTGCTACTGCGACTCCTGCGCCGCCCACTTCCGCCGCTGGCTGGCATCGACGTACGGCACGGTCGACGCCGTCAACGCGGCCTGGGGCACGGCGTTCTGGGGCCAGCGCTACGGCGGTTTCGAGGACATCAACCCGCCGCGCCTGAGCCCCACCGCCGGCAACCCGGCCCAGGCGCTGGACTACAAGCGCTTCGCCGACGCCACCATGCGCGAGAACTTCGTCATGGAGCGGGACATCCTGCACCGCCTCGCGCCCGGCATCCCGGTGACGACCAACTTCATGACCGCCCTCAGCCAGTGCGACTCCGTCGACTACTGGGCCTGGGGCCGCGAGGTCGACATCGTCACCAACGACCACTACCTGATCACCGACGGCCGCCGCACCCACGTCAACCTCGCGATGGCCGCCGACCTCACCCGCTCGGTGGCCGGGGGAGCGCCCTGGATCCTCCTGGAGCACTCCACCTCGGGCGTCAACTGGCAGCCCCGCAATCCCGCCAAGGCGCCGGGCCAGATGGCCCGCAACTCCCTCGCCCACGTGGCGCGCGGCTCCGAGGGCGCCATGTTCTTCCAGTGGCGCCAGTCCCAGCGCGGCGCCGAGAAGTTCCACTCCTCGATGCTCCCGCACGGCGGCACCGACACGCGCGTGTGGCGCGAGGTCGTCGAACTCGGCGCCTCGCTCGACTCGTTGAGCACGATCCGCGGCACCCGCACCGAGGCCGACGTCGCCGTCCTTTGGGACTGGCACTCCTGGTGGGCGCAGAGCCTGGACTGGCGTCCCAGCGAGGACCACGACGCCCGCGAGCGCGCCGACGCCTTCTACGAGACGCTCTACGACCGCCACCTCACAGTCGACTTCGCCCATCCCGAAGCCGACTTGTCGAGATATCCCCTTGTCGTCGTACCGGCCCTGTACCTGATGACCGAGGCGGCCGGGAACAATGTCCGGGAGTACGTCGAGAACGGCGGCACCCTCGTCGTGTCGTACTTCTCCGGCATCGTCGACGAGCACGACGCCGTGCACGAGGGCGCCTACCCGGGCCCGTTGCGCGACGTCCTCGGCCTGACGGTCGAGGAGTTCTCGCCGCTGCTGCAGGACCAGTCGGTGCGCCTCACCGGCCCCGACGGCTCCGAGCTCAGCGGCGACGTCTGGACGGAGTTCGTCGTCCCGCACGGCGCCGAGACCGTGTGGACGTACGCCGACGGCCTCACCGCCGGCCACCCGGCCGTCACCCGGCACCGCTTCGGCCAGGGCTCCGCCTGGTACGTCTCCACCCGCCTCGGCGCGGAAGGCCTCGACGCCCTGCTGGGCTGGGCCACCGAGGACGCCCGGATCGCGCCGCGCGCCGACCTGCCCCGCGATGTCGAAGTGGTGCGCCGCACTGGCGAGTCGGGCACGTACGTGTTCGCGATCAACCACACCGCGTCGGACGCCAAGGTGCCGCTGGACGTGGCCGGCACCGAGCTGCTGACCGGCGAACGCGCCGCGGGCCGCCTGGAGGTCCCGGCGGGCGCCGTCAGGGTCGTACGACTCGACGGCTGAGCGCGGCCGCGGGCCCCTGGGTCCCACCGACTCCCCTCCGCCCGTGCGAGCCGCGAGCCGCGGGTGGAGGGGACCTTCGCCGTCCTCGGCGAAGGCACCCCCAACCCCATTTGTCGAAGGGACGACGGACGACGATGTTCCATCCCAGACGCACCCTGCGAGCCCTGCTCCTCCCGCTCACCGCGGGGCTCGCCCTCACCGCCCTGCCCGCACAGACCGCCCAGGCGGCGAGCACGCTGACCAACGGCGGGTTCGAGTCCGACGGCGCGGGCGTGGCCGTCCCCGCCGGCTGGTCCGAGTACGGCACGACGGCCGCCTCCTACACCGAGTCCGGCGGCCACGGCGGCAGTTACCGCCTCACCCACTACTCGTCCTCCGCCTACAAGGTGGAGACGTACCAGTACCTGTCGGGGCTGACCAACGGGAACTACAAGCTCACCGCGTGGGTCCGCTCCGGCGGCGGCCAGAACTCCGCCTACATAGCCCTGAAGAACTGCGGCGGCACCGACCAGCGCACCGACCTGCCGGTCTCCCCGAGCGGATGGCTGCACATCGTCGTGCCGGTCAAGGTGACCACCAACCAGTGCACGATCAGCATCAACAGTGACGCGAACGCCGGCAACTGGATCAACGTGGACGACCTGACCTTCGCGTCCGGTACGTCCAGTACGTCGATCAAGGGTTCCGACGTCTCCTCCCTCGCCAAGAGCGAGGCCCTGGGCGGCACGTACCGGACCAGCTCCGGCACCACCGGCGACGCGCTCGCCATCCTCAGGTCCGCCGGACAGAACTACGCGCGCGTCAAGGTCTGGGTCAACGCGGCGGACGGCTACAACGGCAAGACCCAGGTCCTGGCGATGGCCAAGCGCATCAAGGCGCAGGGCATGAAGCTGCTGGTCGACTTCCACTACTCCGACACCTGGGCCGACCCGGGCGCCCAGACCGTGCCGTCCGCGTGGTCGGGCCACAGCTACAGCCAGTTGAAGACGGACGTCTACAACCACACCTACGACGTCCTCAACGCGCTGAAGGCGCAGGGCACCACGGCCGACATGGTCCAGGTGGGCAACGAGATCAACGGCGGCATGCTGTGGTCGGCGGGCTCCACCGACAACTGGTCGCAGCTCGCCGGGCTGCTCAACTCCGGCTACAGCGCGGTCAAGGCGGTCAGCTCCTCCACCCAGGTCGCGCTCCACCTCGCCAAGGGCGGCGACCTGAGCGGCACCCGCTGGTGGTTCGACAACGCGGTGGCCAACGGCGTGAACTTCGACGTCATCGGCCTGTCCTACTACGGCTACTGGCACGGCTCGCTCTACGACTTCCAGACGACCCTGGACGACGCGGCCGCGCGCTACGGCAAGCCGGTGTTCGTCGCCGAGACCGCCTACCCCTTCCGTCTCGACAGCGACGACTCCTACGAGAACATCATCGACCTCTCCGGTGAGCTGGTCTCCGGCTACCCCGCCACCACGGCCGGCCAGACCCGCTGGATGAACGACGTCGCCGGCATCGTGGAGGCCGTACCCAACGGCCGTGGCCTCGGCGTCTTCTACTGGGAGTCGACCTGGACGGCGGTCACCGGCAACGGCTGGGACCCGACCGACTCCTCGTCCGGCAACGGCTGGGAGAACCAGGCCCTGTTCGACTACGACAACAAGGCACTGCCCGCGATGGCGTGGTTCGGCCACCGGTAGTCCTCGGCAGACAGGGGGCCCGGCCGCGCACCCGCGGCCGGGCCGCTCCGTTGTCCTGTGCGAGTACCGAACTGCCTTTTCCCGCAAGTGCGTTCGGTACCGGACAAGGTGTGAGAAGTCCAACCATGACGGCGTCGACTGCGGGACAGTGGGAACACGCGGTCTCGAGGAGGTCGAACGGAGGGGCACGACATGCTGAGGACTCCCGTCAGCCAGCGCCGGCTGGACATCCTGGAGTGGCTCAAGGACCCGGTCACGCACTTCCCGGCCCAGCGCCACGGCTGCCCGGCCGAGGACGGCGTCACCGCGGACGCCGTCGCCGCCAAACTGGGCGTACGGCGCCAAGCCGCCGACACCCACCTGGAGTTGCTCGTCGACATCGGCCTGCTGCGCACCAAGCGGATCCGCCGCCGGGTCTACTACCGGCGCGACGAGGTGCGGATAGCCGAGGTGGCCCGCATGTTCGAGAAAGGCTGGTAGACAGAACAGCGCGAGAAGGGCGGTAGTTCGTGGAGCATGCACAGAAGCTGGTCCCGCACCGGTACGTGGCCATCGGCGGCCACGGCCCCGAGGACGTCGTCGCCGACAGCCGGGGCCGCGTGCTGACCGGTGTGGCGGACGGCCGCATCCTGCGCCTGGACGGCCTCGCCGATCGGGCCGCGACCCGCGTCGAGGTGCTCGCCGAGACCGGCGGCAGGCCACTCGGCCTCGAACTCCTCACGGACGACGACCTGTTGGTCTGCGACGCCGAACTCGGCCTGCTCCGCGTCGACCTCACCGACGGCCTCGTACGCATCCTCGCCGACTCGGTGGCGGGGGAGCGGCTGCGGTTCTGCAGCAACACCGTCGCCCTGTCCGACGGCAGCATCTGCTTCACGGTCTCCAGCCGCCGCTACCCGCTCCACCAGTGGATCGGCGACATCGTCGAGCACACCGCCACGGGCCGGCTGCTGCGCCTCGCGCCCGGCAGCGAGCGGCCCGAAGTCCTCGCGGAGGGACTGCAGTTCGCCAACGGACTGGCCCTGAGCGCCGACGAATCGTTTCTCGTCGTGGCCGAGACCGGCGCCTGCCGCCTCACCCGCCACTGGCTCACCGGACCGCACGCGGGGCGCACCGAACCCTTCGCCGAGAACCTCCCCGGCATGCCCGACAACCTCTGGCGGGCCGGCCCCGACGGACCGATCTGGGTCTCCCTGGCCGGCCCCCGCGTCCCCCCGCTCGGCCTCCTGCACCGCGCCGGCCCGGCCGCCCGGCGCTCCGCCGCCCGCCTGGCGGTCCGCGCCCCGTTCCGCCCCTCCGGCACCATCGGCGTCCTCGCCGTCGACGAACACGGCGGGATCGTCCACCACCTCACCCGCCGCCACTCCGGCTTCCGCATGGTCACCAGCGTCTGCGAGGCGGCCGGCCAACTGGTCCTGGGCAGCCTGTGGGAGCGGGGCATCGCCCTGTGCGAGCCGCCTAGCGGTAAGTGACCCTGGCGTTACCCTGTTGACCGGCCATGATCAGGCCGTCCAGGCAGGGAGACGTACGACCATGACAGCCCCGGAGACCGAGAGCCTCCGCGTTCCCGCGCCGCGGCGACCGCCGGTGCTGCGCGGTCAGGCGTCCGTCGTGGCCGTGGTCGCGCTCGGCGGCGCCCTCGGGGCGACCGCCCGCTACGCGCTCTCCCTCCGGTGGCCCCTCCAGCCGGGCGGATTCCCCTGGGCGACCTTCTGGACCAATGTGATCGGCTGCGCGGTCATCGGCGTGTTCATGGTGGTCATCACCGACGTCTGGGCCGCCCACCGGCTGGTCCGGCCGTTCTTCGGCACCGGCGTCCTCGGCGGCTTCACCACCTTCTCCACGTACGCCGTCGACATCCGCAAACTGATCGGCTCCGGTCATCCCGGCACGGGACTGGCCTACCTCGCCGCGACCCTCCTCGCGGCCCTCACCGCGGTGTGGCTCGCCGCGACCGCCACCCGCCGCGTCCTGAAGCGGAGGCAGCCATGACGAGGCTGACCGGAAGTGCCCTGCGCGTGACCGTGTTCGTCGGCGAGAACGACACCTGGCACCGCAAGCCCCTCTACAGCGAGATCGTGCACCGCGCCCACGCGGCGGGCCTCGCCGGTGCCAGCGTCTTCCGTGGCATCGAGGGCTTCGGCGCCTCCTCCCTGATCCACACCTCCCGGTTGCTGTCCCTGAGCGAGGACCTGCCCGTCGCGATCGTCGTCGTCGACACCGAGGACCGGGTACGGGCCTTCCTGCCCCAGCTCGACGAACTCGTCACCGAGGGCCTGGTCATCCTCGACCACTGCGAGGTCATCCGGTACGTCGGCCGTGACGCCGACGCCGGCTCGGGCTCCGGCTCCGGCAAAACGGACGGCAAGGGTAAGAGGTCGTTGTGAACTGGCTGCTGGTCGTCGCGGGTGCCATGGTCGGCGCCCCGCTGCGCTACCTCACCGACCGCGCGATCCAGTCCCGCCACGACTCGGTCTTCCCCTGGGGCACCTTCGCGGTCAACGCCGCCGGCTGCCTGGTGCTGGGCCTGGTCAGCGGGGCGGCGGGACCCCACCTGCAACTGCTGCTCGGAACGGGACTGTGCGGGGCGCTGACGACGTACTCGACCTTCTCGTACGAGACGCTGCGGCTGGCCGAGACCGGGGCGGGGCTGTACGCCCTCGCGAACATCGCAGGGAGTCTGGTCGCCGGTCTGGGGGCGGCGTACGCGGGCGTGGCGCTTGCCCGAGCGATGTAAGACTGTGCCCGCCTTGTCTCGTCCTCCCTGCCGGAAGAACTGGATCCCATGAGCGTCATCAGCGTCGGTCAGGCCGTCGTCCTCGGAGCCGTCGAGGGGGTGACCGAGTTCCTGCCCGTCTCCTCCACCGGTCATCTGAAGATCACCGAGGGACTCATGAACATCCCCGTCGACGACGACGCCGTCGTCGGGTTCTCGGCCGTCATCCAGGTCGGCGCGATCGCCGCCGTGCTCGTGTACTTCCGCAAGGACATCGCGCGGATCGTCTCCGCCTGGTTCCGCGGACTGCGCGACAAGGAGGAGCGGTACCACCACGACTACAAGTTCGCCTGGTGGGTCATCTACGCGACCATCCCGATCGTCGCCGTGGGCCTGGCCGCCAAGCCGCTCATCGAGGGGCCGCTCGCCTCCCTGTGGGTCGTGGCCGGCTCGCTGATCGCGGGCAGTGGTGTGATGTGGGCGGCCGACCAGATGGGCCGCCACAAGCGGGGCGAGGACGACACCACGTTCAAGGACGCGATGCTCGTCGGCAGCTCCCAGATCCTCGCCCTGCTCTTCCCCGGCTTCTCCCGCTCCGGCGCCACCATGTCCACCGCGCTCATGCTCGACCTGGACCGCGTGGCCGCCACCCGCCTGTCCTTCTTTCTCGGCATCCCCGCCCTGACCGGTGCGGGCATCTACGAACTCAAGGACGCCCTCGGCACGGGCGCGGGCGCCGCCCCGCTGGTTGTCGGCACGGCCGTCTCCTTCGTCGTCGCCTACGCCTCCATCGCCTGGCTGCTGAAGTTCGTGGCGAAGCACTCCTTCAACGCGTTCGTGATCTACCGGATCGTCGTCGGCGTCCTGCTCTTCGGCCTGCTGGCGACGGGCGTGCTGGACAGCTGACCGGCCACGACGGGGCGTGAGCCGGCATTCAGCTCTCACGCCCCGTGAAATTCTCCTTTCAGGTGCCTTGACAGCACCCTCCCGCCGCCCGGAGTATCTCTCCCGTGAACCTGTCAGACAGCCGGACAGCCGGACAGCCACCGCGGCGCGTCAGCGCCATGGAAGCGGTGCTGGCGCACCTGCGCGCCGCCATCGAGCGGGGCGACTACGCCATCGGCGACAAGCTCCCCTCCGAGGCCGAGCTCTGCCGCACGCTGGAGATCAGCCGTCCCGTGCTGCGCGAGGCCCTGCGGGCGCTGCAGACCATGGGGCTGACCGTCTCCAAGACCGGCAAGGGCACCTTCGTGGTCGCCAGCGCGGTGGAGGACCCCACCTTCGGCGACTACGCGGCCAGCGACCTGCTGGAGGTGCGCCGGCACGTCGAGATCCCCGTCGCCGGGTACGCGGCCCTGCGCCGCACCCCGGAGAACCTCGACCACCTGGCCCACCTGCTCGACCGCATGGAGCGGGAGACGGACACCACCGCGTGGGTCGCGATGGACACGCTGTTCCATCTGGCCGTCGCCGAGGCCGCCCAGAACCCGGTGTTCCGCCGGGTCATCGAGGAGATCCGGGACGCACTGGCGCGTCAGTCGGCCTTCCTCAACGAGCTGGGCGGGCGCCGCGAGCAGTCCAACCGCGAGCACCGGGCGATTGTCGAGGCGCTGCTCGACGGTTCCGAACACGACGCGGTGGAGGCCATGTCCCACCACCTCGACCGCGTCGAGACCACCCTCACCGACATCGTGCGTCCCCCTGGCAAGGGCACGGACATCCCCACGGAAGGCGACCCCCAGGCGTGAGCGAGCAGATCCTGCACGACGATGTGCAGAAACGTTCCGGCCATGTCGACGCGGGAGACGAGGGATACAGCAAGTCCCTCAAGCACCGGCACGTCAACATGATCGCCATCGGCGGTGCCATCGGCACCGGCCTCTTCCTCGGCGCGGGCGGCCGCCTCGCCGACGCCGGCCCCTCCCTGTTCATCGCCTACGCGGTCTGCGGCGTCTTCGCCTTCCTGGTGGTCCGCGCCCTCGGTGAACTCGTCCTGTACCGCCCGTCCTCCGGCGCCTTCGTGTCCTACGCCCGGGAGTTCCTGGGCGAGAAGGGCGCCTATGTGGCCGGCTGGATGTACTTCCTGAACTGGGCCACCACCGGCATCGCCGACATCACGGCCGTGGCCGTCTACACGCACTACTGGGGGATGTTCTCCGACATCCCGCAATGGGTGATCGCGCTCGTCGCGCTCGCGGTCGTCCTGACCGTCAACCTCATCTCGGTGAAGATGTTCGGCGAGCTGGAGTTCTGGTTCGCCATCGTCAAGGTGGGCGCGCTCGTGGCGTTCATGCTGATCGGCATCTTCCTGCTGGCCACCCAGCACGAGGTCGGTGACACCACCCCGGGCCCGGCCCTGATCACCGACCACGGCGGTGTCTTCCCCAACGGCCTGCTGCCCATGCTGCTGATCCTTCAGGGCGTCGTCTTCGCCTACGCCTCGGTGGAACTGGTGGGCGTCGCGGCCGGCGAGACCGAGAACCCCGAGCAGATCATGCCGAAGGCGATCAACTCGATCATGTGGCGCGTGGGCCTCTTCTACGTCGGCTCGGTCGTCCTGCTGTCGATGCTGCTGCCCTGGAACAAGTACACCGGCGGCGAGAGCCCCTTCGTGACCGTGCTCTCCAACATCGGCGTCCCGGCGGCCGGCGGCGTGATGAACCTCGTCGTCCTCACCGCCGCCATGTCCTCCCTCAACTCCGGCCTCTACTC
Organism: Streptomyces sp. NPDC057280; assembly: GCF_042668605.1. Lineage (NCBI taxonomy): Bacteria > Bacillati > Actinomycetota > Actinomycetes > Kitasatosporales > Streptomycetaceae > Streptomyces > Streptomyces sp. NPDC057280. The sequence goes on from NZ_JBHUYR010000004.1 coordinate 589,980, forward strand.
CACCGGCCGCATCCTGCGCTCCATGGCCAAGTCCGGCTCCGCGCCCAAGTTCACCGGCGTCATGAGCCGCAGCCAGGTCCCCTACGGCGGCATCCTGCTCACCAGCGGCATCTGCGTCCTCGGCGTCGGCCTCAACGCCGTCGTCCCCGCCGACGCCTTCGAGATCGTGCTGAACTTCGCCGCGATCGGGATCCTGTCCACCTGGGGCATGATCATGGTCTGTCACCTGCTCTTCTGGCAGAAGACCGAGAAGGGCGAACTGACCCGCCCCGGCTACCGACTGCCGGGCTCCCCCTGGACCGAGATCGTGACGCTGGCGTTCCTCGCCTCCGTCCTGGTCCTGATGTACGCCGACGGCGGCGTCGGACGCACCACCGTGCTGTGTCTGCCGCTCATCGTCGGGGCGCTGGTCGCCGGGTGGTACGCCATCCGCGGCCGGGTCGCCCGGACGGCGGCCGAGACCCCCTCCGCAGGCGCCGACACGTGAGCACACACGTGAGCGCCGAGATCCACCCCACCGGCGGCCACGCGTGATCCGCGCGGCGCACCCCTAGAAGGCAGTCATGTCGATCAGTTCCGTCGCGGACGCACCCCTGATCCGCGAGCCCCTCCACGCCCCCGTCGCCCACCTGATACGCGGCGGGGTCGTGGAGGGCATCCACTACGGTTCCGTCGTCGTCCTCGGCGCCGACGGCCGCGTCGGGTTCCAGCTCGGCGACATCGAGGCCGCGTTCTATCCGCGCTCGGCGCTCAAGCCGGTCCAGGCGGTCGCCATGGTGCGGGCGGGGCTGCCGCTCGACGGCGAGCTGCTGTCGCTGGCCGCCGCGAGCCATTCCGGCGAGGAGCGGCATCTCGCCGGGACCCGGCGGATCCTGGAGCTGGCCGGGGTGTCCGAGGACGCCCTGCGCAACGTTCCGGACATGCCGTTCGGCCCGGCCGTACGGGACGAGTGGGTGCGGGCGGGGCGCGGGCCCTCGCGGCTCGCCCAGAATTGTTCCGGCAAGCACGCGGCGATGCTGTACACCTGCGTGCTGAACGGGTGGCCGCTCGAGGGATATCTGGACCCCTCGCATCCGCTCCAGCAGGCCATCGCCGAGATCGTCGAGGACCTCACCGGGCAGCGGATCGCGCGCGTGACGGTGGACGGGTGCGGGGCGCCCTTGTTCTCCGTTTCCTTGAACGGGCTCGCCCGTGCGCTCTCGCGGATCGCCGCCGCCGTGCCCGGTACGCCCGAGGCGCGGGTCGCCGACGCGATGCGTGCGCATCCGGAGATGGCGTCCGGGGCGGGGCGGGACGTCGCCGCGCTGATGCGGGCCGTGCCCGGGCTGCTCGCCAAGGACGGGTTCGAGGGTGTTCAGGTCGCCGCGCTGCCCGACGGGCGGGCGGTTGCCGTGAAGATCGCGGACGGGGCGAACCGGGCGCGGATTCCTGTGGCGGCGGCGGCGCTTGCGTGGGCCGGGATTTCTCCGGAGCTGCTCACCGAGTTTCAGGGCGAGGCGCTGCTCGGGGGTGGGGAGCCAGTGGGGTGTGTGCGGCCGGTTCGGTCGCTGGAGCCCGTGGTGGTTTCTGCTTGCGCCTAAGGATGTGCCGCGCTCGATGAATTGCGACTGCGGGCCGGTCTGTGGCTGGTCGCGCAGTTCCCCGCGCCCCTAAAAGACCTCAGCTCCCCTGCAGAAGGAAGAACCGAAGCTCATGACCTCCGTCGTCGCCCGCAGCGAACACGATCTCCTCGGGTACCGGGACATCCCCGCCGACGCCTACTGGGGTGTGCACACCCTGCGGGCCACCGAGAACTTTCCCATCACCGGGACGCCCATCTCCGCCTACCCGCACCTCATCGACGCCCTCGCCGCCGTCAAGGAGGCCGCCGCGCTCGCCAACGAGGAGCTGGGGCTGCTGGAGCCGCGCAAGGCCGCCGCCATCGTCGAGGCCTGCCGGGAGATCCGGGACGGGAAGCTGCACGACCAGTTCGTGGTGGACGTGATCCAGGGCGGGGCCGGCACCTCGACCAACATGAACGCCAACGAGGTCGTGGCCAACCGGGCGTTGGAGCTGCTGGGGCACGCGAAGGGCGAGTACCGGCATCTGCACCCCAACGAGGACGTCAATCTGGGGCAGTCCACCAATGACGTCTACCCGACCGCGGTCAAGATCGCGACGGTCTTCGCGGTCCGTGGACTGCTCAAGTCGATGGCTGTACTGCAGGACTCGTTCGCCCGCAAGGCGGTCGAGTTCCGTGACGTGCTCAAGATGGGCCGTACACAGTTGCAGGACGCGGTGCCGATGACGCTCGGTCAGGAGTTCTCCGCGTACGCCGTCATGATTGACGAGGACCGCAACCGTCTTGACGAGGCCGTCCAGTTGATCCATGAGATCAACCTGGGGGCGACTGCCATCGGGACCGGGCTCAACGCCCCCGCCGGGTATGCGGAGGCCGCGCGGCGGCATCTGTCCGCCATCACCGGGCTGCCGCTCGTCACCGCCGCCAACCTGGTGGAAGCCACCCAGGACTGCGGGGCGTTCGTCCAGATGTCCGGTGTGCTCAAGCGGATCGCCGTCAAGCTGAGCAAGAGCTGCAACGATCTGCGGCTGCTGTCGTCGGGGCCGCGCGCGGGGCTCGGGGAGATCAACCTGCCGCCCGTGCAGGCCGGTTCGTCGATCATGCCCGGCAAGGTCAACCCGGTGATCCCCGAGGTCGTCAACCAGGTCGCCTTCGAGGTGATCGGCAACGACGTGGCCATCACCATGGCCGCCGAGGCCGGACAGCTCCAGCTGAACGCCTTCGAGCCGATCATCCTGCACTCCCTGTCGGAGAGCATCACGCACCTGGGCGCCGCCTGCCGCACCCTCGCCGAGCGCTGCGTGGACGGCATCACCGCCAACACCGAGAAGCTGCGCGCGAGCGTGGAGAACTCCATCGGTCTGGTCACCGCCCTCAACCCGCACATCGGGTACGAGGCCGCCACCGACATCGCCAAGGAGGCCCTCGTGACCGGCCGCGGCGTGGCCGAACTGGTGCTGGAGAAGGGGCTGTTGCCCGCCGAGACGCTCGCCGACCTGCTGCGGCCCGAGGTCGTCGCGGGCAGCGGGCAGGCCCTGGCCTGATCCCCTCCCGCACCTGGTGGAAGCGCGTCCCGACCGGCCCGGAGGCACAATGGTGATCATGAGTTCGACCCTGACCTTCGCGCCGGTCCTGGAGCGCATCGCCGAGGAGATCGAGCGCACCCCGGGACGGGGCCGCCCCGCCGACTACATCCCGGCGCTCGCGGCCTGCGACCCGCGCCGCTTCGGCATGGCCGTCGCGGAGCTCGACGGCACGGTGTACGGCGTGGGGGACTGGCGGCAGCCGTTCTCCACGCAGTCCGTCACCAAGGTCTTCACCCTCGCCCTCGACCTGGCCCGCGAGGGCGACGAACTCTGGGAGCACGTGGGCCGCGAGCCCTCCGGCAACCCCTTCAACTCCCTGGTCCAGCTGGAGTACGAGAACGGCATCCCGCGCAACCCCTTCATCAACGCGGGCGCCCTCGTCGTCACCGACCGGCTGCTGACCCGTACCGGAGACGCCGCGGGCGAGCTGCTGGCGTTCCTCCGCGCGGAGAGCGGCAATCCCAAGCTGGAATTCGACGAGGAGGTCGCCGCCTCCGAGTCGGCCCACGGCGACCGCAACGCCGCGCTCGCCCACTTCATGGCGTCGTACGGCAACATCCACAACCCGGTGCCCGGCCTGCTCGACCAGTACTTCCGGCAGTGCTCCCTCACGGCCTCCTGCGCCGACCTGGCCCTGGCGACGGGCTTCCTGGCCCGGCACGGCATCCGCGCCGACGGCACCCGGCTGCTCACCCGCAGCCAGGCCAAGCAGGTCAACGCGGTGATGCTGACCTGCGGGACGTACGACGCGGCGGGCGAGTTCGCCTACCGGGTCGGGCTGCCGGGCAAGAGCGGGGTCGGCGGCGGCATCATCGCGGTGGTGCCGGGGCGGTGCACGCTGTGCGTGTGGAGCCCGGGGCTCGACGAACGCGGCAACTCGGTCGCGGGCGTGGCGGCGCTGGACCGGTTCACGACGCTGACCGGCCTGTCGGTCTTCTAGGGCGTCCTCTCGACACAGGCGTGCCACACCCCCGTCAGTTTCCGGCCATCTGACAGCGCAACGCTCCCAGCGTGGTCGACCTACGCCGCTGCCGGATACTCGGCCTGGCCGGAACCACCGTCCTCGCGGCAGGCGGTGAAACGGCCGGCGCCCTCCCCGTGCGGGAGCTCCTCAACCCCGCCTCCGTACACGCCGCCGTCGGTCTCGTCAGCGTCTACTTCGGCGTCGTCCTGCTGCTCGCGGCCTGGGCGCTGCTGGGCCGGCTGATCAGGACCCCCGAGGCGCCGACTCCGCGCGCACTGCTCCTCGTCCTGGCGCTCTGGGCGACGCCCCTCCTCCTCGCCCCGCCCCTGTTCAGCCGCGACGTCTACAGCTACCTCGCCCAGGGCGCCATGGTCGACGCCCACATGGACGTGTACGCGCACGGCCCCGCCCAGCTCGGCGGTCCGCTCGCCGACGAGGTCGCCCCGATCTGGCGGCACACCGGGGCGCCGTACGGCCCGGTCTTCCTCGCCGTCGCCTCCGCGCTGGCCGGCCTCACCCGCGGCGAGCTCCCGGCCGGCCTCTTCGGCATGCGCCTCGTCGCGCTGTCCGGTGTGGCCCTGATGGCGGCGGCGCTGCCCCGGCTCGCCCGGCACAGCGGCGCCGACCCGGCCGCGGCGCTCTGGCTCGGCGCCCTCAACCCGCTCGTCCTGCTCCACCTGGTCGCGGGCGCCCACAACGACGCGATCATGCTTGGGCTGCTCGGCGCGGGCCTGGTCGCGGCGCTCGGCCGGTGGCCGGTCGTGGGCGCCGTGCTCGTCACGCTCGCCGCGCTGGTCAAGGCGCCCGCGGTGCTCGGGCTGGCCGCGGTCGTCGTGCTCCAGACCCGGACCGGCCGGCGGCCGGCGAAGGCCGTGGTGACCACCGCTCTCGCCGCGGCGGCCACCACGGTCGTCGCGACGGCCGCCGCCGGTACGGGGTACGGCTGGATACGCGCCCTCAGCACGCCGGTGTCGCCCCAGAACTGGGCCCTCACCAGCCTCCTCGGCCGCGCCACCGGCGCCCTCCTGGAACACCTCGGCAGCGACCTGGCACCCCTGGCCGTTCCCGCCTGGCACGCACTCGGCATCGCCCTCACCGCGGGCCTCGTGGCGGTCATCTGGTGGCGGCTGCGGCCACGCCCGGTGTACGCGCTCGGCCTGAGCCTTGCCACGGTGGCCGCGTTCGGCCCGGCGATCCGCCCCTGGTACGCCCTGTGGGGCCTGTTCCTCATCGCCGCCGCGGCACCCACCGCCTCGGTACGGCACCGGGTGGCGGCCGTGACCGGTGTCCTCGCGCTGGCCACCCTGCCCAGCGGCGGACCGGCCGACGCGGGCCAGTTGGTGCTGGCCGTCTCCGGGGGCGTCCTGGCCGTGGTCGTCCTGTGGCAGGCCCACCAGACGGACCGGGCACCGGCGTGGGGCCGTACGGCATGAACCCGCCCCGCACCGACCGCGGGCGACTGCTGCTGCTCCTCGCGCTCGCCACCGCCGTCACCGTCTTCACCGCGACCGTGCCGCTGCTGCGCGACTGGTTCGACCTGCGCGTCTACTACGGGGCCGTGGACAGCTGGGTCCGTCACGGCGGACGGATCTACGACTACCGGGTGCCCGGCACCACGTACGGCTTCACCTACCCGCCCTTCGCCGCCGTCGCCATGCTGCCGATGGCGGTGCTGCCGCTGCCCGCCGTGATCGCGGGTTCCGTGCTGCTCAACGCGACGGCCACGGCTGTCGTCGCGCGCGTGCTGAGCGGACGGCCGCTGAGGCGCTTCGGCTGGTACGGCTGTGGCCTCGCCGTGTGCGCGCTGGCCCTGTTCGAGCCGCTGCGGGACACGTTCAGCTTCGGCCAGGTGAACCTCCTGCTGCTGGCCCTGGTGCTGGCGGACGCCTGGCTGCTCGCCCGCGGGCGGGGCCGGTGGGCGGGCTGGGGCATCGGTCTGGCGGCGGCGGTCAAACTCACGCCCGCGCTCTTCATCGGTCTTCTGCTGCTGGCCGGGCGCCGCCGGGCCGCCGCGGTCGCGACGGCCGTGGCCGGCGGGGCCACCGCCCTGGCGGTGTGGGCGGCCCCGGACGCCTCCCGCTTCTACTGGACCCAGGCGATGTGGGACACGACGCGGGTGGGACGCCTGGACTACGTCTCGAACCAGTCGCTGCAAGGGATTCTGGCGCGGCTGGGGGAGACGGACCGGGCGGTCTGGGCGGTGGCGGTCCTGCTGACGCTCGGCGTCTGGGCGGTCCGCGCGCGGGCGGCGGCCGTCGCGGGGGAGTGGACGGCGGCGTTCGCGCTGACCGGGCTGACCGCCTGTCTGATCAGCCCGATCACCTGGGTGCACCATCTGGTGTGGCTGCTGCCGGCCTTCGCCGTGCTGGTGCGCGCCGGGCACGCGCGCGTGGCGGGCGCCCTGTACGCGGTGCTGTGCACCAGCGTGGTGTGGCTGTGGTTCGACGACGCGTCCGGCGTCGACGGGTTCCTCGGCAGCAACACGTACACCTGGATCACGCTCGGTCTGCTGCTGTGGCTGCCGACCGGTCAGCCGCGCGCCGCCCGCCCCTTCCTGGCGCGCAGGGCGAAGGCGACGGCGCCCGCACCGAGTGCCGACGCGCCGACGATCACTCCAGCCCGTGTCCAGTCGGGCCCGCGTTCCGGCACGGTCGCGGCGGCGACGGGCTCGGCGGCCGGGCCCGGCCGCGGTCTGCCGCGCAGGGCGTCCAGCGACCCCACGGCCGCGACGCGACCGGCCGCGCCGAACCCCCAGTCGAGCAGTTCCCGGGCCTCCTCGTACACGGCGAAGCCGCCGCCCGCCTGAGGGTTCATCACGGTGACGACGAGCGTGCGCCCGCCTCGCTTCGCGGCGGCGACGAGGGTGTTGCCGGCGTGGCTGGTGTAGCCGTTCTTGATGCCGACCAGCCCGTCGTACGGCTCGACGCCGTCGGCGCCGGTGAGCAGCCGGTTGGTGTTCTGGATGGCGTACGACCAGCCGCCGCCCCCGGGGAACCGCGCCTGAGCGGTACGGCAGTACCGGGCGAAGTCGGGGTTGCGCAGCCCCGCCCGCCCGAAGACGGCGAGGTCGTAGGCGGACGAGACCTGACCCGGCGTGTCGTACCCGTCCGGGGACCGCACATGGGTGTCGAGGGCGCCGAGCGCCCGGGCCTTGGCCTGCATCCGGACGGCCGTGGAGCGCCAGCCGCCGCTGAGCCCGGCGAGGACGTGCACGGCGTCGTTGCCGGAGTTGAGGAACACCCCGCGCCACAGATCGGCGACTGTGTACGTCTGTCCTTCCCGCACCCCGACCAGACTGCTGCCGTCGGCGACGTCGGCCAGTTCGTCGTCCCCCACCCGGTGCCGGATGCCGGCGGGCAGGAGTGGCAGCACGGTCAGCGCGAACAGCGTCTTGAGTGTGCTGGCCGGCGGCAGCCTGCGGTGCGCGTCGTGCGCCGCGAGCACCTCCCCGCTGTCCGCGTCGGCCACGAGCCACGACAGCGCGGACACGTCCGGCAGACGCGGTGCCCGGTTGACGGGCCGCACCTGGGTGCCGGAGCGGTACAGCAACCGCGGCTGCGGGGCGGAGGCCTGCGGCCCGCCGGGCGCGTCGGGGTCGGAGCCGGTGGACGCGACGGCCGCGGCGGGGGCGAGCACGAGCAGACCCGCCGTGCACAGCGCGCAGGCCGACGCGACAGCCCGGGAAGGAAATCCGATGGTCATACCGCAAAACTAGAAACGGACCTGCTCGACGCGGTGCTGCCCGGGCCGTACGGGCCGCGCTAGCACCCGGACGGGGGATGGGCCGGCCGTGGGTCGGGACGGGCCGACGAGGCGTCAGGCCGTGCTGGGCAGTGTCGGCTGGATGCGGTGGACGAACGTCGCGTTGTCCGGGGTCTCGCGCATGCGTGCCAGGAGCGTCTCCAGGCCGTCCTTGTCGCGCAGGGCCCGGCGTACACCCCGTGCGGCCGTCAACTCGGCCGGGGAGAGGAGGAGTTCCTCGCGGCGGGTTCCGGAGGGGTTGAGGGAGACGGCCGGGAAGACCCGGCGGGCGGCGAGTTCGCGGTCGAGGCGCAGCTCCATGTTGCCGGTGCTCTTGAGCTCCTCGAAGAAGAAGTCGTCGGCACGGGAGCCGGTCTCCACCAGGGCGGTGGCGAGGATGGTGAGCGAGCCGCCCTCCTCGGCGAGCCGGGCGGCGCCGAAGAAGCGCTTGGGGCCGATCAGCGCGGTCGCGTCCACGCCGCCGCTGAGCGTGCGGCCACCCGCCGCGGCCGCGTTGTTGTGGGCCCGGCACAGCCGGGTGAGCGAGTCGAGCAGGATCACGACGTCCTCGCCGGCCTCGACGAGCCGCTTGGCCCGCTCGATCACCAACTCGGCGAGCGCGATGTGCTGCTTGGGCGCCCGGTCGAAGGTGGAGGCGTACACCTCGCCGCGCACGGAGCGCCGCATGTCGGTGACCTCCTCCGGCCGCTCGTCGAGCAGCACCACCATCAGCCGGCACTCGGGGTGGTTGCCGGCGACGGCCGCCGCGATCTGCTGCAGCAGGACCGTCTTGCCGGTCTTCGGCGGGGCCACGATCAGGCCGCGCTGGCCCTTGCCCACGGGGGCCAGCAGATCGGTGACGCGGCCGGTCAGACCGGACGCGGGGTGTTCGAGGCGGATGCGCTCCCGCGGGTGGAGCGGTGTCAGGTCGCCGAAGCGGCGACGGTTCTTGTCGGGGGCGCGGCCGTTGACCCGGGCGACCTCGGTGAGGGCGCGCTGGGTGCCGCGGACACCGTCGACGAGGTCGCCCTTGCGCAGGCCGTGACGGCGGATCAGCGCGGGGGAGACCTGGAGGTCGGTGGGCTGCGGCAGCAGGTCGGCGGAGCGCAGGTGGCCCTTGCCGCCGGCGTCGATGTCGAGGACGCCGGTGACGGCGCGGACCGGGGATTCCTGCTGGATCGGGGGGTGTTCGAGTGTGGTGGTCATGGTGGTGGGTCCTTTCACGGACGTACGGCATGAGGCATGCGGAAGGGAGAGAGGCCGCGACGAGAGGAAGGCGGACACAGCGCCTTCGAGCGGCGGGGAAACCAGCCGTCGGACCCGTTGGTCACGAGGCGGTGAGAAGAAGCCGGTACGGCGAGTGCGCCGACCGGCGAACTGTGGAGGGAACTGGCACCGGCGCCCGCAACCGGGCGTACACAAGTGCTAGCAGGACCGTACCACGCCGGTTCAGCGGGTGGCGAGGAGTCCGTAGAGGAGCGGGATGCGCGGCTCGGGGAGCCGCCACCAGCCGGAGGGGGTGCGGACCATCTGCGGCCAGCGCGGCCACGGCAGCTCGTCGCTCTCGGTGAGGCGCCGGACGGTCAGTCCTGCCTCCACCAACGCGTTGAGGACCTCGCTTATTCCGTGCATCCACTCGTAACTGTCCGTGGCCCCCTCGACGGCCGGCCCGTCGGTGTACGTGTGGGTCGCGTCCCGGCGCACGGCCCCGGCGCCGCCGAGGTAGTCGTGGCGCAGCAGCAGCTCCGGCCCTTCTCCCGGGCCGGGTTTGGGGCCGAGGGAGTTGAGCAGGGGATGGAACTCCACGACGTACAACTGGCCACCGGGACGGAGGAGTTGAGCGATCACGCCCGCCCACCGCTCCAGGTCGGGCAGGTAGCACAGCGCGCCCTTGCCCGTGTAGACGACGTCGAACCGCCGCCCGTCCAGGGCCGCTTCGGCGTCGTAGACATTGGCCTGTACGTAGTCGACGTCGACGCCCGCCTTCGCCGCGATGTCCCGCGCCGCCGCCACCGAGGCCGCCGAGAAGTCGAGGCCGGTCGCGCGGGCGCCGCGTCGGGCGAAGGCGATCGTCTCGGTGCCCAGATGGCACTGGAGGTGGAGCACATCGCGGCCGGACAGGTCGCCGAGGTCGTCCCACTCGAACCCGGCGAACCAGCGGGCCGGGTCCAGGTCCTGGTCGAGCCCGTAGAAGCGGCTGGCGAGGTGGACGGGTGTGCGGGCGTCCCAGTTCGCCTGGTTGGCCCGCATGAACCGCGCGTGCTCGTCGGTGGTCATGAAGCCATCCAAGCGGCAACGGCCGTGGAGCGGGGGGAAGAAGTCCGGATCGGCCACGGTTGGGGTCGGCGAATGGCCGATGACGACCGGAGGGACTGGCAATGCGCGCATTGATCGTGGACCCGGAGGCGCCCGGACGGCTGAGCCCGGGGGAGGCGCCGGAACCGGCACCCGGGCCGGGGCAGGTCCTGGTGGAGGTCCGGCACAGCTCCCTGAACGCTGCCGAACTGTTCTTCGCGGAGCGTGGCGTACCGGGCGAGGTGATCGGTTTCGACTCGTCCGGCGTGGTCGTACGGGCCGCCGCGGACGGCACGGGGCCCGCTGTGGGCAGCCGGGTCGTGGGGTTCGGGGAGGGCGGCGGATTCGCCGCGCTGCGTGCCCTGGCCGTGGCCGACCTGGCCGTGGTCCCGGACGGCGTCGATCTCGGCGAGGCTGCCGCCCTGCCCGTCGCTGCGGGCACCGCCTTGCGCGCGCTGGAACAGGCGGGACCGCTCCTCGGCCGCCGGGTCCTGGTGACCGGCGCGTCCGGCGGGGTGGGCGGCTTCGCGGTGCAACTCGCGGCGCTCGGCGGGGCGTACGTCATCGGCGTGGCCGGTTCCGAGGACGGGCGCCGGTGGGTCGGGGAGCTCGGGGCCGACGAGGCGGTGTCCGGCCCCGAGGAGGTGACGAAGCCGGTCGACATCGTCATCGACAACGTGGGCGGTGCACAACTGGCCGCCTCCTACGGCCTGTTGGCCTCCGGCGGCAACCTGCAGAGCGTCGGCTGGGCGTCCGGCGGGGACGCGGTGCTGCCGGTCGGTTCCACGCTGGGGAGCCCCGCGCCGCGGTCGATCGTGTCGGTCTACAACGGCGGTGGACTCACCGACCGCCGCGCGCAGCTGGACCGTCTGCTCGCCCTGGTCGCCGCCGGGAAGCTGCGGGTTCCGGTCGGCTGGCGAGGCCCGTGGGACAAGATCGCGGACGCCGTGGCGGCGCTGAGCGAGCGCCGGCTGCGCGGGAAGGCGGTGCTGGACATCGGCTGAGCCGGCCGCCCGGGGCACCGGCCGGTCTGGCGAGAGCGGTGAGAGACGCCGCCCGCTCCTGGCCGACTGAGCCGCACACCAGCCGCACGGCCTGTCCGTCCGGCAGGCCCCTGCGCGCGAATGGCTTGGACGCCGGGACCGAGACCTTCGGCGGGCGCCGTGGCCGCGCTCGACACGTGGCACGCCGGGCGATCACGCCGACCGGTGCGGGCGCGGCCGTCTCACGTGAGTCGCGCCCGCGCCTCCTCCTCGATCCGCGCGAACTGGGCGCCCATCGCCTCTGCCAGGGCCTGGGCGCCCGACAGCGGGCGGACCATGACCGTGAACTCGTCGATCAGACCGTCACGGTTGACATGCAGGAAGTCGCAGCCGGTGAGCGTACGGTCGCCCACCCGTGCCTCGAAGACCAGGGCGTGGTTCTCGCCGTCCGTGCCCTCGATCTCCCGCACATAGCGGAAGTCCTCGAAGACCCGCGAGACGCCGTGCAGGATTGCCGCGGTGATCGCCTTTCCGGGGTACGGCTTGAAGACGACCGGGCTGGTGAAGACGACGTCCTCCGCCAGCAGCGCCTCGACGGCGTCGAAGTCCCAGGCCTCGACGGCCTCGCGGAAAGCACGCATCCGATCCCACCTCATAGTCAATTAATTGAGTAAGTGCGTTTGAGGGTAGACCGCGGAGGACGGGATGTCCACGGGGGCGGGCGGGCGCTCCCCTAAGCTGACGCGATGTTCAGCCCCGAAGGCCCGAGCCTGCGCGAACTCGCCGTCCAGGCCCTGTCGTCCGTGGAGCACGGCTACGACCTGCTCGCCCCGAAGTTCGACCACACGCCGTTCCGTACGCCCGACTCCGTGCTGGACTCCGTCGGCCGGGCCCTGGCCCGCAGGGGGCCTTTCGACGCCGGCCTCGACCTGTGCTGCGGGACCGGTGCCGGAGCCGGGGTGCTCGCGCGGGTGTGCCGTCAGAGTGTCACCGGAGTGGACTTCAGCAACGGGATGCTCGCCGTGGCCCGGGAGCGCGTGCGAGCCGTCGCTCCCGGGCCACGCGTGGACTGGGTCCGCGCCGACGCCCGCGCCCTGCCGTTCGGCCCCGCCTTCGACCTCGTCGTCAGCTTCGGGGCGTTCGGGCACTTCCTGCCGCGCGAGCTGCCGGGGCTGTTCGGTCAGGTCCGCTCCGTGCTGCGACCGGGCGGCTGCTTCGCGTTCCCCGTCGTCGCCCCGCCCCGCCCGGGGTCCCTCGGATACTGGATGCTCCTCGGCTTCGACCTGGTCATGCGGGTGCGGAACGCCCTCTGGCGGCCGCCGTTCGTCATGTACTACCGGGCCTTCCGGCCGGCGGACGTCCGCCGGGAACTGGAGGCCGCGGGCTTCCGCGTCGAACTGGAGGCCCTGCCCGAGTTCGGGCGCCGCGGCGACGGCAGCCCGCGGGTACGCCTGGTCGTGGCGAACCTGCCCGGCTGAAGAGCCGCCGCCCACGAGACCGGGGGTCAACGCGGTGCGGCTGTGCTTCCGTCGGCCGGCAGCGTGAACTCGTAGACCAAGGCGTCCTGTTGGGCATCGAGCACCAGGTCGGTGATCTCCAGCGGCCGGGCGTACTGGTCGTGCACCCGCCGGGTCACCCGGACCGCGGGCGAGTCCGCGAGCGGGGTGATGGAGTCGCGGTGGTGCAGGGTCAGCCCCGCCCGGCGCATCCAGTCGTACGCCCGCCACAGCTGTGCCGAGGCGGTGCCGTCGGCCCGGTCCCGGTACCGGGCCAGCTCCTCGACCTCGGCGAGCGCCACCGCGGAGAAGGACGTCACGGCCGTGCGGCGGCCGCCGGTGCCCGCCGCCTCGTAGCGGTGCACCAGCGTCGGCCGGTGCGGGGCGAGCCCGAGCGCCTCGGCGTGCTCCGGCGGGGGAGTCTCCCAGGTGACGGTGGCCCGGTCGGCCGCGACGGCGGGGGCGGCGCCGACCGGGAACGCGAGCGCGGACGGGGCCCGGACCGGCTCCCCGGTCAGGGCGGCGTGGCTGCCGCGCCGGTCGGTGGCGACCATGCCGGCGTGCCGGAGCACCTCCAGAGCCTGCCGTACGGTCTCCCTGCTGACACCGTAGCGCTCGGCCAACCGCCGCTCGCCCGGCAGCCGTTCACCGGGCGGGACGGTGCCGTCGCGCAGTTCCCCGAGGAGTTGCGTGGCGACCTTCCGGTACAGCGGTTGGTCCTGGATCTGGTGCGGGGTGGTGCGGGCCATGCCGCGCCTCCTGTAGTGACGTGCCGTAGCCGTGCGGACTCGTTGCGCCACCAGATCTAGCATTGGTCTAAACCACCTGGGAAGGGCGGGCCGCCGGTTCGGCCGAAACCGGACCGCCCGTCACAGGACGCTGTAGAGGGCCTCGACGAGGGCCATCTTCCGTGGGTCGTCGGCGATCTGAGGCCCCATGCGGTTCATGACGTACCCGAGCGACACCCCCGCCTCCGGGTCCGCGAGACCGCAGGAACCTCCGAAGCCGTCGTGTCCGAAAGCGCGCGGGTTCGGTCCGTACGACCCGCTCTCGCCGCTCAGCCACAGGCCGAGCGCCACCTCGGTGTCCCGGCCGAGGCCGGCGCCCAGCACCAGGTCGCGGCAACCGCCCTGCCCCTCGCGCACCCGTTCGGCCGCCCCGGGAGACAGCACACGACGGCCGTCCCACGTCCCCCGGCCCGCGAAGACCCCGTACAGCTGGGCCACCGCACGCGCGGTGCCGTGCCCGTTGGCGGCCGGGATCTCCGCGGCCCGCCACGCGGGCGTGTTGGCCTCCGCCGCGCCCATCAGGGGGTTGGCGAGCGCGGCGAGTGCCAGGGGCGGCAACTGCACGGCCGCCGCACCCTGTCGGTCGTTCGCCGGCGGTGCCATGTGCTCCAGCTCCGCCGCCCGGCCGTACTCCTTCTCCGGCAGACCGATGCTGAAGTCGATGCCGAGCGGCCCGGTCACCTCCCGGCGCAGGAAGGCCCCCGGCAGCAGTCCCGACACGCGCCGCACCACCTCCCCGACCAGGAAGCCGTACGTCAGCGCGTGATACCCGGACTGTGTCCCGGGCTCCCACCAGGGCTCGGTCGCGGCGAGCCGGCGCGTGGTGAACTCCCAGTCGTAGAGCTCCTGGAGGGAGTGCGGCTCACGCGGCCCGGACAGTCCGGCCCGGTGCGACAGCAGATGGCGTACGAGCACCTTCTCCTTGCCCGCCGCCGCGAACTCCGGCCAGTACGCGGCCACCGGCGCGTCGAGGTCGAGCAGTCCCCGGTCGGCGAGGACGTGGGCGCACAGGGCCGTCGGCCCCTTCGACGTCGACCACACGTTGACCAGCGTGTCCCGCTCCCAGGGGCGGGTGCGTGCCGTGTCGGCCCAGCCGCCCCACAGATCCACCACGGTCCGGCCGTCGACCGTCACGGCCACGGCGGCGCCCAGTTCGCCGCGGTCCCGGAAGTTCTCCTCGAACGCGGTCCGCACGGCCGCGAACCGCTCGTCGCAGTGGCCTTGGACCAGGGGGTCGTGCTCGGACATGGGCCGCCTCCGTGTCGCACACCGGAAAGCCGGGCCGCGACGCTGCGACCCGGGCCCCTTGAACGTACCGACTGGTCGGACTGGAGGGAAGGTGTGCGACGTCCGTCAGAGGCGCGAGCGCAGCCAGCGCAGCTTGGCCGCCTCCTGGTAAGGGCCGCCGCCCTCATGGTCGTTGAAGTCGTACACCTCGATCTCCCGGTCCTCGTGCCCCCAGTTGTTGAAGGCGGCGAAGACGGTGGAGGGCGGGCAGGTCGCGTCCTCGAGGGCCGTCGAGAAGAGGGCCGGGGCGCTGCCGCGCGCGGCGAAGTGGACGCCGTCGAAGTAGGAGAGGGTGCGCAGGGTGTCCTCGGTGCGGCCGCGATGCGTCCTGAGGAACAGGCCGATTTCGCGGTACGGGTGACGGTCCGTCACGGTCGCCGCACGCGGGAAGTCGCACAGGAACGGCACGTCCGGCGCGACCGCCACCAGGTCCGGCACCAGGCCGCCCACCGCGAGGGTGATGCCGCCGCCCTGGCTGATGCCGGTGACGCCGGTGCGCGCGGCGTCGACGAGCGGATGCGAGCGGGCCGCCTCGACGGCACGCACGGCGTCGGTGAACAGACGGCGGTAGTAGTACGTCTCGGGCGACTCGATCCCCCGGGTCATGAAACCGGGGTAGGCGGGCCCCGCGCCGACCGGATCGGCCGTGGCGCCCCCGCCGCCGTAGCCGCTGCCCTGGCCGCGGCTGTCCATCACGAAGTGCGCCCGGCCCGTGGAGGCCCACAGCAGATGCTCGTGCGGCAGCCCGCGCCCGACGCCGTACCCCATGAACTCCACGACGACCGGGAGCGGTTCCTCCGCTCCGTCGGGCAGGATCAGCCAGCCCTTCACCGGGTGACCGCCGAACCCGGCGAACGTCACGTCGTACACCCGCACCGTGGACAGCCCCGTGTCGACGGGCTCGAAGCGGGCGTCCAGGTCGTACTGGCGGGCCTCCTGGAGGGTCTTGGACCAGAACGCGTCGAAGTCCTCGGGCTCCGGCGAAGTGCTGCGATACGTGCGGAGCTCATCGAGGGGAAGGTCGAACAGGGCCATGTAGGACCGCCTTTGGGATGAGGAGTGCGGGTGATCACACGGTACGTGGGTGGTCCGACGAATCGCCAGGCTTCCGCCCGGTCGCGGGCCTACGATGGCGCCATGTCAGCTGCCTCCGAAGTGCCTGTTCGGAATGTCGAACTGCTGGTCAGGGACGCCGACCTGCTCGTCGTGGACGGGGAGCGGGAGATCCCGGGCGGCTGGGTGGCCATAGCAGGTGGTCGGGTCACCGCCGTGGGAACGGCGGGGAACGAACCCGCGGCCGATACGACCGTGTCGGCCGCCGGACGGCTGGTCACGCCCGGGCTGGTCAACACCCACCACCACATCTACCAGAACCTCACCCGCTCCTACGCCCCCGCCGTGAACGGCTCCCTCTTCGACTGGCTGACCACGCTCTACCCGCTGTGGGCCGCCCTCGACGAGGAGGCCGCCTATGTGTCGGCGTACGTCGGCATGACCGAACTCCTCATGGGCGGCTGCACCACGTCCTCCGACCACCTCTACGTCCACCCGCGTCCGCGCCTGGTCGACGCCGAGATCCGCGCCGCCCGTGACATCGGCTTCCGCTTCCACGCCACCCGCGGCTCGATGACGCGGTCCGTCGAGGACGGGGGACTGCCGCCCAAAAGCGTCACGCAGTCGACGGACGAGGTGCTCGCCGACAGCGAGCGGCTGATCAAAGCGCATCACGACCCCGCACCGGGCGCCCTGATCAGGGTGGCGCTCGCACCCTGCTCGCCGTTCTCGGTGACCAAGGAGGTCATGACGGCGACCGCCGAACTCGCCGAGCGCCATGACGTCCGCCTCCACACCCATCTCGCCGAGGACCACGACGAGGACACGTACTGCCTGGAGACGTACGGCTGCCGGCCCGTGGAGTACTTCGAGGACTGCGGCTGGATGAGCGACCGCACCTGGGTCGCGCACTGCATCTACCCGAACGACGCCGAGCTGCGCCGCCTGGCGGACGCGGGCGTCGGTGTGGCCCACTGCCCCAGCTCCAACATGCTGATCGGCGGCGGCACGGCCCGGGTGCGCGAGATGCGCGAACTCGGCCTGCCCGTCGGCATCGGCTGCGACGGCTCCGCCTCCACCGACCACGCCTCCCTCTGGATGGAGACGCGGGGCGCCCTGCTGCTCGGCCGCTACCGGGGCGGCCCCGGCGCCATGACCGCCCGGGACGCCCTCGACATGGCCACCGTCGGCTCGGCCCGCTGCCTCGGCCGCGCCGACGAGATCGGCCACCTGCGCCCCGGCGCCTGCGCCGACCTCGTCGTCTGGGACCTCCACGAGATCGCCCTCGCGGGCGCGTTGACCGACCCCGTGGAGGCGTGGCTGCGCTGCGGACCGGCTCGCGCGTGGACGACGGTGGTCGCGGGCCGGGTGCTGGTGGATCGGGGCGAGCCGGTGCTGCCGGGACTGCGGGACGCGTTGCGGGACCACGGGAGGGTGGCGCGGCGGATGCAGGGGATCGACGGGTAGGGAAGGTCCGCACGGCTCACGCCGGCCGGCGGCGTGTCCACTCCGGTTCCGTGCGGGCCCACTCGGCCTCCCACTCGGCGAGGCGGTGACGCGTGGCCACATGGCGTACGGCGAGCCGGCCGAGGAGGATCACGCCGACCGTCCCGGCGGTCGCGCAGACGCCCATGGTGACGGTGTGCTGCCAGACGGCGACGGCGTCCGTCGGCTCGGGGACGTTGCGCCCCCGGCTGTCGAACCACACCGTGACCATGTCACCGTCGCGCGATCCGGCCGGCACCCGGGCGGTGGCCGTCCGGCGTCCCTCACCCGGCTCGGTCCAGGTGACCGTCGTGCGGAAGGTGTGCGCCCGGCTGCCCTGCACGGTGGGCAGTTCGTTCGGGATCCCGCCGACGACCTCGGCGCGCACGCTGTGGCGGTCGGCGCGCTGGGACACCGCCGCCGCCTGCGCCTCGGAGTGCGCCCACCGGGCCGTCAGAGCTCCGGCGAGAGGCGCGACGAGGAACAGCAGCAGGACGACGACCAGCGTTGTCCACGCCTCGACGACGTCCGACCGGCGCCGCAGCGGATTGTGCCGCCAGCGCCAGCCGGGGACCCGGGTTCGCATGTCGACCTCCTCGCACTGGTGCGAGTGCCCACATCGGCCTCCGATACCCCGTACGCAGGCCATTGTCCCCCCGAGGCCGTAGGTGCGCGCGGCCTCGGGAAGGGTCAGCCGAAGCGCTCGATCCGGATCCGGTCCACCGGCTGTCCGGCCGCCACCAGCAGCCGCGACGCATGCTCGGCGAAGGCGTTGGACCCGCACACATAGGCCTCCCAC
This sequence comes from Streptomyces sp. NPDC057280, assembly GCF_042668605.1. Classification (NCBI taxonomy): domain Bacteria; kingdom Bacillati; phylum Actinomycetota; class Actinomycetes; order Kitasatosporales; family Streptomycetaceae; genus Streptomyces; species Streptomyces sp. NPDC057280. The sequence goes on from NZ_JBHUYR010000004.1 coordinate 608,018, forward strand.
CCACCCTCCGGGGCTTCGGCCAGGAGCGGCGCCACATGTGCGGCGGCCATACGTCCCACCGGCACCCCCGCAGGCGCGCTCCGCGTGAACACGGGCGTCGTCTCGGCGCCCAACTCGCCCGCGTAGATGAGCTCCTCGGGACTGCGCGCGGACACCAGGAGGCGCAAGGGGACGTCCGACCGCCGCGCCCGGTGGTGCCGCACCATCGACATCAGGGGGACGACGCCGGAGCCGGCGCCGATCAGCAGCGCGGGACGGTCGCCGGGCCAGGCGAAGAAGCCGCTCAGCGGGCCGCGCACCTCGACCTGGTCGCCGGGCCTGGCCACGGTGTGGAACCAGCCCGAGACCTCACCCCCCTCGACATGGTCCAGGGTCAGTTCGATGTGCCCCTCGTCGTCGGGCGCGGAGGCGATCGAGTAGTGGCGCTGGGCCACATAGCCGTCCTCGGCCCTCAGCCGCAGCATCAGGTGCTGGCCGGGCAGATGCCCCGCCCAGGCGGGCACCGCGAACCGGTAGGTGGCGGCGTGCGGGGTCTCCCGGCGGATCTCGGTGAGGGTCGCCGTCTGCCACAGCGCGGCGGCACGGTTGCTCACGGCGATGCGCCCGGGCACGGCGAACCGCGTCGGCGGAGTGAAGGTCGCGAGGGTGTCAGTCACCGGAGTACCGCTGCTCCTCCCACGGGTTGCCCCGCGCGTGATAGCCGTTCTGCTCCCAGAATCCGGGCTCGTCGTGGTCGAGGATCCGCAGCCCCGCGATCCACTTGGCGCTCTTCCAGAAGTACAGGTGCGGCACCAGCAGCCGCGCCGGGCCGCCGTGCTCGGCGGACAGCGGCTCGCCGTCGAACTCCCAGGCGAGCCATGCCCGTCCACCGGTGAGGTCCGCCAGCGGCAGGTTCGTGGTGTACCCGGTGTGCGAGTACGCGACGACATGGGTGGCGGCCTGCTGCGGGCGTACGGCGTCCAGGAACGCGTCCAGGGACACACCCCCGAAGCGGACGCCGAACTTCGACCAGCTCGTCACACAGTGGATGTCACCCTCGTACACCGAACCGGGCAGCGCGTGCGCCTCCTCCCAGTCCCAGGTGCGGGGTTCCTCGACCAGCCCGTCGACACGGAAGGTCCAGTCGGCCGGCGACAGCTCCGGCGTGACCTCCGCGGACAGCACGGGCCAGTCGTCGCCCGCGTCGTACTGGCCGGGGGGCAGCCCCGTGTTGTGGACGCGGGGGCGTCCGGTGAAGCCTCGGGTGACGTTCATGGTTCAACCGTACGCTGTCGTCGTGTGTGCTCCGCCCCTGGTCAGGGGCCCCGATCGTGGCGGCCGTATGAACACCGCGGCATTCATTAAGCGCGTATGAACTCTCCGCCGCCGCGGGAATAGCCGTCCGCCGGTCCTCCTTGCCGTCTGATGCCCGGCGCGAGCTAAGGAGAGTGGGAGCCATGCCCAAGGCGTACGTGTACACGCGGTTCGGCGGACCGGAGACGGAGGCCCTCGTCGAGGTCGACCGCCCGGTGCCCGGCCCCGGTCAGATCCTGGTCGCGGTGCGCGTCGCGAGCGTGAACCCCATCGACTGGAAGCTCCGCACCGGCTACCGCCGTCCCACGGAGTCCGGCGCACCGGTCTTCCCGGCCGTCTTCGGCAGCGAGGTCTCGGGGGTCGTCGAGGAGATCGGCGCGGACGTGGACGGGTTCGCCGTGGGCGACGAGGTGTTCGGCAACACCGCGGCCGGTGGGTACGCCGAGTACGCGCTGCTGCCCGCCGCGCTCACCGCGCACAAGCCCGCCGGGCTGTCCTTCGCCGACGCGGCGACCCTGCCCGTCGCCGCCGCGACCGCGTACGACGGGATCCGCCAGCTCGGCCTGCCGAGTGGCGCGACGCTGCTGGTCACCGGAGCCGGCGGCGGGGTCGGTTCGGCGGCGGTACAGATCGCCAGGGCGGAGGGAGTGCGGGTGCTCGGCGTCGCGAGCGAGGGCAAGAAGGACTTCGTCGAGGCGCTCGGGGCGGTCCACGTCCCCTCCGGACCGGGCTGGACCGAGCGCGCCGCGGCGGCGGCCCCGGAGGGCATCGACGGGGTCTACGACCTCGTCGGCGGCGAGGTGCCGGCCGAGGCGGCGCGGCTCCTCACCGACCGGACGAAGCTCATCACCGCGGGGGCGCCGCCCGAGGTGGTCGCCGAACTCGGTGGCGCCCGCGTGGCCCGGGCCCGCACGGCGGCCGTCCTGGACACCGTCGCCCGGCTCGTGGTGAACGGCGGCCTCGACCCGCACGTCATCCGGCGCTTCCCCCTCGACGAGGCCGGCGACGCGCTGCGCACCGTCGAGGAAGGCCACGCCCGCGGCAAGGTCGTCATCGAGGTCGCCCGATGAGCGAGCTCCGCACCGCGCGGGTGGGCGCGGCCCACGTCCTGGACAACCCCGCCCTCGCCTCCCTCACGGGCCCGCACGCCCACTTCGCCGAACGGCGGGGCCGGGTCCTGCGCTACCCCGTCGACGTCTCCCCGTGGCTGGCGCTCCCCGAGGACCCGACCCCGGACGACTGGGCGGACCTCGCGGCGCTCGCGGGCCCCGGCGCCGAGGTGCCGCTGCCGGGCTTCCGCGGCGAGGTGCCGGAGGGCTGGGAGGTCACGTTCCGGATGGAGGGCGTGCAGTTCGTGGACGACGGACTCGCCGCCGCCCCCGAACCGGAGGCGGTGCGCCTCGGCCCCGCCGACGTCCCCGAGATCCTCGACCTGATCGAACGCACCCGGCCCGGCCCCTTCCTGCCCCGCACCATCGAGATGGGCACCTACCTGGGCATACGACGGGACGGCGCCCTCATCGCGATGGCGGGGGAGCGGCTGCACCCGCCGGGATGGACCGAGATCAGCGCGGTCTGCACCGACCCCGCCTTCCGCGGCGAGGGTCTGGCGACCCGGCTGATCCTCGCCGTCGCGCACGGCATCAGGGAGCGCGGCGAGACCCCGTTCCTGCACACCAGCGCCCAGAACACCAACGCCATCCGGTTGTACGAGGCCCTCGGCTTCCGGCTGCGCCGCACGACCGCGTTCGCGGCGGCCCGCGCCCCGGAGCGGCTGGTGGCGGTGTCCTAGGGGCGGTCCGTGCCGGGGGAGTTGTAGCGCACGAGATAACCGGCGAACCGTACGAGATCCTCCTCCGGCCAGTCCGCCAGCCGCTCCTGGAAGGCGGCCCGGCGGCTCTGTGTGACCTGGGCGAGGATCTCCCGGCCGGTGGCCGTCAGATGCAGCACCTGCACGCGGTGGTCGTCCGGGTCCACCCGCCGTTCGACGAGCGCGGCCCGCTCCAGGGCGGCCACCTGCCGACTGACCGTGGACTTGTCCAGGGCGTAGTGCGCGGCCAGATCGGTCGCCCGGCAGCCGTCGCGCTCCTCCAGATGTCCGAGCAGGGTGTACGAGACCAGCGACAGCTCGGGGTGCATGCGCCCCGCCGAGGCCCGCGCGCGACGGGCGAAGGCCGTCATCTCGCGCTGGATGCTCTCGACGGCCTCGGTGGCGTCCACGAAAACCCTCCTCCGGACCCTCTTCCAGTTCTGGTTGTATAGTACAACTTGAAGTGAGAGTTGTATAAGCCAACCATTTGTTGGTCCACCCGTTTCTTGGTCAACCCGTTTCTTGGCCAACCGTTGAACTCGGAGGTCGCGCACGATGAGGTCGCCCGCGCTGCGCCATGTGCTCACCCACCTGGTCACCCCGCTGCTGATGTGCATCGGCATGGGGCTCGCGTACATGGGGGCCTTCGTGACCCCGGAGCCCCACCATCTGCCGGTCGCCGTCGTCGGCGCCGGTCCGGAGGCGAAGGTCTTCGCCCAGACCGTCAAGGACAAGGCGGGGGAGGCCCTCGACGTCCGTACGGTGGCCACCCGCGCCGAGGGCGTCGACCTGCTGCGGTCACGCGAGATATCCGGCGCCTACGTGCCGAGCGCGAAGACGCCCGAGCTCGTGATCGCCAGTGCCGCCTCCGACATGGACGCGCTGGCCGTGGAGAAGGTCTTCACGCCCGTCGCCGCGGGACAGGGCGTGCCGCTGAAGGTGACCGACGTGGCCGCACCCGTCGCCGACGACCCCACCGGGCAGGGCCTGTTCTTCCTGCTGATCGCGCTGAGCATCGGCTCGTACGCCTCGGTCGCCGCGCTCGGCGCCGCGGGCGCCGGTCTGCCCCTGAGGGTGCGGGCGCTGCTCGCGGTCGGCGTCTCCGCGGTCGTCAGCGGCATCGGCGCGCTGCTCGCCGGACCCGTCTTCCACCTCGCCCACCACGGCCTCGCCGGCCTGTGGGGCATGGCGTGGCTCTACTCCGCGGGCATCCTGCTGATCGGCGTCGGTCTGTACACCTTCCTCAAGCGCTGGACCACCCTCACGATGATGGTCCTGTTCGTGATGCTCAACTTCACCAGCTCCGGCGGCCTGTACCGCCCCGAGCTCCAGAACGGCTTCTTCGGCACCCTGCACGCCTTCTGGAACGGCGCCGGGTTCGTCGAGGGCGCCCGCAGCCTGCTGTACTTCGACGGCGACGGCCTGGCCCGCAACGTCTGGACGCTGGTGATCTGGCTGCTGCTCGGGCTCGCCGTCACGGCGGTCGCCGCGGCCCACGAGCGGAGCGAGGCGCCCGAGCAGGCCGCCCCGGCGGTGCGCGAGGCCGACGAGGAGGAGGAAGAGATCGAGGAGACGGTCGGGGTGTGATCCTTCGGGTAAGGTTGCCGTCCGGCCGGGGACGTTCCCGGCCACTGGACCGAGGAGGTGAGACCCATTACCGCTGTGTCAGGTCGGGTGCTCGCTCCCCGAGTCGGCGCGGATCACCGGCGGTAGGTGACCGCGAGAGCGCCCTTCGGCTACCGAAAGGCCCTCGGCTTCCATGCCTCCCTTGTCTCCTTCTTCTCCCTCTTCCTCTTCTTCCTCTTCCTCCTCCGCTCCCGCCTCCCGTGACTCGGTCGTGGCCGCCTTGCGTTCCGCGGGCTGCGTCTTCGCCGAGGACGAGGCGGAGCTGATCCTCGCCGCCGCGCGCACGCCTCACGAGCTGGCGGCCATGGTGGACCGCCGGGCGACCGGCGTCCCCCTCGAACTCGTCGTCGGCTGGGCCGAGTTCCGCGGGCTGCGCATCACCGTCGAACCCGGCGTGTTCGTGCCCCGGCGCCGCACCGAGTTCCTGGTCGAGCAGGCTCTCGCCCACGCCCCGGCCGCGGCCGTGGTCGTGGACCTGTGCTGCGGCTCGGGCGCCGTCGGGGTGGCCCTGGCCGACGCGCTCGGCGGAGCCGAACTGCATGCCGCCGACATCGACCCGGCCGCGGTGCGCTGCGCCCGCCGCAACGTCGCCGCCTACGACGGCCGCGTCCACGCGGGCGACCTTTTCGAGGCCTTGCCCGAGCGGCTCCGCGGGCGCGTGGACATCCTCGCGGCGAACGTGCCGTACGTCCCCACCGAAGAGGTCGGACTGCTGCCGGCGGAGGCCCGCGACCATGAACCGCTGGTGGCGCTGGACGGCGGCTCCGACGGCCTCGACGTGCTGCGCCGGGTGGCCGCCGAGGCGCCCGACTGGCTCGCCCCCGGCGGCTGTCTGCTCGTCGAGACGAGCGAGCGCCAGGCTTCGGTGGCCGTCGACGCCTTCAGCCGCAGCGGCCTGACGACGCGTCTGCTCGTCTCCGAGGAGCTGTACGCCCACGTCGTGATCGGGGTCAGGGGGTAAGGGGCATCAGGTGGTGGCGCCGCTCTCCGACGGCGACGGCATGCCGCCCCGGCCGTGTCCCGGGAAACCGTCACGCCAGTTCTCCGGACCCGGCACCTTGTCCCGCCATGTGCCCGGGTCCGGCTTCTCCCAGGTGCCGGCGAAAGCGTGGTCGGCGGTCCTGGTGCCGTCGCCGGAGCGGGTGCCGGAGAGGTAGACCGTGTCGCCCTTGCTGAGGGCGCCCGCACCGGAACCCCTGTCACCCTCCCGCAGCACCGTGGCGTCGGAGGCCACGGTCCACGTCCACCGGGCGCCGTCCTCGCTCTTGACGGTCACCTGGTCGCCGTCCACCTTCTCCACGGTGCCGCGCTGCCACACCCGTACGACCCACTTGCCGGTGTCGCGGTCCTTCACCGTCGACTCCCCGTGCACCCCCTCGCCGCCCCCGAGCCACCAGCCGTGCGGGTGCCCGGGCCCGCGCTCGCCGGGTGACGGTGACGCCGAAGCCGAGGCGGAGGGTGTCGCTCCGCCGTCCGAGCCCGACGAGGTGGCGGCGTAGGCGACGGCCGCGCCGCCGAGCGTGAGGGCGGCCGCGGCCACCGCGGCCGTCACCGCTCGCGAGCGGACGGACCGGCGCCGCCACCGGTCCCGCAGCGCACCGGGTTCCCCGGACCCGCCGGGTCCGACGAGCACCTCGGGCCGCGTCGTTTCCTGATCCGGATCGTGCGTCATGGCTCGCTCCTACCGGCGTTCTGGCTCTGTGCCCTGCCTTGCTGTGATTGTCGTGGGCGGCCGATAAGGAGCGGGTAATGCCTGCCTGTGAATCCTCGCGCGCGACAGCGAAGATCAGCTCGGTGTCTGTGCGCGGGCGATGAGCAGCGCCACGTCGTCGGAGTTGTCCGGCTGGTGCAGCGTGCGGACGAGGAGGTCGCAGACCTCCTCCAGGGCCCGGTCGGGGCCGTCGAGCAGCTCCAGGAGGGCGTCGAGGCGCTCGTCGAGCGGGTGCTGGCGGGTCTCCACGAGGCCGTCCGTGTAAAGGACCAGCCGGTCGCCGGGATCGAGGTCGACGGTCGTGGTGGAGAACGCCACCCCGCCCACGCCCAGCGGCGCCCCGGTGGGCAGTTCGAGGAGCTCCGGCTTGCGTCCGGCGCGCAGCCGCACCGGCGGCAGATGCCCGGCGTTGGCGATCCGGCACTGCCGCAGATGCGGGTCGTGGACGGCGTAGACGCAGGTCGCGATGGAGTGGTCCAGATCCTGGGTGATCTTGTCCAAGTGCTCCAGGAGCCGGGCCGGTTCGAGGTCGAGGGAGGCCAGGGTGTTGGTCGCGGTGCGCAGCCGGCCCATGGTGGCCGCGGCGTTGATGCCGCTGCCCATCACGTCGCCGACGACGAGCGCGGTCTTGCAGCCGTCGAGCGGGATCACGTCGAACCAGTCGCCGCCCACCTCGGCCGTGGCCCCGGCCGGCTGGTAACGGGAGGCGACCTCCAGGCCGCCCGTCACCGGCGGATGGCTGGGCAGGAGACTGCGCTGGAGGGTCAGCGCGGTGTCGCGGGCGTTCTGGTACCAGCGGGCGTTGTCGATCTGCACGGCCGCCCGCGCCGCCAGCTCCCGGGCCAGCAGCAGGTCGTCCTCGCTGAACGGCAGCGGATTGCCGGTGCGCTTGAGGTCCAGGGCGCCGAGCACCTCACCGCGCGCGATCAACGGCACCGCCAGATACGAGTGCACGCCCGCGCGGGCCAGCAGCCCGGCCGCCTCCGGGGAACGGGCGATGCGCGGCAGGTCGGCCTCCGCGACCTCGGCCACCATCACCGGCAGCCCCGTGCGCACGCACTCGGTGACGAGGCGGTCGGGTCCGTACCGCGCGACCTGCCCGGGCGGGTCGGCCGCACCGAGCGCCGCCGAGGTCTCGTCGTCCGCCTTGACGGCGAGGGCGCGGATCACGGCCGGCTCGGTGGGGCCGAGGCTGCTGCGCCTGCCGTCCACCACCGCCTCCAGCAGATCCACGGCCGCTATGTCGGCGAGCTCCGGCACGGCGACGTCGGCCAGCTCGCGGGCCGTGCGGTCCAGCTCCAGGGTGGTGCCGATCCGGGCGGAGGCGTCCGCGATGACGGCGAGCCGCCGCCGCGCGGACTCCGCCTCGACGGCGGCCCGGTGCTGCTCGGTGACGTCGACGACCGAGGCGGCCACCCCCAGGACGGTGCCGAGGGCGTCCTCCAGCCGGTACAGGGAGATGGACCAGGCGTGCTCCTCGTCCGGGTCGGCGGGGGTGCGGCCGACGGTCTCGCGGTCGATGAGCGGGCGGCCGGTCTTCAGGACATCGCGCGCCGCGGCTTCCAGGGCCTCGGTGTCGAGGTGGGGCAGCACCTCGTGGACCGTCCGGCCGAGGTGGTCCTCGGCCGAGACGCCGTTGAGCCGTTCGAGTGCCGGATTGACCGACACGTACCGCAGGTCGGTGTCCAGGACGGCGAGGCCGATGGGGGAATGCGCCACCACCCGCGTGGACAGCGCCACGTCCCGCTCCAGGCTGCGCACGGTGGACTGGTCGGCCGCGAGGCCGAGGGCGAACACGTCCCCGTGGTCGTCGAGGAGCCGCATGTTGCGGAACTCCACCAGACGCGTGGTGCCGTCCTTGCGCCGGATCGGGAAGGCACCCGCCCAGCTCTGCCCGGTGGCCATGACGTCGGCGAAGAGCTTCACGACGAGGTCGAGGTACTGCTCGTGGACCATGATCCGGGCGGCGTACTGGCCGAGCGCCTCCCGGGCCGAGTAACCGAACAGCTCCTCCGCCTGCGGGCTCCACAGCACGATGCGGCCCTGGGTGTCGAGCACCACGGAGGCCACACCCAGCACATCGAGCAGCCCGCTGGGCCGTACCGCCCCGCGCACCGGTTCGTCGCCCTCGGCGACGGGAGACCGGGCTGCACTCATCGCACGCACCGCCTTCGACCGTCCACACGGCACGTCGTCCCCCGTGCCGACTCCCCTGTTCTACCGCGTTCAACCGCCTCTGGGGCGCCATCGGCGTCCTCCTCCACCATCCCTCAACACGGGGGAGTGCGTCCTGTGAGGGCAGAAGTTCGGTTCGCCGTTCCCCGATTGGTCTGTACATGACTACCTGGGGACGCCACACTGTCCGCCGAGCGCATCCACCCCCCTCCGAGGAGCCGCCCGCCATGCCCCTGCGCACCCGGCAACGTTGCCGAGCCGCCCTGACCGGACTCGTCGCCCTCGCCACCGCCGCCGTCGTGTCGACCGCCACGCCCGCGACGGCCGCCGACACCTGGACCGAGGTCGGCTCCGACCGCGCCGACCCGCTCACCGAGAGCCAGGGCCTGACCTCGGTCGAGGTCCCGGCGAACAGCGCCAACCGCTACACGGGCATCGGCACCATCCCGCTGAGCGTGTCCAGCCGCGGCTGGAACCACGTCGGCGACCCCGACGCCTCCTACGACGGCTACTACATCGAGCCCTACCAGGCGGACTCGGGCACCGCGAAGATGTACCGGGTGCAGTCCCCGAGCGGCACGTGGTCGGAGTACGTCCACACGCTCGGCGGCGGGGAGGCGCTCAACAACTCCTGGGTCGCCATCGCCCCGTCGGGCCAGTGGATGCTGTCCGGCGAGTACGGCACCATGACCCGCTTCCTGGTCTTCCCGACCCCCGGCGTCAACGCGAGCACCTCGCCCTCGGCGAACCTCCCGCAGGCCTCCACCGTCACCCTCGACCACGCCGTACGCGACGTACAGGGCTGTGACTTCGTCACCTCGACGCGGCTGCTCTGTTCCTCCGACGACCCGGCGGGCACCCTCTTCGGCATCACCAAGCCGCTGCTCCAGATCGACCTGTCCGCCGAACCGGGCACGAGCAGCGTCACCGGCCATGTCACCGCCCTCCGCCAGCTCCCGCTGCGCAGCTCCTGCTCGGGCACCTTCGAGGCCGAGGGCATCGACTACGACCGGCGCACCGGCACCCTGCGGGTGATCGTCGTCTCGCCCGGGTTCTGCGTCCTGACCGACAGCAAGACGTACCGCTTCACCAAGAGCTGAGGCCGCGACTGGTCCCGGCCCGGCAGTGGTGCTTTTCTGAAGGTGTGGCGCGGTGCACGGGGGAACCCGTGCACCGCGCCACCACCATGAGAGGAGCGATCACGATGGATCGTGAGCGGATGCACGAGGAAGCCGTTTCTGTGGAGATCAGCGGCTGCAGCAAGGAGGACGCCCGGATCGTGTTCGACGCGCTCAGCCAGTGCTTCGAGTCCGACCGGCCCGCCGCCGACGTGCCCCAGCAGCTCCATGAGAGCCGTCCCATGGTGTGGCTCGGCACCTTCGAGGTCACCGACGTCCAGGAGTGCGCGGCCCCGCCCCGGCTCTCGTCCTCCGTCGAGGCCGACGCGCAGGGCGGCTACTGGGCCATCGAACGGCTGCGCTCCACCCTCGACTCCCTGTTCACGGTCCGCGACCTCTCCTCGGCCTCCGGGGACCAGGAGCGGGAACTGCATGTTCTGCTGGAGAGCAGGTGACCTGCGGCACATCACCCCCGGCCTGGTTCTGCAACTAGTTGCATAAACCGTGCGCGGTCCTCTACAACAGGAGGGACGACACCGCGCACGGAGGCCTGCCATGAGCCGTTACCCCCATCTGCTGAGCCCGCTGGACCTGGGTTTCACCACGCTGCCCAACCGCGTCCTGATGGGCTCCATGCATGTCGGCCTGGAGGAGGCCGAGCGCGGGTTCGAGCGCATGGCGGCCTTCTACGCCGAGCGGGCGCGCGGGGGAGTGGGGCTCATCGTCACCGGCGGCATCGCGCCCAACGACGCCGGGCGGCCCTACGAGGGCGGCGCGAAGCTCACCGACGAGGCGGAGGCCGACCAGCACCGGGTCATCACCGAGGCCGTGCACCGCGAGGGCGGCCGGATCGCGATGCAGATCCTGCACTTCGGCCGGTACGCCTACCACCAGGACCTGGTCGCCCCGAGCCCCCTCCAGGCGCCGATCAGCCCCTTCCCGCCCCGCGAGCTCACCGACGCCGAGGTCGAGCAGACCATCGACGACTACGCCCGCGCCGCCCGCCTCGCCCGGCAGGCCGGCTACGACGGCGTGGAGATCATGGGCTCCGAGGGCTATCTGATCAACGAGTTCATCGCCGCCCAGACCAACCAGCGGACTGACCGCTGGGGCGGCTCGTACGAGAACCGGATGCGCTTCCCGGTGGAGATCGTGCGACGCGTGCGCGAGGCCGTCGGCGAGGACTTCATCATCGTCTACCGGCTCTCCATGCTGGACCTCGTCCCCGGCGGCTCCACCCACGACGAGGTCGTCACCCTCGCCAAGGCCGTCGAGGCGGCCGGCGCGACGATCATCAACACCGGCATCGGCTGGCACGAGGCCCGCATCCCGACCATCGCCACCTCGGTGCCGCGCGGCGCGTACGCCTGGGTCACCAAGAAGCTCATGGGCGAGGTGTCGATCCCTCTCGTCACCACCAACCGCATCAACACCCCCGAGGTGGCGGAGGAGTTGCTCGCCGAGGGCTACGCGGACATGGTGTCCATGGCCCGCCCGATGCTCGCCGACCCCGACTTCGTCGCCAAGGCCGCCGCGGGCAAGCCCGAGGCCATCAACACCTGCATCGGCTGCAACCAGGCCTGTCTCGACCACACCTTCAGCCTTCAGATCACCTCCTGCCTGGTCAACCCGCGCGCCTGCCACGAGACCGAGCTGGTGCTGTCCCCGACCCGCCTGAAGAAGCGCGTCGCGGTCGTGGGCGCCGGCCCGGCAGGACTCGCCTGCGCGGTCTCGGCGGCCGAGCGCGGCCACGAGGTGACGCTGTACGACGCCGCGAGCGAGATCGGCGGCCAGCTCAACGTCGCCCGCCAGGTCCCCGGCAAGCAGGAGTTCGACGAGACCCTGCGCTACTTCCGCCACCAGCTCGACTGGCACGGCGTGGACGTACGCCTGAACACCCTCGTGTCCGCGGCCGACCTGCACGGCTACGACGAGGTCGTCGTCGCCACCGGCGTCACGCCCCGCACCCCCGACATCCCCGGCGTGGACCACCCGAGCGTCGTCGGCTACCTCGACGTCCTGCGCGACAAGGTCCCGGTCGGCGACCGCGTCGCGATCCTCGGCGCCGGCGGCATCGGCTTCGACGTCGCCGAGTTCCTCACCGACAGCGGCGACAAGGCCCACGAGGAGCCGGCGACGTACTTCCGCCACTGGGGCGTCGACATGGACCACACCGGCCCCGGCGGTCTCGCCGCCCCCGAGCGCCCCGCGCCGCCGCGCACCGTCCACCTGCTCCAGCGCAAGACCAGCAAGGTCGGCGCCGGGCTCGGCAAGACCACCGGCTGGATCCACCGCACCGAGCTCAAGCACCGCGGCGTCACCATGGTCCCGGGCGTGCGCTACGACCGCATCGACGACGCCGGACTGCATGTCACCGTCGGCGAGGAGAGCACGCTCCTGGAGGTCGACACCATCGTGCTGTGCACCGGGCAGGAGCCGCGCCGCGACCTGTACGAGGAGCTGGTCGCCGCGGGTGTGAAGGCCCACCTCATCGGCGGCGCCGACGTGGCCGCCGAACTGGACGCCAAGCGCGCGATCAAGCAGGGCACCGAGGTCGCGGCAGGCCTGTAGCGACCGTTTCGGCACCGATGACGCCCCTCGGGGCCTCCCTAGGATGACCCCATGTCACTCCCGCACGCGATCCTGACCGCCCTGCTGGAAAAGCCGTCCTCGGGTCTCGAACTGACCCGCCGGTTCGACCGGTCGATCGGCTACTTCTGGTCGGCGACGCACCAGCAGATCTATCGCGAGCTGGGAAAACTGGAGGCCGAGGGGCACATCCGGGCGCTGCCGTCACCACAGCCGGCGCGCGGGCAGAAGAAGAGCTACGAGGTCCTGCCCGCGGGCCGCGCCGAACTGGCCCGCTGGACTGCCGCGTCCCAGGACCCCAAGCCGTACCGCGAGACGCTGTTCCTGCGGCTGCGGGCGGCGGCCGTGGTCGGCACCGAGGGCGTCGCGGGCATCGAGGCCGATCTGCGCCGCCATCTGGAGCTGCACCGGCGGCAGTTGTCGGAGTACGAGGAGATCGAGCAGCGCGACTTCCCGCCGGGCAAGGACAGCCCGCAGGACCGGTTGCAGCACCTGATCCTGCGGGCGGGGATCGATCTGGAGACCTTCTGGACGCGGTGGCTCACCCACGCGCTGGAGGAGTTCGCGGAACTGCCCGATCAGAGCCGGTAGGGCTTGGCGCGGCGGCGCAGGAACCAGGCCGCCGCGATGCCGCCGATCCCGACGAGCGCGGCACCGGCGCCCAGGGTGAGCGGACCGTAGTCCTTGATGCCGCCGCCGAGGCCGCCCATCACGCCCCGGGAGGGCGAGGCGGTCGCGGAGATGGTCGGCGTGGAGGCCGTCGAGACGATGACCGACTGGGTGCCCGCGGTGGCGTTGTTGGAGCACATGACGACGACCGTGTACGTCCCGGGGCTCACGCTCGACCAGGCCGCCGACTGCAGGGAGTTCACCCCCGACAGCGTCACCTGACGGCCCTGGGCGAAGTTCGCCTGGCTGCTGTTGAGGAGCGAGGCGGTGCCCCAGCTGCCGTTGACCTGGGTGCAGGCACTGGTCGTCACCGAGACCGTGGAGCCGGTGGTGCTCACCGAGATTCCCGAGGCCGCGACCGCCGGGGAGACGGCCAGCGCGGCGCCTGCCGCCGCGGCGAGGCCGGAGCGGAGGAGAAGCTGACTTGTACGCATGGACTGCCCTCCGGCGGCACGGTTGGCGGTACGTCCCATGCGCCGCCGAGGATCGGAAAAGGCCCGTGCGCCTCAGGGGCAGCCAACGTGCCCGGGGCCCGCCGCGCATGCGGACCGCCCCCGGGCAGGTGACGGATTACCCCGTCCGGCCCATGCCGAGGTCCTCTCAGGGCGTGGCGCCGGTGGTGATCGGCCGCTCCGCCGACCAGCCGCCCCAGGTGCCGTCGGGCAGCCTGGCTCGCACCCGCAACCGGTGGACGGCACCGGCCTCCCGCCCCGCGTAGAAGCTGTACGTGGCCCGCTCGCTCGGCGCCGTCCCGCCGTACACCAGTGAGGTGGCCGGGCGTCCGTCCAGCCGGATCTGGTACTCGGTGACCACACCGTCCGCGCGCGGCGGCACCCAGGAGAGGTCGAAGTAGTACGCCCCGTCGTCGCCCCGCCGGCTCGTGGCGCGGAAGTCCGTGGGGGCCGTGCCCTGCCCGTCGTCGGTGCCGGGGGCGGTGGTGAGGCGGACGACGGCGCTCGCGGGGGAGACGTTGTCGGCCGCGTCGCGGGCCCGCACGGTGAAGGAGTAGCGGACGCCGGGGCGGAGACCCGTGACCACGGTCGCCGTCTGGTTCCCGCCCACACTGTGGATCTTCGTGCCCCCCTGATGGATGTCGTACGACACCACACCCACGTCGTCCGAGGCCGCGGTCCACGACAGCTGCACCGCCCGGCCGCCGACCACCCGCCCCGTCAGCCGGCCCGGGCGGGTCGGCGCCGAGACGTCCGCCCGCTCGGCCGCCGGGGTCGTCGCCCGGACCTCGCGGCTGGGCGGGCCGAGCCGGCCGGCGGTGTCCCGGGCCCGCACGGTGAACACATAGGTGGTGGACGGCCTGAGCCTGGAGACGTCCACCATGTGCTCGGATCCCGGCACGTCCCGCACCTTGATGGTGCCGCGATACACCTCGTAGCCGTCGATCCCGTCCGCAGCCGCCACCGCGCTCCACATCACATGCACGCTGGTCGCGCTGCCGGCGGCGGCCGTGACGCCCGCCGGGGCGCCGGGGAGCCTGCCCTCGTCGGCCTGGGTGCCGCCCCAGCCGCAGCCCGTCAGCAGCAGGAGCGTCCCGCAGAGAACGGCAACGCGTCGCACGAGTGCGCCTCCCGAGCAATGGTCCGGACCAATGCGGCGTCACTCACTATGCAGCGCTGACGTGGTCGCATCAAGAGGGGCGGCATTGGTGAGCACGGCGGACGGTTACGTATGCTGAACCACCTCACGGCGAACTCCCTTCGAGGGCTCGGGAGTTCATGCCGTTGGCGCGGGCCGCTGTCGTCGCTGTCCCCGCGCCGGACGCGGGCGGCCGGGCAGCCGGAGCCGACGCAGGCTCAGGCGCCCGGCCCCTGTCGGACGTTCGGGCGGGACGCGCGCGCCCGCGGGGTCGTGCACCGTCCGGCCCCCTCAGGGTGGCCCGGTCTGCGATACGGCCTCAGATTGGGCTGAGTGTGCGTCAATGTCCCCCAGGAGAGGGTCCTTCATCGTGCGTGTCCAGTCGCTGACGCTGGCCGCGGCAGGCGCCGCCCTGCTCGCCCCGACCATGTCGCCCGCCGTCGAGCCCCTCGCCTTCCGGGAGCCGGTGGTGCGCCACGAGGGCGATGTCCGCGCCGCAGACCTGCTGGCCAAGGTGCGTGACTGCGCCCCCGTCTCCCGCGGCCGGTACGCCACCGACGACGGCCTGCCCGCCACCGTCCCGGTGTGCGGCACCGACGAGGCCGTGTTCTGGAAGGCCGACATGGACATCGACTGCGACGGCCGGCCCGGCCAGTACTGCAACACGCGCACCGACCCGCTGTTCTCCGCGGCCACGGCCTTCCAGCAGGCCGACGGCCGCTACCTGAGCGCCGAACGCCTGCCGTACATCGTGGTGCCCACGCCGAGCAGCGTCTGGAACTACCGCGAAAGCGGCATCCGGGGCGGCTCGGTCGCTGCGGTGATCTACAAGGACAGCGTGCAGTACGCGGTCGTCGGCGACGTCGGCCCTCGCGGGATCATCGGGGAGGCCTCCTACGCCAGCGCCAAGGCCCTGGGCATCCGCCCCGACCCGCGCGGCGGCGGCACGCCGTCCGGGGTGACCTACATCGTCTTCAAGGACTCCCAGGTCAAACCCATCGAGGATCATGCGGCCGCGATCGCCACGGGGGAGCGGCTGGCGCGGTTGTTCGTGCGGGGGCGATAGGCGGCGCGGGTTCGCGTGCGGGGCCGGGTGCTCGGCTTGTCGTGCGGAGCCGGGTCCCGGCGGTCGGGGTTGTTGTGCGGGGCCGGGTGGTCGGGTTGTCGTGCGGGGCCGGTGCTCGGCTGTTCGTGCGGGAGTGCGTCAGACCGCCGACCAGCCGTTGTCCACGGCCAGCACCACGCCGTTGATGTTGCTCGCCGCGTCCGAGGCGAGGAACACGATCGCGGCGGCCTGTTCCTCCGGCTCGGAAACGCGGCCGACGTTGCCGAAGTAGGGGCCCAGCGCCTGCGGGCCGTGGGCCTCGGCGTCGATGTCGACGGCGATCCCCGTCGCCGTGCCGCCGGGGGCGATGGCGTTGGTCCGGATGCCCTGGTTGCGGTACATCACGGCCAGGTTCCTGGTCAGGCCCACGACGCCGTGCTTCGAGGCCGTGTAGGCGGCGCCCGCGGCGCTGCCGCGCAGTCCGGCCTCGGACGCGGTGTTCACGACGGCGCCCTTGCCCGCCTTCAGCATGTGCGGCAGAACAGCCCGGGTGAGCAGGAAGGGCGCGGTGAGGTTGACCCGGATGACCCGCTCCCACTCCGCGTCGCTCACGTCCGCCGCCGCTGACATCCGGTCCATGATCCCGGCGTTGTTCACCAGCACGTCCACGCCGCCGAAGCGTTCCACGGCGGTCGCGGTCACGCGGTCGACGACGGCCTGCTCGCTCAGGTCGCCGGTGACGGCGACCGCGGTGCCGCCCGCCTCCTCGATCTCGCTGACGACCTTCTCCGCCGTCTCGGCGTTGAGATCCGCGACCACCACCTTCGAGCCCTCCGCGGCGAAGGCCAGGGCGGCGGCCCGCCCGATGCCCGAGCCCGCTCCGGTGACGATGACGCTGCGTCCGTCGAGTCCAGTGGCCATGGCGGTTCCCTGTCTGTGCGCTGCGAGGGCGACGCACGAGCGTGACGTGCCCGGTGTGCCGTGCCGCCCTCACTCTACGACTTAATGTCTTTGAGTGACATAAAGTCGTGGTGGAGAATTCCGGGGGACGATCACCGCCAGCCGGAGGACGACATGACCGCAGCCCGCGGACGCACGGGACGACCGCCGCTGACCGAGGAGCGCCGGGCCGAGACCCGGCTGGAGATCGCCCGGGCCGCGGTGGGCCTGTTCGTCGGCCAGGGCGTCGCGGCCACCACCGGTGAACAGATCGGCCAGGCGGTCGGCGTCTCCGCCCGCACCGTGTGGCGCTACTTCCCGAGCAAGGAGAGCTGTGTACGGCCGCTGTTCTCGGCCGGCATCGACCTGATCGCCGACTGTCTGCGGGACTGGCGCCCGGGTCAGCCGCTGGAGCAGCTCTTCGACGCCCGGCTCGCGGCCGACCCCGCCTTCGTCGCCGGTCCGGAGCGGGCGACGGTCGGGGCGCTGGTACGGCTGACCCGCACCGAACCCGGCCTGCGCGCCATCTGGCTCCAGACGTACGACGAGGCCGAACCGGTGTTCGCCCGCGCCCTCGGCGAGCGGGCCGGGCTGCCCGCGGACGACCTGCGGCCCACGATCCAGGCGGCGATGTTCAACGCGGCCCTGCGCGCGGCGGTGGAGCACTACGCCTGGCGCGTCGAGGGCGAGGAGAGGGACGCCGCGAGGGCGGAGGCCGAGCTGGCGGACACCATGCGCTCGGCCCTCGCCGTCGCGGCGCGCGGACTCTCCTAGAGGGGATGAGGGGATGTTCTGAGAGCGGGCCGGCCCTCTCTCAGACCTTGCGGTACGTGTAGGCCTCCGCTGCCGCCGCCTCCACCGCCGCCAGGTCGGCGCCCGTCGACGCGGTGACGACCGCCGCGATCGCGCCCTCCACGAACGGGGCGTCCACCAGGCGGGTGTGGTCGGGGAGCTCGTCGCCCTCCGCGAGCAGCGCCTTCACCGTCAGCACGGCACTGCCCAGGTCGGTGAGGACGGCGACGCCCACCCCCCGGTCCACCGAGGCGGCGGCCGCGGCGATCAGCTCGGAGCTGGTGCCGAACCCACCGCCCTCGGTGCCGCCCGCAGGAGCGACGGGAACGTCCACGCCACCCCCGGCCAGGCCCTTGGCCAAGGCCGCGACCGACGCGGCCACCTCCGCGCTGTGCGAGACCAGCACGATCCCGACGAGCTCGCCGTCACTCACCGTTCGCCTCCGCGAGTGCCGCGACCAGCAGTGACGACGAGGTGGCGCCCGGATCCTGGTGCCCGATGCTGCGCTCGCCCAGATAGCTCGCCCGGCCCTTGCGGGCCTGCAGGGGTGTCGTCGCGAGGGCGCCCTCCTCCGCGGCGGCCCGGGCGGCAGCGAACCCGTCGCCGAGCGCGTCCACGGCCGGCACCAGCGCGTCGATCATGGTCTTGTCGCCGGGCGCGGCCCCGCCCAGGGCCATGACGGCGTCCACCCCCGCACGGAAGGCGTCGGCGAACTGCCCCTCACTCACCTCCGCATCGTCCCCGAGCGCCTTGCCGGTGCGCCGCAGCAGCGTGCCGTACAGCGGCCCCGAAGCCCCGCCGACCGTGGAGATCAGCTGCCGTCCGGCGAGGACGAGCACCGCACCGGGGGCCGCCGGGGCCTCCTTCTCCAGTACGGCCGTGACGGCGTGGAACCCGCGCTGGAGGTTGCTGCCGTGGTCGGCGTCCCCGATGGGGGAGTCGAGGGCCGTGAGCCGTTCCGCCTCACGGTCCACGGACGCGGCGGTCGCCGTCATCCAACGGCGGAAGAAGTCGGCGTCGAGCACTGGATCTCCTTGCGTGGTAGGTCGGTTGACGGTGCGGCTCAGATGCCCCAGCGCAACCCCGCGGTCTTCACCGGCGCGTCCCACAGCCGCAGCGTCTCCTCGTCGATCTGGCACAGGGTCACCGAGGCGCCCGCCATGTCCAGGGAGGTGACGTAGTTGCCCACGAGTGTGCGGGCGACGGCCACACCGCGCTCGGTCAGCACCCGCTGGACCTCGGCATTGAACCCGTACAGCTCCAGGAGGGGCGTCGCGCCCATGCCGTTGACCAGCAGCAGTACCGGGTTGCGCGGGCTGATGTCGTCGAGGATGGCGTTGACCGCGAAGTCGGCGATCTCGCGCGAGGTCATCATCGCCCGCCGCTCCCGGCCCGGTTCGCCGTGGATGCCGATGCCCAGTTCCAGTTCGCCGTCGGGCAGGTCGAAGGTGGGGCTGCCCTTGGCGTACGTGGTGCAGGCGCTGAGCGCGACGCCGAAGCTGCGGGAGTTCTCGTTGACCTGCCGTGCGATCGACTCCACGCGCTCCAGGGGCTGCCCCTCCTCGGCGGCGGCTCCGGCGATCTTCTCGACGAAGAGAGTGGCGCCGGTGCCGCGCCGGCCGGCGGTGTAGAGACTGTCGGTGACGGCCACGTCGTCGTTGACGAGGACCTTCGCCACCTGGATGCCCTCGTCCTCGGCGAGTTCGGCGGCCATGTCGAAGTTGAGCACGTCACCCGTGTAGTTCTTCACGATGAACAGCACGCCCGCGCCGCTGTCCACGGCCGCCGCCGCCCGGACCATCTGGTCGGGCACGGGGGAGGTGAACACCTCGCCGGGACAGGCCGCCGAGAGCATGCCGGGGCCCACGAACCCGCCGTGCAGCGGCTCGTGCCCGGAACCGCCGCCGGAGATCAGGCCCACCTTTCCGGCCACGGGGGCGTCCCGCCGTACGATCACCCGGTTCTCCACGTCGACGGTGAGTTCGGGATGGGCTGCCGCCAGTCCGCGCAGCGCGTCCGCGACGACGGTCTCGGGGACGTTGATGAGCATCCGCATGGGTACCTCCAGGCCGAGCGTGAACGGGATACCTGATGCATGCAGTATCGAACGTACGGCGGAGAAGGTCACCAGGTGGTGGGCCACCACCCCCGACGGCTGGTCCGTACCAATCTCTTGACATGTCCATCTCTCACTTCTTAACTCACGGATTGAACTAAGCCCACAGGAGATGAACATGCCAAGCCCCCGAATCACCGGCCGCCGGGCCGCGGTCTGCGTGGCCGCAGCCCTCGCCGCCTCGATCCTCACCGGCCTCCAGCCCGCCGAGGCCGCAGCCGCCGCCCTGCCCACCGGCTGGGCCACGGTCGTCAACGCCGGCAGCGGCAAGTGCCTCGACGCCCGCTCGGCGGCCACCGTCAACGGCACCGCCGTACAGCAGTACACCTGCAACAACACCACCGCCCAGCAGTGGAGCTTCACCGCGACCAGCGACGGCTACGTCCGGATCAACAACCGCAACGACCCCCAGCAGGTCGCCGACGTCAGCGACGTGTCCACCGCCGACAACGCGGCCGTGCACCTGTGGACCTACGGCGGCGGCGCCAACCAGCAGTGGCTGCCCGTCGACGAGGGCGGCGGCGCCTACCACTTCGTCAACCGCAACAGCGGCAAGTGCCTCGACGTCCCGGCCGCCTCCACGGCCGACAGCGTCCAGCTCGTGCAGTACACCTGCAACGGCACGGCGGCCCAGCGCTTCCAGGTCACGCCCGTGAGCACCGCGCCCGGCGACGTCGACCTCGGTCCGAACGTGGTCGTCTTCGACCCCTCGATGCCCTCGTCCACGATCCAGAGCCGCCTGAACCAGATCTTCCAGCAGCAGGAGACCAACCAGTTCGGTTCCCAGCGCTACGCCGTGATGTTCAAGCCCGGCACCTACAGCAACGACGTCAACGTCGGCTTCTACACCCAGGTGTTGGGGCTCGGGCAGTCACCTGACTCGGTCACGATCAACGGCGCCGTGCATGTCGAGGCCGACTGGTTCCCGCCGCAGAACGCCACCCAGAACTTCTGGCGCGGCGCCGAGAACCTGTCCGTCAACCCGACGGGCGGCACGGACCGCTGGGCGGTCTCGCAGGCCTCCGGCTACCGGCGCATGCATGTCCGCGGCAACCTCGAACTCAGCGACGGTGGTTGGTCCAGCGGCGGCTTCATGGCCGACAGCAAGATCGACGGCCAGGTCCGCTCCGGCACCCAGCAGCAGTGGCTCACCCGCAACTCCCAGCTGGGCAGCTGGACCGGCTCCAACTGGAACATGGTCTTCGTCGGCAGCCAGGGCGTCCCGGGCAACAGCTTCCCCAACCCGCCCTACACCACGGTGAACCAGACCCCGACCGTCCGCGAGAAGCCCTTCCTGTACGTCGACGCCGCGGGCGCCTACAAGGTGTTCGTGCCCGCCGTGCGGACCAACTCCTCGGCCACCACCTGGGCGAGCGGCAGCGCCCCGGGCACCTCGCTCGGCATCGACCAGTTCTACGTCGTCAAGCCGGGCGCGACCGCCGCACAGATCAACTCGGCGCTTGCCGGAGGGAAGAACCTCCTGGTCACCCCCGGCGTCTACCACCTCGACCAGACCCTGCGGGTGACCCGCCCGGACACCGTCGTGCTCGGCCTCGGGCTCGCCACGTTCGTGCCCGACAACGGCGTCACCGCCATGACCGTCGCCGACGTCGACGGCGTCAAGCTCGCGGGCCTCCTCTTCGACGCCGGCACCACCAACTCCCAGACCCTGGTGGAGATCGGCCCGTCGGGCGCCGCCGCCGACCACGCGGCCGACCCCACCTCGCTGCACGACGTCTACTTCCGCATCGGCGGCGCCGGCGTGGGCAAGGCCACCACCAGCCTCGTGGTCAACAGCGACGACGTGATCGGCGACCACATGTGGATCTGGCGCGCCGACCACGGCTCCGGAGTGGGCTGGACCACCAACACCGCCGACACCGGACTGGTCGTCAACGGCGACGACGTGACCATGTACGGCCTGTTCGTCGAGCACTACCAGAAGCACCAGACGATCTGGAACGGCAACGGCGGCCGGACGTACTTCTACCAGAACGAGATGCCCTACGACCCGCCCAACCAGGCGTCCTGGATGAACGGCTCCACGCAGGGCTACGCGGCCTACAAGGTCGCGAACTCGGTCACCAGCCACCAGGCCTACGGGCTCGGCAGCTACTGCTACTTCAACGTGAACCCGAGCGTCACCGCCGAGCACGCCTTCGAGGTCCCCAACACCCCGAACGTGCGCTTCCAGAACATGGTGACCGTCTCGCTCGGCGGTACCGGGACGATCCGGCACGTCATCAACGACCGCGGCGGCCCGTCCAACTCCTCGACGAACGTGGCCAATCTGGTGAGCTACCCGTGAAACCCGGCGACGGAAGGCGTGTGTTCGCCTGGTGAACTGTGATTCACCGGGGGCTGGCCAAGTGCCGCCCCCGGTGTGACACTCGGCGCACCCACAGATCCGTCAAGGAGTCGTCGATGAGCAGGAGCGAGTCTCCCGAGGCCGGCACGTCGGCCGGGGTGGTCCGCGGTCGCCGCGAGGCCGGTCTCGAGGTCTTCCGTGGCATCCCCTACGCGCAGCCCCCGGTGGGGGAGGCGCGGTTCGCGGCGCCCCGGCCGGCGCCGGCGTGGGAGGGAGTGCGGGAGGCGACCGCCTTCGGACCGCCGCCCCCGCAGGAGCCGTTCGTCCCCGGCCTCCCCGCCGTCGCGCCCTGGTCCCTGCCGACCGGCGACGACTGGCTCACCGTGAACGTCTGGACGCCCGAGGCGGACCCGGCGGCCCGCCGTCCGGTGATGGTGTGGATCTACGGCGGTGCCTACAAGCTGGGCGCCTCCGACGACCCCACCTACGACGGCGGCCGGCTCGCCAAGGACGGGAACCTGGTCGTCGTCACCCTCAACTACCGGGTCGGGATCGAGGGTTTCCTGCACATCGAGGGGGCGCCCGCGAACCGCGGGCTGCTCGACCAGGTCGCCGCGCTGGAGTGGGTGCGCGACAACATCGCCGCCTTCGGCGGGGACCCCGACCAGATCACCGTCTTCGGTGAGTCCGCCGGCGCCGGGTCCGTCGCCGCGCTGCTGGCCATGCCGAAGGCACGCGGTCTGTTCCGCCGGGCCATCGCCCAGAGCGTGCCGGGCACGTACTTCTCGGACGCGCTGGCCCGGGACATCGGCGAGGCCCTCGCCGGGGAGCTCGGACTGCGCCCGACGGTCGCCGACCTGGCGGGCGTGGACCCGCGCAAGCTGCCCGAGGCGGGGGCCGCGCTGGCCGGCCGCATGCGCGCGTTCCTGCCCCGGTGGGGCAAGGTCGCTCTCACCGCCACCCCGTACTCACCGGTCGTGGACGGAGACGTCCTGCCGGTCGTGCCGTGGACCGCTCTGGCAGAGGGCGCGGGCCGGGACGTGGAGCTGATCGTCGGCCACAACCGTGACGAGTACCGGCTGTTCCTGATGCTGGGCGGGCTGCTCGGCAAGGTCGACGACCAGCTGGCGTCCGCCGCGCTGGCCGCGTTCGGACCGGCGGCCGACGCCGGACAGGCCTATCGCACCGCGTTCCCCGACGCCTCGGCGGAGCAGCTCCTCGAACTGGTCCAGTCCGACTGGCTGTTCCGCATGCCCTCCCTGCATCTGGCGGACGCGCAGACGATCGGCGGCGGCCGGGCTCACCTCTACGAACTCACCTGGTCCGCCCCGGTCCACGACGGCACGCTCGGGGCCTGCCACGGCCTGGACGTCCCCCTGGTCTTCGGCTCGCGGGGCGGCGGACTGGGCAGCATGCTGATCGGCCCCGAGCCCACGCCCGAGACCGAACAGCTCTCCGCGTACATGCGGTCCGCGTGGACCGCCTTCGCGAGCACGGGCGACCCCGGCTGGCCCGCGTACGACCCCGAGAACCGGCTCACCCGGCTCCTCGACACCGAACCGACGGTGACGGCGTACCCGGAGGACGCCTCACGGCGGCTGTGGGACCGGCACGTGTACGAGGCGCTGCCCCTGAGCGCGGGCTGACCGGTCCGGCGGGCCGGTCCTAGGCGCGGTCGCCCTTCGGCCTGCCCCGCTGGTCGGGGGTGCCGTGCGGGGGCGGGCTGTGCGGTTCCGGCGACGTCGTCGGTGACACGGGGGAGCCGTGGCGTCCCGCGCGCGCCTCGGGGCGCAGCGCCTGGGGGTCGCCGGACGTCGGCTCGGCGCCGGCGTCAAGCTGCTCCAGGCGCGCGGTCAGCACCTCGGTCACCGGGAGCCGGTCGGCGTGGGTGCGCTCGTAGGAGAGCAGCGTCTCCACCTCCTCCGGGGCCAGTGACCGCACGCGGCTCTCCAGACCGCCGATGGGCAGGTGGTCGTAGTCGGGCAGCGGCAGGGCGCCGCGACCGCCGTCGGCCATGGAACTCACTTCCCTCGGTGCTGTGCTCTGCACGGGCCCGCGGGCCGAGCACCGACCCCGGCGCCGTGCTGTACGGGCCCGCGGGCCGAGCACCGGCCCCGGTGCCGCTCTGTACGGGCCCGCGGGCCGCGGATCGACGACCGCCCGGTCACCCGCCGCCGAACGATCCGCTCTTGCCGTCGGTCCACCGGCGGCGGGACTTCTCGGGCCCGGTCCGGGTGCTGCTGTTGCCGAAGGCGGGCATCTCGTGCGGGGTGAGGCGGTGGTCGCTTCTCGGCACCTCGTCGGGCTCCCTGTTCTCCGCCACCTCGCGGACGGGCCCGCCCTCCGGCAGCCGCGGCTGCTCCTCGGGGCGCGGCGGCGGGAGCTCCCGGCGACGGACGCGCGCGCCCATCCAGAAGGCGCCCAGCAGCAGGGCGACGACGACCAGACCCGCCACGATCAGCCCGACGCCCAGGGCGCCGCGACCCGCGGCCATCTCCATCCATGCGCTAGTCATGATCCCGCGAGTACCCCCGCCGTCCGGTGTGAACCCGACACCGTGACCGGCGGCCCCTGCGAACCCGACGGCCGTGACCGGCGGAAACCTGCGGCACAGGGGTTTGACGCGAAATGCGGCGGCTACCCGCGCGGTGTGACAGCGATGACACCCCAACAGGAGCTCATCCGGTTCCTGGAGGACCGCTTCGCGTGTGCGCAGGCGTGCACCGAGTGCGCCCGGGCATGCGCGGTGCGTGCCAGCCTCGTGGATCCGGACGGGACCGAGCAACAGGAACTCGTACGACGCAAGGGCATCATGTGCGCGGAGGTGTGCGACGCCACGTGCCGGGTGCTGTCCGAGCAGAACCGGCTGGACGAGGGCGGTATCCGCGTCCAGCTGGAGTGGTGCCGGACGGTCTGCCTGGAATCCGCCCACGCCTTCGACGGCGAGCCGGGAGCGGAGGACGCGGCGAAGGCCTGCCGGGAGTGCGCCCAGGCATGCACGGACTTCATGGCCACGCTGAACTGAGGCGGGCGTTTCCCTCGGAGTGCCTCAGAAGAAGCTTCAGAGGAGTTTCCGAGGGGCTTCTGAAGGGCCTCAGAAGGGCTTCTGAAGCGGCTCAGAAGGACTTCAGAAGGAGCTTCAGAGGGGCCGCCCCATCCGGACGTTCCAGCGCCCCGCTCGCCCGCTGAGTTCGACGGCGGTGAGCGGTGGTACGTCCGTGCGCCAGAAGGCCGGCCCCGGCACCCCCAGCGCGTGGACGAGCGCCGCGCGGACGATCTCGGGTTCGGCCACGGCGATCGTCCACCCCGTCTCCGCGGCCAGTGCGTCCAGCCATGCCCCGACCCGTGCGCACAGCGCGGCCACCGACTCCCCGCCGTGCGGCGTCGCTTCGGGGTCGGACAGCCAGCGCGTCAGCGCCTCCGGCTCCGCGGCACCCACCTCGGCCAGCGTCGACCCGCGCCAGCGCCCTGTGTCGAGGGCGGCCAACTCCGGTGCGTCCAGGGCGTCGAGACCGAGCGCGCCGGCCGTCTCACGGCAGCGCACGGTGGGGGAGGAACAGACCCGGTGTGCCGTCGGGAGCGTGCCCGCGGCGGCCTTCGCGCCGCGCAGGCCGGAGGCGTCCAACGGCCAGCCGTCATCGAAGCGGGCCTCCCGCAGGGCCTCGCTGATCGCGGGTGAGATCAACATCACTCGGCTCGTCATCCGCCCATTCCCCCGCTCAACACCCTTTCTGTACCGCCTATTTGACATGCGCACAGCGCTCCAGGGGCGCTTGTGGCCGGACCATGCGCTCTTGGCCCCATCCCTCCCACGCGGTACCTTCTCGTCGATATCGACGACGGTTCGGTGGAAGCCGGTGGGATTCCGGCACGGTCGCGCCACTGTATGCCGGGCACGCGCCTCAAAGGGTGCGGGCCGGGTGAGTCAGACCCGCCCCGTCGTCCTGTGCACCACCGAGACGGGACGCGAGTTCCCCCAGGAGGTCCTGCCATGGCGCAGACCGTCGCTCAGCCGACAACCAGTTCCACCGCCGTACCCGCCAAGCTGCCGATCGGCGCCATCGCCCCCTGGGCGGTCTTCTTCGGCGTCCTGATGCTGGTCCTGCTCTACTTCGTCGGCGCCGAACAGGGCGCCACCTCCCTGCTGTCCGGCGAGGGGGTCCACGAGTGGGTGCATGACGCCCGCCACCTGCTCGGCTTCCCGTGCCACTGACAGCGGCGAGGAAGCGTATCCGCGCATGAACTCCGCAACTGTCAGAAACCTCCTGGTCCGCGGCATGCTCGCGGGCCTCGTCGCGGGACTGGCCGCGCTCGTCGTCGCGTACTTCCTCGGGGAGCCGCGCGTCGACCAGGCCATCGCCTTCGAGGAGGCCCACGCGCACGAGCACGGCGGCGAGGAACTGTTCAGCCGTACGCTCCAGTCCACCGCGGGCCTGTCCACCGGCGTCCTCGTCTACGGGGTCGCCTTCGGGGGCATCGCGGCGCTGGCGTACTGCTTCGCGCTCGGCCGGATCGGCCGCTTCGGGCCGCGCGCGAGCGCGCTGCTCCTGGCGGTCGCCGGGCTGGTCGCGGTGTACGTCGTGCCGTTCCTCAAGTACCCCGCCAACCCGCCGGCCGTCGGTGACCCCGACACGCTCGACCAGCGGACCGCGCTGTTCTTCCTGATGATCGTCCTCAGCGTGCTGCTGACGGTGGGCACGGTCATCCTGGGCAAGCGGCTCGCACCCCGGCTGGGCAACTGGAACGCCACCCTCGCCGCGGGCGCGTTCTTCGTCCTCGTCGTCGGGCTGGCGTACGCGTTCCTGCCGTCGTTCAACGAGGTGCCGGAGCACTTCCCGGCCGCCCTGTTGTGGCAGTACCGGCTCGCCGCGCTCGCCGTGCAGGTGACCCTGTGGACCGCCTTCGGGCTGGTCTTCGGGCTGCTGGCGGAGCGGCAGCTCGCACCGAAGCCGGCCGAGCGGTCGGCGGGCGCGGACACCCGGCCGGCTCCCGTCGCCCACTGAGCAGTTCACCACCGAACGGGCCCTCGCATCGCGGGGGCCCTTTCGTATGCCTCGGTGCGGCCTTGCCATTCCCTATTTCTGGAACACGTTCTACCGTGTGCGCCGTCAGGACCGGTCCCGGGGAGCCTGGAGGCGCCGTGCATCTCGCATACACACCCGAGCAGCAGCGGCTGCGCACCGAACTGCGCGCGTACTTCGCCGCGTTGGTGCCGGACGACGCGAACGCCCGGCACGGCGACCGGCGTGAGCAGAAGCGCTTCTACCGCGAGATCATCCGGAAGCTGGGCGCCGACCGCTGGCTGGGCGTGGGCTGGCCCAAGGAGTACGGCGGCCGCGGACTCACCGCGATGGAACAGTTCATCTTCTTCGACGAGGCCGCCCAGGCCGGCGTCCCGCTGCCGCTGATGGCCCTGAACACGGTCGGCCCGACGATCATGCGGTACGGCACCGACGAGCAGAAGGCCTACTTCCTCCCGAAGATCCTCTCCGGCGAGATCGACTTCGCGATCGGCTACAGCGAGCCCGACGCCGGTACGGACCTGGCGTCCTTGAAGACGCGCGCGGTGCGAGACGGAGACGAGTACGTCGTCAACGGCCAGAAGATCTGGACCACCAACGGCGACACGGCGGACTGGGTGTGGCTCGCGACCCGCACCGACCCGGCCGCGCCGCCGCACAAGGGCATCACCATGCTCCTGGTCCCGACCACCGAGCCCGGCTACTCCTGCACCGTCATCAACACCCTCGCCGGCCATGACACCACCGCCAGCTACTACGAGGACATCCGCGTCCCCGTCTCGCGCCGGGTCGGCGAGGAGAACCAGGGCTGGCGGCTGATCACCAACCAGCTCAACCACGAGCGCGTCACCCTCGCCGCCCACGGCACCATGGCGATCCGCGCCCTGCACGACGTCCAGCGCTGGGCCATGGAGACCAAGCTCGCCGACGGCCGCCGCGTCGTCGACCTGCCCTGGGTGCGCCGCCGTCTCGCCCAGACCCATGTGAAGCTCGACGCGATGAAGCTGCTCAACTGGCAGATGGTCAACGCCGTCCAGAACGGCACGCTCACCCCCCAGGACGCCTCCGCCGTCAAGGTCTACGGCTCCGAGGCCCGCCGCGAGGCCTACGCCTGGCTCATGGAAGTGGTCGCCGCGGCGGGCGCCCTGAAGGAAGGCTCCGCGGGCACGGTCCTCCACGGCGAACTGGAGCGCGGCTACCGCTCCGCGGTCATCTTCACCTTCGGCGGCGGCAACAACGAGATCCAGCGGGAGATCATCTCGTGGATCGGTCTGGGGATGCCGAGGGTGCGGCGTTAGCCTGCGGGTATGGCAGATCCGGGGCTGTTCACGCCGAACTCGGTCACCTGGCAGATGCACGGCGACCCGATGATGTGGGTCGCCGGTGTCCGTGCGTTGTATCTCCAGGCGCTTCATCCGCGTGCCGTGCGCGGGGTCATGCAGAACTCCGACTTCCGGCAGGACGCCTGGGGCCGGCTGCTGCGCACCGCGAACTTCGTCGGGACCACGACGTACGGCACCACGGAGGCCGCCGAACGGGCCGGCGCCCGGGTGCGGAAGATCCACCGCATGCTGTCCGCGACCGACCCCGACACCGGCGAGACGTACGGCGTCGACGAACCCGAGCTGCTGCTGTGGGTGCACTGTGCGGAGATCGACTCCTACCTGCACGTCGCCCGGCGCTCCGGATTCCGCCTCACCGACGAACTCGCCGACCGCTACATCGCCGAACACCGGGTCAGTGCCCGCCTGGTGGGCCTCGACCCCGACGCCGTACCGGCGAACCAGGCCGAGATGGCCGCCTACTTCGAGAAGGTGCGGCCCGACCTCGCCGCCGGACCCGAGGCGCGCGCCGTGGACGACTTCCTGCTCCGTCCGCCGACGCACCCCCTGCTCGTCCCGGCGCGCGCGGTGCTGTGGCGGCGCGTGGCACACCTGGCGTACGCCGCCCTGCCGCCGTACGCCCACGAGTTGTACGGCAGACCGGCCCCGCGACCGGCCACCGTCACCCGCCAGTTGCGTGTCACGGGCACCCTGTTGCGCTGTGTTCCCGCACGTCTGCGCTGGCAACTGCCGCCCAAACACATCCTCCGCGCCATGTCACGGCTCGGCCCCGGCTCCCGCCCGGCACCGTACAAAGTCGGGAGATAGCTCGCCATACTGGACGGACCAGGGGTGGAGCGGCGCGACTTCGACGGGGGCGATCGCAGCAGATGGGGGACAGCAAACTGATCCAGGGCCGCTACCGGTTGCTCGACCTGATCGGGCGCGGCGGCATGGGCGAGGTGTGGCGGGCCCGCGACGAGTCGCTGGGCCGCCATGTCGCCGTGAAGTGCCTCAAGCCGCTCGGCCCTTCCCACGACCAGACCTTCACCCGCGTCCTGCGCGAGCGGTTCCGGCGGGAGGCCCGCGTCGCCGCCGCCCTCCAGCACCGCGGGGTCACCGTCGTCCATGACTTCGGCGAGGACGACGGCATCCTCTACCTCGTCATGGAGCTGCTGGAGGGCCGCAACCTCAGCCAGCTCCTGGAGGACAACAAACAGCATCCGCTGCCCGTCGCGGACGTCGTCGACATCGCCGACCAGGTGGCGGCCGCACTCGCCTACACCCACCAGCAGGGCATCGTGCACCGGGACCTGAAGCCCGCGAACATCATGCGGCTGACCGACGGCACCGTGAAGATCTGCGACTTCGGCATCGCCCGGCTCGGCCATGACATCGGCTTCACCTCCCGGCTCACCGGCACCGGCATCGCGATGGGCACCCCTCACTACATGTCGCCGGAGCAGATCGGCGGCTCCGAGGTCGACCAGCGCAGCGACCTGTACTCGCTGGGGTGCGTACTGTACGAGATCACCACCGGGGTGCCGCCCTTCGACCTCGGCGACGCCTGGGCGATCCTCGTCGGCCACCGCGACACCGCGCCCCGCCCGCCGCGCAGCCACCGCGCCGAGGTCCCCGCCTACTTCGAGAAGATCATCCTGGACCTGCTGGCCAAGCTGCCCGAACAACGTCCGCACGACGCGCGCGAGTTGGGGCGCCGCATCAGCCTGGGCCGCACCACCCCGACGTACGTGCCCACCGTGGTGACCCCGCAGCCGACGCTCCGCCCGGCCCTCGAACCGCCGTCCCGCGAGACGCGCCTGCCCTCCTGGACCCGGGGGATGACCACCGGCCACAAGGCGATCGGGCCCGGCGTCGGCCCCGCGCCGCCCGCGGAGGGCGCGGCCCTGACCGGCGAGTGGATCCCGCGCACGATCGTCGCCAGGCCCCCCGAACCCGTCCCCGACGAGCCGCCCGCGCCGTCCCAGGAGGCGATCACCGCCCTGGCCGGACGGCACAACGCAGGGCTCAGCCTGGGCCGCCTCGGGCGCTGGGCGGAGGCGGGCGAGGTGCACCGCGCGGTCGCCGCCGAACGCGAGCACCTCCTCGGGCCCGACCACCCGGACACCCTCGCCAGCCGCTACGAGGTCGCCTTCACCCTCTCCCGCACCGGCCGCGCCGCCGACGCCCTGCGCGAGTACAAACACGTCGCCCGCGCCCGCAGCCTCGCCCTCGGCCCCGACCACCCCGACACCCTCGCCGCCCGCCAGGAAATGGCCTACGTACTGGGCCAGTTGGGCCGCCACTTCGACGCCCACCAGGTCTACTCGTCCGTACTGTCCGCCCGCGAGCGCACCATGGGCGCCGACCACCCCGACACCCTGCGCTGCCGCCACAACCTCGCCTTCAACCTCAGCCGCCTCGGCCGCCTCGAGGACTCCTACCGCATGGCCCGCGACGTGGCCGCCGCCCGCGAACGCGTCCTCGGCCCGACCCACCCCGACACCCTGGTCACCCGCTACGAAGTCGCCTACGCCCTCGGCCAGTTGGGCCGCTGGCCCGAAGCGCTGCAGACCTACCACGAGGTCGCCGAGGCCCGCGCCCAGGCCCTCGGCCCCGAGCACCCCGACACCCTCGCCGCCCGCTACGAGGTCGGCATCAGCCTCGGCCGCCTCGGCCGCAGCGCCGAGGCCCTCCAGCTCTACCGCGACCTCATCGAGGACCGCACCCGCGTCAACGGCCCCGCCCACCCCGAGACCCTGCGTGCCCGCCACGGCCTCGGCGTCAACCTCGGCCGCCTCGGCCGCTGGGAGGAGGCCCTCGCCGAGTCCCGCGACGTGTGCGCCATTCGCGAACGCGTCCTCGGCCCCGAGCACCCCGACACCCTGGTCAGCCGCCGCGAGGTCGCCGTCGGCCTCGGCTGGCTGGGCCGCTGGGCCGACGCCCTCACCGAGTACCGCCGCGTCGCCACCGCCCGCGAGCGCGTCCTGGGCGCCGGCCACCCCGACACCCTCGCGAGTCGCAACGACGAGGCACACTGCCTGGAGCAGCTCGGGCGCGGCGCGGAGGCGGTCGAGCTGTACCGGAGGGTGGCGGTGCTGCGGCAGCAGCACGTGGCGGGCGGCGGCTGAACCGACGGCGCCGCCTCAGCGCGCGCGGCCCGGGTACTCCGGACGCGGAAAGTTCGAGCCGCTGATCACGGTCCAGCACCGAAGACAGTAGATCTCGTCCTCGTCCTCCTTGAACAGGAGATCCTCCGGCTGACCCGGCGCCGCCCGGGCCACCGCGAAGTCGATCGGATGTTCGAGGAAGCACTGCGGGCCGCCCTGCTGGTGCCAGAACGGGTCGACGGCGGACGACGGGTGGTACCGGACCGCGTTCCCGGCCCGCACCAGATGGTCGATCAGGTCGTACATGTGCTGCCGCGTGTGCTCCATGCGCCGAGTCTGCACCCCGGCGCACGATGCGTCGCTCCTCTGGCCGACCTAGATCATCGCGTGTTACGAAGGGGCATGCCTGCACTCCCTGGACACACGTACGACGTCGTCATCGTCGGCGGCGGACACAACGGCCTCGTCGCCGCCGCCTACCTCGCCCGGGCCGGACGGTCCGTCCTGGTCCTGGAGCGGCTCGACCACACCGGCGGCGCCGCGATCTCCACCCGGCCCTTCGCCGGCGTCGACGCCCGGCTGTCGCGCTACTCCTACCTGGTCAGCCTGCTGCCGAAGAAGATCGTCCGGGATCTGGGC
This sequence comes from Streptomyces sp. NPDC057280, assembly GCF_042668605.1. Taxonomy (NCBI): domain Bacteria; kingdom Bacillati; phylum Actinomycetota; class Actinomycetes; order Kitasatosporales; family Streptomycetaceae; genus Streptomyces; species Streptomyces sp. NPDC057280. The sequence continues at coordinate 639,891 of NZ_JBHUYR010000004.1, forward strand.
CTGGACTTCCGCGTCCGCACGCGCACGATCTCCTCGTACACCCCCGTGGAGCGGGACGGACAGCCGACCGGCCTCCTGGTCGGCGGCGGCGAGCGGCGCACCCGAGAGGCCTTCGCCCGGCTCACCGGCGGCGAGCAGGAGTACCAGGCCTGGCAGCGCTTCTACGGCATGACCGGCCGCGTCGCCGAACGGATCTTCCCGACCCTCACCGAACCGCTGCCCACCCGTGAGGAGCTGCGCCGCCGGGTGGACGACGAGGAAGCCTGGCGGACCCTCTTCGAGGAGCCGATCGGCGTCGCGGTCGAGGACCGTTTCGCCGACGACCTGGTCCGGGGAGTCGTCCTCACCGACGCCCTCATCGGCACCTTCGCCGACGCCCACGACCCCTCCCTCAAGCAGAACCGCTGCTTCCTCTACCACGTGATCGGCGGCGGCACCGGCGCCTGGGACGTCCCCGTGGGCGGCATGGGCGCGCTGACGGACGCGCTGGCCGCGGCGGCAGGGGACGCGGGCGCGGTCCTCGCCACCGGCCACGAGGCGGTACACATCGCCACGGATGGCCGTACGGCGGAGGTGACGTACCGGACGGACGGCGACGAGAGCGTCGTCGCGGCGCGGCACGTCCTGGTGAACGCCTCCCCGCAGGCGCTGGCCGAACTGACCGGCGACGCGCCCCCGGCCCCCGCGGAGGGCGCCCAGCTCAAGGTGAACATGCTGCTCAAGCGGCTGCCGAGGCTGCGGGACACCTCCGTCGACCCGCGCGAGGCGTTCTCGGGGACCTTCCACATCGCCGAGGGCTACGAGCAGCTGGCCACCGCCCACGCGGAGGCCGCCGCGGGCCGGCTGCCGTCCGCGCCGCCCTCGGAGATCTACTGCCACTCGCTCACGGACCCGTCGATCCTGGCGCCGGAGCTGGTGGAGCAGGGATACCAGACCCTGACGCTGTTCGGGCTGCACACGCCGGCGCGGCTCTTCGACGCCGACAACTCCGGTGTACGCGAGGAGCTGTTGAAGGCGACCGTCGCCCAACTCGACACCCACCTCGCCGAGCCGATCGCGGACTGCCTCGCAACCGACGCGGAGGGCCGTCCCTGCATCGAGGCCAAGACGCCGTTGGACCTGGAGCGTGATCTGCGGCTGCCTGGGGGCAACATCTTCCATCGCGACCTTGCCTGGCCGTACGCCCAGGAGGAGACCGGGCGTTGGGGCGTCGAGACGCGGCAACCCAATGTGCTGCTGTGCGGGGCGGGTGCGGTGCGTGGGGGTGGGGTGAGTGGGGTGCCGGGGCACAATGCGGCGATGGCGGTGCTGGAGGCTCAGGCGGCGCGGTGAGGGTCTGGTGTCGTCAGGTCGAGGGTGGGAGCCAGGCGAGCGTGAGGGGGTAGCGCTTCGCCAACTCCTCGTATCGGGAACGGACTTGTCGGAGCGGGAGCCGCACGGCGTTGGCGTACGCCGGGAGGGCTGACTCCGTGATCTTCTGCTGAGGGTCGATGCCGGGGGCGACACCGTCGCAGTCCCTGGACAGCAGCATCCGGTCGACATGGTCGCTCTCCAGGGACGCGAGGGCCCAGAGCGCCTCGCGCCGTGTCATCGCAACGTCGTGGGACATGGGCTCGTGCAGCGTTTCGCGGGCCCCTGTGTCACCCAGCTCCATCCGTGCCGTAAGCACTCGGAAACGGAGCTGAGGGGAGGCGTCCGCCTTAAGTTCCGACAGTGGCTGCAGCGCACGTGGGTGGCCGATCCCGGCGAGTGCCTCGACCAGGTGCGCCAGCAGGCTGACCTTCGGGGGTGTTGCGTCGGCAGCGACCCTGAGCGCGCTCAGCAGGGGGTCGACGGCCCTGGGGTCGGCCAGACGGCCCAGCGCTCTCACGACCGCAGGGGAGGTTGTGCCACTGTCATCGCGCAGGGCGTCGAGCAGGGGCTGCACCGCCCGGGAGTCACCGAGAAGCCCGAGCGCCTGCGCGATGACGGGATCCACGCCGCGCCGGGCCAGGGTCAGCACGCCGAGCAGGGGATCCAGGGCCCTGGGATCGCGGAGTTTCCCGAGTGCCGTCACCACTGCGGCACGCTCCGCTTTTTCGGTGTGGGGGAGGGCGTCGAGCAGGGGTTGGACTGATCGTGGGTCGCCCAGTTCCCCGAGGGCCGTGGCGACGGCGTGGTTCGTGGTGCCGTCGGGGGCCGTGAGGACGGCGAGCAGGGGTTCCACTGCGCGGGGGTCCCCGAGGGTGCCGAGCGCCTGGACGACAGCCGTGTGCACGTCTCCGCCGGTGTGGGGGAGGGCGTCGAGCAGGGGTTGGACCGCTCGTGGGTCGCCCAGCATCCCGAGGGCCGTGGCGACGGCGTGGTTCGTGGTGCCGTCGCGGGCCGTGAGGACGGCGAGCAGGGGTTCCACCGCGCGGGGGTCCCCGAGGGTGCCGAGCGCCTGGACGACGTCGTCGTCCGCCGCCCTGTCTTCGTCGGTCAGTACCCCCAACAAGGCGTCCATGGCGAGCGAGCCATCCAGTCGTGCCAGCAACAGCGACGCTTCGCGCCGGACGTCCGCGCGCCGGTGTCGGCTCGCCTGGACGACCGGCTCGGCCATCTGGGGAAACAGGGCGAGGTACTTCTCGCCGAGCTGTCGCCGGACGTCCCGGTCGGCCGAGACGTAGGCGTCCATCGTGGCCGGGGCCATCTCGTCGTGCCGTGGCACCTGGGTGTTGTCGAAGCACCACAACAGAAACAGGACGGCCTGAGGAGGGAGCCGCCTCGAGGCCACGGCATCGGCGAGATCCGCGAGTTCGCCGGGCGTCGGCTCCCAGGTCGAGGGCTTTTTGATCCATCCAAGAGCCCACGCTGCCGCAGTGGCCTCGCAAGGTCCCCTGGACAGGGTGGACGTGAGCTTCGCGGTCAGATCGGGGACCTGGACGATTCTGCGGGTATAGGCGATCTCCATGAGTGCCAACGCGGCTTCGACGACCACCTCGGGCTCCGACCCGTCGAGGAGGGCGACCTGGTTCCGGACCCAGTCGGACAGAGCTTGCTCGTCGATCGGTGCCGACCGGCCCAGGACCATGGCGGCGGGGCCGGCCAGGCGGTGGTACTCGGAGGGATTGAGCAACCACTCGGCGACGGTCCTCCGGCTGAGAACCGCGGCCCAAGCGGAGCCGCCCACCTCTTCAAGAGTGAGGTCTGCGACGGTCTCTGCGGGGCCGGTTCCGTCGTGGTCGGTCAGCTCGGCGACGAACCGGGTGATGATGTCGGCCGCGACCTCCTCGCTGACGTTGGGTTCATCGGCCAGGCACGCACACGCGAGCGCTGCCCGCGCCCGTGCCGTCGTGGCCGCGTCCTCCCCGGGCAACGGCGTGGCGATGGCCCGGAGAACATCGTCCACGTCATCGTCGTTGCAGGTCATCACGGTCAGCCGGATGGCCTCCCGCCAGTTCTCGGCGATCACGGCCTCCACGCGATCCGTCGCCGTCTCGACGGGGGAGGTCTGCGCGGTCAGCGCGCCTACCTGTTCCGCGAGCGACATCTGCCGATTGCGTCCTGGGTATCTCCGCGCGACAAGGGCCAGGCCCGCCAGGTACTCCTGAAAGGTCAGATGCCGGAACTCATAGACCGGGATCAGCTCGCCGTCATGGCTGACGTGCCCCGATTCGACGAGGATTCCGGTCTGCCGTTCCAGTCGGCGCAGGAACTCGACGGCGGAACGCTGCCGGACCGCGCGCACGGCGGGAAACTCCCTGCGCATCCGCTCCAGGGTGTCGACGACCTTGTCCTGCCGAATCTGCTGGTCCCCGGACGCGCACATCGAATACGCGAGGTACTGCAACTGCGGAAGCGCCTCATGAGGATCCATGCGCTCGTCCACGTCACTGCGCCAGTGCAGCAACACGTCGACGGCCTCCCGGTACAGGTCCGCCCGGCGGCTCGGCAGCTTTCCGACCTTCTTCTTCACCAGCGCCATGGTGGTGAGCAGCATGGGGCTGCCGGTCAGACGCTCGATGCGGTCCGTGCTGTGGATGTCGCTGATGAGTTCCTGTGCCGCCGACTCACGCCGTGCCGGCGATTCGGTCACCACACACCAACGGCGGGCGAAGTCGTCCTTGTCCTCGGGTGTCAGCTCCTGGACCGTGACGTGCTCGAAGCCCCGGGTGATCCGCAGCTTCATCTCCCGGTATCCGACGATCCGGGACGTGACGATGACGGGGGCCTCGGGGAAGGCGAGGTGTATTTTCTCGACCTTGCGGCAGAACCGGGCCCGTAGACCGGCGTCCGAGATCTCGTCCAGGCCGTCGATGAGCAGCAGCACCCGGCCCTCCCGCATGCGGCGCAGCAGGAGCGGGGTGAGCTCGGCGGCCTCTTCGCTGGAGAACTCCGTGTCGCACAGATGATGCTGGATCATGTCTTCCAGCGACCCGGCGATCCTGCTCGTGTCGAGATCACGGCAGCGGATGAGCAGGGGGAGCCAGTCGGCGTCGGGCAGGGTGTCGACGTCCGGGAGCTGGCTCCAGTCGGGGTCGGACTTCAGGCGCAGCAGATACGCCGTCGCGATCCACCGCAGCATGGTGCTCTTGCCTGCGCCCGGGTCGCCGAGGACCACCAGGTGCTTGGAGTGGGTGAGCCGCTCTCCGACCGAGAAGCGCGATCCGGCCTCTTCCTGGTCTTCCTCCGGTTCCTCGTCCTGCTCCTTGCGCCGCGCTTCGAGATCCTGGAGCTTTCGGTCGAGGTCGTGCGACTCCATGCCCGGGGGAACGTCCACCGTGACGCGTAGCGACACGTACAGACTCCGCAGCAGCAGGTCCCTGGTGATGAGTTCACGGTCCCCGATGGGGAAGTTGGCGAGATCGACGATGTCGCAGGTTTCCAGGGCGAGTTCGCGATATCGCTGTTCGAGCTGGTCCAGCCGCTGCTCGGCGCCGGCCGGTTTCCGGGTCGGGTAGTACTCCGACAGCGCCGCCAGGAGCTCGGTGACGGCCCTGGCGGGGTCCTCCCAGTACCGGGCGATCCGGCCGTCGAGCGTCAGGAAGTCGAGATAGGCGTTCTCTTCCATCTGGAGCGCGAAGATCCGGGCCTCTTGATGCCGTCTGACGGCGTTGACGAGGAAGTGGGCCCAGCCGGTTCCCATCGCCTGGACGGTTCCGCACAGCACCACCGGACTGCCCTGCGCGATCGCCTGCGACGCCTTCTGCACGAGGGAGTCGCCGACGAACAGACTGCCGTGGTGCACGACTTCGTACCCGGCGTCCTCCAGCGGTCTCGCGACCTCGGCGGCCACCGCCTCGTCGCCGTCGGCATGCGCGATCAGGATCTGGACCATCGTGCCCCCGAACATGGTCAGCGAACGGCCTCAGCGAATGGCCTTCAAGAGCTGCCCGAATCCCGTGTCCCAGTCCTGGGAGAGATCCGCGTAGCGGAGATCGGCCAGAATCGCCGGTGCGGAGCCACCGAACTTCACCGGCAGGATGCGGACCCCGCAGCCGTCCAGTTGGCGGTGGAGGGCCGACATCCATTCCCGGGAGATCCACGGGCTCATGACACCGGCCGCCGAATAGCAGAGCACCAGATAGGACGTTCCTTCGAGCCCGGAGGTGATGCGGTCGACGATGGAGTCCCCGATTCCGATCTCCCACTCGTCGAACCACACCTGGTGCCCCGCGGCGGAGACATCCTTGGCGAGCCGCTCCGCCTGGGACACATCGACCTTGCGATGACTGATGAAGACGTTCGCCATTTCCATCCCGGGTCGACGGTCGTGCGCGAGAAAGCCCGCGAACTACCTTAATTTACGCGGCTCATGTGATTCCCCAAGATGCTACCTGCCGGTGGCAGCACCACCGTCAGTCGACGGCCGGGGCCCACCCCGCGGTGGCGATCCGCCCGGCGTCACCCGCCCGTGACTCGTCGAAGAGGACGGCGTCAGCGGTCTCAACCCGCAGGCCGTCGACATACGCCCCACGCCCCACGTACAGCCGGTCCGTGGTGTAACGCCAGCGCAGGGTCAGCTGCCGGTGTGCCGGGAGGCCGGCCGTCAGCCGGTGCCACACCCGCCCCGACCAACCGGTGACCGTCCCGGAGGGGTGCTCCTCATGGCCGGTCGTGAACGGCACCGGCTCCCAGCTCGCGCCCCCGTCCGTCGAGGCCTCCAACGCCAGGGCGTCCGCCTGCGGTTCGGTGTCCCACCACAGGGCGCAGCGCAGGCGTGCGGCTCCGGAGGAGGTGTCCAGCACGGGGAGCGTGAGGGTTGCCGTCGTGGCGTTCGCCATCCCGGAGAACCAGGCGGTACGACCGTGCCGTGGGCGGACGGGGACCGCCCGCGACAGGTTGTTCGCGGCGGCTACCCGGGGCGCCGAGCCCGAGCGCCAACTGCGCACGGGGTGCACCGAGTTGCCCAGCACGATCAGGAACGAGTCGGTCGTCGGGTCGAGGACCAGTGACGTGCCGGTGAAACCGGTGTGGCCCGCGGTGCGCGGTGTGGCCATCGCGCCCATGTACCAGTGCTGGTAGAGCTCGAAACCGAGGCCGTGTTCGTCGCCGGGGAAGGCGGTGTTGAAGTCGGTGAACATCAGCTCCACCGACTCGGGGCGCAGGATGCACGTCCGGCCGTACACGCCGCCGTTGAGCAGTGTCCGCCCGAGTACCGCCAGATCCCAGGCGCAGGAGAAGACGCCCGCGTGACCGGCGACCCCGCCCAGGCTGAACGCGTTCTCGTCGTGGACCTTGCCCCACACCAGGCCCCGGTCGAGGCCTGACCAGGGCTTACGGGCGTCCTCTGTCGCCGCGATCCGCGGTTTCCAGGAGGCGGGCGGGTTGTAGCGGGTGCGGCGCATGCCGAGCGGGGCGGTGATCTCGTCGTGCAGGAGGGCGTCCAGGGTGCGGCCGGTCAGCTTCTCCAGGACCAGTTGGAGCGAGATCAGATTCAGGTCGGAGTAGAGGTACTTGGTGCCGGGCGGGTTGAGCGGCGCCTCGTTCCAGATGAGGCGCAGCTTCTCCTCGTAGGTCGGCGCGTTGTAGAGCGGGATCCAGGCACGGAATCCCGAGGTATGGGTCAGGAGTTGACGGATGGTCATGCCCTGCTTGCCCGCGGCGCCGAACTCCGGGAGGTAGGAAGCGACGGTTGCTTCCAGCTCCACGTGACCTCGCTCGATCTGCTGGACGGCGAGGATCGAGGTGAACAGCTTGGAGACCGAGGCCAGGTCGAAGACGGTGTCCTCGGCCATGGGGATCTGGTCGGCGGGCGGGAACTCCACGCCCGTGTCCGTCTTCTCGTCGTACGCCGAATAGCGCACCGCCGTCCCGATCGGCCTGTGCAGGGCCACGGTGCCGCCGCGTCCGGCGAGGAGCACCGCGCCCGCGTACCAGGGGTGCTTGGGGGAGGGGCCGAGGAACGTCTCGGCGTCGGTGACGAGTCGGCGGAGGTGGTCCTCCAGGAGACCTGCCCGCTGCGCGGATCCGTGGCGGAGAGTGGGCCGGCCTCCGAGGGGCGCCGCCGACGCGGGGCCGGCCGGGAACGGGGCGATGGCGAGGGCGCCTCCGAGTGCGAGGGCTCTTCGGGTGAGCTGACGGCGGGACAGTCCGGTGTGCGCCTCATCAGTCATCGGGAAACTCTATCCCCGGCAGATGACTTCAGCCCCGGCACGGAATCTGACGGAGCATCAGAAAACCTCTTCCGTCCTCCGGAGGACTGCGGCATCCTGCGCCCATGCAGACGGAGCTGAGCAAGAAACTGGGAGTCGAGCACGCCGTCTTCGGCTTCACGCCGTTCCCCGCCGTCGCTGCGGCCATCAGCCGGGCCGGTGGCTTCGGGGTGCTCGGCGCGGTCCGCTACACCGCCCCCGACGACCTCAAGCGCGACCTCGACTGGATCGAGGGGCATGTGGACGGCAAGCCGTACGGCCTGGACGTCGTCATGCCCGCCAAGAAGGTGGAGGGCGTCACGGAGGCGGACGTCGAGGCGATGATCCCCGAGGGACACCGGCAGTTCGTCCGGGACACCCTCGCCAAGTACGGCGTGCCCGAGCTGGCCGAGGGGGAGGCGTCCGGGTGGCGCATCACCGGGTGGATGGAGCAGGTCGCCCGCACCCAGCTCGACGTCGCCTTCGACTACCCGATCAAGCTGCTCGCCAACGCCCTCGGCTCGCCGCCCGCCGACGTGGTGGAGCGCGCCCATGACCGGGGCGTCCTCGTGGCCGCGCTCGCGGGCAGCGCCCGGCACGCGCTCAAGCACAAGGAGGGCGGCATCGACGTCGTCGTCGCCCAGGGCTACGAGGCCGGCGGCCACACCGGCGAGATCGCCTCCATGGTGCTGACCCCCGAGGTCGTGGACGCCGTCGGCCCGCTGCCCGTGCTGGCCGCGGGCGGCATCGGCAGCGGCCAGCAGGTGGCGGCCGCGCTCGCCCTCGGCGCGCAGGGTGTGTGGCTGGGCTCGCTCTGGCTCACCTGCACCGAGGCCGACATGTCCTCGCCCGCGGTGACCCGCAAACTCCTCGCCGCGAGCTCCTCCGACACCGTCCGCTCCCGTGCCCTCACCGGCAAACCCGCACGTCAGCTGCGCACCGAGTGGACCGACGCCTGGGACGACCCGAACGGCCCCGGCACCCTCCCCATGCCGCTTCAGGGCCTCCTCGTCGCCGACGCCCTCACCCGCATCCAGAAGTACGAGGTCGAGCCGCTGCTCGGCACCCCCGTCGGACAGATCGTCGGCCGGATGAACCGCGAACGCAGTGTCCAGGACGTCTTCGACGACCTCACCCGCGGCTTCGAACAGGCCGTGGACCGCATCAACCGCATCGCCGGAAGGAGCGGCCGGTGACCAGCACACGCCCGCCGGAAGAAGCGGTGGGGGACAGGCGCACGTCCACCGGAAGGAGCGGCCGATGACCAGCACCACGAGCACACCCCCCGCCGGATTCTGGGCGCAGGCCGCCGCCGACCCCGATCGCCCTGTCCTCGTCGACCCGGGCGGTGAGGAATGGACCGCCGGCCGGCTGCACGCCGCCGCCAACCGTCTCGTCCACGGCCTGCGTGCCGCCGGGCTGCGGCGCGGTGACGCCTTCGCCGTCGTCCTGCCCAACGGTGTCGAGCTCTTCACCGCTCATCTCGCCGCCACCCAGGCGGGGTTGTACCTCGTCCCGATCAACCACCACTTCGTCGGCCCCGAGATCGCCTGGATCGTCGCCGACTCCGGCGCCAAGGTCTTCCTCGCCCACGAACGCTTCGCCGCGGCCGCCCGCCACGCCGCCGACGAGGCCGGCCTCCCGGCCACGCACCGGTACGCCGTCGGGAAGGTCGAGGGCTTCCGGCCGTACGCCGAACTCCTCGACGGACAACCGGAGTCGGCGCCCCGGGACCGCGAGCTCGGCTGGGTCATGAACTACACCTCGGGTACCACGGGCCGCCCCCGCGGCATCCGCCGCCCGCTGCCCGGCAAGGCCCCCGAGGAGGCCTATCTGGGCGGTTTCCTCGGCATCTTCGGGATCAAGCCGTACGACGACAACGTCCACCTCGTCTGCTCGCCGCTGTACCACACGGCGGTCCTCCAGTTCGCGAGCGCGTCCCTGCACATCGGCCACCGCCTGGTCCTGATGGACAAGTGGACGCCCGAGGAGATGCTGCGCCTGATCGACACGCACCGCTGCACGCACACCCACATGGTCCCCACCCAGTTCCACCGCCTGCTGGCGCTGCCCGAGGAGACGCGGGCACGGTACGACGTCTCGTCGATGCGGCACGCCATCCACGGCGCCGCCCCCTGCCCCGACCATGTCAAGCGGGCGATGCTGGACTGGTGGGGTCCGTGCGTGGAGGAGTACTACGCGGCCAGCGAGGGCGGCGGCGCCTTCGCCACCGCGGAGGACTGGCTGAAGAAGCCCGGCACGGTCGGAAAGGCCTGGCCCATCAGCGAGTTGGCGATCTTCGACGACGAGGGCAACCGGCTGCCTGCCGGTGAACTCGGCACCGTCTACCTGAAGATGAACACCGGCGGCTTCGCGTACCACAAGGACGAGACGAAGACGAAGAAGAACCGCATCGGCGACTTCTTCACCGTCGGGGACCTCGGCTACCTCGACGAGGACGGCTATCTCTTCCTGCGCGACCGCAAGATCGACATGATCATCTCGGGCGGGGTCAACATCTACCCCGCCGAGATCGAGTCCGCCCTCCTGTCCCACCCCGCCGTCGCCGACGCGGCCGCCTTCGGCATCCCGCACGACGACTGGGGCGAGGAGGTCAAGGCCGTCGTCGAACCGGCCCCCGGTCAGGAACCCGGCCCGGACCTCGCCGCCACCCTCCTCGCCCACTGCGCCGGGCAACTGGCCGGCTACAAATGCCCCAAGACCGTCGACTTCATCACGGAGATGCCCCGCGACCCCAACGGCAAGCTGTACAAGCGGCGGTTGCGGGATCCGTACTGGGAGGGGCGTTCCCGGCCGGTCTGAGTCACGAGTGAACCCGCACCACGCGCAGCGACGGCGACGACAGGATGTCCTTCTCGCAGAAGCGGGACGTCACCCAGCGCTCCTGGGAGAAGAGCCGGGTCTGGTCGCTGTAGTGCGGGGAGTTGGGGTTCGAGGACTGGGAGTACGTCAGGAGGGTGCGGGCCACCGGGCAGCGGCTGCCGTCCCAGCCGACCGCCTGGATGTAGCTTGAGCCGGTCGACACCTCGGTGTAACCGCCGGCCGCCGCGTCCCACACGGGCTCGACCTTGTTCCAGACGCCGAGCGACTCGGTGCCCCCGGGGACGGGGATGCGCTTGCCGTTCCGGACGACGAACTGGTGGTCACCCAACGGGGAGTTGAGCGGGATGTCCGCCGTGCGCAGCTCGGTGACGGTGTCCGCCAGCGCGGTGGTGAACGCCGCGGTGCCCGCGTTCAGGGTGTTCGGGGTGCCGACCGGGTCGGCTGCCGAGAACGGCACCTTCCACAGCTGGGCCGCGGGGAGGCGACGCCACAGGCGGTCGAAGAGCAGCGCGCCCCGGCTGTCGGTGTCCGCCGTCCGGTCCCACGCCGCGAGCACCCCGCACGCCTCGGACACGTCGACGGCCTTGCCGTCACTGCCCGTTGCCGTGCCGCCCGGCAACGCGGCACAGGCCTTCGCCGCGTCGGCCGCGATCAGGTCGCCGGCCGGGACCCGGTTGGCGAACTGCTGCCCCTGGAGGTCCTTCACCGTCAGATCGCCGCGCCGCGCCATCGCCGCCACGTCCTCGATCGCCCCGCGCGTCCGCATCGACCGCTGCGTACCGATCGTGCCGAAGATCCGCTCGTATCCGGTCAACGGCCGCTCGGCGTTGGCCAGCCAGGCGCTGTCGTTGGAGTTCTCCGCGTACGGGGCGTCCGTGAGGGTCGGCATCCTCGCCGGGCCGAAGATCCCCGGCTGGACGGCGTCGGGGTCGCTGCCGAGAGCGCAGTCGCCGCGCGAACCGTCGAGCACCGCCAGACCCGCGGACGGGTAGGTGACCTTGCCGAGCGGGGTGGAGCAGCGCTGGGCCAGCTCGTCGGTGATGCGGGGGAGCACCTGGGACTGGGTGAACAGCGAGTGACCGGCCGCGTCGGCGGCGATCGTGTTCACCCACGGCAACCCCTGCGTCCGCTGCAGGGACTTCAGCACGTCCGCCGTGCCGCGCGCCTTGCTGAAACCGAGCGCGGTGTCCGAGGCGCGCAGGTTCGCCGCGTTCGGGTCGTTGAGGGCGTACGCCGTCGTGGTCGTCCAGGGCAGCGGGACGGACGCGCCGAGCGAGGTGACGACGGGGCCGTACCGCGTCCACCACTGGGTGCGGGTGACCGGGGCGCCGTCCTTCGTCTCGACGGTGACCGTGCGCTTCGTCATCCGCTCGGGCCTGCCGTCCACGAGGTACGTCGTCGGGTCGGCCGGATCGAGGGTGAGCTGGTGGAGGTTGAGGGGGACTCCCGTGGCGACGGTGTGGCTCCACGCCACCCGGGAGTTGTGGCCTATGGACACCGTCGCCGTGCCGAGCAACGAGCCACCGGAGACGTTCAGTTCACCCGGGATCGTCTGCTGCGACTGCCAGAACCGCCGGCCGCCCTGCCAGGGGTAGTGGGGATTGCCCAGCAGCAGACCGCGGCCGTTCGCGGTCGTCGCGCCGCTGAAGGCGACGGCGTTGGACCCCATGTCGGCGGAGTCGGCGGCCAGCAGCTCGCGGGCCGCCCGGGCCGTGTCCCGGGCGTTCGGGGCGCCGGTCGCGGTCGTCGTCGGCGGCTGGGCGGCCGTGATGCCGTCGACGCCTCTGCCCTGGCCACCCAGCACGGCGAACGCCAACCCGCGCGCCGCGACGTCGAGTTCGGTCACCGGCCGGACCCAGGCGGCACCCTTGCACGCCGGGTCGGTGATCCGGTTCTGCCGCAGCCAGGCGTTGTACCCGGTGGCGAAGCCCCGCATCAGATCCTTCGCCCGTCGGCTCGGGCCCGTCGGCGCCGGTTCGGCGAGGAGCTTCTCCACCGTGCCCGACTCCCGAACTCCCTTGAAATAGAGGTCGCTCGAGAGGTTCTTTGTGGCCGAGGAGAGGGAGAAGTCGGGTGCGGCGTCCGGCCCGAAGAAGCGGGACCGCTCGCCGCGCACGGTCACGAATCCGTCGGCGAGCGTGCACACCTGGTCGGCGGCCTGTGCCCACCCGGTGCCGAAGCCGAGGTCCGCGTAGTCCTTGGCGACGATGTGCGGAATGCCGTACTCGGTGTAGCGGATGGTGGCGGACAGTCCGCCGTGCGAGGGGTGTTGCTGCCGGCCTTGGCCCTGAGCGGCGGCGGCCGGCAGGGCGGTGGCGGCGGTGAGCAGGGCGACGGCCGTGACGACGGCACGTCTGAGGCGGGTGCGCATGGTGCCTCCCAACGTCATTGAGGGAAGGAGCGGTTGAGCGTACCAACCGGTAGGTTGACCTGTATGACGTCTGGACACGGCAGCACGGTTGACGGGGTGCTGCGCCGCAGCGCCCGGCGCACCCCGGCGCGGGTCGCGGTGGAGTACGCCGAGCGCTCATGGACGTACGAGGAACTCGACGCGGCCGTCTCCCGCGCGGCGAGCCTGTTGCTGGGCGAGGGCCTCTCGCGCGGCGACCGGGTCGGCGCCTACGGCCACAACTCCGACGCCTACCTGATCGCCTTCCTCGCCTGCGCCCGCGCGGGCCTCGTGCACGTCCCGGTCAACCAGAACCTCACCGGCGACGACCTCGCGTACATCGTCGGCCAGTCGGGCAGCACGCTGGTCCTCACGGACCCCGACCTCGCCGCCCGACTCCCGGACGGCGTAAGGACGTTGCCGCTGCGGGACGCCGACGACTCCCTGCTCGCGCGCCTGCCCGGGGTGCCCGCCTACGACGGCCCGGAACCGCGCAGCGAGGACCTCGTCCAACTGCTCTACACCTCCGGTACGACCGCCCTCCCGAAGGGCGCGATGATGACGCACCGCGCCCTGGTGCACGAATACCTCAGCGCGATCACCGCCCTCGACCTGAGCGCCGGCGACCGCCCCGTGCACTCGCTCCCGCTGTACCACTCGGCGCAGATGCACGTCTTCCTGCTGCCCTATCTCGCCGCCGGCGCGACGAACATCATCCTCGACGCCCCCGACGGCGACCGCCTCTTCGACCTGATCGAGGCGGGCCGGGCCGACAGCCTCTTCGCCCCGCCCACGGTCTGGATCGGCCTGTCCAACCGCCCCGACTTCGCCACCCGCGACCTCGGCGGACTGCGCAAGGCCTACTACGGTGCCTCGATCATGCCGGTACCGGTCCTGGAACGCCTGCGCGAACGGCTCCCGAAGCTCGCCTTCTACAACTGCTTCGGCCAGAGCGAGATCGGCCCGCTGGCGACCGTCCTCGCCCCCGACGAGCACAAGGGCCGGATGGACTCCTGCGGCCGCCCGGTTCTCTTCGTCGACGCACGGGTCGTGGACGAGGACGGCAAGGAGGTGCCCGACGGCACGCCCGGCGAGATCGTCTACAAGTCCCCGCAGTTGTGCGAGGGCTACTGGGACAAGCCCGAGGAGACCGCCGACGCCTTCCGCGACGGCTGGTTCCACTCCGGCGACCTCGCGGTCCGCGACGCACACGGCTACTTCACCATCGTCGACCGGGTGAAGGACGTCATCAACTCCGGTGGCGTGCTGGTCGCTTCCCGCCAGGTCGAGGACGCCCTCTACACGCACGAGGGCGTCGCCGAGGTCGCGGTGATCGGGCTGCCCGACGAACGGTGGATCGAGGCGGTCACGGCGGTGGTCGTGCCGCGGGGCGACGTGACGGAGGAGGCCTTGATCGCTCACGCCCGGGAACAGCTCGCCCACTTCAAGGCACCCAAGCGGGTGCTGTTCGTGGAGGAGCTGCCGCGCAACGCGAGCGGGAAGATCCTGAAACGGGAACTGCGGGACAGGTTCTCCTAGCGGGGCCGCAGGTCCACGATCCGCCGGATCTTCCCCACCGACCGCTCCAGCGACTCGGGTTCGACGACCTCGACGGAGACCGACACACCGATGCCGTCCTTGACGGCCGCGGCGATGGACCGTACGGCGGCCTCCCGGTCCTCCGGTGTGGCGTCGGGCCGGGCCTCGGCCCGGACGGTGAGGGCGTCGAGGCGGCCCTCGCGGGTCAGCCGCAGCTGGAAGTGGGGCGCGACGCCCGGCGTGCGCAGCACGATCTCCTCGATCTGCGTGGGGAAGAGATTGACGCCCCGCAGGATCACCATGTCGTCGCTGCGCCCGGTGACCTTCTCCATACGGCGGAAGACGCGGGCGGTGCCCGGCAGCAGGCGGGTCAGGTCCCGGGTCCGGTACCGGATGACGGGCATCGCCTCCTTCGTGAGCGAGGTGAAGACCAGCTCGCCCTGCTCGCCGTCCGGCAGCACCTCGCCGGTGATCGGGTCGACGACCTCGGGGTAGAAGTGGTCCTCCCACACATGGAGGCCGTCCTTGGTCTCGACGCACTCCTGCGCGACGCCCGGGCCGATCACCTCCGACAGCCCGTAGATGTCGACCGCGTCGATCGCGAACCGCTCCTCGATCTCCCGGCGCATCTGCTCCGTCCACGGTTCGGCGCCGAACACGCCCACCTCCAGGGAGGTGCCGCGCGGGTCCACGCCCTGCCGCTCGAACTCGTCGAGGATCGTCAGCATGTACGACGGCGTCACCATGATGACCCGGGGCTTGAGGTCCTGGATCAGCTGGACCTGACGGCCGGTCATGCCGCCGGACGCGGGGACGACCGTACAGCCCAGCCGTTCGGCACCGTAGTGCGCGCCGAGACCGCCGGTGAACAGGCCGTATCCGTAGGCCACATGAACCGTGTCGCCGGGACGCGCGCCGGCCGCGCGCAGGGAGCGGGCCACCATGTCGGACCAGAGCGAGAGATCGCCGTCGGTGTAGCCGACGACGGTCGGGCGGCCGGTGGTGCCGCTGGAGGCGTGGATGCGCCGGATACGGTCCCGGGGCACGGCGAACATCCCGTACGGGTAGTTCTCGCGCAGGTCGGCCTTGGTGGTGAAGGGGAAGCGGGCGAGGTCGGCGAGGGAGCGGCAGTCGTCGGGATGGACGCCCGCCTTGTCGAAGGACTCCCGGTAGAACGGCACATGGTCGTACGCGTGCCGCAGCGACGCCCGCAGCCGCTCCGACTGAAGCGCCCGCAACGCCTGCCCGTCCAGCCGTTCCCCCGCGTCCAGCAACTCCGCCGCATCCGCCATCGGGACGTCCACCTCACCAACCACAGCAATCCGGGCGACCGATCATTCGGTCGAGGTCTCGGGGATCAGTAATCCAGGCCGCGGGAGATCAAGCAAGAGGTGGGCGTCCACTTTTCCGGATGCGCCGGGGCAGCGGACGGAATCGGGTTGCGGCCAGGGCGGCGGACGGAATTGCCTTGCGGGCCGGGCGGCCGGTCGTGAGGATCGCGGTATGCCGATCTTCGCCGCGCCCGACGGAACCGAGCTCACCTATCACCTGAAGGGCGAGGGCGAACCCCTCGTCGTCCTGCCCGGAGGGCCCATGCAGGCCTCCCGCTACCTCGGCGATCTGGGCGGGCTCGCCGCCCACCGGCAGCTCGTGCTGCTCGATCTGCGGGGGACCGGCGACTCCGCCGTGCCAGTCGACCCGGCCACGTACCGGTGCGATCGGCTGGTGGACGACGTGGAGGCGCTGCGGGTGCGGCTGGGACTGGAGCACATGGACGTCCTGGCGCACTCGGCCGGTGGCAGCCTCGCCATGCTGTACGCCGCCCGGTACCCGGAGCGGGTGCGGCGGCTCGTGCTGGTCACCGCCAATCCGTGGGCGCTCGGGACGGCGGCCCCGCCCGAGGACCGGCTGGCCGCGGCGCTGCTGCGGAAGGACGAACCGTGGTTCCCGGCGGCGTTCCCGGCTTTCGAGGCCTGGCTGAGCGGTGCGCCCGACTACGATCCGGCCATCGCACCGTTCTTCTACGGCCGCTGGGACCGGGCCGCCCAGGAGCACCACGCCCGCGGCGACGAGGAGTTCAACGAAGAGGCCGAGGCCGTGTACGGCTCCGAGGGCGCCTACGACCCGCCCGCCACGCACGCGGCGCTGTCCCGGCTCCCTGCCCCGGTCCTCGTCCTCGCCGGTGAGCTCGACGGGGCCCCTCGGCCCGAACTGGCCCGCCGCACCGCCGACGTCTTCCCGCACGCCGAACTCGCCGTCCAGCCCGGCGCCGCGCACTATCCGTGGCTCGACGATCCGGAGTGGTTCGTACGACATGTCTCCGCGTTCCTCGACGGGAGCGGAACCCCGGCTCTGCCCTCGGCAGAGTAGGGGCGTGCGGCGTCGCGTCCCCGGATACGTTGCCCCGCATGAACACCGTCAAGGCCAACGGCATCACCCTCGCCTACCGCGCCTGGGGTCCCGAGGACGCGCCCCCCGTCCTCCTGCTGCACTGCCGTGGTGCCGACGGCGCGGACTGGACCCAGATCGCGGAACGCCTCGCGGCGGCGCCGCGCCGGGTCTACGCCCCTGATCTGCGCGGTCACGGGCGCAGCGACTGGCCGGGCGGCTACGCGTGCGAGGCGATGCGTGACGACATCCATGGCTTCCTCGACGCGCTCGGCGTCCGGCGCACCGACCTCGTCGGGCACTCCCTCGGCGGCACCGTCGCCTATCTCCTCGCCCAGCACACACCGGACCGCGTACGACGCCTCGTGCTGGAGGACGTACCCGCGCCGTTCCCCCTCGACCCGCCCCGCCCGCCCGCCGAACGGCCCGACGGGGAACTGTCGTTCGACTGGGCGATGGTGCGCGACACCGACCGGCAGCGGAACGCCCCCGATCCTGTGTGGTGGGACCACATGAGGCGGATCACCATGCCCACGCTGGTGATCGGGGGCGGGGCCACGAGCCTGATTCCGCAGGACCAGGTCGCCGCGGTCGCCGCGACGATCCCCGGCGCACGGCTCGTCACCGTCGACGGGGCCGGGCATCTCGTGCACGAGACGTGTCCGGAGGAGTTCCTGGCGGTGGTGGAGCCCTTCCTCAAGGAGTGACCCGCTACTTCGCGTACGCCGTCATGAACCGGTCCCGGAACTTGTCCATGGGCCACACCGGCGCGTTCCCGGCCGGCTTGAGGCCCTCCGTCCAGCCCCAGGAGGAGATCCGGTCCAGCACCTTCGGGTCGCGGGCCACGATCGTGATCGGCACGTCCTTGTTGGTGTCGCCGCCGGTGACGGTCGGGACGGGCTGGTGGTCGCCGAGGAAGACGAGGACCGTGTTGTCGTCGCCGTAGCGCTCGACCCACTCGGTGAGGCTCTGCAGCGAGTACTCGATGGCCTTGCGGTACTCGGTGCGCACCCGCTTCGCGCTCTTCCAGACCTCCTTGGGGTCCGTCCCCTCCTTCTTGATCTGCTCGAAGACCGAGCCGTCGCCGAGCTGGTCCCAGTCGATCATGTGGGCGATCGGCGACCAGGGGTTGTGGCTGGAGGCCAGGATGATCTCCGCCATGATCGGGTCGCGGTTCTGCTTGCCGTGCTCAAGGCGCTCGAAGGATTCGAGGCTGAACTGGTCAGGGACCGGCGTCCAGCTGAAGTAGGGGCCGTTGTAGCCGAGGTGGGTGGAGTCGTAGATGTGGTCGAGGCCGAAGTACTTGCCCTCGGGCCACGCCTTGCGCACCCCCGGCACGATCCCGACCGTGCGCCAGGCGCCGGTCTTCTGGAAGTAGCTGGTGAGGGTGGCGCGGTCGCCGGTGGTGAGGCTGCGGTAGCGCTGCTGGTTCTTGACCCACAGGCCGGAAAGGAACGTCGAGTGCGCCAGCCAGCTGCCCGCGCCGGTGACGGGCGAGCTGAGCCAGCCGCTGCGGGACTGGAATCCGGCGGCCTTGAGCCGGTTGTTGCCGTCCTGGAGCGCCGCGTCGATCTGCGGGGCCATCGCCGGGTCGTCGATCGCGACCCGGCCGTAGCTCTCGATGAACGTGAACAGCACGTCCTTGCCGCGCAGTCCGGTCAGCAGCTGGTCGGGCGGGGTGTTCGCGAAGGCGTCGACCTTGGCCTGCTTCTCGAAGACCTTGGCGTCGACCAGGCCGTCGTGCACCTGCTGGACCCGGTTGGCGACGAACTGGATGTTGCCCTTGGTGGCGAAGGTGAGCCCGCCGAACTGGACGCCCATGGTGAAGCAGACGATCCACACGGTGCCCAGGACGAGCGTCGTACGGGCGGCCACCGCGCGGTGCCGGACCATGAGGTTCGACAGCCGCACCACGGAGAGCGTGCACAGCGCGAGCACGGACACGAACAGCACGATCACCGCGGTGATGGCGAGCAGCTCGCCCGAACGGCCGTACGACTCCCGGACGAAGTCCGCCGCGTCGTCCAGCAGGATCCAGTCGAAGACCAGGTCGAAGGGGCGGGCCAGGGTCTGCCGGAAGCCCATGTCGAGGAACTTGACGACCGTGAACAGGCCCAGGAACACGCCCGAGGCGACGGCCGTGATCCGGCGCGCCCTCGCCGGCAGGGCGAGGAGCAGGCCCGCGAGGAGGATCGCCTCGACGGGCAGGCGCAGGAAGGACTCGAACCTGATCCAGTCGAGGCGGTTGGGCACGAGCAGCGCGCCGAGCACCAGCGCGGCGGCCAGCACGGTCGTGCCGAGGGCCACGCCGCGCGCGGTACGGGGGTAGCGGCGACGCCAGCCGAACCACCCGGGTTTCCCCGAGGGCGCCACATCCTCCGGCCCTTGTGTCGCTTCCGCCTCAGCCGGTTCCTCGCCCCCGGTGGCGTCCGACATCTCGGTGCTGTCCGACGACTGACGAGAGCGAGGTGTGAAGAGCGACACCCGGCGGTCCTTCCGTACGGTCTTGCGATGGCATGACGAACAAAGCCCTGTGAGCGAGCCTGCCACCACCAGTACGTCCGTGGGTCACCGACGGTTCAATCGTGACGACCGGAATTCATCCGTCCGCCCCCGCCGCCACCTCTCCCGCCGCCACCTCCCGCGCCCACCGGTAGTCCGCCTTGCCGCTCGGGGAGCGCTGTATGGACTCCGCGATCACCAGCTGCCGGGGGATCTTGTACCCGGCGAGACGGGACCGGCAGTGCGTCTGTATGTCGTCGAGCGACGGCCGGGCCGCGCCGTCCCGCAGCTGTACGACCGCTGCCACGTGGTGGCCCCACTTCACGTCCGGCACCCCGGCCACCAGGGCGTCGTACACGTCTGGATGGGACTTGAGCGCCTGCTCCACCTCCTCGGGGTACACCTTCTCGCCGCCGGTGTTGATGCACTGCGACCCGCGTCCCAGGACGACGACGACCCCGTCCTCGTCGACGGTGGCCATGTCGCCGAGCAGCACCCAGCGCTCGCCGTCCTTCTCGAAGAAGGTCTCGCCCGTCTTCCGCGGGTCGTTGTAATAGCCGAGGGGGACGTGGCCGCACTGCGCGACCCGGCCCACCTCGCCCGGCACGACCGGCTCGTGGGTGGCCGGGTCGACCACCTGGGTACGGGAGTTGACCCGGACCCGGAAGCCCCGCTCGGGGCCGGAGTCGTCCGTCGCGGTGCCGTTGAAGCCGGACTCCGAGGAACCGAAGTTGTTGAGCAGCATCACGTTCGGGACGAGGGCCTGGAACTGCCGGCGCACCGTGTCCGACATGATCGCCCCCGACGACGACACGCTGAACATCGACGACATGTCCGTGCCCTTCATGGGCCCCTCGAGCGCGTCGATCAACGGGCGCAGCATCGCGTCGCCGACCAGGGACATGCTGGTGACGCGCTCCTTCTCGACGGTCCGCAGCACCTCCTCGGGGACGAACTTGCGGTGGATCACGACGCGTTGGCCGAAGTTGAAGCCGATGAAGGCGGTGAGGGTGGAGGTGCCGTGCATCAGCGGGGGAGTGGGGAAGAAGGTGATCCCCGAGCCGCCCGCGGCGACCCGTTCGGCGAGTTCCCCGGGCTTCTTCACCGGCTCGCCGGTCGGTGCGCCGCCGCCCATCCCCGAGAAGAACAGGTCCTCCTGACGCCACATCACACCCTTGGGCATCCCGGTGGTGCCGCCGGTGTAGATGATGAACTGGTCGTCTCCGGAGCGTCGCGGGAACCCGCGCTCGGGCGACCCGGCGGCCTCGGCGTCCGCGAACGCCGTGGCGTCCGGCCCCGCCTCCCCGTCCCCGACCCGCACCAGGTGACGCAGCTTCTCCGTCAGCGGCAGTGCCGCCGCCACCCGTTCGCCGAACTCCGCGTCGAAGAACAGCCCCACCAGGTCGGCGTCCCGGTACAGGTACACCAACTCGTCCTCCACGTACCGGTAGTTGACGTTCACCGGCACGATCCGTGCCTTGAGGCAGCCGATCGCGGCCTGGAGGTACTCGATGCCGTTGTACAGGTGCAGTCCGACGTGCTCGCCGGGCCGGATGCCGTGGTCGATCAGATGGTGGGCGATGCGATTGGCGGCCGCGTCCAGTTCCGCGTACGTCAACCGGCGATCCGCTCCGGTACCGGGGATGTCGAGGTAGACCAGCGCCTCACGGTCCGGGACCACGTCCACGACCGACTCGAACAGGTCGGCAAGGTTGTACTCCACAGCTCCTCCTGACCTCGCCCATGACCGGTTGCCGGCCATCAGAGCAAAGGGCGGCACAAGTGTGAAGGGTCCGCGCGAAGAAATCTGACTGTCTGTCAGAAAACTCTTGAAGAGCCCGGGCGGCTCCTGCAACCTGTTCTCGTTCTGCCAGTGGGAGAGCCTTTTCGAGGGGAGACGGTCAATGGGTGGGACGGAACACCTCACCGTGCGGCGCGAGGGCGCCACACTGGTGCTCACGCTCAACCGGCCGGAGGCCAGGAACGCGCTCTCGCTGGCGATGCTCGTCGGCTTGTACGACGGCTGGCTGGAAGCCGACGCGGACGACACGGTCCGCTCGATCGTGTTCACCGGCGCGGGCGGCTCCTTCTGCGCCGGCATGGACCTCAAGGCCCTCGCCGGCAACGGCATGGAGGGCGAGCAGTACCGCGACCGCCTCAAGGCCGACCCCGACCTGCACTGGAAGGCGATGCTCCGCCACCACCGCCCCCGCAAGCCGGTGATTGCCGCCGTCGAGGGGTACTGCGTCGCGGGCGGCACCGAGATGCTCCAGGGCACCGACATCCGCGTCGCCGGGGAGTCGGCGACCTTCGGCCTGTTCGAGGTCAGGCGCGGCCTGTTCCCGATCGGCGGCTCCACCGTCCGCCTGCCGCGCCAGATCCCGCGCACCCACGCCCTGGAGATGCTGCTCACCGGCCGCCCGTACAGCGCCCGCGAGGCCGCCGGCATCGGCCTGATCGGCCACGTGGTCCCCGACGGCACGGCCCTGGCCAAGGCCCTGGAGATCGCCGAACAGATCAACTCCTGCGCCCCGCTGGCGGTCGAGGCCGTCAAGGCGTCCGTCTACGAGACCGCCGAACTGACCGAGACCGACGGCCTCGCCGCCGAACTCAAGCGCGGCTGGCCGGTGTTCGACACCGCCGACGCCAAGGAAGGCGCCCGCGCCTTCGCGGAGAAGCGCCCGCCCGTCTACAAGCGCCACTGAAGGAGGCCGGCGATGCCGGAAGTCCTGAAAGCCCCGCTGGTCGTCGAGTTCCCCTTCACCCGCTCCCTCGGCCCGGTCCAGAGCGCCTTCCTGACCGGCCTGCGCGACCGCGTCGTCCTCGGCGTCCGCACCGGCGACGGCCGCACCCTCGTACCGCCCGTCGAGTACGACCCCGTCACCGCCGAGGAGATCCGCGACCTCGTCGAGGTGGCCCCCACCGGCACGGTCACCACCTGGGCCTGGAACCACGAGCCGCGCCGCGGCCAGCCGTTGGACACCGCCTTCGCCTGGGTCCTCGTCCGTCTCGACGGCGCCGACACCGCCCTCCTGCACGCCCTCGACGCCCCCGGCCCCGAGGCCGTCCACACCGGCATGCGGGTCCGCGTCCGCTGGGCCGAGGACCGCGTCGGCGCGATCACCGACATCGCCTGCTTCGAGCCGTACGACGGAGCCGCGGCACAACCGAGCCGCCACGACGGCGGGTTCGAGGAACACGCACACCGACCGACCGGTCACAGCGGCGAGTTCGAGGACCCGGTCACCGGCATCATCGCGGCCGCCCGCCTCGACTACACCTACTCACCCGGCCGCGCCCAGACCGCCTACATCAACGCCCTCGCCGACCACCGCGCCGTGGGCGAACGCTGCCCGTCCTGCCGCAAGGTGTACGTCCCCCCGAGGGGCGCCTGCCCCACCTGCGGCGTCGCCACCTCGGAACAGGTCGAGGTGGGCCCGGCGGGCACGGTCACCACCTTCTGCATCGTCAACATCAAGGCGAAGAACCTCGACATCGAAGTCCCCTACGTCTACGCCCACATCGCCCTCGACGGCGCCGACCTCGCCCTGCACGGACGCATCGGCGGCATCCCGTACGACCAGGTGCGGATGGGCCTCAGGGTCGAGCCGGTGTGGACGGAAGGCGGCCGCTACCCCGACCACTACCGGCCCACCGGCGAACCCGACGCGGACTACGAGACCTACAAGGAGCTGCTGTGACAGCCGTGACCAGGGACATCGCCGTCGTCGCCTTCGCACAGTCCGACATCCTGCGCACCACCGAGGAGCAGTCGGAGGTGGAGATGCTGATGCCGGTCCTGCACGACGTCCTCGACCGCACCGGCCTGAAGACCGCCGACATCGGCTTCACCTGCTCCGGCTCCTGCGACTACCTCGCCGGACGCGCCTTCTCCTTCACCCTCGCCCTCGACGGCGTGGGCGCCTGGCCGCCGATCTCCGAGTCGCACGTCGAGATGGACGGCGCGTGGGCGCTGTACGAGGCGTGGACCAAGCTCCTGTCGGGGGACGCGGACACCGCGCTGGTGTACTCGTACGGCAAGTCCTCGCCCGGCTCGGTGCGTGACGTGCTGACCCGGCAGCTCGACCCGTACTACGTGGCACCCCTGTGGCCCGACTCGGTCGCCCTCGCCGCCCTCCAGGCGCAGGCCCTGATCGACGCGGGCGACACCGACGAGCCCGCCCTGGCCGGGATCGGCGCCCGCAGCCGCGCCACCGACAACACCCGCGCCCAGCTGCGAGGTTCGGTGCCGCAAGGCGACTATGTCGTACGCCCCCTGCGCACCGGCGACTGCCCGCCGATCGGCGACGGCGCCGCCGCCGTCGTCCTCGCGGCGGGGGAGCGCGCCCGGGAACTGTGCCCACGCCCCGCCTGGATCCGCGGCATCGACCACCGCATCGAGGCCCACGGCCTCGGCGTCCGCGATCTCACCGACTCGCCCTCCGCCCGCCTGGCCGCCGAGAAGGCGGGCGCCTTCGAACGGCCCGTGGACACCGCCGAGTTGCACGCCCCGTTCAGCTCGCAGGAGGTCGTGCTGCGCAAGGCGCTGCGGCTGGACGAGAACGTACGGGTCAACCCGTCCGGTGGCGCCCTCGCCGCCAACCCGATGATGGCCGCGGGACTGATCCGCATCGGCGAGGCCGCCTCGCGCATCCACCGGGGCGAGTCCGACCGGGCCCTCGCCCACGCCACCTCCGGCCCCTGTCTGCAACAGAACCTGGTCGCCGTACTCGAAGGGGATCCGCGATGAGCAAGGAGCCCGTGGCCGTCACCGGCATCGGCCAGACCAAACACGTCGCCGCCCGCCGGGACGTGTCGATCGCCGGGCTCGTCCGGGAGGCCGCGCAACGGGCCCTCGACGACGCCGAGTTGACGTGGGCCGACATCGACGCCGTCGTCATCGGCAAGGCGCCCGACTTCTTCGAGGGCGTCATGATGCCGGAGCTGTACCTCGCGGACGCGCTCGGTGCGGTGGGCAAGCCGATGCTGCGGGTGCACACGGCGGGATCGGTCGGCGGGTCCACCGCCCTCGTCGCCGCCAACCTGGTGGCGGCCCGCGTCCACGGCACCGTGCTCACCGTCGCCTTCGAGAAGCAGTCCGAGTCCAACGCCATGTGGGGACTGTCCCTCCCCATCCCCTTCCAGCAGCCGCTGCTGGCCGGGGCGGGCGGCTTCTTCGCGCCGCACGTGCGCGCCTACATGCGCCGCACCGGCGCGCCCGACACGGTCGGCTCCCTGGTCGCGTACAAGGACCGGCGCAACGCGCTGAAGAACCCCTACGCGCATCTCCACGAGCACGACATCACCCTGGAGAAGGTCCAGGCCTCGCCCATGCTCTGGGACCCCATCCGCTACTCCGAGACCTGCCCGTCCTCCGACGGTGCCTGCGCGATGGTGCTCACCGACCGTGCCGGAGCCGCCCGCGCGCCCCGACCGGCCGCCTGGATGCTCGGCGGCGCGATGCGCAGCGAACCCACACTCTTCGCCGGCAAGGACGCGGTGTCGCCGCAGGCCGGCAAGGACTGCGCGGCCGACGTGTACCGCCAGGCCGGGATCGCCGACCCGCGCCGGGACATCGACGCCGTCGAGATGTACGTGCCGTTCTCCTGGTACGAGCCCATGTGGCTGGAGAACCTGGGCTTCGCCGACGAGGGTGAGGGCTGGAAGCTCACCGAGTCCGGGGTGACGGAACTCGACGGCGACCTGCCGGTGAACATGTCGGGCGGCGTCCTGTCCACCAACCCCATCGGCGCCTCCGGCATGATCCGCTTCGCGGAGGCGGCGCTGCAGGTGCGCGGACAGGCCGGGGAGCACCAGGTGGACGGGGCGCGGAAGGTGCTCGGGCACGCCTACGGCGGCGGCTCGCAGTTCTTCTCGATGTGGCTCGTGGGGTCCGAACCCCCTGATGCGTGAAACGCCACCCGGAAGGTCGTGGAAAGGTCCCCCTCACGTGGCCTGTCGGCGGCCGAAGTGGATCGCTAGGCTGGCCGCGGACGACGCAATCGGGAGGAGCACGGACGTGGCCGAGACCACCATCCAGCAGCAGCCGCTCATGGGCTGGGACAAGCCCGAGCTGGACCTCAGCACCGCCGAATGGCAGTCCAGCAGCCGTGGCCTGGGGGATGTCCAGATCGCCTTTGTCGAGGGATTCATCGCGATGCGCAACAGCGGCCGCCCGGAGAGCCCTTCCCTGATCTTCACACCCGCCGAGTGGGGCGCCTTCGTGTCGGGCGCGAGGGAAGGGGAGTTCGACCTCACCTGACGCAGACGAGACGAGGTGACGTGTCGCGGCTCGGGGTGAGCCGCTGATCCGGGGGTGTTCCACCCGTTTTTCCGGACACGCGACCGTGAGCACACCCCCGGGGTGACGGCCTGAGCGAGGCTGGCCCCGGGGGACGGTCGTATCCCGGAGGTGAGGAACCCATGAGCACCCTGCCGGTCATCGCGGCGGTCGACGGTTCGGACGACAGCCTGCGTGCCCTGGACTGGGCCCTGGACGCCGCCCGCAGACGGCAGGCACCGCTGCGGGTGGTCCATGTACGGCAGTACGCCGCCTGGGCGCAGCCCGAGGTACTGGCTGCCGGACCGCCCGCGCCGGACGACGACCCGGTCCTCGACGACGTGCGCGACCGCCTCACGGACGTCGCCGGCCGGCCGGTCACGGAGTACCTCGCGCTGGAGGGCGCACCGAGCGCCGTCGTGCCCGAACTCGGTTCCACAGCCCAGCTGTTGGTGCTCGGCTCCCGGGGACGCGGCGGTTTCGCCAGTCTGCTGCTCGGCTCCAACGGCATGGCCGCGGCCCGTGACGCGGAGTGCCCGGTGGTCGTGGTGCCCCGGCCGGGGCGCGAGGTGCCCGAGGGCGTGGTGGTGGAGCCGGGCCCGCGCGTGGTCGTCGGACTCCAGGTCGACGCCCCCGATGAGGCGACACTCGCCTTCGCCCACGCCGAGGCCGCCCTGCGCGGCGCCCGCCTCCAGGTCGTCGCCGCCTACCAGTGGCCGCTCCAGGCCTGGGCCGTCCCCGGCGAACTCGTCCCGCCGGTGATCGACCAGGACGCCGTCGAGAACGAGACCCGCACGCTCGCCGAGGGATTCCTCGCCCCGCACCGCAAGCGCCACCCGGACGTGCCGGTCGACATCCACGCCGCGCCGGGTGACGCGGCGGGTCATCTCGTTGCCGCCTCCAAGGACTCCGAGCTGGTCGTCGTCGGCCGCCACCGGCGCAGACTGCTGGCGCCGGCGCGCATGATGGGGTCCGTGACACAGGCGGTGCTGCTGCATGCGGCGAGCCCGGTGGCGGTGGTGCCGCCCGAGGCAGCTAATGGGTAAGTGTGCCCTCTATCATTAGCTCCATGCAGGACTCGATCAGCAGGGACACCCGGCTCGTCCTCAACCTCGCCCTCACCATCCGCCACGACGGCCAGGGCGGCGTCGCCGACGACCTGACCGACCCGGCGGGCCTCACGGCCTGGGTCCAGGCCCACCCCGACACCGTGGCGCCGGGCTTCGTCGCCGGGGACGCGGAGCTGGCCGCCGTACGCGAACTGCGGGCGGCGGTCCGCGCCCTGTTCGCCCGTGCGGTACGCCCGGGAGCCCCGAGTCCCGCCGACGCGGCCCGCCTGATGCCGGTACCCGACGCCGTCCGCCTCCTCAACGCGGCGGCCGCCCGCACGCCCACCGTCCCGGTGCTGCACTGGGCCGAGGACGCCGATCCCGTCGTGGAACACCGGGTGTCGCACGGCGAAGACGACCTCACGGCGGTGCTCGCGCGGGCCGCGATCGCCTTCCTCGCCGGCCCCGACCGCGAGCGGCTGCGCGCCTGCCACGGACCACGCTGTGTGCGGTACTTCCTCAAGGAGCATCCACGGCAGGAGTGGTGCAAGCCGGCGTGCGGCAACCGGGCGCGGGTGGCCCGGCATCACGAACGGCACCGGAAACCCGCCGACAGCCGCGGCCAGTAATGGCCGAACCGGGTCGCGCGACCCGCGTGAGGCGTACGCTGAGGTGCCTGTAGGTCACGGTGTGCGCCCGCTCCCCGCGCGGACGTGCCACCGCGGCAGGGGGTGTGCCATGGGTCGGCGCAGCATGCGGAGCAGTCGGACGCTGTTCGAGCGCGAGAGTGAACTCGCCGCAGTGGACGAGGCGTTGGCAGAGCTCACCGGGCTGCGCCCCGACGGCGCCGAACCGGTCGGGCAGCCCCGCGGCGCGCTCCTCGCCTTCGCCGGACCCGCCGGACTCGGCAAGACGACCCTGATGGCCGAGGTCCGCCGCCGCGCCGCCGCCCGTGGCTGCACCGTCCTGTCCGCCCGCGGCGGCGACCAGGAACAGCGCGTCGCCTTCCATGTCGCCCGGCAACTGCTGCAACCCCGGTTCGCCGGCGCGGCGGAGGCCGACCTCCGCGCCCAGCTGGGGAGTTGGTACGACATCGTCGGACCCGCCCTCGGCCTGTGCGCCCCGACCGGCGGCGCCCCGCCCGACCCGCAGGGTCTGCGCGACGGTCTCGACTGGGTGCTCACCCATCTCGCCGTGCAGCGCGCCCCGATGGTCCTCGCCCTGGACGACGCGCACTGGGCCGACCCCGAATCCCTGGGCTGGCTCGCCGCGTTCGCGCCCCGCGCCGAGGAACTCCCGCTGCTGGTCGTCGTGGCGTACCGGCCCGACGAACTCCCCGACCACGCCGAGTCGTTCAGGGGACTGCCGGGGCGCGCGGGCGGTCGTCCCATCGGCCTCGAACCGCTCAGCGCCGTCGCCGTCGCCCGCCTCGTCCGTGAGGCCCTCGGCACCCACGCCGACGACGCGTTCTGCCGCGAGTGCTGGGCCGTCACCGCAGGCAACCCCTTCGAGACCGTCGAGCTCACCGCCAAGGTCCACGACCGCGGCCTCGACCCGACCGAGGCCGGCGCCCATCTGCTGCGCGACCTCGCCGCCGCCGTCAAGGGCAGCGGCCTGATCACCCGCCTCGAACGCCTCGGCACCTCCACCGTCCGCTTCGCCTGGGCCTGCGCCGTCCTCGGCACCGAGATCCACCCCGCGCTCGCCGCCGCCGTCGCGGGGCTCGGCCACGAAGAAGCCGCCGACGCCGCCGACGCCCTGCGCGGCGCCCGCATCCTCACCGGTGCCGAGACCCTGGAGTTCGTCCACCCCCTCATCGCCACCGCCGTCTACCGGGCCATCCCCTCCGGCGTCCGCGTCGCCCTGCACGGCCAGGCCGCCTGGTGCCTCGTCAACGACGGCCAGGGCCCCGCCGCCGCAGCCCGCCACCTCCTGGAGACCCACCCCGACGGCGACAACTGGGTCGTGCAGCAACTGCGTGCCGCCGCCGCCGAGACCCTCCGCTCCGGCGCCCCCGCCGCCGCCCGCAGCTACCTCGCCCGCGCCCTGCGCGAACCCCCGCCCTTCGAGGACCGGGCCGCCGTCCTCCACGAACTCGGCAGCGCCTCCCTGCTCACCGAACCCGCCACCACGGTCAACCATCTGCGCGCCGCCCTCGAAGAACCCATCGCCGACCCGGAGTTGCGCCACCAGATCGTCTACCGCCTCTCCCAGGTCCTCGCCCACAGCGACCGCCTCGCGGAGGCCTCCGACACCCTCGCCCGCGAGATCCGCGTCACCGACGACGCCCGCGTCAAACTGCGCATGGTCTCCGAACAGTTCATGTGGGACGCCTTCCGGGCCGACGAACCCGACCACCCCTCCCGCTCCCGCCGCCTCGCCAAACTCGCCGACCGCCTCAAGGGCCGCGACCTCACCGAGCGGTACATCATCGGACTGCGCACCTGGGACGCGGTCCTGCGCGGCGAGCCCGCCCACGTCGCGCTCCACCACGCCGAGCGCGCCCTCGCCGGCGGCCTCGGCTGGGCCGAACCCGACCGCGGCTTCGAGGTCCCGGTCCTGGTCGCACTCGCCTTCATGTACGCCGACCGCCCCGGCCGCACCGAGGAACTCTTCGCCGCCGGCATCGCCGACTTCGAACGCCAGGGCTGGCGCGGCGCCCACCTCTCCTTCGGCTACACGCTCCTCGCCTACCTCCGCTACCGTCGCGGCCGTCTCGCCGAGGCCGAGGACTTCGTCCGCGCGGGACTGCGGCTGGCCGAACGCGTCGGCCCCGGCACCCCCGCCCACTGGTACGCCGTCGGCATCCTCATCGAGGTCCTCCTCGCCCGCGGCCGGGTCACGGAGGCCGCGCAGACCGCCGAGGACTACGCCTTCAGCGAGCCCTTCCCGGCCGCCGTCGTCTTCCCCGACGCCCAGACCGTCTACGGCGAACTGCTCCTCGCCCGGGGCCTCACCAAGGAGGCCGTGGGCCAGCTGGCCGCCGCGGGCCGCCGCCTCGACCCACGCGGCATCCGCAACCCCGCGTGGTGCCCCTGGCAGCTCCACCTGGCCCGGGCGGAGAGCCACGACACCCCCGAACGCGCGGTCACCACGGCCCGCGAAGCCCTCTCCCGGGCCCGCCAGTTCGGCACGCCCTCCGCCATCGGCCAGGCCCTGCGCACGGCAGCGGAGGTGTCATCGGGTTCAGCGCGGGTGAAGTACCTGGAGGAGGCCGTCGCCCACCTGGAATGCTCCCCGGCCGGGTACGAGCTGGCGTGCGCGCTGGTCGCCCTGGGCACCGAGCTGCGGCGTACGGGGCGGGCGGCGGAGGCCGCCGAGCATCTGTACCGGGGGCTGGACGCGGCGGTCCAGTGCGGCGCCGACGGTCTGGTGGAGGAGGCCCGCGACGAACTGGCAGCGGCGGGCCTGCGCCCGCGCCGCCTGCACAGCACGGAGACGGACACGCTCACGTCCCGGGAGCGCATGGCGGCCAACCTGAGTCTGGAGGGCCTCGGCAGGGCGGAGATCGCGATGGAATTGCACATCGACGAGCAGATGGTCGTACGCCTGCTCTCAGCGGTCTACCGAAAGATGGGCACGGACAGCACAGGACTGCGGGAGGCGCTGAAAGGGGGCTGAGGACAACGCCGCTGAAGGGCGCGGGGCTGTATCGACGTGCGGCTCCGCCGAGGGGCGCGACCAGCCCCCACGGACCCGCACTCCGCAACCGTCCGATCCCACCCCGCACCAACCCGGCCCGGCCCCTTACCATGGGGCACATGTCGTTCCTCCGCCGCCGCAGCGCGACTCCCGCCGGCCCAGACTTCGACGTACTGGCCATGGACCCGGGCGACTGGCCCGGAAACCTCGGCGCCGGCCTGCTGCCCGCCCCCGACGGCACCTGCCAGGGCGTCTTCCTGCGCTACGACCTCTTCGGCGGCCGCGGCCCCGCGATGATCATCGGCAACCTCCCCGAGGGCTCCCCGGCCCGTGACCTCGCCGAGGGCGAGATCCCCTTCGAGGTCGCCCAGCTGCTGATCGCGCTGGAGAACGACGAGGAGGTGACCGTCACCGAGACCGAGGACATGCCCGTGATGCAGGGCGACAACCTCATGATCGTGCGCCGCCTCAAGCTCTCCGAGAGCCGGATCTCCTGCGTGCAGTTCGACCGCAGCGACCACGTCCTGGTGACCATCGCCGCCTGGGACCGCCCCATCACCGACGACCTGTACGCCCTGCTGAAACCGCTCCCGGCGGAACTGTTCCAGCAGGGCTGAGCCTGCCGTCCCCTACCGGGACGGCAGCACGTCGACGTCGGCGGCCCGCACGAACGCCACGCGGTGGCCGTACTGGATCTCGTAGTAGAGGTCCTTGCCGACCACGACCTTGTGGGAGTCCGTGGTGAAGGTGACCGCGTAGTAGTACTCGCCGGGCACCTTGTCGCCGACCACGTACTTCTGGTTCGCCGGCACCTTGTACGGCAACGGCGACACCGCCTGCGCGGGCACCCCCGTCGGATAGGCGGAGGCCTCGGGGTAGGCGCGCCCGTACACCGGGATCTCCTTCAGACCCGCCTTGGGCGTGATGACCTGGCCGGACGCGGGCACCGCGGTCGGGGCCTTCTTCGGGTTCCTGAACCAGGCCGTCTGGCCCAGGTACCAGATCGCCGTCCAGTCCCCGTCGCGGTCGGCGACCGCGTACTGCTGGCCGGTGGAGACCCGCGAGGAGATGTCGTTCACCCCGGTCGTCGGTGCGGTGCCCCGGCCGATGTCCTTGATGAGCGGGTAGCCCTCGCCGGGCCCGGAGTACAGGCGCACCTCGCTCGACCCGTGCGCCGCGCACGGCACGTCCTTGGTGACGCAGCCGGTGTACTCGGGCTGGTTCGTCGCGTAGTCGGGGCGGATCGTCACCACCCCGGACTGCTTCTTCGCGGTGGCCTTGAAGGGGTGGCCGAGCAGGGCGAAGTAGTGCCGCCAGTCCCAGTACGGGCCGGGGTCGGTGTGCATACCGGGCACCGTCGACGTGGTCGGGCCCGGCACGTTGTCGTGGCCGAGGATGTGCTGGCGGTCCAGCGGGATGCCGTACTTCTTCGCGAGGTACTTCACCAGCCGCGCCGACGAGCGGTACATCGCCTCCGTGTACCAGGCGTCCGGGTTCGCCAGGAAGCCCTCGTGCTCCAGACCGATCGACTTGGCGTTGATGTACCAGTTGCCCGCGTGCCAGGCCACGTCCTTGGCCTTCACATGCTGGGCGATGTGGCCGTCGGTGGAACGCAGGGTGTAGTTCCACGACACGTAGGTGGGGTCCTGGACCAGGTTGAGGACACCGTCCCAGGCGCCCTCCGTGTCGTGGATGACGATGTACTTGATGCTCTGCGCGGCCGGGCGGTCGCCCAGGTCGTGGTTGCCGTAGTCGTTGTCGCCGAACTCCTCGTACGGCGCCGGGATCCACTCGCAGGACACCGACTTCGGGCACTCGGTGTCACCGGTGTCGAGCGTGCGCAGACCGGTCTGGGCGAGCTGCGCGGTGGCGGGGGAGACACCGGGCTGCGGCGCGAGGGCGACGAGCTGGCCGGCGTCCGTGGTGCGCTCCTCGCCGGTACGGATCACGTCGTAGACGTCGTTCGCGTACGCCGCCGCCGTCGCGGTGTCGTCCGCACCGGAGAAGCGGGCCACCGCCGCGTACCAGTCCGCCGGGTCGTCGCTGAGCGGCTCGCCCAGGTCCTTCTGGGCGTCGGCCAGCAGTGCGGCACCGCCGGCGACGTTCGCCGCCGGGTCGGTGCGCAGCTCCTTCGCGCTCAGGCCGGTCAGCCGCGCCGCCTCCGGCAGCGTCCTCAGCCGGGCCGGGAGCTCGGCGGGCGCCGGCACCTCGGCGGTGGGCAGGAGCGGGGAGCGGGCGCTGTCGCCGCGCGCGTCCTCCGTGCCCTCGCCGTGGTGCGTGGCGGCACCGGCCAGGGCGGTACGGGCGTCGGTGAGGTGCATGGGGCCGTAGCCGCCGGTCACGCTCGGCGCCCCGGCGTGCGCGTCCCAGCGGGACTGGAGGTAGGAGACGCCGAGGAGGACGCTCTGCGGCACGTGATACTCGGCGGCCGCCGACGCGAACGCCAGCTGGAGGCTGTTCGCCGACGTCCGCGCGCCGGACGGGGCCGCGCCGAGGAGGGGGAGCAGCAGCGCCGCCGTCGCGATGACGGTGCGCGTACGTCTGTGCCCGGAGGCACGGTGGGCAGGGACTCGCAAAGCAGCCTCCTGGGACGGTCGGGCGCGATGAGCCGTGCGGGGCCGGGCGTGCGTCAGTGGTACCGGCTTGCCGACGATCCGTCAATCATGCCCAGCGAAGGGCGAATTCCCTTGTCAACCAGGGGGTGCGGGAGTTTCGTGGCGGCGGCCCGCGTGCCTGCGGGGCGTCAGTGGCGTACACCAATGGACCGGCTCGAGGGGCATCGGCGAGCGGACATACGAAGGTCCGCGGTGCGCCGCTGTCCCTGGCGCACCGCGGACCTTCGTCCCCGTCAGCGAGTGCCGACCGCCGCGCGTACGGCCCGCCGGGCCAGCTGGCAGTCGTCGTGCAGCCGCCTCAGCAGCAGCCGCTGTTCCTCGCCGGACGGCGCAGCACCCGGGTGGGCCGCTCCCGGTGCCGCCGGGGTCGTGTCATGCATCGAACGCTGCACGGCTGTCTCGTACGTACGGATCTCACGGGTCAGTACGAGCATCAGGTTGACCAGGAACGCGTCACGCGAGGCCGGACCGGCCGACTGCGCGATCTGGCTGATCTGACGCCGGGCCACCGGCGCGTCCCCGAGCACCGACCACAGCGTCGCCAGGTCGTACCCCGGCAGGTACCAGCCCGCGTGCTCCCAGTCCACCAGCACTGGACCGGCCGGTGAGAGCAGGATGTTCGAGAGCAGTGCGTCGCCGTGGCAGAACTGGCCCATGCCCTGCCGGCCCGCCGAGAGCGCGATGCCGTGCAGCAGCTTCTGCAGGTCGCCCATGTCCCGGTCGGTCAGCAGGCCCAGCTCGTGGTAGCGGTTGATGCGGGCCGCGTAGTCCAGCGGGGCGTCGAAGGTGCCCGCCGGGGGCCGCCAGGCGTTGAGCCGGCAGATCGCGCCGAGTGCCGCCCTGATGTCCGTCCGCGGCGGCGCCTCCGCCGGGTGCCGGTGCAGGGCCGCCACCCGGCCGGGCATCCGCTCGATCACGAGGGTGCAGTTGTCCGGGTCCGCCGCGATCAGCCGGGGCACCCGCACGGGCGGGCGCTGCCGGACGAACGAGCGGTATGCCGCTATCTCGTGGCGGATCCGCTCGGCCCACGCGGGGGAGTGGTCCAGTAAACACTTCGCGACGGCCGTGCTGCGCCCGGTCGTCCCCACCAGGAGGACGGAGCGTCCGCTGCGGCGCAGCACCTGCACCGGAGCGAACTCCGGGCAGATCCGGTGCACCGACGCGATCGCCGTACGCAACTGCGCGCCCTGAGGGCCGGACAAGTCGAGTCTCCCGCTGAGCGGTTGGGTACCGATCCCCGGAACACGCCGCGTCCTGCCGGCTCCGAGTACGGGGGCCGCCGGGCGGGCGGGATCGAGGTAGGGGCCGCTGCCCGCCGGGCGGGGGTGCAGCGACCGGGGCGGGGCGGACACGGAGGACGATGCTGCGTACATGGGCGAAACAGATCCCTTCGTGTGCCAGCAGTACAGGTGTGTCTGCGCGACAGAGGTGCCGTGCGACGGCATGTGTCGCGCTGTCGCGCCACCCGGCCCGGCCGCCCGGGTGCACCCTGGGGAATGCATCCGTCATATGGCAGCGGCCGGGTCGGGGTGGCGCGTTCCTACCTGACACCCGATGCCCAGTGGCACACCATCTGGCGCACCCTGGCGAACCCTGGCGAATAGTCGCCCGGCAACTCTGCCCGGGCTACTGTCAACTCAGCCGAGAACCTGGGGGCTTGACGTGAGCGGACAACCCAACACCCGACTCTCGGACCTGTTCGGCCTGGCCGGCTGGTCCAAGGGTGAACTCGCGAGGCTGGTCAACCGGCAGGCGGCGGCCATGGGCCACCCCCAGCTGTCGACCGACACCTCGCGGGTGCGGCGGTGGATCGACATGGGAGAGATCCCGCGCGATCCGGTGCCCCGGGTGCTGGCTGCCCTGTTCACCGAGCGTCTCGGCCGTGTCGTGACCATCGAGGACCTCGGTCTGGTCCGGCACGGGCGTACGGGGAAACGGCAGGGCGACGGGAACGCTGAACATCCCGACGGCATGCCGTGGGCGCCCGACCGAACCGCTGCGGTCCTCACCGAATTCACGGGAATGGACCTCATGCTCAACCGACGCGGCTTGGTGGGTGCGGGTGCCGCGCTCACCGCGGGATCCGTACTCAGCAGTGCCATGCACGACTGGCTGCACACCGACCCGACCCTCACCGCCGACGCCCCCCAGTTCGACGACCCCCTGCACGCCGACCCCGCTGGGTTCGACCGCTACGAGGCCGCCCCCATCGGGTCGCAGGAGATCGAGGAACTGGAGCGCTCGGTCGAGGTGTTCCGGGCGTGGGACGCGGCCCGCGGCGGCGGGCTGCAGCGCAAGGCAGTCGTGGGCCAGCTCAACGAGGTGGGCGGCATGCTCGCCTATCGCCACCCCGACCATCTCCAGCGGCGCCTGTGGGGCGTCGCCGCCAACCTCGCCGTCCTCGCGGGCTGGATGTCGCACGACGTCGGCCTGGAGCCCACGGCCCAGAAGTACTTCGTCATCGCCGCCCATGCGGCCCGTGAGGGCGGTGACCGGCCGCGCGCCGGGGAGGCGCTCTCCCGAGCGGCTCGCCAGATGGTGCACCTCGGCCGGCCCGACGACGCGCTCGACCTGATGAAGCTCGCCCAGTCCGGCTCCGGCGACGAGGTGCTGCCGCGGACCATGGCGATGCTCTACACCGTGGAGGCCTGGGCACAGGCGTCCATGGGCAAGGGACAGGCGATGCGCCGCACCCTCGGCCAGGCGGAGGATCTCTTCGTCTCCGACCGCAGCGACGTGCCGCCGCCGAGCTGGATGCAGATGTTCAAGGAGGAGGATCTGTACGGCATGCAGGCCCTGGCCTACCGCACGCTGGCGGAGCACGAGCCCGGCGCGGCCGTGCACGCCCAGCACTACGCGGAGAAGGCCCTGGCCCTGCGGGTCGACGGACGGCAGCGGTCGAAGATCTTCGACTTCCTGTCGATGGCCTCCGCCTGCTTCATCGCCGACGACCCCGAGCAGGGCGGCACCTACGCCCGGCTGGCCCTGGTGTCGATGGGTTCCAACTCCTCGCACCGCACCTGGGACCGGCTGCGCCAGATGTACCGGCTCACCGCCGAGTACTCCAGCTACCCGAAGATCCACGAGCTGAGGGAGGAGATCAAGCTGGCCCTGCCGAAGCAGGTGAAGGGCGGCAACAGTGCACGGGCATAGGGGGTTTGTGCGCTGAGACAGATTCGCTGAGACAGATTTTGAGCTAGTTGGTGAGCTTGGCGATGAGCACGCAGGCGTCGTCCGCGCGCTCGGTCCCGCCGAACTCCTCCACGACCAGCCGTACGCAGTCCTGTGCGGTGCCGGCCTCGCCGAAGCGCGGTGCCAGGTCGAGGAGACGGTTCACGGCCTCCGCGCTGTCCTGCCCGGGCATCAGCCCATCGGTGTGCAGGACCAGCAGATCGCCGGCTTCGAGGGCCTCTTCGGCCTGTTCGTAGACGGCGCCAGAGGTCGCGCCGAGCAGGACGCCGTCCGGTGCGCTCAGCCTGCGCCCCGTCCCGTCGCGGAACAGCAGCGGGGCGGGGTGTCCGGCTTGCGCCCAGGTGAGGGTGCGGGTCTCGGGCCGGTAGCGGCAGCAGACCGTGCTGCCCAGGGCCGGTTGGACGGTGGCGTCGAGTAACTGGTTGAGCCAGGACAGCAGTTGACCCGGT
The DNA here is from genome assembly GCF_042668605.1 of Streptomyces sp. NPDC057280. Taxonomy (NCBI): domain Bacteria; kingdom Bacillati; phylum Actinomycetota; class Actinomycetes; order Kitasatosporales; family Streptomycetaceae; genus Streptomyces; species Streptomyces sp. NPDC057280. Next base: position 676,375 of record NZ_JBHUYR010000004.1, read on the forward strand.
CCGGTGCCCGCCATGGCCATACCGCGCACGGCACCGAGCAGGGTCGCCATGCCCGACGTCGCGGCGACGCCGTGACCGGTGAGGTCGCCCACGCTGAGCAGCATGTCGCCGTCGGCGAGTTGAAGGGCGTCGTACCAGGTGCCGCCGATGAGCGCGCTCGTGGACGACGGCAGATAGTGCGCCGCGAGATCGAGGGTCTCCGTTCCCTGCTGCGGGAGCCGCAGGGAACCGCGCCACGGCGGCAGCACGGCCTCCTGCAGTTCGACCGCGAGCCGGTGTTCCGTCTGCGCGCGGTGCCGGTGGCGCTGGAGCGAGTCACGGGTCTCGCTCACCGCCCTCTGACTGCGGCGCAGTTCGCTGACGTCCCGCAGGACGGCCCACATCGAGGCGGTGCTGCCGTCGGTGTCGAGCACGGGCTCGCCCATCATGTGCACCGTGCGCACGGAACCGTCCGGGTGGAGCACCCGGAACTCGCCGTCGATGGGTCGCGCGTCGACGAGACAGTCCGTGACCATCGAGGTCAGTTTGGGCCGGTCCTCGTCGAGGACCAGGGCGGGCAGTTCGTCGAGGGTGAGTGGGGGAGCGGCCGGGTCGCGGCCCAGGATCTGATACAGCTCACCGGACCAACTCGCCTCGTCCGTCAGCAGGTTCCACTCCGCACTGCCCACCCGGCTGAGCAGGGAGCCGCGCCGGGGAGCGGTCGGCGCGGACTGCTCGGTGGCTGCTGGGCCGGCGGGCGCGGGCACGGACGGGCCGTCCCGCAACTGGGCCAAGTGCTCGTCCAGGTCGTTGAGTTGGTGCAGCGCCAGGTCGCAGAGGGCGCGCTGCCAGCGTCCCTGGGGGTCCGATCCGTCCTCCTGCGCGTCCCGCCGCACGGCGTCCACGTCGCCCTTGAGCCGCCGCGCCTGCGATATCAGCGCGTCGACCGAGCCGCGCCCGGGTGGCTGGGCGGCTGGGTGGTCCGCGGAGAGGTGGGACGGCATGACGCACTCCGATGCGGGACGGTACGACCAAGGCGGGCGGAGGGACCGTTACGACTGTTGCACAGCCCGCGACGCCCTGTAAGGGATTTGGCAACACACGATACGGTGGTGCTTCTGGCATATGCCACAGTCTTCACGGAGGGGTTTCGCCGTGTTGTTGCTGTACGCCGCCTGGTGGGGCAAGTCGTAGTCAGCGTACGTGAGTTGGGGGAGCGTCAGAGGCTTTGGGCGCGCATTCATTTGTGTGTTCGACGGGCGAATGTTCTAAGGGTGCCGTCGTCGGCGGTCTCGACCTCGATAGTGACGCAGATCACAGTAATTGATGAGGGCTTCCGCGTAATGCAGACGGCCCCTGCGAGGTCGTAAAGACATCGGCAATACGGCCGACCTCCGACCCGTAGTGGAGACCGCCCATGGACATCACCATCGAGCAGCCCGCCCAGGGCAGTCTGGTCACGGCCGACGAGCAGGAGCTGCCCGTCGCCGCGATCTTCCGCTACACCGCCGCCGACCCGCTCGCGGTGCACATCGACTTCCCGCCCGAGATCTCCCTCGACGGCGGCGTGGTCACCTGGACCTTCGCGCGCGCTCTGCTGGAGGCGGGCCTGCGCGGTCCGGCGGGCAGCGGGGACGTGCACCTGTGGCCGTGCGGCCGGGCCCGTACGGTCGTGGAACTGCACTCGCCGTACGGTCTGGCGCTGCTCCAGTTCGACACCTGTGCCCTGCGCCGGTTCCTGCTGCGTACGTACGCCGTCGTGGCGGCCGGTCAGGAGGACGTCGGCGCGGAGGTCGAGCGCGGGCTGAGCGCGCTGTTCGGGAGCGTCTGACGGGCCTTCTCTCAGGGGTGCCGGTCGTCCGTGGCCATGGCTCTGGCCAGGGTCCAGACGGCGACGATGTCGAGCGTCATCACGCTGATCGACCACAGCGGATAGAACGGGATGAACATGAACTGCGTGATCAGGCTGATCGCGCCCAGTGCGGCGCCGGCCCCCGTGCCCCAGCTCTTGCCGAGCAGCACGCCCAGGCCGGCGGCGACGAGTCCGATGCCGACGACGATGTGGATCCAGCCCCAGGCCGTGAGGCTGAACTCGTAGGTGTAGTCGGGCGAGCTGAAGATGGTGTCGCGGGTGACGCCGACGACACCGAGAAGGATGCTGAGTGTCCCGCTCAGCTCCAGTGCCCAGCCGGCGAAGAGGGTGAGGCCGCCGCCCAGGCGTCGTGCGCTGTATTCGGGGCGTCGGACCCCGCTGGATGTCTGCGCCATTTCAGGGCCTTTCCGTGCGGTGTGGTCTTCCCCGAGTCAGGCGTCAGTACCGCAGCACCCCCGCGATCCCCTGTGCGTCGCCCAGCGTGCCGTCCGGGACGAAGCGCACGTCGGCGCCCGTCTCCAGGCACTGCTCGACGATCTCGTCCACGATGTCCTCGCGGGCGTCGAGGTCGTCGCTCGCGGCCGGGACCAGATGGTCGCCGCCGGTGTCACGCACGGTGATCCGGTAGTTCTCCTCCACGGCCAGCAGCCGGACCCGGCCCTCCCGGGCGTTCTGCCAGACCTCGTCGACGCCGGCCGCGAAGGCCCGCCGGCCGCGTGCCGTCTCCAGCTCGCGGGCCACGGCGGCGGTGTTCTTGCGGTTCTCGGCCTCGTGCAGCGGCCGTACCGCCTGCCAGACGGCGTCCGGAGTGCCGTGCGCCAGGCCGCCGTGCGGGACGTGCACGGCCTCCTTGGTGACGCTGCCGACCTCGTCCAGCACGGACAGCGCGGCCTGCTCGCCGGTGACGTACAGCGGGCGTGGCTGATCCCTGAGGATCTTGGCCATCGCGGTGTCGGCGTCGCGCAGGAAGTGGCGGGTGCTCTCGTCCCGGAACGTGCTCGGCATGTCGCCGATGCGTTCCTGGCGTTCGGCGTCGAAGTTCTCGCGGTGGTCCCTGGTGAGCGGGAAGCCCGCCAGGTGCGCCTCGACGACACGGTCCGTGCCGCCGTTCCAGAGCGTGGCGCGGTCGGGGGCGACCGAGAGGACCCAGAAGGGGCGCTCGGAGGCCTGCGCGGAGACGAGGTTGCGGGTCAGGAAGGTGTCCGACAGCACGACGCGTTCGGGCACCGGACGGGCGAGCGACCACACCTGGTGCTCACCCGGCGCGGCGAAGATCACCAGACCGTCCTCGGCGTGGGCCAGGTCCACCTCGGTGAGGGCCTGGTCGAGCTGGCGGGCGACGTCGATGCGCCGCTCCCGGGGAACGGCCGGATCGGCCTCCAGCTGTTTCTTGGCCTCGGCCACGACATTGCGCAGCCGGACCGGGTCCTGGGTGTTCTCGGGCTCCCGGCGATGGGTCGGAGTCAGCACGGACACCGCCGGATAGGGGCGCGGGCGCCGCAGCTCGGAGAGAGTCGTGGGACTGAGTGCGTGCTCCATATCAGCACGATAGGACTGATTGCCGGATAGGGCATTAGGGGCAATCAAGTCAGGCAATCCGGGCATTTCGCTGTTAACGTCGCTGGGGTCTCCTCAGGACGGACGGTAGGTCTCCGATGAGTCAGGCCGACACCAAGACCCAGGCCCCTCCCGCCGCGAAACTGTCCCTGCCGACGCTCACCACCATGGTGGTCGGCTCGATGGTCGGCGCCGGGGTGTTCTCCCTGCCGCGCCGGTTCGCGCAGGAGACCGGGGTGGCTGGGGCGCTGATCGCCTGGGCCGTGGCCGGTACCGGCATGCTGATGCTCGCGTTCGTCTTCCAGACGCTCGCGGTGCGCCGGCCCGACCTGGACGCGGGCGTGTACGCGTACGCCAAGGCCGGTTTCGGTGAATACCTGGGCTTCTTCTCGGCGTTCGGCTACTGGGCGAGCGCCTGCGTCGGCAACGTGACGTACTGGGTGCTGATCATGTCGACTGTCGGCGCGATCGCCCCCGCGCTCGGCGACGGTGACACCGTCCTCGCGGTGGTGCTCTCCTCGGTCGGGCTCTGGCTGTTCTTCGCGCTGATCAGCCGGGGGGTGAAGGAGGCGGCGGCGATCAACCGCATCGTCACGGTCGCCAAGGTCGTGCCGATCATCGTCTTCGTCATCCTCGCGCTCTTCTACCTCAAGCCCTCCGTCTTCGCCGACAACTTCGGCGGCGCCGACTACGCCGGCTCCCTCTTCAACCAGGTCAAGGGCACCATGCTGGCCACGGTGTTCGTGTTCCTCGGGGTCGAGGGCGCGAGCGTCTACTCCCGGCACGCGCGCCGCCGAGAGGACGTCGGCCGGGCCACGATCCTCGGTTTCGTGAGCGTCTTCGCGACCTTCGCGTCGGTGACGATCGTGTCGTACGGCATCATGCCGATGGCGGAGATCGCCGAACTGCGCCAGCCCTCCATGGCCGAGGTGCTGGAGCACGCGGTCGGCACCTGGGGCAAGGTGTTCGTGAGCGTCGGCCTGATCGTCTCCGTGCTCGGCGCCTATCTGGCCTGGACGTTGATGGCGGCCGAGGTGCTGTACGTGGCCGCCAAGGACGACGACATGCCCCGCTTCCTCAAGCGCGCCACCGCCGCCGACGTGCCCGTGCCGGCGCTCGTGATGTCCACGGTGCTCAGTCAGATCGTCCTCGTCGTCACCCTGTTCTCCGACGACGCCTTCAACTTCGCGCTCGACCTGACCAGCGCCCTGACGCTGATCCCGTTCCTGCTGGCCGCGGCCTTCGCGGTGAAGATCGGCCGGCGCGGACCGCGGGGCCAGTTGGCGATCGCGGTCATCGCCACCGTGTACACCGCGTTCCTCATCTACGCGGCGGGCCTGAAGTTCGTCCTCGTCTCCTTCATCATCTACGCCCCCGCCACGGTGCTGTTCGTGATGGCACGCAGGGAACAGGGCCGACGGCCGTTCTCACCACGTGAGTTGGTGATCCTCGCGGTGTCGGTGGCCGGCGCGGCCGTCGGCGTCGTGGCCCTGGCGGTGGGCTGGATCAGCCTGTGAAGACCCGGAAGGTGCACCGTGACCAGTAGCCAAGACACCCGTCCCGCGTACGGCGTCCACTCCGAGGTCGGCAGACTCCGCAAGGTGCTGGTCTGTGCCCCCGGGCTCGCCCATCGCAGGCTCACCCCGACCAACTCCGACGACCTGCTCTTCGACGACGTCATGTGGGTGGAGAACGCCCAGCGCGACCACGCGGACTTCGTCAACAAGCTGCGCGAACGCGACGTCGAGGTCGTGGAGTTGCACGAGCTGCTCGCCCAGACCATGGCGGTGCCGGGCGCCCGGGACTGGCTCCTGGACCGGAAGATCGTCGCCAACGAGGTCGGCCTCGGCCTGGTCGAACAGACCCGCGCGTACCTGGAGTCCCTCGAACCCGACCGCCTCGCGAAATACCTGATCGGCGGCCTGGCCACGACCGACCTGCCCGAGGACTTCCGCTCCGGCTATCTCGACCTCGCCCGTGAATCCACCGGCGTACGCGAGTACTTGATGCCGCCGCTGCCCAACACCCTCTACACCCGCGACACCACGTGCTGGCTCTACGGCGGCCTCACGCTCAACCCGCTGTACTGGCCCGCCCGGCACGACGAGACGCTGCTGATGAAGGCGGTCTACAGCTTCCACCCCGACTACGTCGGCTCCACCGTCTGGTGGGGCGACCCCGAACTCGACTGGGGCCAGGCCACGTTCGAGGGCGGCGACATCATGCCCGTCGGCAACGGCGTCGTCCTGATGGGCATGAGCGAGCGCACCTCACGCCAGGCCATCACCCAGGTGGCCGCCGCACTGTTCCAGAACGGCGCCGCCGAGCACGTCATCGTCGCCGGCATGCCGAAACTGCGCTCCGCGATGCACCTCGACACCGTCTTCACCTTCGCCGACCGCGACCTGGTCACCCTCTACCCGACCATCATGGACGGCGTCCACACCTTCTCCCTGCGCCCCAGCGACAAGGCGCCCGGCATCGAACTGACCGACGAGGGCTCGACCCCGTTCGTCGACGTCGTCGCCAAGGCGCTCGGACTGCCCGGGCTGCGGGTCGTGGAGACCGGCGGCGACGTGTACGCCTCCGAGCGCCAGCAGTGGGACAGCGGCAACAACGCGGTCGCCCTGGAACCCGGCGTGGTGTTCACCTACGACCGCAACACCCAGACCAACACCCTGCTGCGCAAGGCCGGCATCGAGGTCGTCACCATCGTCGGCGCCGAGCTCGGCCGCGGCCGGGGCGGCGGCCACTGCATGACCTGCCCGATCGTGCGGGACCCGGTCGAGTTCTGAACTAGCTTCTGCCACCCGGTCCTTCGAGCACGGCGATGTTCCCCTGCGCCACCGCGCACAGGCTCTCCGCGCCGGTGTCGTCCACCGTGACGACCTCGCAGCGGGTCACGACACGGGTGCGGCCGGCCCGCACCACCTGGCCGTGCGCGCGCAGGACCGAGCCGGTGGCCGGGCGCAGATAGTCGATGGTGAACCCGGACGTGATCAGCCCCGGCCCCACGACGGTCGCCGCGGCGAGCGTGAGGGTGTTGTCGGCCGCGTAGGACAGCACCCCGCCATGGACGAAGCCGTACTGCTGGAGCAGCTCCTCGCGGATGTCCAGCTCCAGGGTGGCCGTGCCGTCCCCGAAAGCCGTCACCCGGGCGCCCAGCAGTCTGCTGAAGGGCTGTTCCCCGAGGACCTTCCGGGCCAGCTCCAGATCCATCGTGTCGCTCACCGCACACCTCACTTCATCAGTGAAGTGAGAGTGGCGCCCGCCGGTGTCCTCTGTCAACATCGGCCCATGTCCGCCGAGCCCGACCTGCGCCTCTACTTCCTGCTCCAGCGGGCGGCCCACCGGCTGCGCACGAGCGCCGACCGGCGCTGCCTGGCCGCCGCCGGGGTGACCACGGCCCAGATCGGCGCGCTGTTCGCGGTGCGCGACGAGCCCCGGCAGACCCAGCAGCAGCTCGCCCGCACGCTCGGCCTGCGCGAGTCGGCGGTCACCGCGCTCGTCGCCCGGCTCACCGCGGCGGGGCTCGTCGCGAAGTCGGCGCATCCGCGTGAACACCGGGCCGTGATCCTGGAGTTGACCGAGGCGGGGGAGAGAGCGCTGACCGCCGCGCAGCCGGAGATCGACCGCTTCAACGCGGAGCTGCGTGCCGTGCTCGGCGACGACGGCTTCGGCCAGGCCGCGCAGGCGCTGCGGCGGTTGGCGTACTGGGAGGGCTGACCCTCAGGCGAAGGAGTCCGGGTCCGCCGCCCGCCAGTCGGCGTCCCAGGAGGCGGGCGGCTGCTGGAGCAGCTCGCCGGGGGCGAGCCACTCGTACAGCTCGGCGTACGGCGTGACCGTCGTCGGACCGAGGCGGCGCACCAGCATCGCGGGGGTCAGCTCCGTGGGGTCGCCCACCCCCATGGCCGCCATGATCTGCATGGCGCTCTTGACCGTCGCCCGCTGGAACCGGTGCACGCGCGCCGACTTGTCGGCCACGTCCAGTGCGCGGACCCGGCGCGGGTCCTGGGTCGTGACGCCGACGGGGCAGGTGTTGGTGTGGCAGCGCTGGGCCTGGATGCAGCCGACCGCGAACATCATGGCCCGGGCCGCGTTGGTGTAGTCGGCGCCCTGGAGCAGCCGCTTGACGATGTCCGAGCCCGTGGCCACCTTGCCGCTCGCGCCGATCCGCACGCGGTCCTTCAGCCCGGCGCCGACGAGGGCGTTGCGCACCGTGATCAGCCCCTCCGTGAGCGGCATCCCGAGATGGTCGGCGAACTCCAGCGGAGCCGCGCCCGTCCCGCCCTCGGCGCCGTCCACCACGATGAAGTCGGGCGTCACCCCCTCCGCGAGCATCGCCTTGCACACGGCGAGGAACTGCCGCCGCGACCCCACGCACAACTTGAACCCGGTCGGCTTGCCGCCCGCCAACTCCCGCATCAGAGCGAGAAACTTGACCAGCTCGCGGGGAGTGCCGAACACCCGGTGGTACGGCGGCGACACCACCGTCTCGCCCTCCGGCACGTCCCGGGCCCGCGCGATCTCGGCGTTCACCTTGGCACCCGGCAGCACTCCGCCGATCCCCGGTTTGGCACCCTGGGAGAGCTTGAGGGACACGCACTTCACCTCGGGCAGGGCGGCCTTGTCCGCGAACTCCCGCCCGTCGAACCGCCCTTCGGGGGTGCGGCAGCCGAAGTACCCGGTCCCGATCTCCCAGATGAGGTCGCCGCCGCCCCGCAGGTGGTACTCGGACAGGCCGCCCTCGCCGGTGTCGTGTGCGAAACCCCCGAGCGCGGCACCCCGGTTCAGGGCGAGGATCGCGTGTGAGGACAGGGAGCCGAAGCTCATCGCGGACACGTTCAGCAGGGCCATGTCGTACGGCGCCCTGCAGTCCGGACCGCCGACCCGCACCGTCGGCACCTCCTTCGGCACCTCGACCGGCCGCATCGACGGCACCAGGAACTCGTACCCGTCGGCGTACACGTCCCGCTCCGTGCCGAACGGCTCCTCGGCGTCCACGCCCTTGGCGCGCTCGTAGACGATGCTGCGCACATCACGGTCGAAGGGCCGGCCGTCGTAGTTCCGCTCGACGAAGTACTGCTGCATCTCCGGCCGCAGCCGCTCCAGCAGGAAGCGCAGATGTCCGAGCAGGGGGTAGTTGCGCAGCACCGAGTGACGGGCCTGGACCAGATCCCAGGCGCCGAGCGCGGTGAGGGCGAGCAGCGGCCCCGCCGCGCACCACCACCAGGGAGAGACGGCGAGGCACAGGGCCAGGGCCCCGACCGCGGCCAGGGCGACGCACACGAGCAACAGGAACCGACGCACACCACGAGTCAAACGCAGGTGGGGGCGAACGGCGAAAGGAGCGGGGCGGACGGGTTCATCCGAGGCCGGGTGAGGGCGGCGGAGGCGTGCTCAACGGTCGTCCTCCTCCGAGCCGCAGGAGCTGCCGCTGGGCGGCAGGGAGCCGTACAGCAGGAAGGTGTCGACCTTGCGCTGCACGCACTTCGAGGAGCCGTACCCGGTGTGGCCGTCGCCCTTGTTGTCGAGCACCACGGCGGCGTCGCCCAGCCGCTTCGCGGTCTCCACCGTCCAGCGGTACGGCGTCGCCGGGTCGCCGCGGGTGCCGACGAGGAGCATCTTCGGGCCGTCGACGTCCCGGACGTCCTCGCGGATGTAGTCGGTGCCCTTGGGCCGGCCGTAGCACATCAGCACCTCGGTCAGGCGGTAGCGGCCGAAGACGGGGGACACCTCCTCGTACTCGGCGCGCAGCCGGCCGAGGTTCCGGGTGATCTCGTCGGCGCTGGGGCGGTCCGGGTCGTCCGCGCAGTTGATCGCCATCAGCGCGGCCGGCAGGTTGTCCAGCGGGACGTCCTCCTCGTCGGCGAGCTCGCCGTTGCCGTTGCCGTCGTCGTCGGCCGCCCTGCGCGGCAGCGCGTAGCCGCCGCCCGTGAAGCTCAGGACGCCACGGGTGTCGCCGTCCTCGACGAGCTGGGCGATCGCCCGCTCCAGGGACGGCCACAGCTCTCTGCTGTAGAGGGCCTGGGAGATGGCGCTCACGAGGTCCTGGCCGGAGAAGGTGCCGCCCCAGTCGGTCGGCACCGGGTCCTCGTCCAGCGAGTCGATCAGCCGTACGACCTGCTCCCGGGCGCTGCGCGGGTCCTGGCCGAACGGACAGGCGATGTCCTCGGCGCACCAGTCGATGAAGTCGTCCAGCGCCTTCTGCTGCCCCTCGGCGCCCACCAGGGCCTGCTCCGTCATGGGCTCGGTCAGGGTGTCGACGCCGTCGAGGACCAACCGGCCCACTTTCTTGGGGAATTGGGCCGCGTACACCGCGCCGAGCCGGGTTCCGTAGGAGAAACCGAGGTAGTTGAGCTTCTTGTCGCCGAGTGCCTGGCGCATCACGTCGAGGTCGCGGGCCGCCTCGACCGTGCCGATGTGGGGCAGGACGGGGCCGGAGTGCTCGGCGCACGCGGCGGCGGCCTTCTTCAACTGCGTGAGCACGGCGCGCGGATCGTCGCTCACCTCGGAACCGTCGTCCGTCGCCGCCAGCGCCTCGTCGGTGCCGTCCCCGCAACTGACGGGCGAGGACCGGCCGACGCCGCGCGGGTCGAAGGACACCACGTCGTAGCCCTTGGCCAGGCCCATGAACTCGTCTCCGCCGGCGGCGAGTTCGCTGACGCCGGCGCCGCCCGGACCGCCGAAGTTCAGCAGCAGCGAACCCCGGGAATCACCGGTCGCCCGATAACGGGCCAGGGCCAGTTCGAGCGTGCCCGCCTTGGGCCGGGAGTAGTCGAGGGGGACGGTGACCTTGCCGCACTGCAGGTCCTTGGGCGCGTCCAGGCCCTTGCACTTGGACCACGTGACCTTCTGGTCGTAGAAGCGCGAAAGGTCCGGCGTGTCCGTGTCCGTGGTCACCGTCGGCAGCCCCGCGCCCAGCAGCGCCAGTCCGACCGCCCCGGTGACGGCGCCATACCGAAGCAGGGGCCGCCCAGACAGCTTGGCCAGCATCGATGCCTCCAAGGGCGCCCGTCGCGGACCGGGAGAGCGGCACCCACGCTCACGATAGGCGGCCTCCGGAAGGGTCGCCTCCGGACGGGCGGGATCATATGAAGTGCCTTATCCTGCGCCGCTCCATGCGCATTCGACGGTTTTACTGCTAGTTCGACAACCGTGCCGCTCGATGGGGTGAAAGGCCGATAAGCCATAACTCGGATTGGTTCACCCGCGTTTTATCCGGTGCGGGCGACTGCCCGTGACCAAGTCTGGAAGGCAGGGAACCTATGAAACGGGTTACCCGAAACGGCGTGATCGCCGTCGCCACGGTGTCCGGCGCCATGGCTGTGTCGATGCCGGCGTACGCGGATTCGTCGGCGGACGGTACCGCGGTCGGCTCGCCCGGGGTGATCTCCGGCAACACGATCCAGCTGCCGGTGCACGTACCGGTCGACGTGTGCGGCAACACCGTGAACGTGGTGGGGCTCCTGAACCCGGCCGCGGGCAACAGCTGTGTCAACGAGGGCGGGGCGGACTCCGGGGCACCCGCGGGCGCCACGGCCGAGGGCGACGAGCAGGACTCGCCCGGCGTGATCTCCGGCAACGGCGTTCAGCTCCCCGTCCATCTGCCCGTGAACATCACGGGCAACAGCGTGAACGTGGTCGGCATCGGCAACCCGGCCACCGGCAACGAGTCCGTCCACACCCCCGGCGACACCCCCGGCGAACCCCCGCAGCACCCGGCCCCGAAGCCGCACACGCCGCCCAAGGCCCACCCGGGCCCCAAAGCCACCGTGCCCACGCCCCGGCAGCCCGTGGCCTCCCTCGCCCACACCGGCACCGACCTCACGCTCCCGGCCGCGGCGGGCAGTGCCGCGCTGCTGCTCGGCGGGGCGGCGCTGTACCGGCGGTTCCGCCCCGGGTCGGCGCGCTGAGTCCCGTCCTGGCGAGGACGACGGAAGACCCTGCCGGAATGGCGACCGGCGGGGCCTCCGCCGCACTCACCGAGGCGCCGCGCCAGCCGTCGCCGGGGCCTTGCCGTCCCCGTGCTCACCGAAGCGCCGCGCCGAGCCTCGGCGCCCGTCCGCCGTCAGCGGATCATGTCGGACAGGCCGATCGCGAGGAGCGGTACACGGTGGGCGGCAGGGGGCTGCGGGCGGCGGTGACCGTCGAGATGTGGGCCCGCCATCGGCCGACGTGCCAACAGCAAGGGCAAGCGCCTCCCGCTGTGTCGGATGCCGGGCCGTCCTCCCTGGCCCGGAGGCCTTTCGGGTCGTAGCCCCCTCACCCGGACGGCTGCGTCCCGGGCCCCGCGGGCCTCACCGCCGGTGGAAGCGGCGATGCAGTGCGTGCACCTCCTCCGCGAGCTGCGGCACCGGCCCGTCCACGACCACGTCCGGTGCCACCTCCCGCACCGGCAGGGCGCGCACCGGAGCCGCCGGTACGCCCAATTGGCCGAGCCAGTCGACCAGTTGCGCGGAGGAGGCCACGTACACGATGCGGCCGAGCCCCACCCAGGCATGCGCGGCCGCGCACATCGGGCAGTGCTCGCCGGAGGTGTACACGGTCGCCGCCGCCCGCTCCTCGGGCGTCAGGTGGGCCGCGGACCAGCGCGCCAGTTCGAACTCGGGGTGGCGGGTGCGGTCCCCGGAGGCGACCCGGTTGTGGTCCTCGGCGAGCACCGCGCCGTCCCCGCCCACCAGGACCGAGCCGAACGGCTCGTCCCCGGCCTCCAACGCCTCGGTGGCCAGCTCCACACAGCGGCGCAGATGCGGCAGCTCCTCGTCCTTCACAACCATGGCGTACGGCCCTCCTCGACCGGGCGGCTACGGGATGCTCCCGGACATCATGACCCGTAATGGTGTTGCCCCGGGTGCCTCCTGGTGCTGGAGTGAACTCATGGATCATGACGCGGTGCTCGCCCTGTACGACCGGGACATGCGCGAGGGCGCACAGCCGGACAGCCCGGAGTCCCGGATCGAACGGACGGGGAGGGTGGTCCGGCAGGTCTCCACCGCGCAGGGCTGGAACGGCGTGGTGTGGTCCGATCTGGACGCCGGCAGCGCGGACGCCGCGATCGCCGAGCAGATCGCGTACTACTCCGGACTCGGCCACGAGTTCGAATGGAAGCTCTACGGCCACGACCTGCCCGTGGACCTCGGACAGCGGCTCAGAGCGGCGGGGTTCACCCCGCAGCCCGAGGAGACCCTGATGATCGGCGAGGTCAACGACCTCACCCTGGACGCCGAGCCGCCCGCGGGCATCCGCGTCCTGCCCGTCACCGACCAGGCCGGTGTCGACCTTGTGGCCGACGTGCACGAGGCGGCCTTCGGCACCGACAGCACCCGGCTGCGCCACCAACTGCTCGCCCAGCTCACCGCCGACCCCGAGACCGTGGTCGCCGTCGTCGCACTGGACGGGGACACCCCGGTCAGCGCGGCCCGGATGGAGCTGGTGCCCGGGACCCGGTTCGCCGGCCTCTGGGGCGGCGGCACCGTCGAGGCGTGGCGTGGCCGGGGTATCTACCGCGCCCTGGTCGCCCTGCGGGCCCGCGAGGCCGTGGAACGCGGCTACCGCTACCTCCAGGTCGACGCCATGAGCACCAGCCGCCCCATCCTGGAACGCCTCGGCTTCGAACCGCTGACCACGACGACGCCGTATCTGTACACACCGTGAGCCACGGCACAGGGCGGGATGTCACATCCCAGCCCTCCCGATCCGTCGCAGAGTCATGACGACGAACCAGAGCAACCCCAGCAGCCAGAACCAGAGCCAGAGCATCCTGCTCGCGGGCGCCAGTGGCGTCCTCGGCCGGCACATCATGCATGCTCTGACCGAGGCCGGGCACAAGGTCACCGGCCTCGGCCGCGGCCGGGACAACGACGTGCGCGCCGACCTCCTGGACCGCGAGGCCGTGCTTCGCGCCGTTGACGGCCACAGCTTCGACACGGTGATCCACGCCGTGACGGCTCTCAGCAAGCCACCCCTGCGCCACCGCGACATGTACACCACGGACGCGCTGCGCATCGAGGGCACCGCCCACCTCATCGAGGCCGCGCAGGCGACCGGCGCGCGCCGCTTCGTCGCGGAGTCGATGGTCTTCGGCTACGGCTACGGCGACCACGGCGACCGGGAGCTCACCGAGGACGACCCCTTCGGCCCGCCCGGGACGAACCCGGAGTTCGAACGGCACCTCGCCGGGATGCGCACCAAGGAACGGCTGACCTTCGAGGCCGCCGGTCTCGAAGGCGTGGCCCTGCGCTACGGCGCCTTCTACGGCCCCGGCGGCACCGAGAATCTCATGCCCATGCTGCGCAAGCGGCAGCTCCCCGCCCCCGCCGACCACGGTCACGTCGTGCCCTGGGTCGAGCTGACCGACGCGGCCCGCGCGATGGTCGCCGCCGTCGAGCACGGCCGCCCCGGCCAGGCCTACAACATCGCCGACCGCACGCCTTTCGGGTTCCGGGCCCATCTCCTCGCCGTGGCAGAGGAGTTCGGGCTCCCGAAGCCCCTGCCCGTGCCGCTGTGGATGATGCGGCCGATGGCGTACGCCCACGCGATCATGGCGTCGACGCTGCGGGTGTCCATCGCGAAGGCGGAGCGGGAACTGGGCTGGGCGCCGGTGTACCCGTCGGCTCGAGAGGGGCTGGCGGCGTTGCGGGCGGCGGCCTGAGCCGGGAAGTCCCTCCCCTTCAGGGCGGTTCAGAGGTCCAGTTGGTACTCCGCCGCCTTGTGCGTGGGGACGTACCCGAGGGCCGCGTTGACCGCGAGCATCGGGGCGTTGCCGTCCGCGGTGTCGGTGAGGAGCCCGGTGAGGTCCGGGTGCCGCTCGCGGGCCCGGCGGATCGACGTCGCCTTCATCCAGCGGGCGAGGCCCCGGCCGCGGTGTTCCGGCAGGACGGCCGTGCCGTAGTGCTGGCCGTCGCCGAGTCCGTCACCCGGTACCACCAGCTCCGAGAAGCCGACGATCGAGCCGTCCGCCGTGTCGACCGCGGCGACGGTGTGCAGCAGGTCCCCGCGCCGCGCGACCGCGTCGGCGGCGGCGACCACGCGGTCCACGTCCCACACGACCGTGCCGTAGTCGGTGTCGTCCATGGGCATGTCGTCCATGGCGCGCCGCGAGTCGGCGTAGGACTGGGCCAGTTCGGCGGGGACCGTGCCGTCCCACTCGGTCAGCTCGTAACCGGGCCTGTCCTGTTCGGCGAGTGCGGCGAGGTCGACGTCCTTGAGCGCGAGCCTCGCGTACGTCAGGGACAGCACCCGGCGGAAGCCTCGCGCGGCGAGGAACTCGTCGCCGGGGGAGCCCTGTTCGGCCTGCGCGATGACCGACCGCCGCCCCTCGGTCCGGGCCGCGGCCACGGCGGCGTCCAGCAGCCGGGTGCCGACTCCCCGCCGCCGCTCGGCGGGGTGCACGGCGATCTCCAGCTCGGCGAGATGCTGCTGGCCCTCCTTGGTGAACAGCCGGAGGAAGGCGGACCCGACCGGTGCGCCGTCGGTGCCCGAGGCGAGCCAGGCCAGCCTGCGGCTCGACGTGCCGGGTTCGGGGTCGGCCAGGGGCGTGATGCGCAGGGTCAACGGGGCTCCGTCACTGTGGGTTCTGGCGGCGAGCCAGGAAACTAGCCGCCGCCCCAACCCGTACGCAACGGGTTATCCACCCGTCTCCTGCGTTCAGCGCCGCACCCTCGACCGGTCGAGCGCCGCGACACCCACCGCGGCGAGACCGATCTGGATGAGCCATTCGACCCAGTCCACGCCCTTGGTGTCGGCCACGTCGAGCCCCGCCGCGATCGCCGAGCCGAGCAGCGCGGCGACGATGCCGACGACGATGGTCAGCAGGATGCCGATGTGCTGCCGGCCCGGCACCACGAGCCGGCCCAGCACGCCGATGACGATGCCGATCACGATGGCGCTGATGATGCCTGAGATCTCCATCCCAACCCCTCCTCTCCGGGCCCCCGCACTCGTTCACATGCCCCCGGAAACGGGTAGCAGTCCGTGCCGTTTCAACCAACGGCCAACGTGGGGTCAAACGTTGACCGGGTGTGTGAAGTGACGTCTGTTCAGTGCCCCGGCTGCCATGTACCTTTCAAATCGGCGTCGGTCGAGGGCTTCCCGCGACCGAAGTTCTACGCGCGCAGATCTGCCCCGCGTCTACGCGTGTAGCTCGATCCCGCACCCGCACCCCGCCCCTTCCCCAACCCCACTCGGAGGTAAGCCGGATGCCCCCGCTCCCCAGATCCCGACGCAGACTCCCCACCGCCCTCGCGGTCCTCGGCCTGCTGGTCACGGGTGCCGCGGTCGAGACGTCCACGGCCACCCCGGCCGCCGCGGCCACCCCGCACCGCATCCTGTTCGACAACGCCCACGCCGAGACCGCCGGCAACGCCGACTGGATCATCTCCACCAGCCAGCCCGACCCCCTGGGCGAGGATTCCTCCCCGTCGACGGAGACCGACTGGACCGGCGCCATCTCCTCCTGGGGTGTCGCGCTCCAGAAGACAGGCGACTACAGCCTGAAAACGCTGCCCTCCGGATCCAGCCTCACCTACGGCGGTTCCGGCGCCCAGGACCTGGCGAACTTCGACACGCTGGTGCTGCCTGAACCCAACACACTGTTCACGACCGCCGAGAAGACGGCGATCATGAACTTCGTGAAGAACGGCGGCGGTCTGTTCATGATCTCCGACCACACCGGCGCCGACCGCAACAACGACGGCGAGGACGCGGTCGAGATCCTCAACGACCTGATGACCGACAACAGCGTCGACTCCACCGACCCGTTCGGCTTCTCCATCGACTCGCTGAGCATCAGCTCCGACTACCCGAGCGCGATCAGCGACAGCACCAACCCGGTGCTGCACGGCTCGTTCGGCACCGTCACCAAGAGCCTGATCGCCAGCGGTACGACGGCCACGCTCAAGCCCGCCGACAACTCCTCCGTCAAGGGCCTTCTCTACCGCACCGGTTACTCCGGCAACACCGGCGCCTTCTTCGCCACCAGCACCTTCGGCAGCGGCCGGGTCGCCTTCTGGGGCGACAGCTCGCCCATCGACGACGACACGGGCCAGTCCGGCAACACGCTCTACGACGGCTGGAACGACTCCGGCGCCACCAACGCCGCCCTCGCGCTGAACGCCACCGAGTGGCTGGCCGGCGCGAGCGGCAGCGGGGGCGGCGGCGGGGGTACCACGTGCACCGCGGCCCAGCTCCTGGGCAACAACGGCTTCGAGTCGGGCAACAGCACCTGGAGCGCCGGCAGCGGTGTCATCACCAACTCCACCAGCAAGTCCGCCCGTTCCGGTTCCTACTACGCCTGGCTGGACGGCTACGGTTCCGCCCACACCGACACGCTCTCGCAGTCGGTGACCGTCCCGTCGGCCTGCACCACCGCCACGCTCAGCTTCTACCTGCACGTCGACACCGCCGAGACCACCACCAGCACCGCCTACGACACCCTCAAGGTGCAGGTGCTCAACAGTTCCGGAACGGTCCTCGGCACCCTGGCCACCTACTCCAACCTCAACGCCGCGAGCGGCTACACCCAACGCAGCTTCAGCCTGGCGAGCTACGCCGGCCAGACCGTGACCCTCAAGTTCACCGGCACGGAGGGCTCCACGCTCCAGACCTCGTTCGTCATCGACGACACGGCGCTCAACGTCAGCTGACCCTCGCCGTGGCCCATCCGGTCGCGGCCACCACCTCGGCCGCGATGTCGATCACCGTGCGCCCGTCGGTCACCACCCGCAGGGTGTCGGCGGGCGCGCGCTCGTCCAGCATCCGCGCCTTGCGCGCGCTGCCGAGCAGCTCCCGCTCCAACTCGGAGCCCAACTCCCTTCCGGTCAGCCGCTGTCGGGCCGTCTCGTCGTCGGCGGTGAGCAGAATCCGTACGATCCGCACGTCGTCGCCCATGACCCGCCGCCACATGCCGGCCGCCTCCTCCAGCACGGACACGGTGTTCGTGTAGACGAGCCTCCGGTACCCGAGCGCCGCGTAATTGGCCCACACGGCAGTGATGTTGCGCTCGGCGACCACGGCCCGATGCGGGTCCCCGGCGGGCGCGGGGTGCACCGCCCCCATGAAGTCCCCGTCGAGCACGGCGTGCGCGACCTCGGCGCCCCGCAGTCGCGCGGAGACCTCCCAGCCGACGGTCGTCTTCCCGACCCCGGCCCGGCCGCCGATGAGCAGTACCTCGGAGTGGCCCATGGGCCGAGCGTGCCAGTCGGCCCGCAGGGCCGGATACTTCTTTTCCGTGGAGGAGATGCCGCTGGAGGGCGGAGCCGTCAGCGGGGCCGTACGGATCGGTTCGACCGTGCGTCGCGCCCCGTCGGCCGGATCGGAGCACGTCCGCGAACTGCTGGCGCTCTTCGCGGACCGGGGCTGGGCGGGTGCTCCCCGGCTGCTGGGGACGGACGAGCAGGGCCGGGAGGTGCTCGGCTACCTGGAGGGGCGCGCGGCCGTGACGGCGGAGGAGCGGGCCGCCGCCCGCCGTGACGAGACGCTCGTCCGTGTCGCCCGGCTCGTCCGGGAGTTCCACGACCTCACCCACGGCACAGCGTTGGCGGGCGACCAGGACGTCGTCTGCCACAACGACCTCGCGCCGAAGAACACCGTCTACGCGGTCGACGACACCGGGTGGCGGCCGGTGGCCTTCGTCGACTGGGACCTCGCGGCCCCCGGCGAACGGGTGCACGACGTGGCGCATGTCTGCTGGCAGTACCTGGACCTCGGGCCGGGCGGGACGGACGTGGCGGAGGCGGCACGCGGCATGCGGCTCGTCCGGGAGGCCTACGGTCTGACCGGCGGGGGCGGGCTGGTCGAGGCGGTCCTGTGGTGGCAGGACCGGTGCCGGCGAGGCATCGAGGCTGGGGCGGAACGGGGTGAGCCCGCTCTGGTCGCGCTGCGCGAGCGTGGGGCCGTGGACGAGGTGCGGGCCGCGTACGAGTGGGTCGACCGGCATCGGCGGGAACTGGACGCGCGGCTGCGCTGACGGCGCGGCGCGAACCCTGCGACGGAATCCGGCGACGCGCCGGTACGCGCGCGGGTGTCAGTGGGTGGACGCGGAGAGCGGAACTGGCCGCGATTGACATGCAGGCAATTGCCTGCATAACGTTGAGTGTGCGATCAGAGAGCGACCCGGGGTTGGACCCGGTCTTCAAGGCGCTGGCCGACGAGACGCGCAGGCGGTTGTTGGACCGGCTGCACGAGGAGAACGGTCAGACGCTCGGCGAGCTGTGCGAGCGCATCGCCATGACGCGGCAGTCCGTGACCCAGCACCTGTCCGTCCTGGAGACCGCCAACCTGGTCAGCACGGTGCGCAGGGGGCGGGAGAAGCTGCACTACCTCAACCCGGTCCCGCTCCACGAGATCCAGGAGCGGTGGATCGACAAGTTCGAGCGCCCGCGCCTGAGCGCGCTCGGCGCCGTGAAGCGACGAGCCGAGGAAGCCATGGCCGACAAGCCCACGTTCGTGTACGTCACCTACATCCGGAGCACCCCTGAGAAGGTCTGGGACGCGCTCACCGACGCGGATCTGACCGCGGCGTACTGGGGGCACAGCAATGTCTCCGACTGGCAGCAGGGCTCCCGCTGGGAGCATGTCCGCACGGACGGCTCCGGCATCGCCGACGTCGTCGGCACCGTCGTGGAGAGCGACCGCCCCCGTCGCCTCGTCACCAGGTGGGCCGCGCCCGAGGACGAGGGGCAGGACGACAAGTACTCCCGGGTCACCTTCGACATCCAGTCGCACGGCGAGATCGTCCGCCTCACGGTCACCCACGAGGACCTGCCCGACGAGGGCGCGCTCGGCGAGGTGTCCCTGGGCTGGCCGGCGGTGCTGTCCAACCTCAAGTCGCTCCTGGAGACCGGCAGTCCGCTGCCTGAGGAGCCGTGGCTGATGCCCAACGGCTGAGCCGCGCGCGAAACGGCCGGCCCGCGAGGCGCGGGCCGGCCGACTCTCGTCCTTTCGTGACCCGCCGTCACGTCCGGGCGCTCTTCGCCGCGGCACTCGTGCACAGCAGCCCCAGGATCACGGCGAGGCCGCCGATGATGATGTTGTTGAGTGCGACGCCGGTGTCCGGGCTGTCGCCGACGACCCACGGGGCGACGATCATCCAGACGCCGACCGCGCAGAACGCCCAGCTCAGGCCGTACATGCGCTCCGGGGTCTGGGTGAACCCGAGGGCGAGCAGGCCGATCGCGATGCCGACGATGAGGTTGTGCGTCACGAGAGCGGGCTGGCTCGTCGTGTAGTGGAGTATCCAGGGGGACACGGCGCAGTACAGACCGAGCAGGAACACCGGTCCGTCCACGAGTGCCACATCGCGACCGCCGAGCATACGGGCGTACCGTGCCCGCATTTCGGAAACATCGGGGTGGCTGGTCATGTCACCCCGGGTGGGCGAGACGTTGGCCATGACTCGTCTCCTTCTGACTCACAGGCTGACCGCGTCTGCTGCGGTGTGCGGTAAGCGCCGCCTGCGTACATTCTGCTCTTATTTTTCTTTTATGTGTAGATGTCCGTTGCGTCCTCTCGGGGGCGAGGTGGCGGTCCCCGGGGAGCCCCTGTCAGGGCTCCGGATGCGGGTCCTGCTCCAGATACCCCCGCAGCTGACGCAGCCCGCGCCGGGCGTGGCTCTTCACGGTGCCGAGCGGCCAGCCGGTGCGGTCGGCGATCTGGGTCTGGGTGAGGTCCGCGTAGAAAGCCAGCCGCAGCACGCGCTGCTGGGCGGCCGGCAGCCTGGCCAGCTGGTGCTGCACGACGACCCGGTCCAGGACCGCCTCGGCGTACCCGGCCGCGGGGGCGGGGAGCCCGGACGCGGAGCCGACGGCCGCCACGAGGTCCGTACGGCGGGTGCGGGCGGACAGCGCGTCGGCGATCTTGCGCCTGGTGATGCCGACGATCCACCCGCCGATCGCCCCGCGTTCGGGGCGGAAACCCCCGCGTCCGCGCCACACCCCGAGGAACACCTGCTGCGTCACGTCCGCGGCCTCCTCGGCGTCGCCCAGGGACCTTCGTGCCAACGTGTGCACCAACCCGGACCAGCGACGGTAGGCCTCGGCCAGACACGCCTCGTCGCCCGCCACGAGACCCCGGGCGACCTCCTCGTCGGTGATGTCCGCTTCCCCGTGCGCCCATCGGGACGCCGGGGCGGCGATCAGTTGCTCGGTCATGACGACGGCTCCTCACCCATCGGGAACGCCTCACCGGAACTCGGTCCGGTGCGCCCATCGTGTGATCCGTCGTTCCAGGTCAGCAACTTGCATCGATTTTGCGTCGTATGCTGGAGCCATGAGTAAGTCGCCAGCGCACCGAACTCCCACGGAGACGGCGGAGCCGGCCGCCCCCACCGCCCACGTCCCTCTCACCACCGGCGCCCTCGCCCGGCGGCTAGGCGTGTCGCCCACCACGCTGCGCTCCTGGGACCGCCGTTACGGCATCGGGCCGGCCGTACGGGACGAAGGGCGGCATCGGCGCTGGAGCCCGCGGGACATCGAGGTCCTGGAGGAGATGTGCCGGCTGACCGCGTCCGGGGTGCCGCCCGCCGAGGCGGCCCGCGCCGCCCGCTCCAGCACCGGGGGTCCCGGCCCGGCCGCCGAGGTGCCCGCCCGGGAGACGCCGCGCTCGCGCGCGGCCGGCGCTCTGCCGCTCGGTGACGTGCGCCAGGAGGCGCGGGGGCTGGCCCGCGCCGCCGTCCGGCTCGATGCCCCGGCCATCGAGGAGCTGCTCGCCGCGGCCGTGGAGCAGTACGGCGTCGTCGCCGCCTGGCAGGAGGTGATGATGCCCACCCTGAACGCGGTGGGCCGCAAGTGGGCGTCCTCCGGCGATCGTTACGTCGAGGTCGAGCACCTGCTGTCCTGGCATGTCTCCACCGCGCTGCGCCGCCGGGCCCCCGCGGCCCCGCAGTCGGCGACCGGCCCCGTCGTCCTGGCCTGTGCGCCCGGCGAACAGCACTCCCTGCCTCTCGAAGCGCTCAACGCCGCGCTGGGTGAACGTGGCGTTCCCACAAGGATGTTCGGCGCGGCGGTGCCGGGGGAGACGCTCGTCGCCGCGGTGCGACGGCTCGGGCCGTCCGCCGTGTTCCTGTGGGCGCAGGGACGCTCCACCGCGGACCTGCCGCTCGCCCGCCATGTCGCCACCACCCGCTGGGGCGTGAAGGGCGCCCGTCGACGGCCGGCGGTGGTGCTCGGCGGGCCCGGCTGGTCGGGCGCGGCGGCGCGCGAGATGCCGTGGCCCGCGGCCCTCAAGGACGCGGTCGAGCTGCTGTCCGCCGCCGCGACCGGCTCCTGACGCGGGCCCCGTCAGTCGAGTCCGCGGGACCGCTTGAAGCGGGCGAGGCCCTCGGAGAGGTCGACGATCGGGTCCGGGTAGTCGCCGAGGGCCGCCCGGTCCAGGCCGCGCAGCTTCCACGGCTCGTGCACCAACGGTGCCTCCACATCGCCCAGTTCGGGCACCCAGCGCCGTACGTACGCGCCGTCCGGGTCGTACCGCTTGGCCTGGGGGACCGGGTTGAGGACCCGGTTGGGGCGCGAGTCGGTGCCGGTGCCCGCCATCCACTGCCAGTTGAGCTGGTTGTTGGCGATGTCGCCGTCGACCAGGAGCTCCAGGAAGTACCGGGCGCCCACGCGCCAGTCGACGTACAGCGTCTTGGTGAGGAAGCTCGCGGTCAGGAGCCGGCCGCGGTTGTGCATCCAGCCCTCATGACGCAACTGGCGCATCGCCGCGTCGACCACGGGGTAGCCGGTGCGGCCTTCCTTCCAGGCCTCGACGTCCTCGTCGGCCGTACGTCCGGACCGCCAACGGTCGTGTTTCGTGCGGTAGTCGGCGAGGGCGGCGGCCGGACGCACGGCGAGCACCTGACGGTGGAAGTCCCGCCAGGCGAGCTGCCGTACGAAGGCCTCGGCGCCCGGTCCGCGGACCTTGCGGGCCCGGTGGACCAGTTCGACCGCGGAGAGGGTGCCGAAGTGCAGGTGCGGCGAGAAGCGGGAGGTGGCGTCGCCGGCCAGGTTGTCGTGCTGGACCTCGTACGCGCCGACGCCCTCGCGCAGCCAGGACGTCATCCGCTCCCGGCCCGCCGCCTCACCGCCGGCCGCCAGGCCCGCCGAGACCCCCGACAGCCCGGTGCGCGAGGGCGGTTCCTCCGAGCCGACCCCATCCGGGACCCGGACGGTGCGCGGCGCGGCCATCGGCTCCCGCAGCCGTACGCCGCTCCAGTGCCGGAAGTACGGGGTGAAGACGGCGAAGTGGTCGGAGGCGCCCGGGGCCACCGCGCCCGGGGCGACCGCCGAGGTCACCGTGTCGTGAACGTGCAGACGGCGGCCGTCCGCCTCCAGGGCGCGCCGCAGCCGCTGTTCACGTCGCTGCGCGTAGGCGCTGAAGTCGGCCGCCATGTGCACCTCGTCGGCGTCCGTCTCCGTGGCCACCTTGCAGACCTCCTCGACGACGTCGCCGCTGCGGACCACCAGACGGCCGCCCCGCTCGCGCAGGCCCGTGTCGAGGTCGCGCAGACAGTCGGCGAGGAAGGCCAGCCGGTTCGGGGCGGCGAACCCGGCGTCCGTCACCCCCCGGTCGCGCACGAACAGCGGCACCACGTGCCGCGCCTCGCTCGCGGCCCGCAGCGGAGGGTGGTCGTGGAGGCGGAGGTCCGAGGTGAACAGGACGATCGAGACGTGCATGGCGCGAGCTCCGGGGGAGGGGGAGGGGTATGGGCGACGGGGTCAGCGGGTGGGGGAGGTGCGGTGCGCGGGTTCGGCCTCCGCCCGGGCCGCGGCGCGGGCGATGTTGCGGGCCATGCCGCCGAACACGAGGGCGTGGAACGGGGAGACGCTCCACCAGTAGAGGTGTCCGAGCAGGCCGCGGGGGTGGAACAGGGCCCGCTGGTGGTAGCGGGTGCGGCCGGTGTCGTCGGTCTCGGCGTACATCTCCAGCCAGGCCGGACCCGGCAGCCGCATCTCGGCGCGCAGCCGCAGCAGCCGCCCCGGTTCGATCTCCTCGACCCGCCAGAAGTCCAGCGAGTCGCCGACCCGCAGCCGGGCCGCGTCCCGGCGCCCCCGGCGCAGTCCGACCCCGCCGACGAGCCGGTCCAGCCGGCCGCGCAACGCCCAGGCCAGCGGGAAGGAGTACCAGCCGTTCTCCCCGCCGATCCCCTCGATGACCCGCCACAGGGCAGCGGGCGGGGCGTCGACGTCGATCTCCCGTACGTCGGTGTAGAGGCTGCCGCCCGCCCAGTCGGGGTCGGTGGGCAGCGGGTCGCTGGGGGCGCCCGGCACGGACGCCGAGGACCAGCGGGTCGCCACCTGCGCGTCGCGGACCCGGCGCAGGGCCAGCCGGACCGCCTCATCGAAGCCGATCGGGTGGCCCGGCGGATCCGGCACATACCGGGCGATGTCGTGCTCCTGGCAGACCACCTCGTGCCGCAGGGACTCCGTCAGCGGACGGGCGATGGACGCCGGTACGGGCGTCACCAGCCCGACCCAGTGGCTGGACAGGCCGGGGCTGAGCATGGGCAGGGAGACGATGAGCCGGCGCGGCAGCTCCGCGACCGCCGCGTACCTGATCATCATCTCCCGGTACGTCAGCACGTCCGGGCCGCCGATGTCGAAGGCGCGGCTCACGTCGGACGGCATCCGGGCGCTGCCCACCAGGGCCCGCAGCACATCGCGCACCGCCACCGGCTGGATGCGGGTGCGCACCCAGCTCGGGGTCACCATCGCCGGCAGGCGTTCGGTGAGGTAGCGCAGCATCTCGAAGGAGGCCGAGCCCGAACCGATGACGACCGCGGCCCGCAGCACGGTGGTGGGCACCCCGCAGGCCAGCAGGATGCGGCCCACCTCGGCCCGGGACCGCAGATGCGGCGACAGTTCGCGCTCGGGCACGTCCGCGGGGGTGAGCCCGCCCAGGTAGACGACGCGGCGCACGCCCGCGGCACGGGCCTGCTCGCCGAAGATCCGGGCGGCCCGCCGGTCGGTCTCCTCGAAGGTGTCGCCGGTGCCCAGTGCGTGCACGAGGTAGTAGGCGACGTCGACGCCGCGCAGGGCCTCGGCGACGGCGTCGGCGTCCAGCACGTCCCCGCGTACGGCCTCCACGTCACCCGACCACGGCTGGTCGCGGAGTTTTCCGGGCGACCTGGCCAGGCAGCGCACCCGGAACCCGGCGGTGAGCAGCTCGGGCACGAGCCGGCCGCCGATGTAGCCGGTCGCGCCGGTCACCAGACAGCGCGGCGCCGCTGCGGTGTGTTCGTCGTTCATGTGCCGCAGACCCTTCGTGTGCGTGCCCCTGTGATCACTTCCCTGCGCGGGGCCGTGTCGGATGCGGTCCTTCTATAGGCTTCCGATGTGGTCACCGCAGACGAACCGAAGCCGCAGGCGACAGCGCCGGGAGGGTCCCCTGCCCCGCCGGGGACGGACCTCCAGTCCCTGGCCGTCCAGTTGCGCCGAATGAACGGTGAGATCAACCGGCTGGTCCACGGTTTCGCGGGTGACCAAGGGCTGCACGCCACCGACGTCCAGGCGCTGGCGGCGATCCTGGACGCCGACGAGCCGATGACGCCGGGCCGGCTGCGCGAGCATCTCGGGCTGACCTCGGGGGCCGTCACGGCCTGTGTGGACCGGCTGGCGAGCGCGGGGCACATCCGGCGGGTCCGGGAGAGCAGTGATCGCCGGGTGGTTCACCTGTACTACGCCTCCGACGCCCGGGTCGCCGCCCGCACCTATTTCCGCCCGCTGGCCCGGGCCGCCGAGGAGGCGCGGCAGCGCTTCACGCAGGACGAGCTGGCGGTCGTCGCCCGCTTCCTCGCGGCGATGAACGAGGAGCTGTCCCTGCTCCGGTCCGGCGGCGCCTGACCTGCGCGCGTGCGCAGCGAAAACACCGCAACCGCTGCATCCGGGGACCCGCTGTGAACAGAAACTTCAATGATTGAGATTCTTTCCCATTGAGGTATCTGCCCACCAGCTTGGAGAACCATGTCCCTCACCCCGCGCCGAGGCCGCTTCCTCGTGCCGCTCCTGCTGCTCGCCGTCTGGCTGGGAGTGGGCGGGATCCTCGGCCCCTTCGCCGGCCGGCTCGGCGAGGTCGCCACCAACGACCAGGCGGCCTTCCTGCCCCGTAGCGCCGAGTCCACCGAGGTCGTCACCGCCCAGCGGGCCTTCAAGCAGGACGAGACCCTGCCGGTGATCGTGCTCTGGACCGACGCGGCCGACGGCCGGGTCGACGACCGGAAGGCCGCGGCCGGACGCGCGCTCGCCTCCCTCACCGGTGCCTCGGGCGTGGTCGGGGACGTGTCGCCCGCGCTGCTCTCGAAGGACGGCGAGGCCCTCGAAGGAGTCGTCCAGCTCCGGCCCGACCTCGGGGAGCGGCTCCCCGAGACCCTCGACCGCGTCCGGACGGCCGCCGAACGGGTGCCCGGCACCACGGTCCAGCTGGCCGGTCCCGCCGCGACCCAGGCCGACCTCTCCGACGCCTTCGCCGGCATCGACGGGCTGCTGCTGGCCGTCGCGCTGATCACCGTCCTGGTGATCCTGCTGCTGGTCTACCGCAGCGTGCTCCTGCCCTTCGTCATCATCGTCGGCGCCGTCCTCGCCCTCGGCCTGGCCTGCGCGATCGTCTACGCGCTCGCCGACCGCGGGGTGGTCCGCGTCGACGGCCAGGTCCAGGGCATCCTGTCGATCCTCGTCATCGGCGCCGCCACCGACTACGCCCTGCTGCTGACCGCCCGCTTCCGGGAGGAACTCGCCGTCCACCGGGACCGGTTCACGGCCGCCCGGGCCGCGCTGCGGCAGTCCTGGGGCGCGATCGTGGCCAGTGCCGCGACGGTCGCCCTGGGGCTGCTCGCCCTCCTGATCAGCGACCTGACCAACAACCGGGCGCTCGGACCGGTCGGCGCGATCGGGGTCGGCTGCGCCGTGCTCAGCACGCTCACCTTCCTGCCCGCCGTACTGGTCCTGCTGGGCCGTGCCGCCTACTGGCCCGCGGCCCCCCGTCCCGACGCCGGCCGCGGCGTCTGGCGGCGCGTCGCCTCCCTGGTGGACCGGGCGCCCCGCAAGGTCTGGGCCGGCTCCCTCGTCGCGCTGCTGGCCTGCGCCGCCTTCGCGCCGACCCTCGCGTCCCGGGGCGTCGCGCTCGACGAGACCTTCGTCGACGACGCCCCGTCGGTGACCGCCCAGCAAACCCTCGTACGCCACTTCCCGGGCGGCTCCGGCAACCCCACCGTCGTCATCGCCGACGCCGAACGCCTCGACCGCGTCGTCGACACCGCCCGCGCCACCAAGGGCGTCGCCGCCGCGGCCGGAGTGACCGGGAACGGGCAGCCGGGCGGCACCCCGCTGGTCGTCGACGGACGGGTCCGCATCGACGTCACCCTGGCGTCCGCCGCCGACAGCGACGCCGCCAAGGACACCGTGGCGCGGCTGCGGGCGGCCCTGCACGCCGTGCCCGGCGCGAACGCCCTCGTCGGCGGCTACACGGCCCAGCAGTACGACACCCTGCGCACCGCCGAACGGGACCGCACCCTGATCGTCCCGGTGGTCCTCGCGATCATCTTCGTCATCCTCACCCTGCTGCTGCGCTCCCTGCTGCTGCCGGCGCTGCTGGTGGCGACCGTCGCGCTCAACTTCCTCGCCACGCTGGGGGTTTCGGCCCTGGTCTTCGAACACCTCCTCGGCTTCGGCGGCACCGACCCGTCCGTGCCGCTGTACGGCTTCGTGTTCCTCGTGGCGCTCGGCGTGGACTACAACATCTTCCTGATGTCCCGGGTGCGGGAGGAGGCCCTGCGGCACGGGGTGCGCCAAGGTGTGCTGCGCGGACTGGTGGGCACCGGGGGAGTCATCACCTCGGCGGGCGTGGTGCTCGCCGCGACGTTCGCGGCCCTCGGGGTGATCCCGCTGGCCTTCCTGGTGCAGATCGCCTTCATCGTCGCCTTCGGCGTGCTCCTCGACACGCTGGTGGTGCGCTCACTGCTCGTGCCGGCCCTGACCCGCGATCTCGGGGCCGTCGCCTGGTGGCCCGGGGCGGGGGCGTTCCCGACGGGCCATGGACGGAGCGCCGTTGACGCCGACTGACATGCGGTGGACTGTTCGCGGCGTTCCCGGGCAACCGGACCGTACGACGGTGGACCGTCACGACGCCGTCGTAGGGAACGGAAGATCGATGTCGGAGGTGATCGCCACTATGGGTGCGAAGGTGTTGGAGCGGTTCCCGGCAGGCTCTCCCCGCGGATCGTGGCCGGCGGAGGAGTACGCGGCGCAGCGCCGCGCCCAGGGTGAACCCGCGACGGTCGTCATGGACCTGAAGTCCGACGCGTTCCTCGTGGTGCTCCAGGGCGACGACGACTGACCGGATCTGTCCCGGCTCCCCTCACCCGCAGGTCACCGGTCGGCGTCGGCCTGGCCGGACCCCGCCGATCGCCGGGCCCGGCGCACGAACATCTCGTGCAGGTCCTGAGCCGCTCGCGGCACGGACTCGGCCCGGCGGCGCTGGAGCATCAGCAGCACCCGCGTCGTGTCCCCGGCGATCGGCCGCCAGGTGATCGTGCCCTGCCGCTCCAGCGGGTCGCCCACCACACTGAAGTCCGGCAGCACCGTCGCCCCGAGCCCCTCGGCCACCATCAGCTTGCCCATCTCGGCGCCGTCGGTGGAGTAGGAGAAGGACGGGCCGCGGCCGCGCAGCAGGCGGTGCACATAGCGGTGCATGACATATCCGGTCCGCATCCCGATCAGCGGCTCGGCCAGCAGATCGTCCACGGTCACCACCGAGCGCGCGGCCAGCGGATGGTCGGGCCGCACACACACCACCGGCCGGCCACGCAGCAGCTCCGTGGACTCGATGCCCGCCGGCACGTCGTCGCCGTCCAGGTGGTTCACCAGGCCGAGATCCAGACCGCCCTCGGCCAGCGCCCGGTGGATCTCGGACTGCTGGGCGCCGACCACCTCGACCTGGGTGTGCGGATGGGAGGCCCGGAAGTCGCGCACGGCCGGGATGAGCAGCGGCACGGTCGCCGCGTTCACCGTGCCCACCCGCACCATCCGGCTGATGCGGTGCTGCTCGCCCGCCGCCGCCCGCAACCGGTCCACCGCGTCCAGCACGTCGACGATGTGCGGCAGCAGCTCCCGCCCCTCCGCGCTCATCGTCGCGCCCGAGCGTTTGCGTTCCAGGAGGTCCACGCCCAGCTCGCGTTCCAGATTCCGCACGGTCTCGCTCAACGCGGGCTGGGAAAGGCGCAGTTCCTCCGCGGCCCGGCGCAGGGAACCGAGCCGGGTCACCGCGGCGATGTATTCGAGCTGTTCGGTGCGCATGCCAGGCAGAATGCGGCCCATTTCCCGGCGTGTTCAAGGGTTTCCCTGTCACACCTTCGTGAAATTCAATGGTCCGCGATACGAGACCGGTCGGGTTTACCTTGACGGCCCCGACCGGCGACTGTCACGATCGATGGCATGAAGATGCGACTGGACCTCACGCGGCGACGCCATGTCGACCTCGCACGCGTCTCCAGCGCCTCCTGTTGCTTTGCGGCCTGAGCACTGCTCAAGGTTCCCCGCGTCACCTCTGTTTTCCCGCCTGAATTCACCGCGCCCGCGCATTTCCTGAATTCCGTGTGCCCGAAAACATTCCGCGACATCCGCAACAGGAGTTCCGCATGCCCGCAGAGCCCGTCACATTCGCCTACTGGGTCCCCAATGTCAGCGGAGGACTCGTCACCAGCAAGATCGAGCAGCGCACCGACTGGGGTTACGACTACAACCGCGAACTCGCCGTCCTCGCCGAGAACAACGGCTTCGACTACGCGCTCAGCCAGGTCCGCTACATGGCCAGCTACGGCGCCGAGTTCCAGCACGAGTCGACCAGCTTCAGCCTCGCGCTCCTCCTCGCCACCGAGCGTCTGAAGGTCATCGCCGCCGTCCACCCAGGCCTGTGGCACCCCGGTGTCCTCGCCAAACTCGGCGCCACCGCCGATCACCTGTCGAAGGGCCGGTTCGCGGTCAACGTCGTCTCCGGCTGGTTCAAGGGCGAGTTCACCGCCCTCGGTGAGCCCTGGCTGGAGCACGACGAGCGCTACCGCCGCTCCGAGGAGTTCATCCGCGCCCTGCGCCAGATCTGGACCGAGGACCACACCGAACTCGCCGGTGACTTCTACCGGTTGCGTGACTTCTCCCTCAAGCCCAAGCCCCTCAACACCCCCGAACGACCGCACCCGGAGATCTTCCAGGGCGGCAACTCCACCGCCGCACGCCAGATGGCGGGGCGGGTCTCCGACTGGTACTTCTCCAACGGCAAGGACTTCGACGGGGTCGTCGAGCAGATCACCGACGTCCGCAAGGCGGCCGCCGAAGTGGGGCGTACGGCACCGAAGTTCGGCCTCAACGGCTTCCTCATCGCCCGTGACACCGAGGCCGAGGCCCGCGACACCCTGCGCGAGATCGTCGCCAAGGCCGACACCGAGGCCGTCGAGGGCTTCGGCGCGGCCGTGAAGCAGGCGGGCCAGTCCACCGGCGACAAGAAGGGCATGTGGCAGGACTCCTCCTTCGAGGACCTCGTCCAGTACAACGACGGCTTCCGCACCGGGCTCATCGGGACCCCGGAGCAGATCGCCGAGCGGATCGTCGCCTACAAGAAGCTCGGCGTCGACCTCTTCCTCCTCGGCTTCCTCCACTACCACGAGGAGGTCCAGTACTTCGGCGAGCGCGTCCTGCCGCTCGTGCGCGAACTGGAGGCCCAGCTCCCCGAGTCCGTCCCCGCCCAGGTCTGAGGAGGCAACCGACATGAGCACCGTCACGCACACCGACTGGCAGCACCGTCCCGCCCCCGAGACCGCCCAGGACTGGATCGCCCGCGCCGCCGAGGTCGCCGCCGTCCTCGCCACCGACGCTGCCGCCCGCGACCGGGCCGGCGCCACCCCGTACGCCGAGGTCCAGCTCCTCAAGGACGCCGGCCTCGTCACCCTGCTCGGCCCCACGGAGCACGGCGGCGCGGGCCAGGACTGGACCACGGCGTACCGGGTCGTCCGCGAGGTCGCCAAAGCAGACGGCTCCATCGGCCAGCTCCTCGGCTACCACTACCTCTGGAACTGGGCCGCCCGGCTGGTCGGCACCCGTGAGCAGTGGGAGCACGTCGAGGCCGAGGCCGCTCGCCACCGCTGGTTCTTCGGCGGGGCCGTCAACCCCCGCGACAAGGACGTGATCGTCACCGAGGACGGCGACGACCTCGTCTTCACCGGCCGCAAGTCCTTCTCCACCGGCAGCAAGGTCTCCGACGTCACGGTCCTGGAAGGCGTCCTCGAAGGCACCGACCAGCACGTCTTCGCGATCGTGCCCTCCGACAGCGAGGGCCTGACCTTCCACGACGACTGGGACAACATCGGCCAGCGCCTCACCGAGAGCGGCGGCGTCACCCTCGACGGGGTGCGGACGCCGTGGTCGTCGGCGGCCGGTTACGTCGACAAGCAGTTCCGGCCGCGCACGTACAACACCCTCAACGTCCCCACCATCCAGCTGGTCTTCGTCAACTTCTACCTCGGGATCGCGGGCGGCGCCCTGGAGACGGCCGCAACCTACACCCGCACCAAGTCCCGCTCCTGGCTGCACGGCGGACACGAACGGGCCGTCGACGAGCCGTACGTCATCGACATCTACGGCGACCTCACCGCCAAGCTCTGGGCCGTCGAGGCGCTCGCCGACGCGGTCGCCGTCGAGGGACAACAGCTGCACGACGACCCCGACGCGGTCACCGAAAAGACGCGCGGCGACTTCGAGGTGCGGGTGGCGGCCGTGAAGGCCCGCGCCACCGATGTCGCCCTGGAGATCGCGAACCGCGTCTTCGAGGTGACCGGCGCCCGGTCCACGACCACCGCCGAGGGCCTCGACCGGTTCTGGCGCAACATCCGCACCCACACCCTCCACGACCCCGTCGCCTACAAGCGGCGCGAGGTCGGCCGCTGGGTCCTCGAGGGCGAACTGCCCGAACCCACCTGGTACTCCTGACCGCTTCCCCAGGGGCGCCCCCGGCTCGCGCGCCGGGGGCGGCCCCGCCTCCCCGAAAGAGGACCCATGGCCACCGTCCTGTCCGTCTCCGGCAGCCCGTCCGCCTCCTCCCGCACCAACCGCCTGCTGCGCCACCTCGACCAGCGCTTGGTCGCCCAGGGCCACACGGTCGTCCCGCTCGACGTGCGCACGATCCCCGCCGAGGCCCTCCTCGGCGCCGACTTCCAGCACCCGGCCATCGTCGAGGCCACCGAGCTGTTCGCCCGCGCCGACGGCGTCGTCGTCGGCACCCCGGTCTACAAGGCGTCGTACTCCGGAGTCCTGAAGGCGCTGCTCGACCTGTTGCCGCAGTACGCGCTCACCGGCAAGACGGTGCTGCCGCTCGCCACCGGCGGCTCCACCGCCCACGTCCTGGCCATCGACTACGCCCTGCGCCCGGTTCTGAACTCGATGGGCGCCGCGCACATCGTGCAGGGCTGGTTCACCCTCGACAAGGACATCACCCCGCACGAGGACGGGACCCTCTCCGTCGCCCCCACCACCCGCGACGCCCTCGACCAGATCGTCGACCAGTTCTCGGCCGCCCTCGGCCGCACCCCGGTCCTGGCCGCGGCGAGCTGAGCCGACGATGACCGCCCATGTGATCGCCGACGAGGCGGAGGCCCTCGCCGTCGCGGCGGCCCTGGCCGACGAGTTCCGTGCCGGAGCCTCCGTGCGGGACGCCGAACGCAGGCTGCCCCGCGCGGAGCTGGACCGGCTCTCCGCGTCCGGCCTGCTCGCCGTCACCGTCCCCGCCGACCACGGAGGCGCGGACGTCGGCGCGCCCACCCTCGCCGAGATCTTCCGGCTGCTCGCCACCGCCGACGGAAGCCTCGCGCAGATCCCGCAGAGCCACTTCGCCTACGTCAACGTGATCCGCCGTCAGGGCACCGAGGAACAGCGGAAGTTCTTCTTCGCCGAGCTCCTCGCCGGCCGCCGCTTCGGCAACGCGCAGTCGGAGGCGGGCACCAGGCACGTGCAGGACATCCGCACCCGACTGACACCGCAGCCGGACGGCTCCTACGTCCTCGACGGCCTCAAGCACTACTCCACCGGCGCCCTGTTCGCCGACTGGATCCCGGTGCTGGCCCGCGCCGAGGAGGACAAGCTCCATGTGGCGTACGTGCCCGCCGACGCGCCGGGCGTCACGGTGATCGACGACTGGGACGGCCTCGGCCAGCGTACGACCGCCAGCGGCACCGTCCGCCTGGCGGGCGTGCCGGTCCCGGCCGACCGGATCCTGCCACACCACCTCACCTTCGAGGGCCCGCAACTCCACGGCGCCGTCGCGCAGTTGCTGCATGCGGCCATCGACGCCGGGATCGCCGGGGGAGCGCTGGCGGAGGCGGCGGAGTTCGTGCGCACGAAGAGCAGGCCGTGGTTCGAGAGCGGCGTCGAGACGGCCGCCGAGGACCCGCTGCTGATCCAGCGGTTCGGCGAACTCGCCCTCCAGGTCCGGTCGGCGGAAGCGCTGTTGCGGGAGGCGGGGCGCGTCGTGCAGGCGGCGCAGGCCGACCTCACCGACGACTCGGCGGCGGAGGCGTCCATCGCCGTGGCCGCCGCCAAGGTGCAGGCCGCGCAGGCCGCCGTGGAGGTGGGGAGCGCCCTGTTCGAGGTGGCCGGCACCCGCGCCGCCCTCAACTCCCTCAACCTCCACCGGCACTGGCGCGACGCCCGCACCCACACCCTGCACGACCCGACCCGCTGGAAGATCCAGCACATCGGCCGGTACGTGCTCAACGGCACCCGGCCACCCCGGCACGGACTGCTCTAGCCCCCGAACGGAGACCCCCACGTGTCCCTCACCTTCCACTGGTTCCTGCCCACCAACGGCGACAGCCGGCACGTCGTCGGCGGCGGCCACGGCACCCCGGCCACCGTCTCCGGACGGGACCGGCCGCCGACGGTGGCCTACCTGAGCCAGATCGCCCGGGCCGCCGAGGACCTCGGCTTCGTCGGCGCGCTCACGCCGACCGGCGCCTGGTGCGAGGACGCGTGGCTGACGACCGCGATGGTCAGCCAGAACACCGAGCGCCTGAAGTTCCTCGTCGCCTTCCGCCCCGGCTTCGTCTCGCCCACGCTGGCCGCGCAGATGGCGTCCACCTTCCAGCGGCAGTCCGGCGGACGGCTCCTGCTCAACGTGGTCACCGGCGGCGAAAGCCACGAGCAGCGCGCCTACGGCGACTTCCTCGACAAGGACGACCGCTACCGCCGTACCGACGAATTCCTCGAAGTCGTACGGGGGTTGTGGGACGGCAAGACGGTCGACCTGAAGGGCGAGCACCTCCGGGTCGAGGACGCGAGGCTCGCCCGGTTGCCCGACCCGGTCCCCGAGGTGTACTTCGGCGGCTCCTCGCCCATCGCCGGCGAGGTCGCGGCGAAGCACGTGGACGTGTACCTCACCTGGGGCGAGCCGCCCGCCCAGGTCGCGGAGAAGATCGCGTGGGTGCGCGGACTCGCGGCGAAGCGGGGCAGGACCCTGCGCTTCGGCATCCGGCTGCACGTCATCACCCGCGACACCTCGGAACAGGCGTGGGCCGAGGCGAACCGGCTCCTCGACGGCTTCGACCCGGAGACCGTGAAGTCCGTCCAGGCCGGGCTCGCCCGCAGCGAGTCCGAGGGGCAGCGGCGCATGCTCGCCCTGCACGGCGGCGGCAACCGGGACGGCCTGGAGATCCACCCCAACCTCTGGGCCGGCATCGGCCTGGTGCGCGGCGGCGCGGGCACCGCCCTGGTCGGCAGCCACGACGAGGTCGCCGAGCGGATCAAGGAGTACCACGCCCTCGGCATCGACGAGTTCGTCCTCTCCGGCTATCCGCACCTGGAGGAGGCGTACTGGTTCGGCGAGGGGGTGCTCCCGCGGCTGGCCGCCCAGGGTTTGTGGCAGCACCCTGCCGGGAAGGCGATCACCGCCACGGCACAGGTGCCGTTCGCGAGCTGAAGCCGGCGGGCATCGGAAGGAGCGAGTCGGTGGCGGAGTGGCAGCTGACCAGGACGTACCGCGGCACGTCCGGGGAGGTCCGCTGGGACAGCCTCGGTGACCCCGGTGGCCCGCCGGTCGTCCTCAACCACGGCACGCCCTTCTCCTCGTACGTGTGGCGTGCCGTGGCCCGCGCGCTTGCCCGCCGCCACCAGGTGTTCGTGTGGGACATGCCCGGCTACGGGACTTCGCAGATGGCAGAGGGCCAGGACGTGTCCCTGGCGGCCCAGGGGAGGGTCTTCACCGAACTCCTGGCGCACTGGGGACTGGACCAACCCCGGGTGGTGGCCCACGACTTCGGCGGTGCGGTGGCGCTGCGCGCCCATCTGCTGCACGGCGCCCGCTATCACGCGTTCGCCCTGGTCGACCCGGTCGCCCTCGCCCCCTGGGGCTCGCCGTTCTTCCGTCTCGTCGGCAAGTCCTCGGACGTCTTCGAGCAGCTCCCGCCCGCACTGCACCGAGCCCTGGTCCGCGAGTACGTCACCTCGGCCAGCAGCCCCGGCCTGCACCCCACCGTCCTCGACCGGCTCGTGCAGCCCTGGCTCGGCGACGAGGGACAGGCCGCCTTCTACCGGCAGATCGCCCAGGCGGACCAGGCGTACACCGACGAGATCGAGGACCGGTACGGCGAGATCGCGATCCCGACGCTGATCTGCTGGGGCGAGGACGACACCTGGATCCCGGTCGCCAAGGGTCACGAACTCGCCGCCCGCATCCCCGGAGCACGGCTCGAACTCATCGCCGGCGCCGGTCACCTCGTCCAGGAGGACGCACCGGCGCAGTTGACCGCCGCGCTGCTCGATTTCCTGAACTAGCCCCTCAGCGCGTCCAGTTGAGCCCGTCGCACGACCGACGTCTGGCCCTGGATCAGCAGGAACATCCCCTCGCGGGCCAGCCGTTGGGCGGGGCTGCGCAGGTCCATGGTGCGGCCGCCGCCGGCCACGACCGCCGCTGTCGTGGCCGCCCGCATCAGGTCGTACGCCCGTGTCCGCAGGACCAGCCGCTCCTCCATGTGCTCGTGTGCGACGGGGTGGTCGGCCAATGCGTACGCCTTGCGGCGGACCTCGTCGACGCGGCCGCGCAGTGCCTCGGCCGTCTCCGGTTCGCCGCCCTCCGCCACGAGCCGGAGCGCGGCGTACGCCAGACCGAAGACGGCCGGGGAGGCGTTGGTGCTGCGGGGGATGTCGAGGAGGGCGAACTTCTCCTGCGGGGTGCGCAGCAGCACGGACGACTCCGGCAGCCACAGCCCGTCCAGCTCCAGGGAGACCGTACGGGCGGCCGTCAGCGCGGCCAGCCGCATCGGGGCCGAGGGCCGCAGCCCCGGCTGCTCGCGGGCGTCGGCGAACGCGAACACGATCTCGTCCGCGTCGGTGATCCCCGCGAGCAGCATCACGTCGTTCAGCCCCCACCCCGTGTACCAGGGCACGGTCCCGTCGAACCGCCAGCCGTCGCGCTCCGCCGTGGCCCGTACGACGACACGCGGGAAGGCGCGGACATGCGCGTACGCGATCCCGGCGAGGAGTTCGCCGGTCGCGAGCGACCGCAACAGGCTTTCACGCACCGGGAGTTCGGACTTCGCCAGCATCCGCACCGGCGTGTGGTGCTGGGTCTGGACGAACCAGGTCGAGCAGCAGGCCCCGGCCAGGATCTCCTGGACCTCCCGCGCCACCGCGTCGGGGGCGTCCGCCCCGCCGTACGCCTCCGGCGCGCTCACCCCGAGCAGGCCCGAGCGCCGGATCGCGTCGAGATGACTCGCGGGCACCTCCGCCTGGTCGACCCGCTCCGCGTTCGGGACGAGGAGGGTGTCGGCGAGTTTCCGGGCGCGGGCGATCAGCGGCGAGGTGGTCATGGGAAGGATTCTCCCGATCTCGTCGTGCGCGGTGTCGATCCGGGGGTGCGCCGTTCGTGTAGGAGGTGAGAGAACGACACGACGCCAAGGAGGACGTCATGCAGTACTACCTGCTCAGCGTGATCACCCCGACCGACGGGACGCCGCCCGGACCCGAGGCCATGGCGGAGATCGTCCGCAACCTCGACACCTTCCACGACGAGCTGCGCGCGGCGGACGCCTGGGTCTTCGCGGGCGGGCTGCACGGTCCCGAGACGGCCACCGTGCTGCGCCCCAGCGACGGCGACGTCCTGATCACCGACGGGCCGTACGCCGAGGGCAAGGAGTACCTCGGCGGCATCTGCCTGATCAAGGCCCCGGACCTGGACGCGGCCCTGGAGTGGGGGAAGAAGGCGACCTGGGCCACCACGCTGCCCATCGAGGTGCGCCCGTTCATGCACCAGGCGGAGGAGTGACATCGCGGCCCGTCGACGTCGAGGCCGTCTTCCGCGCGGAGTACGGCCGCGCCGTCGCCGTCCTCGTCCGCTTCCTCGGCGACATCGACCTCGCCGAGGAAGCGGTCCAGGACGCCTTCA
The DNA here is from genome assembly GCF_042668605.1 of Streptomyces sp. NPDC057280. NCBI lineage: Bacteria > Bacillati > Actinomycetota > Actinomycetes > Kitasatosporales > Streptomycetaceae > Streptomyces > Streptomyces sp. NPDC057280. The sequence continues at coordinate 713,174 of NZ_JBHUYR010000004.1, forward strand.
CCACGGCCGTGCAGCGCTGGCCGGAGAGCGGCGTACCGCCGAGCCCGGCCGGCTGGATCATCACCACCGCCCGCAACCGGGCGATCGACCGGCTGCGCCGCGAATCCTCCCGCGAGGCCCGGCACGCCGAGGCCGCTCTGCTGCACACCCCCGACGCACCGGCCGAGGAGGGCCCCGTGCGCGACGACCGGCTCCGACTGATCTTCACCTGCTGCCACCCCGCGCTCGCCCCGCAGGCCCAGGTCGCCCTGACCCTGCGCCTCCTCGGCGGACTCACCACCCCGCAGATCGCCCGCGCCTTCCTGGTGCCCGAGCCGACCATGGCCCAGCGCCTGGTCCGCGCCAAGGCGAAGATCCGCGACGCCCGCATCCCGTACCGGGTGCCGCGGGACGCCGACCTCCCGGACCGGCTCAAGGGGGTTCTCGCCGTCGTCTACCTGATCTTCAACGAGGGCTCGCCCGACCTGTGCGCGGAGGCGATCCGCCTGGGCCGGCTGCTGACCGAGCTGATGCCGGACGAGCCCGAGGCCACCGGCCTGCTCGCGTTGATGCTGCTGGTCGAGTCCCGCAGGGCGGCCCGGGAGGACGCCGACGGGGTCCTCGTTCCCCTGCCCGAGCAGGACCGCGACCACTGGGACCGCGCCCTCGTGACCGAGGGGCACGCTCTCGTACGGCGGTGTCTGCGCCGCAACCAGCCGGGGCCGTACCAGATCCAGGCCGCCATCCAGGCCGTCCACAGCGACGCACCGCCCACGGACTGGGGGCAGATCCTCCAGCTGTACGACCAGTTGACGGCGCTGGCCCCCGGTCCGGTCGTGGCGTTGAACCGGGCGGTCGCCGTGGCCGAGGTCGAGGGCCCGGAACCGGCCCTCGACCTCGTCGACGCCCTCACCCTCGACCGCTACCACGTCCTGCACGCGGTCCGCGCCGACCTGCTGCGCCGGCTGGGCCGGGACGCGGAGGCCCGACAGGAGTACGAGACCGCCATCGCCCTGAGCCGCAGTCCGGCCGAGCGCGCCTACCTGGAACGCTTCACACGCTGACCGCGCCTACGTGGAGCGCTTCCACGCTGAGCGCACCTTCTTGGAACGCTTCACACGCTGAGCGCCTCGCGCACCGCGCCCTCCGATTCCTTGCCGCCCTCGCCGGAGGAGGTCACCCGGCCCGCCTCCAGCACGTAGTAGCGCCCGGCGGCCCGCATCGCGAAGCCGACGTGCTGCTCGACCAGCAGCACCGACAGCCCGCCCCGAGCCGCGAGGGCGAGGATCGTCTCCTCGATCTCGGCGACCACCGACGGCTGGATACCCTCGGTCGGTTCGTCGAGAAGGAGGATCCGAGGTTCCGTCACCAGGGCGCGGGCGATGGCGAGTTGCTGCCGCTGGCCGCCCGAGAGCAGCCCGGCGCGACGGTTCGACAGCGCCCTGAGGGCGGGGAAGAGGTCCAGCGCCTCCGCCACCGCCGCCCTGCCGCGCTTACGGCCGTCGGCGACGAGCTGGAGGTTCTCGGCGGTGGTGAGATGCGGGAACGACTGCTGGCCCTGGGGGACGTACGCCATCCCGCGTGCGACCCGCTCGTGCGGCTTGCGGCGGGTGATGTCCTCCCCGTCCAGCCGGATCGTCCCGCTGACCGGCGCGAGCAGGCCCACGGCCGCACGCAGCAGCGTGCTCTTTCCCGCGCCGTTGTGGCCCAGCACGGCCGCCACGCCGTCCTTCGGGACGGTCACCGACACCCCGTGCAGGACCGTGCTGCGGTGGTAGCCGACCCGGACGTCGTCGATCTCGAGCATCACGCCTCCTGAACCACGGCGGTGTCCTCCACGCGCCCGAGGTACACCTCCTGCACCTTCGGGTCCGCCTGCACCTGTGCCACCGTCCCCTCGCTGAGCACCTTGCCGGCGTGCAGCACGCTGACACTGCGCGCGAAGGACCGCATGAAGTCCATGTCGTGCTCGATGACGACGACCGTGCGCTCCTCGCTGATGCGCTGCAACAGCTCGCCGGTCGCCTGCCGTTCGTCGTGGCTCATACCGGCCACCGGCTCGTCGAGCAGCAGCAGCTTCACGTCCTGCACCAGCAGCATGCCGATCTCCAGCCACTGCTTCTGCCCGTGGGCGAGGGTGCCGGCGGGGGAGTCGGCGAGGTCGGTGAGACCGACCGTCTCCATGGCCTGTGCGACCGCTTCCGGGACGTCCCTGCGGCGCCGCAGCATGGTCCACATGCTCCGGCCCGCGCCCGCCGCGATGTCCAGGTTCTGAAGGACCGTCAACTCCTCGAAGACGGTGGCGGTCTGGAAGGTCCGCCCGATGCCGGACCGGGCGATCCGGTGCACCGGCCGCCCGAGCAGCTCCGCGCCGCCGAACCTCGCCGAGCCTTCGGCCTTCACCAGCCCCGTGACCGCGTCGACGAGGGTCGTCTTGCCCGCGCCGTTCGGCCCGATCAGGAACCGCAGGTCGCCCGGGGCGACGTCGAGGTCCACCCCGTCGACGGCGGTGAACCCGTCGAAGGTGACCCGCAGCCCGCGTATCTCCAGCTCGCTCATGCCGCTTCTCCCAACGGGACGGGGGCCGTCTTCTGCGCGGGGGATGCCTTGCGCCGCCGTACGAGCACCGCGAGCGAGGCCAGCCCGCCCGGCAGGAAGGCCAGCGCCACGATGAACAGCAGCCCCTGGAAGTACGTCCAGGCCGCCGGGAACTCCTCCGACAGCGCGGTCTTGGCCCAGGCGACCGCGATCGCGCCCAGCACCGCGCCGACCAGGCTGGCCCGGCCGCCCACCGCCGCGCCGATGACGAACTCGATGGACGGGACGATGCCGATCAGCGCGGGCGAGATGATGCCGACCGCCGGCACGAACAGCGCGCCCGCCAGCCCCGCCATGCCGGCGGCGACCACGTACGCGACGAGCTTGACGTTCGCCGGGTCGTAGCCGAGGAAGCGCACCCGCTCCTCCGAGTCCCGTACGGCGACCAGGAGTTCGCCGTAGCGGCTGTTGATGAGCTGCCGGGCGATCGCCATGAGCAGCAGCAGGGCCGCGGCGATGACGAAGTACACGAGCCGCTGGTTGACGGGGTCGTCGAGGGAGTAGCCGAAGAAGCCCTGGATGTCGGTGAGTCCGTTGGTGCCGCCGGTCGTGGCCTGCTGGCCGACCAGCCAGATGGCCAGTGCGGCGGCGAGGGCCTGGCTGAGGATCGCGAAGTAGGCGCCCTTGACCCGGCGCCGGAAGATGAACAGGCCGAGCAGCGCGGCGACGGCCATCGGCAGCAGCACGGTGGCGGCGAGCGAGAACAGCGGGTTCTCGAACGGCTTCCACCACCAGGGGAGTTCGGTGGCCGTGCCGTACAGCTGCATGAAGTCGGGCAGGTTGCCGGGCCCGGCGTCGGCGATCTTCAGGTGCATGGCCATGGCGTAGCCGCCGAGCCCGAAGAACACGCCCTGCCCCAGCGTCAGAAGTCCGCCGCGGCCCCAGGCCAGACAGATGCCGACCGCGACCATGGCCGTGCACAGGTACTTGGCGAGCAGCCCGAGCCGGAAGTCCGACAGCGCGAGCGGGGCGATCGCGAAGAGGACGACCGCGGCACCGGCGAACCCCGCCCACGCCCGTGCCGAGCGGCCTTTGAGGACGTTCATACGAGACTCCTCGTGCGCAGCGTGTACAGCCCCTGGGGCCGCCACTGGAGGAACGCGACGATCGCGACGAGCACCAGCACCTTGGCGACGCTGACGGTCGTGGAGTACTCCAGGACCGACTGGAGCACACCCAGTACGAAGGCCACGATGACCGTGCCCTTGAGCTGTCCGATGCCGCCGACCACGATCACCAGGAAGGCGTCGATGATGACGTTGGTGCCCATCGTCGGCCCGATCGGCCCGACCAGCGTCAGCGCGACCCCGGCGACGCCCGCGAGCCCGGAGCCGAGGAAGAACGCCGTACGGTCCACGGTCGAGGTCGAGATGCCGGACACCTCGGCGAGGTCCCGGTTCTGCACCACGGCCCGGATGCGCCGCCCCAGCGGCGTCAGGCGCAGCGTCAGCGACAGCGCGACGACCGCCGCGACCGCCAACCCCAGGATGAACAGGCGGCTGTTGGCGAAGGTGAGCGGGTCGTCGCCGCCGATGACGGTGATGTTGCCGGTCAGCCAGTCCGGCGCGCGGGTCTGCACATTCGGGGCGCCGAAAATGTCCCGGGCGAGTTGCTGGAGCATCAACGAGACACCCCAGGTGACGAGAAGAGTGTCGAGTGGCCGCAGATACAGGCGGCGAATCAGCAGCCATTCCAGCAACGCGCCGAGCGCGCCCGAGACGAGAAATGCGACGGGAAGCGCGACCAGCAGCGAAATTCCCGCACTCGAAATGGACTTCTGCAGGACGTACGTCGTGTAGGCGCCCGCCATGATGAACTCGCCGTGGGCCATGTTGATGACGTTCATCTGGCCGAAGGTGAGCGAGAGACCGAGCGCGATGAGCAGCAGGACGGCACCGATGCTGATGCCGGTGAAGGTCTGACCGAGGATCACGGTCATGAGGCGGCTCCGGAGGACGGCCGCCGCGGGGCCCCTGAGGACCCCGCGGGGGATGACGGTCGGTCAGGACAGGCCGGAGGCCCAGGAGTAGCCCTTGAGGAACGGGTCCGGCTTGACCGGCTTGCCGGAGTTCCAGACCTCCTTGATCTGGCCGTCGCTGCCGATCTCGCCGATGCGGGCGGTCTTGTAGACGTGCTGCGTGGCGCCGTCGACGGTGACCGTTCCCTCGGGGGCGTCGAAGGTGATGCCGTCGGAGGCGGCCTTCACCTTCTCCGGGTCGAAGGACTTTGCCTTCTCGACCATGGCCTTCCACAGGTAGACGGAGGTGTAGGCGGCCTCCATCGGGTCACTGGTCGGCTTGTCCTGGCCGTACTTGGCCTTGTACGCCTTCACGAACTTCGTGTTCGCGGCGCCCGCGGTGGTCTGGTAGTAGTTCCATGCCGTCAACTGGCCCGCCAGGTACTGCGTCCCGATCGACTTGACCTCCTCCTCGGCGATCGACACCGAGACGACCGGCATCGACTTGGCGGTCAGGCCGGCCGACTTGTACTCCTTGAAGAAGGCCACGTTGGAGTCGCCGTTGAGGGTGTTGAAGACGGCGTCCGCCTTCGACGCCTTCACCTTGTTGGCGATCGTGGAGAACTCCGTGGAGCCCAGCGGCGCGTAGTCCTCACCGAGGATCGTCATGCCGTTGGCCTTGGCGTACGCCTTGATCTCCTTGTTGGCGGTGCGCGGGAAGACGTAGTCGCTGCCGACCAGGTACAGCTTCTTCAGGCCCTTGCCCTTGAGGTAGTCGAGGGCCGGGACGATCTGCTGGTTGGTGGTGGCGCCGGTGTAGAAGATGTACGGCGACTGCTCCAGTCCCTCGTACTGCACCGGGTAGAACAGCAGCGACTTGTTCTTCTCGAAGACCGGCTTGACGGCCTTGCGGCTGGCGGAGGTCCAGCAGCCGAAGGTGGCCGCGACCCCGTCCTCCTTGATGAGCTTCTGCGCCTTCTCGGCGAACGTCGGCCAGTCGGAGGCGCCGTCCTCGCTGATCGGCTTGATCTTCTTGCCGAGGACGCCACCGGAGGCGTTGATCTCGTCGATGGCGAGCTTCAGCGAGTCGCGGACGGTCACCTCGCTGATCGCCATCGTGCCGGACAGCGAGTTGAGCAGACCGACCTTGACGGTGTCTCCGCTGACGTCGATCTTCGCCGCCTTGTCGGACGACGAGCCGGCCGCGTCGGTTTTGGCGCCGCACGCGGAGAGCGTCACGACCGCCGTGAGGGCGGCGCCGACGGCGAGGAAGCCACGGCGGGGAACACGGGAACTGCCGGAACCGCTGGACAAACCAACCCCCTAGGGTGAACGGCCTGCTGAAGTGCGGTCCACAGACTCAAGTCCCCCTGTTTCCGGGGTGTTTCGCTCGACTTTCCCGGAGGCAACAAAAAACGCCCCGGACAGTGTGTGATCTGCATTTGGAAACAGAAATCACAATTCGCCCGAGGCATTCTAATTACTTTCTGTGGGAAGTATCTTGGCGCCGCCGGGTACGTGTCAAGGGCGGGTGCCGTGCGGATCGAGCTCCGTGAGGACGTCGAAGTCCAGCCCGTCCGCGCGCGCCAGATAGATCCGCTGCCGCACATGCCGGTCCCGCAGATGCATCAGGCCGCGCGGGCCTTCGTACGACACCGTCCCGGCCGCCGCCCCGATCGCCGTCACGTCGAGCGTCCCGGCCCGCTTGAGCAGCGCGGCGAGCAACAGCACGCCCTCGTAACAGGATTCGCCGAGACTGCCGAGCGCGGGCGCCTCGATCCCGTACCGGTCGGCGTACTGGCCGTGGAGGTCGAGAGTGTCCTGATTGGCGAGCGAGGCGAAGAAGCCCGCGGTGCTGTAGAGGTCCTCCGTGGCCGAAGGGCCGCTCGCCATCAGCATGTTCTCGTCCATGAGTGTGCTCAGCCGCAGACAGCGCGCGGGCAACCCGTAGGCGGCGAACGCCCGGTTGAAGCGCACGGCGTCACTGCCGACGAGCAGCATCAGCACCCCGTCCGCGTCCGAGCGCTCGATGCGCCGCAGGACAGGTTCGAAGTCATGGGTGCCGAGCGGGAGATAGACCTCGCCGCCGATCACGCCGCCGGACTCGCGGGCGTACCCGTGCGCCGCCCGTGCCGTACGCCGCGGCCACACATAGTCGTTGCCGACGACGAACCAGCGGCGCACCCCGCGCTCGTGCGCCAACAGGCCCATGGCGGGACGCAGTTGGTCGCGCGGTGTCTCGCTCGTCAGGAACACGCCGGCGGTGTGCTCGCCGCCCTCGTACAGGGCGGTGTAGACGTACGGCACCCGATGGGCGATCCTCGGCGCCAGCGCCTGCCGCACCGAGGAGATGTGCCAGCCCGTGACCCCCTGCACCACCCCCAGGTCGACCAGCGCCTCGACATGGTCGGCGATCTCCCGCGGCGAGGCACCCCCGTCGACCGGCAGCAGCCTCAGCTCCCGCCCGAGGACCCCGCCCGCCCGGTTGACCTCCTCGGCCGCCAGCTGCGCGCACAACTCGCAGGTCGGCCCGAAGATCCCGGCCGGACCCTGCAACGGGAAGACCAGGGCTACGCCGAGCACGGAGGCGTCGGCGGTGAACCAGTCGGGGGCGGGCGGACGGGGCCGGAACATGACGTCATGATTTCGGGTCCGCCCGGTGAACTCCAGCCTGTCTCATACGATGTACGCACCCCGTGACCTAGGAGCGCGATGCCCCCCTCATCACCGCGTCAGCCCCGAGACCTGGTGCAGCTTCTGACCCGGGCCGAGCGGCTGGCGGCGCGACGCCTCCAGGCGGTGCTGGACGAGGAGGGTTGCTCGCTCGACGCCTGGCGGGTGCTCGGGCTGCTCTCCGACGGGCAGGGGCACCACATGACGGCGCTGGCCGAGGCCGCCTTCCTGCCGGCGCCGACGCTGACCAAGCTCGTGGACCACCTCGTCGACCAGAACCTCGTCCACCGCCGGGTGGACCCGTTGGACCGGCGGCGCATCCTGGCCCACCTCACCCCGCGCGGCCAGGAGTACTGGCGGCGCGTCGACCGCGCGGTCCGCGCCGACTGGCCCGCGCTGAGCGACGGGGACGAGGAGCTGTTGCGGGGTCTGCTGGAGCGGCTGGCGGGGACGCTCGACGCGACCAGCCGCGTGTGATCGGGTCGTAGCCCAAAGTTATGTACGTGGTACGGGAATGCATTCCGGTGTAAAAAAGGTTGGCATTTGCATCTAACCGTCGAGGCCGTGCCCAGCGGCCCGCGCAGCACCAGTGAGGCACCGTGAACCAGCAGCCGACCCCCGAGCAGCCCGCCGACGTCGTGGCCCGACTGCGCGCGGCCTTCCGCACCGGCCGCACCAAGCCCCTCGCCTGGCGCACCACACAGCTGCGCCGCCTGCGGGAGCTGCTCACGGAACGCGGCGCGGAACTGGCCGCCGCCCTCCACGCCGACCTGGGCAAGAGCTCCACCGAGGCCTACCGCACCGAGATCGACTTCACGATCCGCGAGATCGACCACACCCTCGACCACCTGGAGGAGTGGCTGCGCCCCGAGTCCGCGCCGGTTCCGGCGCACCTCGGCGCCGACGCGACCGCCTGGACGCAGTACGACCCGCTCGGCGTCGTCCTCGTCATCGCGCCCTGGAACTACCCGGCCCAGCTGCTGCTCGCGCCGGTCGTGGGAGCCCTGGCCGCGGGCAACGCAGTGGTCGTCAAGCCGAGCGAGCTGGCTCCCGCCACCTCGGCCGCGCTCGCCCGGCTGCTGCCCGAGTTCCTCGACACCGAGACCTTCGCGGTCGTCGAGGGTGGCGTCCCGGAGACGACGGCCCTGCTCGCCGAGCGGTTCGACCACATCTTCTACACGGGCAACGGCACCGTCGGCCGCATCGTCATGCGCGCCGCCGCCGAACACCTCACCCCGGTCACCCTCGAACTCGGCGGCAAGTCCCCGGCGTTCGTCGACCCCGACGCGGACCTCGCCGTCGTCGCCGACCGCCTCGCCCGCGGCAAGTTCCTCAACGCGGGCCAGACCTGTGTGGCCCCCGACTACGTCCTGACCGACCCGGAGACGGCGGCGGCCCTGGAGCCCCTGCTGACGAAGGCGGTCCAGGCGGTGTACGGCACCGACGCGTCCGCCTCCGGCGAGTACGGCCGGATCATCAACGAACGCCACTTCGACCGGCTCACCGGGCTGCTCGACTCGGGCCGCGTGGTCGTGGGCGGCGACACCGACCGCGCCCAGAAGTACATCGCCCCGACCGTCCTCGCGGACGTCGACCCCGCGTCGCCCGTCATGCAGGAGGAGATCTTCGGCCCGATCCTCCCGATCGTCACCGTGCCGGACCTCGACGGCGCGATCGACTTCATCAACGACCGCGACAAACCGCTCGCCCTGTACGTCTTCGCCGAGTCCGAGGACACCCGCGCCCGCATCGCCGCCGAAACCTCCTCCGGCGGCCTCGGCTACGGCCTCCCCCTCGCCCACCTCACCGTCTCCGACCTCCCCTTCGGCGGCGTCGGCGCGAGCGGCATGGGCAACTACCACGGCCGCTACTCGATCGAGACGTTCAGCCACCGCAAGGCAATCCTGAACAAGCCGCTGGGCTGAGACGGAGGGGGAGTGCGGGCTGTCGGGGTGGGGCGCGGGTGTGGGCCGCTGGGCTGGGGCGGGAGTGCGGGTGCGGGCCGTCGGGGCGGGGCGGGGCGCGGGCGCGGGTGCGGGCCGTCGGGCTGAGACGGTGAGGGGGTGCGGGCCGTCGGGCTGAGACGGTGAGGGGGTGAGGGCCGTCGGGCTGAGACGGTGAGGCGGTGTGGGCCGTCGGGCTGAGACGGTGGGGCGGTGTGGGCCGTCGGGGCGTGGCGGGAGCGCGGGTGTTGGCCGCTGGGCTGCGGCGGGGCGCGGGTGCGGGTGCGGGTTGTCGGGCTGAGACGGTGAGGCGGGTGCGGGCGTCGTGCCGGTCTGGTTTCGCCGCGGTCTGGTCCGAACTCGGTCTGGTTTCGCCCCGGTTTGGTCCGACCTCGGTCTGGTTTCGCCCCGGTCTGTTCCGGCCCCGGTCTGGTTTCGCCCCAGTCTGTTCCGGCCCCAGTCCGGTCCCACCCCGGTCCGATCCCACCCCGGTCCGCTCCGACCCCTTCTGGCCTCACCTGTCCCGTCCCGACTGCCGCTGGAGTCACCCCGTCCCGGCCTGACTGCCGCCTGGCCTCGCCCCGTCCCGGCCTCACCGTGGCCTGTCGTCACCCGGTCAGGCCACGTCATCACCGGCCGCGCGCAGCGCCCACGGCGTCCGCTTGCCTCCCGGGTGGACCCGTCGGCCCGTCTTCATGTAGCCCGGTCGGCCCTGTCGGGTACCCGGCGCGGCGGGACAGGGTGGATCCGGACATCGCCACCCGCACGCGCCCGCCGTACCCCGACACCGACCGGAAGGGGAATCCATGTCCGCCGCCACCCGGCAGCAGCCCGGCGTACTCACGGATGAGGAGCTGACCTCCCTGGACGCCCACTGGCGCGCGGCGAACTACCTCGCCGTCGGCCAGATCTACCTCATGGCCAACCCCCTGCTGACCGAGCCGCTGCGCCCGGAGCACGTCAAGCCGCGACTCCTCGGTCACTGGGGCACGTCACCCGGCCTCAACCTCGTCCACACCCACCTCAACCGGGTGATCAAGGCCCGCGATCTGGACGCCCTGTGCATCTGGGGTCCCGGACACGGCGGCCCCGCCGTCCTCGCCAACGCCTGGCTGGAGGGCTCCTACAGCGAGACGTACCCCGACGTCACCCGGGACGCGCAGGGCATGGCCCGGCTGTTCAAGCAGTTCTCGTTCCCCGGCGGCGTCCCCAGCCACGTCGCCCCCGAGACGCCCGGCTCGATCCACGAGGGCGGCGAACTCGGCTACTCCCTCTCGCACGCCTACGGCGCCGCACTCGACAACCCCGACCTGCTCGTCGCCTGCGTCATCGGCGACGGCGAGGCCGAGACGGGCCCGCTGGCCGCGTCCTGGCACTCCAACAAGTTCCTCGACCCCGTCCACGACGGCGCCGTCCTGCCGATCCTCCACCTCAACGGCTACAAGATCGCCAACCCGACCGTCCTCGCCCGCATCCCCGAGGACGAACTCGACGCCCTGCTCAGGGGATACGGCCACGACCCGCTCCACGTCACCGGCGACGACCCGGCCACCGTCCATCGCGCCATGGCCGAGGCCCTCGACACCGCACTCGACCGCATCGCCGCGATCCAGCACGCCGCCCGCGAGCAGGACGCCGCCGAACGCCCCCGCTGGCCGGTGATCGTGCTGCGCACCCCGAAGGGCTGGACCGGCCCCGCCGAGGTCGACGGCCTGCCCGTCGCCGGCACCTGGCGTTCCCACCAGGTCCCGCTGTCCGCCGTGCGCGACAACCCAGAACACCTCAGGGAGTTGGAGACCTGGCTGCGTTCCTACCGCCCGGAGGAACTCTTCGACGACCAGGGCCGCCCGCACCCCCATCTCCTCACCCACGTCCCCGACGGACCGCACCGGCTCGGCGCCACCCCGCACGCCAACGGAGGCCTCCTCCTGCGGTCGTTGCCCCTGCCGCCCCTGGACCGGTTCGCCGTGTCCGTCGACAAACCCGGCGCCACTCTCCACGAACCCACCCGCGTCCTGGGTGAGTTGCTCGAGCACGTCATGCAAGCCACTTCCGACCGCCGAGACTTCCGACTGGTCGGCCCCGACGAGACCGCCTCCAACCGCCTCCAGGCCGTCTACGCCGCCAGCGGCAAGGCCTGGCAGGCCGGCACCCTCGACGTCGACGAACACCTCGACCGGCACGGCCGGGTGATGGAGATCCTCTCCGAACACACCTGCCAGGGTTGGCTGGAGGGCTACCTTCTCACCGGCCGGCACGGACTGTTCTCCTGCTACGAGGCCTTCGTCCACATCGTCGACTCGATGGTCAACCAGCACATCAAATGGCTGCGCGTGACCCGCCGACTGCCCTGGCGCGCCCCCATCGCCTCCCTCAACTACCTGCTCACCTCGCACGTCTGGCGCCAGGACCACAACGGCTTCTCCCACCAGGACCCCGGCTTCGTCGACCACATCCTCAACAAGAGCCCCGAGGCGGTCCGCGTCTACCTGCCGCCGGACGCCAACACCCTGCTCTCCGTCGCCGACCACGTGCTGCGCAGCCGCGACTACGTCAACGTCGTCGTCGCCGGCAAACAGCCCTGCTACGACTGGCTGTCCATGGACCAGGCCCGTCTCCACTGCGCCCGCGGACTCGGCGCCTGGGACTGGGCGGGCACCGAGGACGGCACCCGCGAACCCGACGTGGTGCTGGCCTGCGCGGGCGACGTCCCCACCCAAGAGGTGCTGGCCGCCGCCCAGTTGCTCCGCCGTCACCTTCCCGACCTCGCCGTGCGTGTCGTGAACGTCGTCGACATCGCCCGGCTGCTGCCGGGCGAGGAACACCCGCACGGGATGAGCGACTTCGAGTACGACGGCCTCTTCACCCGGGACAAGCCGGTGATCTTCGCCTACCACGGCTACCCCTGGCTGATCCACCGCCTCGCCTACCGCCGCACCGGCCACGCCCAGTTGCACGTCCGCGGCTACAAGGAGATCGGCACCACGACGACCCCCTTCGACATGGTCGTCCGCAACGACCTCGACCGCTACCGCCTCGTCATGGACGTCATCGACCGTGTCCCCGGCCTCGCCGTCCGCGCCACCGCCGTACGCCAGGAGATGGAGGACACCCGGCTGCGCCACCACGACTGGATCCGCGAGCACGGCACGGATCTGCCGGAGGTGGCGGACTGGTCCTGGGACGGCTGACCCGAGCGGCTGACCCATGAGTCGGCAAAGGGTTCGTCCACCCGCGAACCCTGTGTGACACTCCGCTGATGACCTCCGAAACGATCACCGCGGACGCCGCGGGCACCTGGAAACTCGGCGACCTGCCCGTCAACCGCCTCGGCTACGGCGCGATGCGGGTGACGGGCAGCGCCGCCTTCCACCACGGCACACCGAGCGACCGGCGCCAGGCGATCACCGTGCTGCGCAGGGCGATCGAGCTCGGCGTCAACCACATCGACACCGCCGCCTTCTACTTCTCCGCCCTGCGCTCCGCCAACGAACTCATCAACACCGCGCTCGCGCCGTACGCCGACGACCTCGCCATCGCCACCAAGGTCGGCCCCTTCCGTGACTGGACGGGGGAGTGGGGCACCTCCGCCCGCCCCGAGGACCTGCGCGGCCATGTCGAGGAGAACCTGCGGCAGTTGGGCCGCGACCACCTCGACCTGGTCTACCTGCGCCGCATGGGCCAGGACTCCGTCGCCGAGCATTTCGGCGCCCTGGCCGCACTGCGCGAGGCCGGCCTGATCCGCCACCTCGGCCTCTCCGCCGTCAAACCCCACCATCTCGCCGAGGCCCAGGCCATCGCTCCCGTGGTCAGCGTGCAGAACCGCTATGCCCTGGACCACCCCGACGAACTGCTGCGCATCTGCGGTGAACAGGGCATCGCCTACGTCCCGTTCTACGCGGTGGCCGGTGACGCCGGCGAGCACGGTGCCACCGCGGACCACGACGCCGAAGTGCTCGCCGTCGCGCGGGCGCACGGTGCGAGCCCCGCCCAGATCCGTATCGCCTGGACCTTGCACCAGGGCCCGCACCTCCTCGCCATCCCCGGCACCGGCAACCCCGACCACCTGACCGAGAACGTGGCGGCGGCCGCCATCCGCCTCACCGAGGACGAGCTGTCCCGCCTCAACTCCTTGCACACACAGGGAGACTGATCAGCCCCCGTACCCGACCACGGGATAGTGGTCGGACAGGTTCGTGTAGGTGTAGTCGGTGCCCCAGCTTGACACCGTCCAAGGCGCCGACGCCTCCTTGACGACCTCGTTCTTCCAGACCGGCGGCCGGACATGACCCGTGCGGTACAGGACGTAGTCCAGATCCTCGCGCGGGTCGTCCGGATAGCGGTCGTGGGCGATGGAGTTGTCCTGGGTGTCGAAGGAGTACGGGTGCCCGGTGCGGGCGTCGGCGCCCACCAGGCCGCCGTCCGCCAGCATCGAGGCGTACTCGGGCGAGCGCGAGTCGACGTTCATGTCACCGGTGACCAGGACCTGTTCGCCCGCGGGGATGTTCTTGGCGTCGAGGAAGGCGTCGATCGCCTTGAACTGCCGGCTCCGCATGGCAGCAGCCTCGCCCGCGTCGCAGCCGGGGTCGGTCGACTGGGCGTGCGTGCCGACGACGTGCACCTTGCTGCCGTTGACGTTCAACACCACGTACGCGAAGCCCTTGTTCGACCACCAGTCCGCACCGCACGCGTCCTTGTAGACGTACTGCTCCTTGCGCAGGACCGGCCACTTGCTGAGCACAGTGACCCCGCCGTCCTCCGGCGTCGTCGCCGAGTAGGCACCGCCGGTGGCGTCCCAGCCGTCCTTCGTCCGCCCGACGACCGGCGTCTGGTACGGGTACTCGCCCGCGGCGGCTCTCTTCAGCGCGTCCGACGAGGAGTTGTCGAACGCCTCCTGGAGCACCACGACGTCGTTCCCGTGGAAGAAGCCCGCCTTGGCGATCTCGGCGGCACGGTGGTCCTGGCCCCAGTTCGGGTAGAGGGCCTTGCTGAAAAGAAACGTGTTGTACGTCAACACCCGTACGGGCGGGGTCGGTTCGGCGGCCGTCGCGGGGGGTGCGGCGGTGGCCGCGAGGGCGGCTGCGAGTGCGGTCGCGCCCAGGGTGCGGCGCGGTGCGAAGGTCGTCACTGGATCTCCCTGAGGGTGAAGGGGGTTGAGTGGCGCCGCACATCCAACCACCGGGGATTACTCTCAGGTAACTCCCGTGCGCACACGAAATGTCGAACGGCGGTATGCCTCACACGACCCAGTCGCCGTCCCGCATGAGATATCGGCCCCGCATCTCGTGCACACCGTTGCGCGCCTGCACCGTGCGCGGACGCACCCGGAACCAGACGTACGGCAGGCTGTCCGTCCGTGGATCCCAGCCGGTCTTCGCCAGGAACCCCTCCGCGGCGGCCGAGGGCACGGTGTCCGACGCGAACATCTCCACCTCACCGTCGACGAGCACGACGTCCTGCGTGTCCCCGAGCGCCAGCCGGGCCCGCCCGGCATTCCGCAGATTGCGGCCGGTCGGTGTCTTCAGCCGCGTCGCCAGCCACAGCGCCTCGCCGTCCCACAGGAACCAGAGGGGGACCAGGCAGGGCACCCCGTCGGCGTCCGCCGTGGCCACCCAGACGTCCATCTCCCGCTCCAGCCGGGCGAGAGCGTCCTGCTTGCGCTGTGCGGGGTCGCGGGGCTGCTTGTCGATCTTCATGTCGGGGACGCTAACGGGTTCCACGGCACCCCGCATCGGTCGGCGGTCGTAGGGCCACGGTCCGACCGGGCCCCGCCCCGCCGGCTATACCGCTCAGCCCCCACCGGCCGACCCGGGCGCCGCCCGCCGCCCACGCCCTTCAGTTCCGCCTCGCCCGTGACACCTTCGGCCCGCTCCGCCGGTGACGCCCTCCAGCCCCGCTCCGCCGACCCCCACCGGCGACGCCCTTCGACCCCCGCCGGGAACCCGGACTCGCACCCGCCTAGGGAACCGGACTGGCGTCCGCGAAGTTTTACGTATAACCTCTCCGGCTAATCCCGCGCCCCGAAAGGCCACGATGAGACGCATCGCCCTGGTCACCCTCGTCGTCGACGATTACGACGAGGCGATCCGCTTCTACACCGAGGCCCTCGGCTTCCGGCTCGTCGAGGACACCCCGCGTCCCGACGGCTCCCGGTGGGTCGTCGTGGAGCCCGGCACGGAAACGGGCGGCGGCACCGGTCTGCTGCTCGCCCGAGCCAAGGACGACGCCCAGCGTGCCCGCCTCGGCGACCAGACCGGCGGGCGCGTCGGCTTCTTCCTGCACACCGACGACTTCGCCCGCGATCACGCCCGGATGCTGGCCGCCGGCGTGACCTTCCTGGAGGAGCCCCGCCACGAGTCCTACGGCTCGGTCGCCGTCTTCCAGGACCTGTACGGCAACCGCTGGGACCTCCTCCAGCCCGCCGCCTGACACCGCCTGACACCCTCCCGCCCCACCCGGCCGCCTGCCCCTCCGCCCGTCGTTCCACCCACGCTCCCCAGGAAAGACCCGCCATGACTGCTACGCGCGTAGACGCCGATGTGATCCGCCGCCTCCCCAAGGCCGTCCTCCACGACCACCTCGACGGCGGCCTGCGCCCCGCCACCGTGATCGAGCTCGCGGCGGAGGCCGGCCACACCCTGCCCACCACCGACCCCGACGAGCTCGCCGCCTGGTACTACGAGGCCGCGAACTCCGGTGACCTGGTCCGCTACATCGCCACCTTCGAGCACACCCTCGCCGTGATGCAGACCCGCGAGGGCCTGCTGCGCACCGCCGAGGAGTACGTCCTCGACCTGGCCGCGGACGGCGTGGTGTACGGCGAGGTCCGCTACGCCCCCGAACTGAACACCCGGGGCGGGCTCGCCATGAGCGAGGTCGTGGAGACCGTCCAGGAGGGCCTCGCCGCCGGTATGACCAAGGCGGCCGCCGCTGGGACACCGGTCCGCGTCGGCACCCTGCTCTGCGGCATGCGGATGTTCGACCGCGTCGCCGAGGCGGCCGACCTCGCCGTCGCCTTCCGCGACGCCGGCGTCGTCGGCTTCGACATCGCCGGCGCCGAGGACGGCTTCCCGCCCGCCGACCACCTCGCCGCCTTCGAGCACCTGCGCCGCGAGAGCGTGCCGTTCACCATCCACGCCGGTGAGGCCCACGGCCTGCCCAGCATCCACCAGGCCGTCCAGGTGTGCGGCGCCCAGCGCATCGGCCACGGCGTCCGCCTCACCGAGGACATCGTCGACGGCAAGCTCGGCCGCCTGGCGAGCTGGGTGCGGGACCGCCGGATCGCCCTGGAGATGTGCCCGACCTCCAACCTCCAGACCGGTGCCGCCACGTCGATCGCCGAGCACCCGATCACGGCCCTGAAGGACCTGGGCTTCCGCGTCACGCTCAACACCGACAACCGGCTGGTGTCGGGCACGACCATGACCCGCGAGATGACCCTGCTGGTCGAGCAGGCGGGCTGGACGGTCGAGGACCTGCGCACGGTCACGGTCAACGCCCTCAAGAGCGCCTTCATCCCGTTCGACGAGCGCAGGGCCCTCATCGAGGACGTCGTCCTGCCGGGCTACGCGCTCTGACGCAGTCCGCGGAGGTAGGCGGCCTGTCCGACGTGCTGGAGATCGTCGGACAGGACGCTGACCAGCCGTACGCCGAGCGTGACCGGCGGATCCCAGCGCGTGTCCACGATCCGCTCCAGGTCCGCCGCGGTCACCCCGCGCAGGGCCTCCAGGCTCTGCGCGTGGACGGCGTCGTAGTAGCCGGTGAGCAGCTCGGCGGAGTCGACCCGCACCTTCGCGACCTGCGCGGAGGTGTGGCCGTACCCGTGGTCGCGGGGCGGCAGGTCGAGGCCGAACCGCTTCTCCCAGTCCTGGGTCAGCCACACCTGGTCGAGCCCGAAGGCGTCGGCCACGTGGTCGTCCTGGACGCGGGTGAGGTGCCAGACGAGCCAGGTGACGGAGTTGGCGTCGGGGGTCGGGCGATGGTTGAGGTCGTCGGGGGTCAGGCCCTCGACGGCGGCGTGGACTTCTTCCTGGATACGGCTGAAACCGTCGATGAGGATGTCCTTTGCATGCATGCCCTCCACCATCGCGCACCCGGGCGCCTCACGCGTCCGGAATCCAGCTCCCGTGGAAACCGAGCGGCACCCGCCCGGGCAGATGGATGCGGGCCACCGGCTCACCGGTGAAGTCCTGGGCGGCGAGGATCACCAGGTCGGACGCCCCGCGATCGGGGTTGTGGACGTAGGCGATCGCGTACCCGTCGTCCTCGGCGCTGCTGTGCTCGCGCGGCACGAACACGGCCTCGCTCGCCGCCGCGCCGCGCGGCAGCCGGTGCACCTGGGTGGTGCCGCGCAGCAGGTCCTGCTTGATGAGCGCGTTGCTGAACGCCCGGTCGGGCGGGTTGCCGTCGACCGTCATATAGGCCTGCGCCATCTCGGCGGACGCCGCCGAGTAGCCGTAACGGTGCCGGCGGGACACCAACGCCTCGTTGACGCGCGGGAATTCCTGCGGCCGGTCGTCGAGGGTGCGGGTCCGTACCCGGCCGTGGCGCAGGTCGATCGTCCAGCGGTCGAGCCGGGGTGTGCTCGCCCCGTAGGGGCCGCCCGAGCCGTTGCCGGCGACGAAGAACGGCGCGTCGAAGTTCGTCATGTCGACGACGATCTCCGACCCCTCCTCGTAGGCATTGAGGGTGTGCGAGTAGTAGACCGGGTCGACCTCGAACCAGCGCACCGTGCCGCCCTTGCGCGGCAGCACTCCCACCCGCGCCGGGTGCTTGTCGTTCCAGACGTACGGGACGATGTCGCCGCGCTCTGCGCCCGCCGGGTCGAAGGTGACCGGCATGTCGAGGATGATCACGTGGTGCTCGGTGAGGGCGAAGTCGTGGATCATCGGCGCGTCCGCGACCGGGATCCTGGTCGTACGCGACACCCGGCCCGTCGGGTCGATGACCAGGTGCCGTACGTGGTCCCAGGTCGGGTAGTAGGCGATGGCGTGCAGTTCACCGGCGTGGACGTCGAACTTGGTGTGCGCGGTGAGCGGCCCCTTCAGGGTGCCCCGGAAGTCGTACGTCCCCACGGTGTTGAGCTCGTCGTCGAGTTCGTACGGCAGCGGGCCGCTCTCCTGGAGCGTGAGGATGCGTCCCCGGTACGGGATCACATGGGTGTTGCAGGGGAAGTCGTCCGGCGGCACCGGGCCCGGGTAGGGCTCGCCCAGCTTCTTCGCCACCTGGGAGGAGCGCACCCAGCGGTTGCGGTACCACTCGGCACGGCCGTCGCGCAGCCGGACGCCGTGCACCATGCCGTCGCCGAGCATCCAGTGGTGGGCGCGCGGGTCCTCGAGTCCCAGGACGTTGGGGCCGTTGCGCAGATAGCGGCCGTTCAGCTCGCGCGGAATGCGTCCGGTCACCGGCAGGTCGAAGGCCGTGAGTTCCTCCGTGACCGGCTTGAACGCGCCTTCCAGGAAGGGAAATCGGTGCGTCTTCGGCGTCTGGGGCGCGGCGACCGCCGCCCTTGCCCCCGCCCCGGCCAGTCCCCCCGCCGCCGCGACGGCCGCCGCCCCGCGCAGTACCGTCCGTCGTGTGTGGTCCGTCATCTCCCGTACTCCTGACCGCAGTTGTCGTGAGTGGATGCTCATGAGTCTGCGGTGGGGAACGGGCCCGGTCAGGAGGGGTGGGCCCCCTCCTGGGGTGTACCTACGCCCCCTGTTTCCAGCAGCGCCATCAGGGCCCGGGCGGCCGGGCTGGTGGCCTGTTCGGGCGGCAGCAGCGCGACGGTCTCGTACACGGCCTCCCCGGTGCCCTTCATGGGCAGTGCGGTCAGCGACGGGCGCTTGTGCCGGAAGTGGCGCGGTACGACGGCCACGCCGAGGTTCTCGTCCACCAGGTCCAGCAGGCTGTGCACGTCGTTCACCTCCAGCGCGACCGCCCGCCGTACGCCCGCGGCGGCGAACGCGGCGTCGGTGGTGCGGCGCGGGCCCCAGTCCGGGTGGAAGTCGACGAAGACCTCGCCGCCGAGGTCCTCCGGGGTCACGGCGGCCGCGGCGCGGGCGAGCCGGTGGTCGGGATGGCACAGGACGGTCATCGGCTCGGCGGCCAGCGGTACGACGCGCAGCTGATCGGTGTCCTCCTGTGCCGTGCGCACCGCGAAGGCCAGGTCCAGCCGGCCGGCCGCGACCTCCTCCGCGAGCGCGCCGGACCCGGCCTGCCGCAGACAGATCTCGACGTCCGGATGCCGGCGCCGGAACGAGGCGAGCAGCCCCGCCACGTACACCCCGGCGATGCACTGCTCGGAGCCGAGCGCGAGCATCCCGCGCAGCACCCCCTGCACCGCGGCCACCGCCTCGTGGGCCGACCGGACCTGCGCCAGGATGCGCTCCGCCTCACCGAGCAGCGCCCGCCCGGCCGGGGTGAGCGTCACCCGCCTGGTCGTGCGCACGAA
Source organism: Streptomyces sp. NPDC057280 (assembly GCF_042668605.1). Classification (NCBI taxonomy): domain Bacteria; kingdom Bacillati; phylum Actinomycetota; class Actinomycetes; order Kitasatosporales; family Streptomycetaceae; genus Streptomyces; species Streptomyces sp. NPDC057280. The sequence goes on from NZ_JBHUYR010000004.1 coordinate 732,759, forward strand.
CAGCGGGGTCTGCAGCTCCCGCTCCAGCGCCCGGATCGAGGCCGACAGGCCGGACTGGGACACCAGCAGCCGCTCGGCGGCCCGGGTGAAGTGCTGGTCCTCGGCGACCGCGACGAAGTGCTGGAGATGGCGGAGTTCCATGACGCGGAAGCCTACTCAGAAACCCGCCCGCTGAATTCCATCGGATTCTTCTGTTGGACCAATGCCCCCAGGTCGCGAAAGAGTGGGTGCCGGTAGAGAGCCGCGGATCTCAGGTGACCGGGGCTCTCGGGAAACCGTGCCAACCCCTCTGGAGTCGCGTTGTACACCGCACACCCCGACCGCTACGCGGAGATGCCCTACCGGCGCACCGGACGCAGCGGCCTGAAGCTTCCCGCGATCTCGCTCGGCCTGTGGCACAACTTCGGCCCGGCGGACCGCACCGTCGAGACCCAGCGTGCCATCCTGCGCCGCGCCTTCGACCTCGGCGTCACCCACTTCGACCTGGCCAACAACTACGGCCCGCCCCCCGGTGCCGCCGAGTCCGCCTTCGGCGAGGCCCTGAAGTCCGACCTCGCGGCGTACCGCGACGAGCTGATCATCTCCACCAAGGCCGGCTATCTGATGTGGCCCGGCCCGTACGGCGAGTGGGGCTCCCGCAAGTACCTGCTGTCCTCGCTGGACCAGAGCCTCGCGCGGATGGGCCTGGACTACGTCGACATCTTCTACTCGCACCGCCCCGACCCGGAGACTCCGCTGGAGGAGACGATGGGCGCCCTGCACTCCGCGGTGCAGCAGGGCAAGGCGCTCTACGTCGGCATCTCCAACTACTCCGCCGAGCAGACCCGCGAGGCCGCCCGCATCCTGGGCGAGCTGGGCACCCCGCTCCTCATCCACCAGCCGCGCTACTCGATGCTCGACCGGCGCCCCGAGGACGAGGGCCTGCTGGACGCCCTGGACGAGCTCCAGGTGGGCTCCATCGTCTTCTCCCCGCTGGAGCAGGGCCTGCTCACCGGCCGCTACCTCGACGGCATCCCCGAGGACTCGCGGGCCGCGAGCGACAGCCCCTTCCTCAACTCCGACGCCCTCACCGAGGACCTGGTCGCCCAGCTGCGCGAGCTGAACGACATCGCCAAGTCCCGCGGCCAGACCCTGGCCCAGCTGGCACTGGCCTGGGTGCTGCGCGGCGGCCGCGTCACCTCCGCCCTCGTCGGCGCGAGCAGCCCGCAGCAGATCGAGGACAGCGTCGGCACGATCGCCAACCTGGACTTCGACGCGGAGGAACTGGCCCGCATCGACGCGATCGTCAGGCCGTGAGGCGCTCGCTGACCTCCCAGAGGCGGGCGGCCGCCGCCGGGTCGACGACGTAAGGCAGCACGCCTGGCGTCTCCGCCCCGGCGCGCCAGGCGGGCTCGTCCGCCTCGGCCACGAGCGGGCTGACGTCGCAGTTCTCGCAGTAGACGCCGCCCAGCCCGGCCAGTTGCGGGCTGGTGGCGCACCACACGCTCGTGGCCGCCCCCTGCGGAACCGACTTGAGCTGGCGGGCGGGATCCCGCACGGGCCGGCCGTGCTCGTCGTAGACGCCGGCCGCCTCGATCACCTCCGCGGAGACGTGCTTGGCGAGCCCGGTGTCGATGATCGTGCCCGGGTGCACGGAGAAGGCACGTACGCCCTGGTCCTTTCCGCGCCGGTCGAGTTCCACGGCGAAGAGCGCGTTGGCCGTCTTCGACTGGCCGTAGGCGGCGAAGGGCTCGTAGGGCCGGTGCTCGAAGTGCAGGTCGTCGAAGTCGACGCCGCCGAAGCGGAAGCCCCGTGAGGACACCGCCACCACCCGTGCGCCCTCGGCCGCGGCCAGGGCGGGCCAGAGCCGGGCCACCAGCTGGAAGTGCCCCAGGTGGTTGGTGGCGAACTGCGCCTCGTAGCCGCGCGCGTCCCGGGTCAGCGGGGTCGCCATGATCCCGGCGCTGTTGACCAGGATGTGCAGGGGACGCCCGGACGCCAGGAACGTCTTCGCGAAGGCGTCGACCGAGGCCGGGTCCAGCAGGTCCAGCCGCTCGACCTCGACCCCGGGCAGCTCCTTCAGCGCCGCCCGGGCCCGTTCCAGGTCCCGGGCCGGTACGACGACCTCGGCGCCCGCGCCGTGCAGGACCCGGGCCGTCTCCAGGCCGATGCCGGAGTAGCCGCCGGTGACGATCGCGACCCTGCCGGTCAGGTCTATCCCCTTGATCACCTCCTCCGCGGTGGTCGCGGCGCCGAAGCCGGAGGGCAGGGGGTGCTGTGCGGTGGTCATGGTGCGTATCTCCTCAACGTGAGCCGACCAGACCAACGTAGAAGCGAGGATCCGTACGATGAATGCTTGAGAATCCGCATTACTTGCGCGATAGTCCGGGCATGTCAGTGGATCCGCTTTCCGACGCCCTCGCGGTGGCCGACGCCCGCAGTGTGTTCTCCGGCGGCTTCACGGCCGGCGGCGCCTGGGCGATCCGGCTGCGCGGACGCGACAAGCTCAAGGTGAACGCCGTGGTGCGGGGCGGCTGTCTGCTGGTCCGCGAGGCGGGCGGGGAGCCGGTGAAGCTGTCCGAGGGGGACGTGGTCGTCTCCGACGGGCGGCAGTCGTACGTGCTGTGCAGTGCGCTCGGCGTCGAACCGGTGGACTCCGGTGACGTCCCCATGGAGCCAGGGACGCGCATGGCGCGGCTGGGCCGGAGTGAGGACGAGGACGTCGCCTGCGTCTCCGGGCACATCGACCTGAGCCGGGACAGCGGGGAGCTGCTGCGCCGGGCGCTGCCCGAGCTGATCCACGTACGGGCCGACGCGGCCGAGGCGCCGGTGCTGCGCTGGCTCACCGGTCGGCTGGTGACGGAGATGAAGATGCGCCGGGCCGGTGCCGAGTTCGCCTCGGACCAGCTCGCGCAGCTGATGTTCGTGCAGGTCCTGCGGGTCTGCCTCAGCGAGTCCGACGGGCTGCCGCCCGGCTGGCTGCGCGCGCTGGCCGACGAGCGGCTCGCCCCGGCCCTGCGTCTGATGCACGGCGACCCGGGACACCCCTGGCAGCTCGGGGAACTCGCCCGGGCGGCCGCGATGTCCCGCACCACCTTCGCCGCACGGTTCAAGGAGGCGGCCGGGGTGCCGCCCCTGACGTACCTGCTCGACTGGCGCATGAGCCTGGCCGCCCGAGCCCTGCGCCAGGACACGGTCCCGATCGCGGCGCTCGCCCGTTCGGTGGGCTACACCTCCGAAAGCGCCTTCAGCAACGCCTTCAAGCGGTCCGTGGGGATCTCGCCCCGGCGCTACCGCGAGGCCGCTAGGAGTCGATCCGCACCTCCAGATGCACGGTGACCGTGTCGCCCTCGCCCTTCCCGATGGCCCTGCGCACCTCGGCCTTCACCGGCAGCTTGTGCCGGCCGTCGCCCAGGGCCATGAAGGAACTGCGGAACGGATGTCCGTCGATCGTCCCGCTGACCTTGACCAGGCCGCGGGTGCCGAAGAAGGCGACGGACTCAGGCCAGACCAGATAGGTCCAGCCACCCTCGCTCGGGCTCTTGACCAGCTTCGCGGTGAACTGCCGGTCGATCTTCGCGGTCATGACGTCCGCCTCTCGCTCGCAGTGGCCTCTTCTACAAGAGACCACCGCGAGCGCGGAAACTCATCACGCCCCGGCCGGCACCCGGTCCAGGAACCCCAGCACCGAGCGGATGCGGCCCTGTTCGTCCAGCGTGATGACGTCGGATCCGGCCACCGGCGCGGAGCCGTCGGCCTCGTTCACCAGCTCCCAGGAGAAGCGCGCGGTGTCGTGATGGCCGTCCACGACTCCCGTCTGCCGGAAGACGAACCCCGGGAACTGCTCGTGTGCCGCCGCGATCACCGCGGCGATCTGCTCGTGGCCGCTGACGTCGGCCAGGGGGTCGGTGTAGCTGCCGTCGGCGGCCCAGGCGGCCGCCACCGCCTTCGTCAGGGCCTCCCGGTCGACGGCGTTCCAGGCCTCGAAGTAACGTGCGACGGCACTCTCGTAACGCTCGGTGTTCGCGGACATGCGGGATCAGCCTCCGTCGAGGTCGTATCTGCTGGTCAGGACCCGGGCCCCGCTCTCGGTGACCCGGTACCGCAACCTTGCCCGCCGTGCCGTGGGCCCGTCGATTACTCCGCGGGTAATCGACGCCCGCCGCGTTTCGGCCAACTCCCCTGGTGAATATGCCAGGAGAGTGGCCAAAAAGTCGTGGTGACAGTGTTTCAGCAGTGAACATACTCAACTGAAAGGGCATTCACATCCAGCAAGGATGTGATCACACACCGCACATGAGCCGCGTGACCGTAAGTCCGGAGCCGCATCGAAAGCGAGGCAAGCCGACAGGCGCACTACGCACCGGGGGAGTGAACGTGCACGACGAATTCCTGTGCCATGTCACCGCGTACGGAACCTGCGGAGGGCAGCGCATCGGCGTACCGCTGGGCAGCTACCGGGCCCCCACCCTCGCCCTCGCCCTGTGGTGGTTACGGGACCGGGCGTCATGGATCGCCGAGCGCCTCGACCCGCAGCCCGAGATCAGCCGTATCCCGCCGAGCGCGCTCGTCCCGGTCGGCCCCTCCGTGCCCGACGTGCCCGCCGTGCTCCGCTCCTGGTGCGGAGACGCCACCCAACAGGAGCTGGTCGCCGAGGAGTTGGCGGCCGGGCGGCTGATCCGCATCGCCACCAGCGACGACACCACCGAGTACGAACTCCTCGCCGAGTCGGTGGACGCCCTGCGCATGCAGCGGACGATCCCGGCACTGGTCGTCTCCGTCGGCTGAGGCGCCTCCCAGAAAAGGCGCACACCAGGACCAATCGATAGAATTTCGGCATGGCAGAGCGGCCCAGCGCGCCGACTGCGCCCGAACTCGTCCTGGAGACCGAGGCGGGCTCCACCGTGATGAGCCCGGGCCACGACTACCACGTCGGACGCGACCCCCTGAGCGACATCGTGATCGACGACGCCCGGGTCTCCTGGCACCACGCGGTGCTGCGGCCCGAGGCCGACCACTGGACGCTGGCGGACGAGCACAGCACCAACGGCACCTACGCCGACGGCCTGCGCATCCAGGAACGGGACGTCGGCCCGGGCTGCGTGATCCGCTTCGGCAGCCCCTCCGACGGGCCGCGCGCGGTCCTCGTCGCCCCGGAACGCCCGTCGGCGGTGGCCGTCTCGATGCCGGGCCTCACCGGCACCTTCCGGCAGCCCACCACGGTCCGCCCGCTGCCCACCCGCACGGTCCGCATCGGCCGCGCCGACGACAACGACCTGGTCATCGACGACCTCGTCGTCTCCCGCCGGCACGCCGAACTGCGCGCCCACCCCGACGGCACGTACGAGATCGTCGACGTCGGCAGCCACAACGGCACCTACCTCAACGGCAGTCCCGTCACCCGCGCCCTGCTCGGCCCCGGTGACGTCGTCGGCATCGGCCACTCGGCGTTCTGCCTGGTCGGCGACCAGTTGCAGGAGTACGTCGACACCGGCGAGGTCTCCCTCGACGTGCAGGACCTGAGCGTCGCCGTCGACCGCGGCCGCAAGACGCTCCTCGACCACGTGTCGTTCCCGGTGGGGGAGAAGTGCCTGCTCGCGGTGGTCGGCCCGAGCGGCGCCGGCAAGTCCACCCTCCTCGGCGCCCTCACCGGCCAGCGCCCCGCCGACCACGGCACGGTCCTGTACGACGGCCGCGACCTCTACCGCGACTACGCCGAGCTGCGCCAGCGGATCGGCCTGGTCCCGCAGGACGACATCCTGCACGCCCAGCTCACCGTCCGCGCCGCCCTCACCTACGCCGCCGAACTGCGCTTCCCGCAGGACACCGCCAAGGCCGAGCGGCAGGCGCGGGTCGAGGAGGTCATCGACGAACTGGGCCTGCGCCAGCGCGCCGACCAGCCCGTGCACAGCCTCTCCGGCGGCCAGCGCAAGCGCGTCAGCGTCGCCCTGGAACTGCTCACCAAGCCCTCGCTGCTCTTCCTCGACGAGCCGACCTCGGGCCTCGATCCCGGCATGGACCGCTCGGTGATGCACATGCTGCGCGGTCTCGCCGACGACGGCCGGACCGTCATCGTGGTCACCCACAGCGTCCTCAGCCTCGACGTCTGCGACCGGCTTCTCGTCCTCGCGCCCGGCGGACGGATCGCCTACTACGGACCGCCCGAGGACACCCTCGCCTACTTCGGCTACGAGCAGTGGCCCGAGGCGTTCGAGGCCTTCGAGCGGGACCAGGACCGGGACTGGGCGGGGGAGTTCCGCGCCTCTCTCTTCCAGCGGCAGTACGTCACCGAGGCCTCCGGCCAGCCCCGGGTGCCGCGCTCCGGGCCTGTCGTGATCACCCCACCGCCCAGGCCGCGCAGCCGCGGCGCCCAGCTCGGCACCCTGATCCGCCGCTACGCCACCGCCCTCAGCGCCGACCGCACCTTCCTCGTCATCATGATCGCGCTGCCGTTCGTGATGGGCGCCATGGCCCGTGCCCTGGCCGGCAGCAAGCTGACCCAGGAGACGGCGATGAACGCGCTGCTGATCCTGTGCGTCGGCGGAGTGCTGACCGGGGCGGCCAACGCGGTGCGCGAACTGGTCAAGGAACGCACCATCTACCAGCGCGAGAGAGCCGTCGGCCTGTCCAGATCGGCCTACCTGATGTCGAAGATCGTCGTCCTGGGCACGGTCACCGTCCTGCAGGCCGTGGTCCTCACCCTGGTCGCCCTTCTCGGCGTCGACCTCAACGCGCCCGGCGGCGAAGGCGTGTTGATGCCACCCCTTGCCGAAATCACCGTCGCCGTCGCCCTGTTGGCATTCACGGCGATGATGCTCGGCCTGCTGATCTCCGCGCTGGTCCGCAAGGAGGAGGTGACGATGCCGCTGCTGGTGCTGCTCGCCATCGTCCAAGTCGTGTTCTGCGGAGCCCTGCTGAAACTCGACGGCGTGCCGGGCCTGGAGCAGCTGTCCTGGCTGGTGCCCTCGCGCTGGGCCCTGGGGGCGATGGCCGGCACGGTGGGCCTCGCCCGGATCGTGCCCGGCGAACTGACCACCGATCCGCTGTTCCGGCACTCGGCGAAGGTGTGGCTGCTCAACGTCGGGATGCTCGTCGTCCTGTCCGCGCTCTTCGGGTACGTCGTCTCCCGCCTGCTGCGCCGCCACGAACCGGCCGTCCTGCGGAAGTCGTGATGACCACCCCCGGCTTCCGGCCCACCCACGTCGTCCCCCAGCACGGCATGCCCGCCTGGGAAGGCCCCGACCCCACCCGTCCCACCGTGCCCCTGGACCCGCTGCTGCCGGTGCAGCTCCTGGAGCGGCGCGGCGACTGGGGACACGTCCTGTGCGCCAACGGCTGGTCGGCCTGGGTCGACGGCCGCTTCCTGGTCGCCGTACCCAAGGACCCGCCCGTCGCGGACGCCCCGCTCGCCCGCACCGCCGACCCCCGCCCCCTGCTCGCCCGCGCCGAGGAGACGCTCACGCGCTACCGGTCCGCGGTCGAGGAACTGGCCGGCGGCGCTCTGGACGCCGAGGCCTTCCAGAGCCACACCCGGGGCCTGCGGATCGGCGTGGTCGTCGACGGGGAGTCGGTCTGGCTGTACGACGCCCAGCACGGCCGCTGGGTCTACGCCGACGGCACCCGGCTGAGCACCTACGCCGCCGAGGAAGGGCCGCGGGCCGCGGCGGGGGACCCCGGGCACGCCGCCACCCAGGTCGTGACGCCCGATGGCCCGTGACACCAGCCTCTTCTCCGGCCGGCCCTCCGAGCTGATCGGCCGGCAGATCGCCGGCTACCGCATCGAGCGGGAGATCGGCCGCGGCGGCATGGCCGTCGTCTACCGGGCCCACGACATGCGCCTGGACCGCACGGTCGCCCTCAAGCTCCTCGCCCCCGAACTCGCCCGCAACGACACCTTCCGCCGCCGCTTCACCTTCGAGTCGCGGGCCGCCGCCGCGATCGACCATCCGCACATCGTCCCCGTCTTCGAGGCGGGCGAGACGGACGGTGTCCTGTACATCGCCATGCGTTACGTCGAGGGCAGCGACCTGCGTCATCTCCTGGACCGCCGGGGCCCGCTGGCGCCCGAGCCCGCTCTGCGGATCGCCGCCCAGATCGCCTCCGCGCTGGACGAGGCCCATGACCACGGGCTGGTCCACCGGGACGTGAAACCCGGCAACATCCTGATCGCCCGCGGCACCGACAGCGACCACCCCGAGCACGCCTACCTCACCGACTTCGGGCTGACGAAGAAGTCGCTGTCGCTGACCGGCTTCACCACGGTCGGCCAGTTCGTCGGCACGCTCGACTACGTGGCCCCCGAGCAGATCTCCGGCAAGCCCGTCGACGGCCGCTGCGATGTCTACGGCTTCGCCTGCGTCGTCTACGAGGCCCTCGCGGGCCGCCCGCCGTTCCGCCGCGACGACGACATGGCCCTGCTCTGGGCCCACCAGTACGACGAACCGCCCCCGCTGACCGAGTCCCGCCCCGATCTCCCGCCGCGCGCCGACACCGTCTTCGCCAAGTCCCTCGCGAAGAGCCCCGACGACCGGTACGGCACCTGCCTCACCTTCGTCTCCGCCCTGCGCACGGCCATGACCGGCGGCCGCCCGGCCGGCCATCCACCGACGCAGGTCGCCCTGCGCGTCGCGGACTCCGCGATGGCCGGCCCGAAACAGCCGCCGCCGTGGGCCCGACCGGTCTTCAGGGGCGGCTAGCCGCGTCCGTCTCGCCCCGCCGCCGCACCGGCCGCGCCAGCAACCCGCCCAGGAATCCCGCGACCAGACCCCACAGGGCTCCCAGTCCGACGGCGGACCACACCTCGGGTTCGAGGAACAGCTCCCCGCCCAGGTCGCCGCCGAGGTCGCCGATGCCGAGGACCGACAGACCGTAGTGGGCGGTGATGCGGCCGAGCAGGCAGATCATCAGGACCGTGAGTGCGAGTGCCACCGCCAGGTGCAGGGCGTGCTGCCAGGCGCGCATCCCGGCCGGGGAGCGGGCCGCCATCACGAAAGCGGCGGCAAGCAGCAGGACCGCATCGACGGCCACCAGCCACCACACCCGGCTGTCGTAGTCGGCGAGGGTCGACAGGTTCAGTGTGGCGGTGTCCTTCGAGCGCAGCACCTCGTCCAGGACGTGCGGCATCGGCAGCCCGAACGGGCCCTCCACCCGGCCTTTCCAGGTGGCGCCGAGGCCCAGCGTCAACGCCAGCCAGACCAGGTTCGGCAGGCCGAGAAGGATCACGGCCAGGGTCTCCACCGCGTGACCGCGCGTCACGGCCACGACCAGGGCGACGACGATGCCCAGGGCCACACAGGCGAGCAGGAGCACGACCATCGCGTACGCCGCCGGCCGCACCGACGCCTGGAAGCGCAGCAGCCGGCCCGGCAGCGGTGCCCCGCGCGAGACCAGCAGCGCCAGCACCAGCACCCCGGCCAGCCAGAGCAGGCCGAACAGCAGGGTCAGCGGGACGTCCGTCTTGAAGCCGACCTTCGGCGTCACCCCGAAGAGGTCGCCGAGGTCGGAGAGCGCGCTCTCGCCGAGGGAGAGCGTGAAGGTCTGGCGGGCACCCAGGGCGAGGGCGATCAGGCCGAGGAGCCACAGCACGGCGACCCGCGCCGCCCAGCCCGCCAGTTCCGTGGCGCTCGCGACCGCGCGGTGCCGCAACGGCCGGAGAAAGGCGGCCGCGACGACGAGAGCACCGGCCAGTGTGACCGACAGCGGGATCACCGTCAGACCGGCCCGGGTGTCGGCGAGGCCGCCGGCGTTCCCGGAGAGTTCGATGGTGCCGCCCACCGCCGTGACGACCGTCGCCGCGACGACCCGGGGAAACGCCCCGTCGGGCAGGTCCGCCGCCCCGGCCGCCCACAGCCCCAGGGCCGCGGTCACGCCCATGACGAGCAGTCCGGACAGCACGGTGACGGCGGCCTGTACCCATCCGTGCGGGGCAACGGCCTGGGCGGAGCGGGTTCTCGGGCTCACCCTGCCCACGCTAAGCAGCGCCCGGGGGCCCCGCCCGCCGGGAGGGCCGTCCGCGTCGGCTTGCGAGCGGCACGGGACCGGAGCACACAATGGAATCGTCGTGGATAAAAGCGGCGTAAAGGTAGAAAAGCCGCAGAGTCCCACGTCGGGAAGAAGGGCTCGTGAGCTCCGAACCTCCGTCCTCCGGCCGGCCCACCGGACCGCCCTCAGGTCCGCTGTCGGGTCCCTCCCAGCCGCCCTCGGGACCGCCTTCGCAGCCGCCGGGCAGCAGCGGCGGGACGCCCTCGCCGGAACCGCACCGCCCCTGGTGGCGGTCCGTGCCGAGGGTCGCCGTCCTGGCCACCGCGGTCGTGGCCGCCGTGGTGCTGGCGCTCGTCTTCAGCCGCTCCGACGGCGGCGGGGGCGGAGGCGGCGGCACCGCCAAGGGCGGCGAGGTCTTCCTCCAGGCCGCCTCCAAGACCGGCCCCGAGCCCTTCACCGAATCCACCGCGAAGGACAGCTCCGCCCCGCCCGTCTCCGCCTCCCCGGCGACCGAGTCGGCCCCCACCAACGCGGTACGGGGCGTCGACGGCGGGGCGCCCGGCCTCTACGGCGGCACCCGCAACGTCTCCAGCTGTGACGTGGAGGCCCAGGTCAAGGCCCTCCACGCGGCCCCCGCGAAGAACAGCGCCTTCGCCTCCGTCGCCGGCGTCCGGCCGTCCGGTGTCCCCGCCTACCTGCGCGCGCTCACCCCCGTGCAGCTGCGCATGGACACCCGCGTCACCAACCACGGCTACCGCGACGGCGCCGCCACCAGCTACCAGGCCGTCCTCCAGGCCGGCACCGCCGTCCTCGTCGACGGCCACGGTGTGCCCCGCGTCCGCTGCGCCTGCGGCAACCCGCTCACCCCGCCGGTCGCCCAGCAGACCACACCGAGGCAGACCGGCGACCGATGGGCGTCGTACCGGCCCTCGAACGTGGTCGTGGTCGCGCCGTCGATCACGGTCGTCAACGTCTTCGTGATCTACGACCCCGACGAGAACGAGTGGATCGCCCGCCACCGGGGCGACACGGGACACAAGGACCAGCACACCGTCCCGCCGGTGAAACCCTCGCCGTCCGTGACCGTGACGACGCCGACGGCCCCCACGACACCGACGTCGCCGCCCACCGGCCCGTCCTCCCCGGCCCCGTGTGTCTCCACGGCCACCGGAACGCCCACCGGAACACCCACCGGTTCGGCGAGCCCGTGTCCGCCGACGTCCGCCGGCCCGTCCTCGCCCACGCCGAGCTCCGCGCCGGTGGCCCCCGAACTGGAGACCGTCGAACCGGCGACGACGCAGGGAGACACCCCGGAAGACCAGTCCTCACTCGGCACCCCCGCACCCGATGCCCCGGACGTGACGTCACCGTCGGTGTGACCGACACGACCCGTTTTGGGGACTGCGGCGCTTCACTCGGGGTACGAGCACTGGTGCAGCAGCGTCCGGACAGTCCGGCTTCCGAGAGAGAAACGCATGATCGAGCACCTGGACGGGGCAGTGATACCGACTGGTTTCGATGTGCCCGTCGACCCACTCCGGCGGGCCGCCCACTACACGGGCGAACCGGGATGCATCGCCGAGGCCCGGCACTTCGCCGCGCACTTCCTCGACCAGCTCAGGACCGAGTGGTGTGCCGAGATCGGCGCCCGGGCCGACGACGAGGTGCTCCTGGTGGTGAGCGAGCTGGTCACCAACGCCGACCGGCACAGCAACGGGCCGTACATCCTGGACCTGGAGGGCACGGACGCCGCCGTGACCGTGTCCGTCTACGACAGCAGCGCCGCGCTGCCCCTGCGGTTCCCGAAGGACCCGCAGCGGGTGGGCCGGCACGGCCTGGAGATCGTGCACGCGCTGGCGGCGGAGGTGACCGCCGAGCGGGTACCGGTCGGCAAGCGGGTCACCGCGACTCTCAGACTCGGCGAGAGGTGACCGCCGCGGCCGTCCCGCCGGCCACCCCTCTGCCTGGTCCTCTCCTGGTCCTCAGGCGCAGCCCAGCTCGCCCAACATGCCCTCGCGCAACCGCGCGATGATCCGCTTGATCAGCCGGGACACATGCATCTGCGAACAGCCCAGCTGTTCGCCGATCTCCGCCTGGGTGGCCTCCTCCACGAACCGCAGATGGAGGATCTGCCGGTCCCGGTCGCTGAGCTCGGCCATCAGCGGCGCGAGCGAGTGGAAGTCCTCGACCAGCCGCAGGCCGTGCTCCTCGACACCGATGAAGTCGGCGAGCACCGACTCGCCGTGCTCGGGTCCGTCGCCGGTGAGGGCGGCGTCCAGCGAGGAGGAGTTGTAGCCGTTGGAGGCGATCTGGCCCTCGATGACCTCGTTCTCGGAGAGGTTCATCAAGGTGGCGAGCTCCGCCACGGTCGGCTCCCGGTCCAGTCGGCTGGCCAGCTCCTCGCGCGCCTTGGCCAGCTCCACCCGCAGCTCCTGCAGCCGCCGCGGCACGTGCACCGCCCAGGTGGTGTCCCGGAAGAACCGCTTGATCTCGCCGACTATGTACGGCAGCGCGAAGGAGGTGAACTCGACCTCACGCGAGAGCTCGAACCGGTCGATGGCCTTGATCAGGCCGATCATGCCGGTCTGGACGATGTCCTCCATGTCGTCGCCGCGACCGCGGAACCGGCCGGCGGCGAACCGCACGAGGGACATGTTCATCTCGATCAGCGTGTTGCGCGCGTACTGGTACTCGTGTGTGCCTTCCTCGAGCTCCGTTAGGCGCTGGAAGAACTGGCGGGACAGCTCCCGCGCGTCACGCGGAGCGACGCTCCGCGGGTCCACGACCCCCGGCAGCGGTCCGTCACCCGTGCTGGTCCCGGCGGTCCTCTCGACGAGCTGTGCCTCCGACCCGGTCACGGCGGTGTCCATGTCCTCTCCCACGTCCCACGTCATGGCTTCACCGGCGGGCGACCCGCCGGTCCTCACCCAGCGCGTACCCGGGGTAGCGAATACCATGCCCCCGGCGCGGTGCCGGGATGTGAGAAGCCGGTGGAAGGCGCGTGTGGCGTGCGGCCCCGGCGTGCGACTATGACGGACGTCACAGATCCACTCGTGAAGATTCGGTGCGGGTGGCCGTGATCAGATCGTGCAGGTAGCGCTTTGTGACACGGCCGTCGTAGCCGGAGTCGATCAGCTCCCGGATGCAGCCCAGCAGGCCCTCCCGGCGCCCCGCGTCCAGGGCGCGGTGGTTGGAGTACGTGAGCAGCACGTCCAGGTACGCGTCGGTGGTGTACGTGATCTCCTGGAAGTACCGGGTCACCGCGACGTTCTCGAAGCGCGGGCACTGCTCGAACTCCTCGGTCCGCGTGGGGATCTCGGCCGCCTCCTTCAGCAGCAGACCGGGCGGCGTGGCCGGGTCCCAGCGCTCGTAGCACCGCTGCGACCGGTGGAAGAACTCCGTGGTGCCGCCCGCCACATGATCCGTGACGACGACGCCGAGCAGGCCGCCGGGCGCCAGCGCGTCCGCGGCCTTCTCCACCCGCGTCGCCGGGTCGAGCCAGTGCCAGGCGGTCGCGCACACCACCAGGTCGAAGGGCTCGGCCGGCAGGGGCCACTCGTCGAAGTCCGCCACCTGTACGGAGACTTGGGGGAACTCCCGCAGCCGCCGACGGGCCACGGCGGCCATGTCGGGGCCCAGCTCCACAGCCGTGATCCGACACCCCAACTCGGCGAGCGGCAGCGTGAGCTGACCGGTGCCGGGCGCCACCTCCAGGACATGGCGCCCGGGCCCCAGACCGGCCGTGCGGGCCAACTCGGCGACCAGGCCGGGCGGATATGTGGGCCGCGCCCGGGCGTACAGCTCCGCGTCCTCGTCGAACGTGTCCCTCAGCGCCATGATGTCCACACCCTCCGCCTCCGCGATTCCACCCAGGGCAGAATGCTGATCCCTTCCCATGCCGTCCAACGCTTTTAGGCTGGGAAGGTGAGCGAACAAGCGCCGAACCACGCCCGCGTCATCCCGCTGCGCCCGTTCCCGGGCCGCCCCGAGACCGCCCGCCCGTCCGCCGCCCGCTCAGGGACCACCGGCCAGGGAACCGGCCGCCCCGAGACGTCTCGCCCGGTGGTAACCGGCCAGGGAACCGCGCGCCCCGAGACGGCTCGCCCCGAGGTAATCGGCCGGGGAACCGCCCGCCCAGGGATCGCCACCCCGTCCGCCGTCCGCCCGGAGATCGCCGGCCCGGGAACCCCCCGTCGGCTCTCCGACCGTGGAGCCACCGTCCGCCCCGCGCCCGTCCGGCCTGTCGCCGATCGCCCCGCCGGATCGCCGCCCCCCAAGGAACCCCTGTGGCGGGACCTCGTGGGTGACGTGCTGCGGCGTGAACGGCTGGCCCAGGAGCGGACGTTGAAGGACGTCGCCGATGCCGCACGGATCTCCATGCCCTACCTCTCCGAGGTGGAGCGGGGCCGCAAGGAAGCCTCGTCGGAGGTCCTCGCGGCCGCGGCCCAGGCCCTCGGCCTCGGACTCGGGGACCTGCTCGCGCGGGCCCAGGGCGAGCTGATCCGGCTCACCAGCCGGACGTCCGCCGGAACCCGCCGGGCGACGACCTCCTCGTACGACGGCCTCTGCCTGGCCGCCTGACGCCCACCCGGCGCCTCACACCTTCACGAGGCGCCGGCTCAGTACCTCGTCGGCCAGCCCGTACGCCACGGCCTCCTGCGCGGTGAAGACCTTGTCGCGGTCCATGTCGGCGCGCAGGGTGGCGACGTCGTGGTGGGTGTGCCGGGCGAGCACCTCCTCCACCTGTCCACGGATCCGGATCATCTCCTTGGCCTGCAGCGCGAGATCGGAGATGCTGCCCCGGCTGCCGCCGCTGGCCGGCTGACCGAGCAGCACGCGCGCGTGTTCCAGCACGATCCGCCGCCCCGGGTCCCCGCCCGCGAGCAGCACGGCCGCCGTGGAGGCCGCCTGGCCGACGCAGACCGTCGAGATCGGCGCCTGGACGTACGTCATCGCGTCGTAGATCGCCATGAGCGAAGTGAACGAGCCGCCGGGGGAGTTGATGTAGATCGAGATCTCGTGGTCCGGTGCCGAGGACTCCAGATGGAGGAGTTGCGCGATGACGACGTTGGCCACGCCGTCGTCGATCTCGGTGCCGAGGAAGATGATCCGCTCCGACAGCAGCCTGCTGAACACGTCGGACGTGCGCTCGCCGTGCGCGGTGCGCTCGACGACGTACGGAATCGTGTAGTTCCCCATGTCACAGCCCCATCCGTCGCTTCGAGGCGGCCGGGCGGACGTCCGCGAGGGACTCCAGGACCCGGTCCACCATGCCGTACTCCCTGGCCTCCTCGGCCGTGAACCAGCGGTCCCGGTCGCCGTCGCGGGCGATGGTCTCCGGCGTCTGGCCGGTGTTCTCGGCCAGCAGCCGCTCCATGGTCCGCTTGCTGTGGTCGAGGTTCTCCGCCTGGATCTCGATGTCGGCCGTGGTACCGCCGATGCCCGCCGAGCCCTGGTGCATCATGATCCGCGCGTTGGGCAGGGCGTACCGCTTGCCGGGCGTGCCGGCACAGAGCAGGAACTGCCCCATGCTGGCCGCGAACCCCATGGCGAGCGTGGACACGTCGTTCGGGATGAGCCGCATCGTGTCGTAGATGGCGAGGCCCGCGTAGACCGCGCCGCCCGGGCTGTTGATGTACAGGCTGATGTCGGTGCGAGGGTCCTCCGCGGAGAGGATCAGCAGCTGCGAGCAGACGCGGTTGGCGGAGACCTCGTCGACCTGCGTGCCCAGCAGGACGATCCGCTGCCCGAGCAGCTGGGCGGCCAGGTCGTCGTCGAACCGGGAGGGCGGGGTGTCGCCCTCCTCGGCCCGCGGCAGGAGCGGGGTGAGTGGTGTCATCGGTTCGCCTCCGTGCGGAGTGGTCGGGTTGTCGTCGACTTCACTCTCGACCCCGTCGGCCGCCCGTGGCCGGTTTCTCTGCCCGTGGCAGATTCGCCACGGGCAGAGAACCCAGGAGACCCCCCCTGATCAGGCCTTTTCGCGGGGGATCAAGCCTTCTCGCGCAGCTGCCGGAAGAACGCCCGCACGTCCTCGACGAGCAGATCCGGTTCCTCCATCGCCGCGAAGTGCCCGCCGCGGTCGAGTTCCGTCCAGCGCACGATCGTGTCGGTGCGCTCCGCGTTGCGTCGCAGCGGGAGGGAGATCTCGGCCGGGAAGACGGCCACCGCGGTGGGCGCGGTCGAGGGCTCGGTGGGCCGCGTCGGCCGCTCGCCCCGGGGGTGGGCTTGCTCGTAGTAGAGGCGGGCGGCCGAACCGGCCGTCCCGGTCAGCCAGTACAGCATCACGTTGGTCAGCAGCCGGTCCCGGTCGACGGCTTCCTCCGGGTACTGATCCGAGTCCGTCCACTCGTGGAACTTCTCGACGATCCAGGCGAGTTGGCCGACCGGGGAGTCCGTCAGGCCGTAGGCGAGGGTCTGCGGCCGGGTCGACTGCAGGGCGATGTACCCCGTCCCCTCGCGCGACCGGGCGCTCCACCGGCGCCACGACTCGAGCGTGCGCTCCCGCTCCTCGGGAGGGAGCGCGGCGAGTTCGTCCTCGGTCGGCTCCCGGGTGGCGTGCGCGCCTATCACCAGGTTGAGGTGGACGCCGACGATCCGGTCCGGGCAGAGCCGGCCCAGCGCGCGGGAGATCGCCGAGCCCCAGTCGCCGCCCTGCGCGCCGAACCGCTCGTAGCCCAGCCGCCGCATCAGCTCGGCCCAGGCCCGGGCGATCCGGTCGGCATCCCAGCCGGTGTCGGCGGGCGGCCCGGACAGCCCGTAGCCGGGGATGCTCGGTACGACGACATGGAAGGCGTCGGCCGGGTCGCCGCCGTGGGCCGCCGGATCGGTCAACGGGCCGACCACATCCAGGAATTCGACGATCGAACCCGGCCAGCCGTGGGTGACGATCAGCGGGGTGGCGTTCGGCTCGGGGGAGCGGATGTGGGCGAAGTGGACGGTCGTGCCGTCGATGACGGTCGTGAACTGGGGCCACTCGTTGAGCTCCGCCTCGGCGGCACGCCAGTCGTAGGAGTGCCGCCAGTGGTGGACGAGGTCGCGCAGATAGTCCGCCGGTACGCCGTAGGCCCAGCCGGTCGCCGACAGGTCGTCGGGCCAGCGGGTGCGGTCGAGGCGGGCGTGGAGGTCGTCGAGGTCGCTCTGCGGGATGTCGATGCGGTAGGGGCGGATCATGTCCGCGCTGCTTTCCGTGGGAGCTGACGTCATGGTGCGGATGGTAGGCCGGACGGGTCAGTACGGCCGATGAGTTTCCGGGCATGGATCAGTCCACACCCTCGACAGCGATTCCCACGCCCCAGGAGGACGCCATGGCGACCGACGGTTTCACCACGTGTCTCTGGTTCGACGGCAATGCGGAGGAAGCCGCCCACTACTACGTCTCGATCTTCAAGAACTCCAGCATCGGCTCGGTCGCCCGGGTCAACGAGGGCGGCATGGGCGAGCCCGGCTCGGTGATGGCCGTGGACTTCACGGCCAACGGCCACAAGTTCGTCGCCCTGAACGGCGGACCGCAGTTCCAGTTCACCGAGGCGATCTCCTTCCAGCTCTTCTGCGAGAGCCAGGAGGAGATCGACTACTACTGGGCCAAGCTCACCGAGAACGGCGGCGAGCCCGGCCCCTGCGGCTGGCTCAAGGACAAGTACGGCGTGTCCTGGCAGGTCATCCCGGACAACCTGATCGCCATGGTCAGCGACCCGGACCCGGAGAAGGCGGTCCGGGTGACGAAGGCGTTCATGGCGATGGGCAAGTTCGACAAGGCCGAGCTGGAGCGGGTCTACGCGGGCGAGTGAGCGTCAGCCGGCGGCGGCCCGGCCGATCACGCGGGTGATCTCCCGGGCGATCCGCAGGATGCCGGGCGAGCGGACCGGACAGGGCTTCGGCGTGGACGTCGTGGGCGCCAGGCAGAAGTGCAGGTAGTCCTTGTCGAGGTGCAGGGCGGTCCGGTCCCGGCCCGGCTGGGTGCAGTAGACGCGGTGCTCGTGCTCGTAGGCGTCGCACGGCACGTACTGCGTCCAGGTGTAGCGGGCCCCGGCCGCGCTCACCCGGGCCCCGGCGTCCGCGACGACGTCCCCGGAGGCGGCGGCCTGCTGCTCGTACAGCTCGTTGACGCGCCGGACCCGTTCGGGGGTGATCGGGTCCGGGCCCTGCGCCACCCACACGATCCGGGGCCGCGCGGCACCGCCCGCGGCGGCGATCTGCTCGGTCAGCCGGGCCATGTCGGCCCGGTACCGCTTGAAGTACGTCGTCGGGTCGTCGGCGTGGGTGATGCCGTCCATGCACCACGTGTAGCCCCACGCGTTGCCCCAGAACTGCAGCACCACGAAGTCCGGGTGCAGCGACCGCACGAGCGCGGCCGCCTTGTCGCCGTCCGGTACGAGGGACTTCGCGCCGGTGCCCTCCAGGTAGTCGCAGACCGTCGTGCCCGAGTACGGCCTGCTGGTGTAGTCGGCGCGCAGATCGCGGCGCAGCTCCTGGCCGAGCACTCGCTGCGCCTCCATCGCCAGGGAGTCCCCGAGATAGAGCACCTTCGGTGCCTTGGCCGGTGCACTGGGGCTGGCGGCGGCGCGCTGGTGCGTGGTGCCGACGGCCGGCGGCGGCGGGGCCGCCTCCGGCCCGGACTCCGGGTCCGAGCACGCGCCGAGCAGCACGCCGGCCAGCAGTAGTCCCACGATCCACGGCTTGCGCATGCGGCAACTCCCGCCCCGGACACCGAAATCGGCTCCCCAGGCAAGCACAGCCGGGCAGAAGGGGGAAGAGGCAGGCCGGTCAGCCCCGGTCGGGGCGCTCCAGCAGGTCGACCAGGTCGTTGAGCGGCAGCGGCTTGGCCAGGTGCGCGTCGAAGCCCGCCGTCCGGGACCGGGAGCGGTCGGTGCCCCGGCTGAACCCGGACACCGCGATCAGCCGTACCCGGTCGCCGTGCGGCCGGGAGCGGATCGTGCGGGCGACCGTGTAGCCGTCCACGTCGGGCAGACCCAGGTCGCACAGGACGACGTCGAAGAGGCCGTCCTCGGTGGCCGTGAGCGCGTCGGCGCCCGTGTGGACGGCGGTGACGTGATGGCCCTGCCGCTGGAGCAGGGTCCGGTAGGTCAGGGCGAGGTCGGCGTTGTCCTCCACGATCAGGATGGACAGCTGGCGCCGGGCCGGTCGCACCACCACGGGCCGCGGCGGCTCCGGCGCCGTCAGGTCGGCGACGGGCAGCAGCACCGTGAACGCCGCGCCGCGGCCGGGGCCCTCGCTGTGCGCGCTGATCCGGCCCCCGTGCAGCTCGACGACCGTCCGTGCGACGGCCAGGCCGAGGCCCAGGCCTTCCGGTGTGTCGGGGCCGGCCGGGGCCGCCCGCATGAACACCCCGAACAGGTCCTCGGCCTGGGCGGGGTCGAAACCGATGCCGTCGTCCCGGACGGTCAGCCGGGCCCGTCCCTCGTCGGCGCGCAGCGCGACCTCGGTGCGGCCGCCCGGCGGCGTGTACTTGAGCGCGTTCGACAGCAGGTTCGTCAGCACCTGCGCCAGCCGCAGCCGGTCGCCGTCGACCACCACGGGTGCCGCCGGAAGCCCCACGTCCAGCTCGCGGCTCTCGTGCCCGAACAGGCCCCGGATGTCGGCGCACGCGCTCTCGACGACCGACCGCACGTCGACCCGCTCGCGCACCAGCTCCAGCCGTCCGGTGAGCGCCCGGGTGCCGTCGAGGAGGTCGTTGCTCATGCGCACCAGCGTGCCCAGCTGCCGCTCCAGCACGGACAGCGCCGGATGGCCGTCGGGCATGTCCAGCGCCAGCAGTTCGGTGGCCGCGGTCGCCGCGGCGAGCGGGTTGCGCAGCTCGTGCGAGAGCGTGGCGATGAACCGGTCCTTGGCCTGCTGCTCCTCCCGCAGACGGCGCCCCGCCGCGTCCAGCTCCGCGTTGGCGTGCCGCAGCTGATCGTTGACCTCGCGGATCTCCCGGGCCCGTACGAACAGGTCGATCTCCATGCCCTCGGCACGCATCTGCGCCTCGGCGGCCACCCGCTGCTGCTCCCGCCCCACCCGGCGCACATGCACGAACTCCGTGACGTCCTCCACCCGGTGGATGACGTGCGTGACCCGCCCGTCCGCGTCCAGGACCGGGGCGTTGACCGGGCTCCAGTACTTCTCGTCGAAGCCGCCCGCCTCGCCGGTGGGGATGTCGTACCGCTGGAGCGGCATGGTGTCGGTCCGGCCGGTCGCCACCACCGTCTCCAGCGAGCGCCGTAGATTGGCGACGCCGTCGGCCGTCGGGTCGTCCGGGTTGTCGGGGAACACCTCGAAGATCGGCCGCCCGACGATGGCGCGCTCGGTCCCGGTGGCCGTGAGGTAGGCGCGGTTGACCTCGACGATGGTGAAGTCGGGGGTGAGGACCAGCAGCGGGGACAGGGTGGCGTCGAAGAGGCGCCGGAAGTCCAGGGTCTCGGGCATGGCGGCCCTCTCCGGGGCAGGTCAGGGGTCCAGTCGGTAGCCGTAGCCGCGGACGGTGGTGATCCGCGGGGCGGGCACGGGCAGCAGGGCGAGCTTGCCGCGCAGCCGGTAGACGTGCTCGACGACGGTGGCGGGCTGCTGCCAGGAGGCGCCCCAGATGCGTTCCAGGAGCTGCTCCGCCGAGAACACCCGGCCGGGCGCGGTGGCCAGCAGCTCCAGCAGCGCGTACTCCTTGGGCCGCAGCACCAGCAGGAACCCCTCGCAGGAGGCCTGGCGGGCGGCGGTGTCGATGCGCAGCGGGCCGATCTGGAACACGGCCGGGGTGTCCGGCGGCTGCGCGCGGCGCAGCACGGCGCGGATACGGGCCACCAGCTCCCGCTGCGAGAACGGCTTGACCAGGTAGTCGTCCGCCCCGATCTCCAGTCCGGCCACCCGGTCGGCCTCCGCACCCCGGCCGGTGATCACGATGACGGGGAGGCGGCTGGTGGAGCGCAGCGCCCGCAGCAGCTCCAGGCCGCTGCCGTCGGGCAGGCCCAGATCGAGGACGGCCAGGTCGATGCCGCCCTCGTGCAGCACGGCCTTGCCGACGCGGGCGTCCATCGCCCAGGTGACGGTGAAACCGGCCCGCTCCAGATAGGAACGGCACATCAGTGCGAAATCGGAGTCGTCCTCGATCAAGGCGAGGTGCGGACGCATGTCACATCACCTGGCCCAACTGCTGTCCGCTCGTTGTGGCACCGGTGAGCGGGCGTTGATGCCCCGACCATGTGGCGAAGGTAGAACAGTGCATGCCCACGGTTCAAGGGGGAGCCGCCCAGGGGGAGTTCCGGAGCGGGTGCGCGCGGTGCGGGGATGACGAAGTCACCGCCCGTGCCCGCTCCGGAACACGGGATCCGGGGTGCATGGTGGGCAGGGCTCAGGGACGGACGGCTTGTACGAGAACACGCTGGAGCCGGTCGGCCCTGCCCACTGGGCCCCGGCCGGGGAGCACCAGCTCCTGAAGGACGCGAACGGCCTGCTCGTCGCCGAACTCCGCGGCGACGTCGACCTCGCCACCGCCACCGGACTGCGGCTGTGGCTGGACTCCCTGCTGCGCCTGGACGCACCCGGCCATGTCGTCGACCTGCGCCCGGTCGCCTTCATCGATTCCACCGGTCTGAGCCTGCTGCTGCGCTTCCGCGGCCGGGTCCTCGCCGCGGAGCGCGGGTTCGCCCTGCTGTGTGATGCCGGTCAACGCAGATTGCTGCACGCGCACGGCACACTCGACGTATTCGAACCCACCGCCACGCTCACCGAAGCCTTGGTGAGGGCGGCGGCCGGGGGTGAGCCGGTCAGGCGGGGCCGCCCGTGGACTCCCGCACCACCACGGTGAAACGGCTGACGAACTCCTCCGGCTCCGGCCGGGCGCCGGTCCGCTCGATCCGGTGGACCAGGAGACGGACGGCACGCTCGGCCATCGTGTCGTGGTCGGGGTCGACGGTGGACAGGGAGGGCACCAGGAACCCGCTCTCGGGTACGTCGTCGAAGCCCATCACCTTGACCTGCTCCGGCACCCGGACCCCGGCGTCGGCCAGACCGCGCAGCACCCCCATGGCCACGGTGTCGGTCACGCAGAAGACCCCGTCGAAGTCGAGCCCGCTCGCCACCATGTCCCGGGCGCAGCGTGCCCCCTCGGCCCTGGAGAAGGCCGCCCGGCATCGGTGCAGCTCCGGGTCCAGGGGCAGGCCGGCCTCCTCCAGGGCCTGCCGGTAGCCGGTGTGGCGCAGGCTCGACACGTCGACCTCCTCGCCGACCGTGCCGCTGACGAACGCGATGCGCCGGCAGCCCCGTTCCACGAGGTGCCGGGTGGCCGCCCGGGAGGCCTCGACGTTGGGCATGGCGACGTGGTCCACCGGGCCGCCGAAGATCCGCTCGCCCAGGATGACCACCGGATGGTCCATGGTCAGCCACTCGGTGTCCTGCGGTCCCATGCCCACCGTGCTGAGGATGAGCCCGTCGTAGAGGCGGTTGCGGGACAGGGCCAGTGCCTCGAGTTCGCTGTCCCGCAGGGCGTAGGTCTGCTCGATGGCGACCCGCAGGCCGAGCGGCGCGGCCGCCGCGATGATGGCCGCGGCCAGCCGGCCGTAGTAGGGGCTGTCCACCTCCGGGACGGCCAGGCCGATGGTGCCGGTACGGCCCTTGCGGAGGTTGCGGGCGGAGACGTTGACGCGGTAGTCGAGGCGGGCCATGGCCTTGAGGACCTTCTCCCGGGTCGCCTCGCTCACCTTGGGGTGACCGTTGATGACGTTGGACACCGTCATCGCCGAGACACCGGCCGCCCGGGCCACGTCCTGCATGGTCGCCATGGCCACCGCCTGTTCTGTGCTGCCGACGTCCGCCGGACCATTACATCCCGGCCCCGCCCTCTCGCGAGCGGCAGGGCCGGGGCACGGGTCAGGCCAGCGGGGCCCGGACGGTGACGAAGGAGTGGGGCGGCAGGGTCAGTTCGAGCCCCCGGCCGGTGGTCTTGACGTCGTCGAAGGCACACGGGGCGACCGTCTGCGTTGCGCCGGGGGCGTTGTGGTCCTGGAGCCGGTCGGCGGTGAGGATGCGGGCGGTCGTCGCCCCCAGGCTGCCGCCGCGCAGATCGAGCGTCACCCGGGCCGGCTCGGCCGCGTCGAGGTTGGACAGCGAGATGAGCACCGTGCCGTCCTTGACGCTGGCGGACGCGGACAGGCGCTCGGTTTCCGGGTCCTCGCCCCGCAGGTGGACGGTGAGCGAACGGGCGTCCTGGTGGCCCTTGTTCATCTCGAAGACGTGGTAGGTCGGGGTCAGCACCAGGCTGTCGCCGTCGGTGAGGACCATCGCCTGGAGGACGTTGACGGTCTGCGCGATGTTGGCCATGCGCAGCCGTGCCGCGTGCTTGTGGAAGATGTCGAAGTGGACGCTCGCGACCAGCGCGTCCCGCAGGGTGTTCTGCTGGAACAGGAACCCGGGGTTGGTGCCCGGTTCCACGTCCCACCAGGTGCCCCACTCGTCCAGCACCAGACCCACGGTGCGGCCGGGATCGTAGACGTCCATGACGGTGGAGTGGCCGGTGAGGATCCGGTCGATCTTCCGGGCCGCCGCCATCGTGCGGTAGTAGTCGTCGGTGTCGAAGTCGGTGGCGCTGCCCTTCGCCTCCCAGGGACCGGCGAGCGTGTAGTAGTGCACGGACAGGGCCTGGAAGAAGTTCTTCGGGGTGGCCTCGCAGCCGAAGCAGCTGATCTGCTGCATCAGCGTCTCGGTCCACTTGTAATCGGCGTCCGCGGCTCCCGAGGCGATCCGGTACAGCTTGTTGTCGCCGTGGTCACGGCAGTACGTGGCGTACTGGCGGGCCAGATCGGCGTAGTACTCGGCGCGCATGTTGCCGCCGCAGCCCCAGGTCTCGTTGCCGATGCCCCAGAACCTCACCCGCCACGGCTCCTCACGCCCGTTGTCCTTGCGCAGCCGCACCATGGGGCTGTCGCCGTCCCGGGTCAGGTACTCCACCCACTCGCTCATCTCCTGCACGGTGCCCGAGCCGACGTTGCCGCTGATGTAGGGCTCGGCGCCCAGCAGTTCGCACAGGGCCATGAACTCGTGGGTGCCGAAATGGTTGTTCTCCTCGACGTTGCCCCAGTGCGTGTTGACCATCCGGGGCCGCTGCTCGCGCGGGCCGATGCCGTCCTTCCAGTGGTACTCGTCGGCGAAACAGCCGCCGGGCCAGCGCAGGTTGGGGATGTCCAGGGCGCGCAGGGCCTCGACGACGTCGAGCCGGATACCGCCCTCGTTGGGGATCGGGGAGTCCTCGCCGACCCAGAAACCGCCGTAGATGCAGCGGCCGAGATGCTCGGCGAAGTGGCCGTAGAGATGCCGGCTGATCGTCGGACCCGCGAGGTCGAGGTTGATGACGGCAGTGGTGTCTGACACGAGATGCACTCCAGGACTCGGCCGTGTTTATCGTTAAACTCGCCTACCTGTGCGAGCTGAGTCAAGAGGGCGGGGGCTCGGCGCCACCGGCTGAAACGGGCCGAACCGTTCAGCGCGCGCCCCGGCGGTCGCGTGGCTAGCGTGAGAAACCGGACCACCCACCGAACCGGAGAGGGCCGCAGTCATGGCCGTACAACCTGAGGGAACCCCCTGTTGGGCCGACGCGATGTTCAGTGACGTGGAGGGAGCGAAAGCCTTCTACGGTGACGTCCTCGGCTGGACCTTCGGCGAGGCGTCGTCGGAGTACGGCAACTACACACAGGCCTACGCGGACGGCAAGGCCGTCGCCGCCGTCGTGCCGCCCATGCCGGGGCAGGAGGGCCAGTCGCAGTGGTGCCTGTACTTCGCGAGCCCGGACGCGGCCACGACCGCGGCCAGGATCCGTGACCACGGCGGCGAGGTCCTGATGGAGCCCATGGCGGTCGGCGACTTCGGCACGATGTGCCTGGGCCGCGACCCGGGCGGCGCCGTCTTCGGCGTCTGGCAGGCCGGTGTCCACGAGGGCTTCGAGGCCGTCGGCACCCCCGGCGCGTACGCCTGGGCGGAGATCTTCACGCGCGACCCCGAGAAGGTGGACGCGTTCTTCCCGGCCGTCTTCCCGTACGCCGTCAAGCAGATCGAGGACGACGCGATGGACTTCCGCATGTTCGACGTCGGCGAGAACACGGTCCTCGGCCGGATGAGGATGACGGACGAGTTCCCGCCGGAGGTCCCCTCGTACGTCAACGTCTACTTCGCCGTCGCGGACTGCGACGACGCCGTCGCCAAGGCCACCAAGCTCGGCGGCACCCTCCGCTTCGGTCCGATGGACAGCCCCTTCGGCCGGTTCGCCGCCCTCAGCGACCCGCAGGGCGCGAGCTTCTCGGTGATCGACATGTCGACGACCCAGGGCGAGATGCCGAAGATCAGCGAGGTGTGAGGACCGCGAGCCCTCAGGGCCGAAACCCGGTGACCGGGTGCCCCGGCCGACCGTGGCATGATCGGTCGCATGCGTGAACGTGTGGTGGCCGCGTGCGACGGTGCATCGAAGGGAAACCCCGGACCGGCCGGCTGGGCCTGGGTCGTCGCCGACGAGGGGGAGACTCCGGCCCGCTGGGAGGCGGGGCCGCTCGGCAGGGCCACGAACAACGTCGCGGAACTGACCGCGCTGGAACGCCTGTTGACCGCGGTCGCCCCGGACGTACCGCTGGAGATCCGGATGGACTCCCAGTACGCGATGAAGGCCGTCACCACCTGGCTGCCCGGCTGGAAGCGCAACGGCTGGAAGACGGCCGCGGGCAAGCCGGTCGCCAACCAGGAGCTGGTCGTCCGCATCGACGAACTCCTCGACGGCCGCACGGTCGACTTCCGCTACGTCCCCGCCCACCAGGTCGACGGCGACCGCCTCAACGACTTCGCGGACCGCGCCGCCAGCCAGGCCGCCACCGTCCAGGAGCCCGCGGGCAGCGACCAGGGGTCGCCCGAGCCGCCGCCCTCCCCGGACACCCCGAAGACCTCCCGCCCCGCCAAGGCCAGGTCGCCCCGGCGAAGCGGTGGTCAGGGCTCCTCGTCCCGCACCATCAAGGCGAAGTTCCCCGGCCGCTGCATGTGCGGCCGCTCCTACGCGGCGGGCGCGGACATCGCCAAGAACGACCAGGGCTGGGGTCACCCGGAGTGCCGTACGGCAGGGGCCTGATCAGTCGGTGTCGAAGGTGTAGTACGCCCGGTGGTCCAGCAGATCCGCCGGGCGCACGTCGTTCCACGGCTTCATCGTCTCGCCCAGGTCGACCACGTCCGGCGTCCCGGCGGCCGGCAGGTACCCCGAGTCCGGGTGCCGGCGCTGCCACTCGGCCCACAGCTTGTCGACGTAGGCGTGGTGCAGCCAGAACACCGGGTCGTTGGGGGAGACCCCGGTCGCCATCTGGCCGCCGACCCAGACATGGACCCGGTTGTGCAGATTGACCCCGCGCCAGCCCTCCAGGTGGTTGCGGAAGCCGTCCGACGCGCTGTTCCAGGGCGCCATGTCGTACGTCGCCATCGCCAGCACCGAGTCGACCTCCGCCCTCGTCGGCAGCTCGCGCACGGAGGTGCCGAGCGAGCGGCGCAGGAACGTACGGCCGTCCACCCGCACGGATATGGGCCAGTTGCCCGCCGCCGCGGCGAACGGGCCGTCCATCACCTGGCCGTCCCGGCTCCGCCCGGTGCCGCCGAGGAAGTCCGGCGCCCACAGCGAGGCGCGCGGGGAGCGGTCGGTCGACCAGTCCCAGTACGGCAGCGCGACGGACGCGTCCACCGACTGCAGCGCCCGCTCGAACTCCAGGAGGTATCTGCGGTGCCAGGGCAGGAACGACGGTGAACGATGGCCCGTACGCTCGCTGTTGTCGGTGTCGGACATGATGAACGCGTTGTGCGTGGTGACGAAGGCGTCGTAGCGGCCGCTGCGCTTCAGCTCCAGGACGGCGGCGACGAACCGCCGCTTCTCGTCGGCGGTCAGGTTCGCCTGGTTCTTGCGGACGGTCATGTGCGGTGCTCCAAAACGGTTACGGAGAAGGTCAGTTGGCCGGGAACGGGAGAAGCCGCGCGCCCTGCAGCTCGTCGACCGCGGCGCGTGCGGCGGCCCTCGGGGTCGGCACCGGGTCGTAGTGGCTGACGACGCTGATCCAGCTGCCGTCGGCGTTGCGCATCACGTGCAGTTCCACCCCGTCGATGAACACGGCGTATCCGGCGCCGTGGTGGTGACCGGCGCCCGACGCGGGCCGGCCCTGTATCCGGCGGCCCTTGTAGACCTCGTCGAAGGTGTCGGGGGAGTGGTGGTCATGGGCGGAGGCCGGCTGGGTGACGGCGACCGTGGCGGCGACGGCGGCCGCGGCCGCGAGGGCGTGACGCCGGGTCAGTTCGGGCACGGGATCGGTCCTTTCGGGTGGGTACGTCGGATGACCCCGTATCCCTATCGGTGCCGAAGGGGCAGCTGTGACCGGTTGGCTGAGATCCGGACAATTCCTCATATCCAGTACAAGCTTGAACGAAGATGATCTTGCCGCGGAACGTGAGGGCGGAGGCCCTGGAAGGGGAAATTCCGCCGCGCGGAGCCGCCTGGCAGGTGATCTTTTCCGGAGCGACGCCTCGCCGGTGACCTGCCTCACCCGCGGAAGCTGACGCAAAGCCCTGCTACCCTGCGTCGTCAAATGACCGCTCTGAGTGACTCCCAGGGGTGCGCGTGAAGGTCGCCTGTGTCGGCGGCGGGCCCGCCGGCCTGTATCTGTCGATCCTGCTCAAACTGCAGGACCCGTCCCACGACATCACCGTCTACGAACGCAACCCCGAGGGTTCGACGTACGGCTGGGGCGTCACCTACTGGCGCGGACTGCTCGACAAGCTGCACGCGCACGACCCCGAGTCGGCCCGTGCCGTCGAGGAGCACTCCGTCCGCTGGAACCACGGCGTCGCCCACGTCCGGGACCTCGCGACCCGCCAGGACGGCGACGAGGGCCACGGCATCGGCCGCCACCGCCTCCTGGAACTCCTCGCCGCCCGCGCCCGCTCGCTCGACGTCCGCCTGGAGTTCGAGCACGGCATCACCCCGGAGAACCTGCCCGACGCCGACCTCGTCGTCGCCGGCGACGGCGTCCACAGCGCGCTGCGCACCGCCCACGCCGCGCACTTCGGCACCGAGGTCAAGGCGGGCCGCAACCACTACATCTGGCTCGGCACCACCAAGGTCTTCGACGCCTTCACCTTCGCCTTCGTCGAGACCGACCACGGCTGGATCTGGTGCTACGGCTACGGCTTCGGCCCCGACCGCAGCACCTGCGTCATCGAATGCGCCCCCGAGACCTGGACCGGCCTCGGCCTCGACCGGGCCGACGAGGGCGAGGGCCTGGCCCTGCTGGAGAAGCTCTTCGCCGGCATCCTGGACGGGCGCGCCCTCATCGGCCGCTCCTCGGCCGACGGCAGCGCCCAGTGGCTGAACTTCCGCACCCTGACCAACCGCACCTGGTCGCACGGCAACCTCGTCCTGATGGGCGACGCCGCCCACACCACGCACTACTCCATCGGCGCCGGGACGACCCTCGCCCTGGAGGACGCCATGGCCCTGGCGGAGGCGCTGCGCGAACACGCCGCGCTCCCTGAGGCGCTCACCCGCTACGAACAGCGGCGCAAGGCGGAACTCCTCTCCGTCCAGAGCGCCGCCCGCTACAGCGCCCAGTGGTACGAGAACCTCCCGCGCTACATCGGCCTGCCCCCGCAGCAGATGTTCGCCCTGCTCGGCCAGCGCCACTCCCCGCTGCTGCCTTACGTCCCGCCCCAGCTGTACTACCGCATCGACCGGGCCGCAGGACAGCTGGAAGTGCTGCGCCGCTTCAAGCGCTGGTTGGGGCCGAAGATCGCGCGGAACGTGCACGCACGGGCACTGAGCTCCCGCAAGGACTGAGTGATCGTCGGGACAATCGCTAGGTGAATGGCTATTCACCGAGTATGGTGAATAGCCATTCACCTCTTTTTCCTGTCCTTGTGGAGTGCCGATGGACGGACCCGCTCCGATATCCCGCCCGCTGCGGGACCGACTGACGGTCCCGGTGCTGGCCTACGGCGGCATCCTCATGGCCGTCATGCAGACCGTGGTCGTCCCGCTGCTGCCGGACCTGCCGCGGCTGACCGGCGCCTCGCCCGGCACCGTCTCCTGGATGGTCACCGCGACCCTGCTGTCCGGCGCCGTCCTCACCCCGGTCCTCGGCCGGGCCGGGGACATGTACGGCAAACGCCGGGTCCTCATGGCGGCGCTCGCACTGATGACCGTCGGCTCCGTGCTGTGCGCCCTGTCCTCCGACATCCGGGTGCTCATCGCCGCCCGCGCCCTGTCCGGCGCCGCCTCCGCCGTCGTGCCGCTGTCCATCAGCATCCTGCGCGACGAACTCCCGCCGGCCCGGCGGGGGCACGCCGTCGCGCTGATGAGCTCGACCGTCGGCATCGGCGCGGCGCTGGGGCTGCCGCTCGCGGCGGTGATCGTGCAATACGCGAACTGGCACGCCATGTTCTGGGTGACCGCCGTTCTCGGCGCCGTGGGCGTCGGAGCGGTGTGGTGGGCGGTGCGGGAGTCGCCGGTGCGCGAGCCGGGCCGGTTCGACGTGCCGGGCACGCTGGGGCTGGCGACCGGCCTGGTGTGTCTGCTGCTCGGGGTCTCGCAGGGCGGACAGTGGGGGTGGGCAAGTGCCCGGATCGTCGGGCTCTTCGCGGCCGCGGTCACCGTCCTCGCCCTGTGGTGGTGGCAGCAGCTGCGGGCCGAACGGCCGCTGGTCGACCTGCGGTTGGTGTCCCGGCCGCGCGTCGGGCTGTCGCACGTGGCCGCGCTGCTGACCGGGTTCGCGTTCTACGCCAACTCGCTCGTCACGGCCCAGCTGGTGCAGGCGCCCGAGGCCACCGGATACGGTCTCGGTCTGTCGATCGTGCAGACCGGTCTGGTGCTGCTGCCGAGCGGCTTCATCATGCTGCTGCTCTCGCCCCTCTCCGCCCGGATCTCGGCGGCCCGCGGCCCCCGCGTCACCCTGGCCCTGGGCGCCGCGGTCATCGCGGCGGGGTACGCGGTGCGCATCGCAGACAGCCGCGACCTGTGGATGATCATGGTGGGCGCGGCGATCGTCGGCACCGGCACCACACTCGCGTACTCGGCGCTGCCGACGCTGATCCTGCACGCCGTACCGGCCGGCCAGACCGCCTCCGCCAACGGCGTCAACGTCCTCATGCGCACGATCGGCCAGGCCGTGTCGAGCGCCGCCGTCGCCGCGGTGCTGGTCCGGCACACCAGCCCGGTCGCCGGTCTGCCGGTGCCCACCCTGGACGGCTATCTGCTGGCCTTCGGTATCGCGGGCGCGATCGCTCTGGCGGGCAGCGCCGTCGCGCTCTGCATCCCCGGCGACCCCGGGACGGGCGGCACACGTCGGGCCCGGGAGCCCCGCGAGGAGGTGATGGAGGGAGCATGAGAGCCGTGAGCACTCCACCCACCGCCTCCGACCCCGCACCCGCACGCCGGGACGCCGAGGCCACCAAGGCGGCGATCCTCAGATCGGCCCGCTACCTCCTGGCCCGGCACGCCCACACCGACATCACCCTCAAGGACGTCGCCGAACGCGCCGGGGTCAGCCCGCCGTTGATCCTCAAGTACTTCGGCAACAAGGACACCCTCTTCGCCCGCGTCATGTCCTTCGAGACCGACGCGGCGGCGCTGCTCGACGCCCCGCTGCCCGAACTGGGCCGGCACATGGTGCGACACGTCCTGGAGAGCCAGAGCGAACGCGGCGCCGACCCCCTGCTGCGGATCGCGTTCGCGCCCCTGCACGGCGAGCAGGGCGACATCCTGCGCACCAACTTCCGCACCCAGGTGACCGAACACCTCGCCGCCCGCCTCACCGGCCCCGACACCGGCCTGCGCGCCGAACTCGCCGTCGGCACCCTGCTGGGCCTCGGCGTCATGTACGGCATAGCCCGCGGCCGGCATCTGAGGGCGAGCGCCGTCGAGGACATCGTCGACCGCTACGCCCCGCTGGTGCAGGTTCAGTTGACGCCACCCGCGGACTAGCCGAACAGCCGGTCCAGGAAGGCGTTCCCGAACACGCGATGCGGATCGAGCCGGTCAAGGATCCCGGCCGCCTGCCCCCAGGTCCCGTCCCCGAGCGACGCCGGCACCGCCGTGCCCAGCACCTCCTCGTCGTCCCACACCGCGTCCTCGGTGTAGGCCCACCCTTTGGACCACTCCACCCGGGTGAGGGAGTCCGTGCCGTCGTGCCTGTCCAGCAGGAACCGCTCGATCTCCCGCAGGAACCGCTCCGCGTACGGCGTCCCCGGCAGCGTCAGGATGTCCAGCCAGACCGCCGTGTCCCACTCCGGATGCCCGGCGTCGGGCCGCAGCGCGGACAGCAACGGGGCCCGGGCGCCCACGAGTTCGGCGTCCGCCGGATCGTCGAGGCCCGTCACCCGGATCTCCACCGAGCCGTTGACCGGGAACCGGCCGAGCGCGGAGTACACGGCAAGGCGCTCCCGGTAGAACGCGGTGAACTCGGCGACGACCCGCTGCACTTGGTCCCGCCGGGTCAGCACCGCGTAACCGTTGGCGTTGATCCGCAGCGTGGTCGGTTTCAGATAGAGCAGCGTGTTCTTGGACGGCCCCCACAGGTCGGCCGACAGCGTCGCCACCAGCCCGAGCGCGGCCGTGTCGTACTGCGCGTTCCCCAGCACGGGCGCCAGATACCAGGCCGCGTCCGACACCATCCGCCCGGCGATGTCCGCCACCAGGGTCGGGACGTTGTCGGAGAACGGGTAGTTGTACGGCGACGTCACGCGCCGGGAAGCGAGCGGCTTCGTCGGCTCGACGCTCCACACCTTCAGCCACGGGAACTCCGTGAACGCGAACCAGATGGCCTCCACCCGCCCCGCCTCGTCGAGGTAGCTCGCGAGGGTGCGTCCGCCCCCGCCGGGCGCGGCGAAGAGCTCGGCGGCCGGGATGTCCGTACGGCTCACACAGCGCAGGTTGCTGTTCGCGCCGACACGCAGCACCACTTCGGTGACGAGGGCCCGCCCGAGGTGGGTCAGCAGCGCGCCGGCGTCGGTCTCGTCGCGCGCGAAGGTCCGCAGCGCATAGGCGCCGCTGCTCTCGTCCCACACCACCGCTGTCACCGACAGCACCCGGTTGCTGAGCGAGCCGTACGTCTGCCCCGGCTGCCGCTCCTCGCCCCGCGCCGGTACGGCGGTGCCGTGCGCGTCGATCGCCAGGGCGCCGCCGAGTGTGAGGTCGCCGGGCGCGGGGGCGGCGGTGACCCCGAGGCCGTGCCCTTCGAGGAAGGTGAGCAGGGCCTCCAGGGTGACGCCGGCGCCGGCCCGCACGGCGTGCGACGACTCCAGGGCCAGGCCGGTCAGATGGGTGGCGGTGTCCACGAGGAGGACGGGGGCGTCCGCCGGCGTGTCCTCCGTGAGGGTCAGCGGGGACCAGCCGTGCGAGGAACCCCGGCCGCGGACTCTCCAGCCGTGGTGCCAGGCCCAGTTGACGACGGCGACGGCCTGCTCGCCGTCGGCCGGGGCGCAGGCCCACAGGCCGGCCGCGGTGATCTCGCCGACCCAGTTCCGGTACGCCGTGCGGTAGAGGCCGACGCCGGCGGGGAAGTCCGGCAGTTCCGCCGCGGCGGCCGCCGGATCGGCCGGCAGCAGGGTCAGGGCGGCTGCGCTGAGGAGAAAGCTCCTGCGGGTCCATGAGTCCGTCACGGGCTCAAGCTAGGCACTCGCTTGACAGAGAGCGCTTGCCCGTAGAAGTCATTCACTCATGCGAGTGAATCATTCACAGGCCCTGCCCTGGAGGGGCCCGTTCCGCGCACAGCCGTGACGGATGACAGACTGACGCCATGGACGAGCGCACTTTCGGCAGGTTGGGTCAGCAGGCATCCGTCGTCGGTCTCGGTACGTGGCAGCTGGGTGCCGACTGGGGAGACGTCGACGACAAGGAAGCCCTTTCGGTACTGGAGGCGGCGGCGGAGTCGGGAGTCACCTTCTTCGACACCGCCGACGTCTACGGCGACGGCCGCAGCGAGCAGACCATCGCGACGTTCCTGCGCAGCCGCCCCGATCTGCACGTGTTCGTGGCGACGAAGATGGGCCGCCGCGTCGAGCAGATCCCGGAGAACTACGTCCTCGACAACTTCCGCGCCTGGAACGACCGTTCCCGCCGCAACCTCGGCGTCGACCGCCTGGACCTGGTACAGCTGCACTGCCCGCCCACCCCCGTCTACTCGAGCGACGAGGTCTTCGACGCGCTCGACACCCTCGTCGCGGAGGAGCGCATCGCCGCGTACGGCGTCAGCGTGGAGACCTGCGAGGAGGCCCTCACCGCGATCGCCCGGCCGGGCGTGGCGAGCGTGCAGATCATCTTCAACGCCTTCCGCATGAAGCCGCTGCAGAAGGTTCTCCCCGCCGCCCAGCAGGCGGGCGTCGGCATCATCGCCCGGGTGCCGCTGGCCTCCGGTCTGCTGTCGGGCAAGTACACCAAGGACACCGTCTTCCCCGAGAACGACCACCGCACCTACAACCGGCACGGCGAGTCCTTCGACGTCGGCGAGACCTTCTCCGGAGTCGACTACACCACCGGCGTGGAGGCCGCCGCCGAGTTCTCCGCCCTCGCCCCCGAGGGCTGCACCCCGGCCCAGCTCGCACTGCGCTGGATCATCCAGCAGCCCGGTGTCACCACCGTCATCCCCGGCGCCCGCAACCCGGAGCAGGCCCGCGCCAACGCGGCCGCCGCCGCGCTGCCGGAGCTGTCCGCCGAGACACTCGCCGCGATCCAGGACATCTACGACCGGCGGATCAAGGACCAGGTCGAGAGCCGCTGGTAGCCCGTCGGCGGGGAGTGGCCCGGCTGTTTGAACGATCAGACACCGGGTTACCCGTCCCGCATGGCGCAGGCAACGGAGAGGCGTACGGGCCGTGACGAGACCGAGGACGAGCGAGCCGACCGCATGTGGGGCGAGCTCATGCAGGAGATCCGCGTCGCCCAGATGGGCGTGCAGATCCTGTTCGGCTTCCTGCTGACCGTGGTGTTCACCCCGAAGTACGCCACCCTCGGCGACACCGAGGAGACCATCTACATCGTCACGGTCGTGCTCGGTGCCACCGCCACCGGCGCCCTCATCGGGCCGGTCTCGCTGCACCGCCTGGTCTCCGGGCGGCGCATCAAACCACGGGCGGTGGAGTGGGCCTCGCGGCTGACCTTCATCGGCCTGGTGCTGCTTCTCGTCACCACCGCCTCCTCGTTGCTGCTGATCCTCCGTGTCGCCACTCACGACGCGTTCGTGCCGTATCTGGTCACCGCGGTAGTGGCGTGGTACCTCGTGTGCTGGTTCGTCGTCCCGCTGTGGGTGCGGCGCCGCTATACGACGAGGTGACCTCCAGAGCCGCCAGCTGCCGGTCGTGCAGGCGGCTGAGCACCAGGACCGACACCGTGGCTCCGACGAGCGCGCAGAACATGTCCCACTGGGTGTCCCACACGTCCCCCTGCGTCGCGAGGAAGGCGTCCGCCGCCTGACCGCCGACCACCGCGGCCAGCCACTCCAGCATCTCGAACACGGCGCTGAAGGCGAGGCACGCGCACACCGTCAGCGGAGCCAGCCAACGGCTCCCGCGCAGCGGCGAGGTACGGCTGAGCAACTCCCGTACCAGTACGGCCGGTACGAAGCCCTGCATGAGGTGGCCGAAGCGGTCGTACGGATTGCGTTCCAGGCCCAGTTCGTCGCGCAGCCAGTTCCCGAGCGGCACCTGCGCGTAGGTGTAGTGGCCGCCCACCATCAGCACCACCGCGTGCACGGTCAGCAGGCAGCACAGCAGGCCGGTGAGCGGGAAGCGGCGCCAGGCCAGCACGATCAGCGGCAGCCCCACCAGCACCCACACGGTCTCCAGGAACCAGGTGGTGCGGTCCTTCGGGGCCCAGGCGGAGAGGACCATGCCCACGACCACGGCCCCCGCGAGGAGGACGGGCAGCGGGCGGCGGACTGCGGTCATGTTCAGGCTCCTTTTCGTCGAAGCCCCATCGTGCTGGCCCCGCGCCCGCCCGGCATGAGTACGGCTACTCAGCCCGGTCCTGTGCAAAGAGCTCGGCCAGGAACTCGTCGACCCCGGTCCGCTCGCTGCCCGGCGGGACCAGTTCCCGGGTTCTGCGCAGGAAGGTGGTCACCGCCGGGGCCCAGGCGAAGACCACGGCGTGATGCCGGCCGCCGTCGGGATGCGGGTCGCCGAGGAACTCCATGCGCAGCTCGTGCCCCATGCCCGTGGACACGGGGCGCATGCGCACGTCTCCCAGTCCGACGGGCTTGAGCAGTCCCTCGGCGAGCATGTCGCGGTCCAGCCGCCAGCGGGCCAGGACCCGGCCGTCATGGCTGAACACCGCCGTGACGGCGAACGGGTCGGAGGCCTCGTACGACAGGTGGGCGAGCACCGGGAAGCGGTGCGTGACGCCGGCCTGGAGCTGCACGACCAGGGACTTGTGCACGAGGGGGTTCACCTGAGGGCCTCCGGGGAGAACGGGCTTGGCCCCCTCTAGTACCCCCGTCGCGCACAAGATGCTCACTCCGGAGAGTGATTCCCGCGAGCTCCGCGCAACGCGGTGATGCAGGCGCCGATGGCCTGCTGCAGTTCCTCCAGCTGCTGGACCATGTCGTCCTCGTAGAAGTCCTGCGCGTCGTCGAAGGTCAGCTCCTCGAAGACCTTCGTCGCCCTCTGCAGGCTGCTGTAGAACTTCGTCCGCCGTTCCTGTACGCGCAGTTCGGGATCGGCCTCCACGGCCTCGACGACGAGGGTCTTCATGGTGTCGTAGGCCTCGGTGGCCCACTCGCCGGTGTCCTCGTCGTCCTCCAGCTCGTCGAGGAGCGAGAGGTGGCGCTCGGCCTCCTGGCGGAGGTCGGCCGGCGCGTCGACGGTCTGGCCGGCCGGGGTCTTGATCTGGCCGGACTCGGCGATCTGGCGGACGTAGCCGATCCGGTCGGCGGCGCGGCTCTCGGTGGCGACGGCCTTCTTCAGATCGTCGGTGCGCACGACGTCACGGGCCAGTTCGGACTGGAGCTCCGGGTCCTCGCGCACCCGGTCAAGGAGCGCCTGGCGGGCGGCGCGGGCGGTGGAGGGGTCGGCGAGGATCGCGGCCCGCAGGGCGGTCGGGTTCTCGGCGACCTCCAGCGCCTTCGTCGGCCGGATGCCCTCCGCCTCGGCGGCCTCGGCGATGGCGGCGCCGCGCTCGGAGGTGGCGCTGTTGCGGGAGACGTAGTAGCCGAGCCACACGTCGGCGTCCGGCAGCTCCACCTCCTGGCCCGGCATGAGCGCCTCGAAGTGCGGGACGAGACCGTCGTCGGCGGCCCGGTCCCACGCCTTGTAGTAGCGCATGACACGGTCGGCCGAGCAGCCGGCGAGTTCGGCGAACTCCTTCGCCGACACCTTCGGCGTCTCGTCCGCGCCCTGCCCGCCGGGCCGGACGCTGCGCGCCACCATCAGGCCGAAGGCCCATCCGCCGGTCCGCGCATAGACGCCGAACTCCCGGGCGTCCCGCGCCACGAGGTCGGACAGCGGCGCGGGGGACGTCTCGGCCGACGCCTCGGACGGATCGATCGCTAGGGTCACAGGTGTCTCTCCTGAGGAGGGGCTGACAGGACTGCACATGTGCAGACCGGCAGCCTATATGGACCCATTGGCGATGCTTTGGCAGGCCCTGTATGTCTAGCCGGCGAAGGCGTCACGGAGTGCCGGGAGCAGCGTCTTCTCCGCCCAGTCCAGGTACGCCGGCTGCGACTCGCCGCCGATCTGCACCAGGGCGATCTCCGTGAAACCGGCCTCCGCGTAAGGGCGTACGGCCTCGACGAAGTCGTCCGGGTCGTCGCCGCACGGGATCGACGCGGTGACGTCGTCCGGCGTCACGAACTGGGTGGCCGACTCGAACGCGTCGGGGTGCGGCAGCTCGGAGTTGACCTTCCAGCCGTTGCCGAACCAGCGGAACTGCGCGTGCGCCCGGTGCACGGCCGTCTCCCGGTCGGGGTCGTAGCAGACCGGCAACTGGCCCACGCGCGGCTTGCCCGTGCCGCCGTGCCGGTCGAAGGAGTCCAGCAGGCCCGCCTTCGGCTCCGTCGCGATCACCAGGTCGGCGAGCCGGCCCGCGAGTGCACAGGACTGCTCGCCGGAGACGGCCACGCCGATCGGCACCGGCTCGTCCGGCAGGTCCCACAGCCGGGCCGACTCCACGTCGAAGTGCGTGCCCCGCCGGTTCACATGACCGCCCGCGAAGAGCGCCCGGATGATCTCGACCGCCTCCTCGAGCATCTCGTGCCGCACGTCCACGGACGGCCAACCGCCGCCCACCACATGCTCGTTGAGATTCTCTCCCGAGCCGAGCCCCAGCCGGAACCGGCCCTGCGACAGCAACTGCAGCGTCGCCGCCTTCTGGGCCACGACCGCCGGGTGGTAGCGGAACGTCGGACACGTCACATAGGTCATCAGCGGAATGCGCGAGGTGGCCTGCGCGGCGGCGCCGAGCACACTCCACGCGTACGGCGAGTGACCCTGTGAGCGCAGCCACGGAAAGTAGTGGTCCGAGGTCACCGAGAAGTCGAACCCCACTTCTTCGGCGCGCACCACATGGTCGACCAGCTCGCGGGGCCCGGCCTGCTCGGTCATCATCGTGTATCCGATTTGCACCATAAGCCGCGAGTCCCCTGGCTGGGCCGGTGAAAACGGCCGACCGGCATCTGGATCATGGCGGGACCGCCGGGGGAGGATGCCCGCATGAGTGTTCGCCCGCTGCCCACGAGCACCCCGTCCGCCGAAGGCGTCGACGCGTCCGGCGTCCACGCCTTCCTCGACGCCCTGGAAGCCGCCCCCGACATCGAGCCGCACAGCCTGATGCTGCTGCGCCACGGCAGGCTCGTGGCCTCCGGCTGGTGGGCGCCGTACACCGCCGACCGCCCCCATCTGCTGTACTCGCTCAGCAAGAGCTTCACGGCGACGGCCGCCGCCTTCGCCGTGGCCGAGGGGCTGCTCCGGCTCGACGACACGGTGATCTCCTACTTCCCGGAGTTCGACGCCGACATCACCGACCCGCGCAGCCGCGCGATGCTCGTCCGGCATGTCGCGACGATGGCCAGCGGGCACGCGGCCGAGACCCATGAGCGGGCGCTGGCGGCGGACCCCGAGGAGCCGGTGCGCGGCTTCCTTCTGCTGCCGCCGGACGGCGACCCGGGCACGGTCTTCGCCTACAACCAGCCCACCACCTACACCCTCGCCGCGATCGTCCAGCGGGTCACCGGCCAGACCCTCACCGACTATCTGCGCCCGCGTCTGTTCGACCCGATCGGCATCGGTGAGGTGGCCTGGCGGACCGACCGGACCGGGCGCCAGCTCGGCTTCAGCGGACTGCACGCCACCACCGACGCGATCGCCCGCCTCGGGCAGCTCTACCTCCAGGACGGCGTGTGGGAGGGGGAGCGGCTGCTGCCCGCGGGGTGGGTCGAGGAGGCGACCCGGTCCCACATCGCGAGCGGGGACGAGACCTGGTCGGCGGACTGGCGGCAGGGGTACGGCTACCAGTTCTGGCTGTCCCGGCACGGCTATCGCGGCGACGGGGCGTACGGGCAGTACTGCCTCGTGCTGCCCGAGCAGGACGCCGTGATCGCGTTCACCGGGGCCACCGACCAGATGCAGGCCGTCCTCGACCTGGTCTGGCGGCATCTGCTCCCGGCGTTCGGGCGGGAAGCGCGGGACGCGGACGCCTCGCTGGCCGAGCGCCTGGCCGGGCTCGCGCTGCCGCCGGCCGCGGGCAAACCGGTCCCGCTGGAGGACGCCGTCACGTTCACGCCGTACGGCGGTGGCTGCGCGGGTCTTCCGAAGCTGACGGCCGTGGAGGTCGCCGCGGACGGCCGGCGGGTGACGTTCGTCGAGGACGGGCAGCGGCTGGAGCTGGGGTGCGGTGAGCCCGGCTGGACCGTCACCGAGGGCCCGGTACCGGCCGCGGTGAGCGGAGGCCGGACCGGCGAGGACACCCTCGTGCTCGACGTGGCGCTGCTGGAGACACCGCACCACGTCGACGTGACCTGCTCGCTCACGGACCGGACGTTCACCGCGACATGGCGCACGCAGCCGCTGCACAGCTCCCGCATCGGGGCGATGCGCGCACCCCGCGACTCAGTCTGACGGCACCCTGAAGGTCCGCAGGATCGTCTCCAGGGCCCTCTGGTTGGCGGCGTCGTCCCAGTCGGCCGCCGGGGTCGTCCAGCGCAGCGAGAACCCGCGGCCGCCGCCGATGAGGAAGCCCCGGCCCAGGGTCCGCACGCGGGTGCCGTCGACGGTGGCGAGCCACTCCATGTCGGCGGCCTCGCGGCCCTGGTACGTGGTCGCGCGGATCTCCCCGACGCGCTGGTAGTCGCCGTACTGCTTGAGCGACGGCTCGACGTCGTCCCGCCAGACGGCGACCGGGTCGTCGCCCACCCGAGTGCTGTAGGTGACGGCGAGGGTGCGGGGGTCGTCCTCGGCGCCGAGGACGACCCGGTAGGCCAGGTCGTCCTGCGTTCTCGTGCTCAGCACCTTCCAGCCCCGGGGGAGCGCGACGGAGAAGCCCTGAGGTGCGGTGTAGTGCTGGAACTCCGGGGTCGGGGACGGGGCCGCGCTGGTCGCTTCGGGGGTGGGGGTGGGCGTGGGGGTCGGAGGCGGCGTCGGGGTGGGGGTCGGGGTGGGGGTCGGCTTCACCGACGGCTGGGCCGGCTGTCCGCCGGGGGCCGAGGCCGTGGGTCTGACCGGTGGGGCGTCCGCCGCGGAGTTGTCGGAACCCGTGGGGAGCAGGCCGGTCGCGGCGAGAACCGCGGCCGTGACGGTGACGACGGCCAGCGCCGTGCCCGCGGCCATCATGCGCCGGTTCCGGCCCGGTCCGGCGGCGTAGAGGCGGCCCAGCCGGGAGGCGGGGGCCTCGGCCGACACGGCGTCCGGGTCGTCGCTCACGACGCGGGCGAGGGCCTCGCGGACGAGCTGACGGCTGAGCCGTTCCCGGGAGTTCTTCCGGAGCAGCCCCTGCACGGTCGGGGTGAGCGGTCCGGCCCGCACCGGGCCGCGCAGCGGCAGCCGGTCCACTCCCTTCAGCGTCGTCGACGGGCTGTCGCGGTCCAGGAAGGGGGGCCGGCCCTCGACCATGGTGTAGAGCATCGCGCCGAGCGCCCACAGGTCCGCGGCCGGACCGATCCGCTCGTCACGGGCCTGCTCCGGGGAGGCGTACGACGGTGCGCTGACCCGGGGGGCGAGGGTCGCCCCGGCCAGCCCGAAGCCCGTGACGACGAGGGGGCCGTCGTCCCGCACGAACACCTGGCCCGGACTGAGCTCGCCGTGGGTGATGCCCTCGCCGTGCCCGGCCTCCAGCACGTCGAGCAGTTCCAGGCCGATGCGGGCCGCGCGCGCGTGGTCGAACGTGCCCTGGCGTTCCAGGAGTTCGCCCAGCGGGGTGCCGTCGATCCACTCGGTGACGGTCCACAGGGTGCCGTACTCCTCGACGGCGTCGACGACCGCGGCGACCCGGCCCGGGCAGAGCCGGCCCATGGTCTGGGACATCCGCACGACCCGGGCGACGGCCCGCCGCGCGCCCTCCCCGTCGGGGTCGGGCGGCAGCCCGATCTGGGTGAGGAGACAGGGGCGGCCGGCCTCGACGTCCTCGCCGCGCCAGCAGACGCGGTTGGTCTCGCGGTGGAGGACGTCCAGGAGCCGGTACCGTCCGGCGACCAGCTCTTGTGTGGAGACGTGCGCCTCGCCCATGCTCATCCCTCGCTGAACCCCTGGCTCTCACCTTTCCCACAGGTACGAAGGGCGCGACCGGGTGCGTTCAGCCGAAGGGCAACTGCTTTCCTGACATGCAGTCAACGAGCCGGATTTGACGATTGGTCAAGGATGGGTGACGAATGGTCAGAGAAGGCCGAATCGTTCCGCCCATGCCATGACGTCCCCGGGCGTCGCGTTGCCGCCGCACACGACCAGTCCCAGCCGGGCCCCGTCCCCGACCCGCTCCAGCACGCGCCGCGCCGCGGGCAGCAGACAGCCCGCGGCGGGCTCGGCCCACACCTTGGCGTGGTCGGCGAGCTGGAGTGAGCCCCGCACGGCTTCCCGGTCGGTCACCACGAGCACCTCGTCGACCAGCGCCGACACATGGTCGTACGTCAGCTGCGAGACGGCGGGGGCGCTGAGCGTGGACACGATCGACGACAGCGCGACCGGCACCGGCCCGCCCGCCGCCAGCGCCTCGGACATGGCCGTGGCGCCCTCGGTCTCCACACCCCAGATCCGCACGCCCGGACGCCGGGCGCGCAGCGCCGCCGCCACGCCTGCGATCAGCCCGCCGCCCCCGATGCTGACGAGGACGTCCGTGAGCTCGCCGGCGTCGTCCGCGAACTCCAGGCCCACGGTGCCCTGCCCGGCGACCACCAGCGGGTCGTCGAACGGATGGACCAGCGTGAGCCCCTCGTCGCGCAGCCGGGTCACCAGCGAGAACGCGCCGTCCATGTCCTCGGTCAGCCGCACCGCGGCACCGGCCGCCTCGGCGATCTCCACGGCACGGGCGGGCGCCGAGCGCGGCATGACCACCGTGGCCTTCACATGGAGGTCCGCGGCCGTCATCGCGAGCGCGATGCCGTGGTTGCCGCCGCTGACCGCGACCACCCCGGCGGCCCGTTCGGCCGCGCTCAGCGAGAGCAGCTTCGCCGTCGCGCCGCGCGCCTTGAACGAGCCGGTGCGCTGGAGGAGTTCGAGCTTGGCGGTGACCGGAGCGCCGAGCAGAGCGGACAGGCCGGGGCTCGGCACGGTGGGGGTGCGGACGACGTGTCCGGCGATCCGCTCGGCCGCGGCTTCGATCTCGGAGATCCCGATCAAGGCAGTCACCCTTCCCGGCACGGACGTCCCGCACCGCTCCGACCCTGACGCGGCACGCGGCGCCGGTCAACCGGGTTCCGGGACGGCCGTCTCACAAGTCCCGCCGGACCAGGAAGTCCAGCGGGCGCGCATGACGATGTCGCCGATACGCGTTCCGGGGCGTCAGTGCTGTTGCGGCTTGTGCGGGGAGGTCTCGCTCGGGCGTACGACGACGTAGCCCTGGCCCTGGAGCATCAGCTGGACCGCTTCCCCCGACCCTCCTCGCAGCATCGAGCCGATGGACTGCGAGCGGTGCAGGGAGGTCTGGAGGCCGGCCGTCCAGCCGACGACCGCGTCGGTGTCGACGTACACCGGGTACTGCGCCGAGACCGGTATGACCAGCGGATTGCCCTCGCAGACCAGGCCGAGGCGGCCCTGCCCGGTGAAGACGCTGTTGAACAGGCCGCCCCCGCTGATGCCGGCGCCCTTCACCGTCGCGATCCGGTACGACAACGAGGCGTCGAAACACAGGACGTTGCGCCCGTTGACCGTGAACTCGTCGCCGGGGTCGACGTCGACGACGAAGCAGTTCTGCGCCTCCTGCGCGAACCAGGCCTCGCCCTGACCGCGCACGGCCATCAGCGGCAGGCCCTCGCCGGTGACCGCACGCTTCAGCATGCCGCCCACGCCCTGGCCCTTGCGCTCGAACTGGAGACTGCCGCGATACGCGATCATCGAGCCCTGGCGGGCGAGCATCTCACCGTTCACCGCGTACCTGATGCACTTGGCGTTCTCGACCGTCATACCCGGCGCCGTGGCCGGCTGGACCATGTGCTCACTGGAAAACAGATCACCCTTCATGAGGGCATGGTGTCCCGGAGGGTTTCGTTCCGTCACGGGGCCGGCCGGCGGCGTGTCGGACCGGAGCGGGGCCACCGGGGTCAGGCGCCGAAGAGCTGGGTCCAGTACGTGCCCGCCGAACCGCCGCCCGCGAAGCCGATCCCGATGTGGGTGAAGTCCGGCTTGAGGATGTTGGCGCGATGACCGGGGCTGTTCATCCAGCCCTCGACGACCTCGGCGGGGGAGCGCTGCCCGCAGGCTATGTTCTCGCCGATCGAGCGCCGGCTCGCGCCCGCGGCGGCGGCCCGGTCCCACGGCCGGCTGCCGTCCGGTGAGGTGTGGGAGTAGAAGGCGCGGACGATCATGTCCGTGCTGTGGGCCTGGGCGGCGGCGGTGAGACGGGGGTCGACGGTCAGGGGCGGCAGACCGTGGCGGGTGCGCTCACGGTTGGTGCGGTCGACCACCTCGGAGGTGGTCCGGGTCAGGTCGGCGGGAGTGAGGGGGCGGGCCCACAGGGCTGTCCAGTAGAGGTCGCCGGAGCGGTGGTCGGGGACGTACGCCAGACCCGCGTGTGTGAACGCCGGGTCGTGCAGGGTCTGCCGGGGCTGGACGGTGCGCAGGCAGTAGTCGACGAACTCGGCGGGGCTGCGCGGGCCGGAGACGAGGTGCTCGCCGACGGTGACGTACGTGTATCCGGTGGCGGTCAGGCGCTGGTAGACGGAGACGCCGTCCCGGGTCTCGACGCCGAGACGACCCGACGCGGCCATGGCGGAGGCGTGGGCGTGGGCGGCTGAGGTGAGGCGGGCGTCCAGGGCGACGGGCGGGGAACCGGCGGCGGCGCGGGCGGAGTTGACCAGCCCGAGGAAGCCGTCGGGGTCGGGGGAGGAGGGGGCAGGGGCGGTCTGCGGCGCGAGGGGAGGCGGGGGCGTGTCGTCGGCCACCTCCACGCCGAAGTCCCGTGCCAGACCGGCCAGTCCGTCGGCGTACCCCTGGCCGAGGGCGCGCAGCTTCCAGCCAGGGCCGCGCCGGTAGACCTCCGCGAGGAGCAGGACGGTCTCCTGCCGTGGCCGGGGCGGGGCGAAGCGGGCCAGCAGGCGGCCGCCGGGACCGGTGACGCCGAGGACGGGGGCGGGCAGCCGGCCCAGGGGAGTGCCGGGGTCGGCCGGGCTGACGACGACCGTGACCTTGGCGGCGCCGGCACGCAGCCGGGCCGGGTCGAGGGTCAGGGTGTCGCCGGTGAGCCGGGCGCCGGGGGCGGCGGGCTGGTTGTAGAAGACGAAGTCGGCGTCGCCCCGGACCTTGCCGTCCTCGTCGGTGATCAGCGCGGACACGTCGAACGGGCCGGGAACCCGGACGGTGATGATGCCGCCCGGGAGGGGCAGATTGCCCCCGGGAACCAACTCGGTCATCGGGCCGTCCTGCTGGGTCGAAGTGCGGAGCCCCGGGCGGGCGCATCCGGACAACGTCCGTCCGCCCGCCCGGGGTTCCCGCCGACTGGGCGCTCACCTGTCGTCCGGCCCGTGCGGGGCTCCGTCGACTGGGCTTGCGCTTTTGTCGGGCCCGCGCGGGGTTTCCGCCGCCCGGGCCCTCCCCTGCCGTCCGGCCTGCGCGGGGTCCCGCGACCGCGGTTGCGCTTGTTGTCGGGCCCGTGCGGGGTTCTCGCCGACTGGGCGCGGCTTGTTGTCGGGCCCGCGCGGGGTTCCCGTCGACTGGGCCCTCCCCTGCCGTCCGGCCTGCGCGGGGTCCCGCGACCGCGCTTGTGCTAGTTTTCGGGCCCGCGCGGGGTTTCCGCCGACCAGGCCCTCGCCCGTCGTCCGGACACTGCGCGGTTCCCGCCGATCGGGTTCTCGCCCGTCGTCCAGCCCTCCCGCGGTTCCCGTCTCCCGTCGGCTCAGTCCCTGGGGACCCCCGGCGCGATGTCCTCGTGCTGCTCGACCCCGGCCGCCGAGCCGCGCAGTGTCTTCGCCCGCTTGCCGCAGAACGCCGACTCCAGGGTGCCGAACATCGTGTTGAGGACCGTTCCGTTGTTGGAGGTGTTGACGGCCGCGCTGAGGCTGCGCTTGCCGTCCTTCGAGGTGAACGCGTACGTGTAGTAGCCCTGGACGGCGCCCGTGTGGCCGTACACCGATACCCCGCAGGACAGTGTCCGGCGGCGCAGCCCGAGGCCGTAGGAGGTGTTGCTGTTCACCTTCCACCAGCGCTGCATCTGGTCCAGGCTCGCGGCGGACGTCAGCTTTCCGCGGAGCAGCGCGGACAGGAACGTGTTGAGGTCCCCGGCGGTGGAGATGATCGAGCCCGCGCTCTGCGCCCAGGACGTGGTCTGCCGGGTGGCGTCGACCAACGCCGCGCCGGGCGTGTCCGGGGTGAGGTAGCCACGGGCGTGACG
Organism: Streptomyces sp. NPDC057280; assembly: GCF_042668605.1. Lineage (NCBI taxonomy): Bacteria > Bacillati > Actinomycetota > Actinomycetes > Kitasatosporales > Streptomycetaceae > Streptomyces > Streptomyces sp. NPDC057280. The sequence goes on from NZ_JBHUYR010000004.1 coordinate 777,724, forward strand.
GCCGGGGAGCTTCGTGTCCGGGTGGACGTAGAAGGTGTCGCGGAGTTTCAGGGGTTCGAAGATGCGGTCCTGGTACGCCGTCCGCACGGACTTGCCGGTCAGCTTCTCGATGAGCATCCCGGCGACGACGAAGTTGGTGTTGGAGTACGAGTAGGCGGCGCCGGGCCGGTTGGTGCGGGCGTGCCGCAGTGAGCGCTTGACCAGGTCGCGGTAGGTGAAGACCTTGGTGCGGACGGCCTCGAAGCCCGGGACCGTGCTGGCGAACATGTCGTTGGTGTAGTCGTACAGGCCGCTGCGGTGGCTCAGGACGTGCCGCACGGTGATGCCGTCGTCGGGCAGCAGACCGGGCAGGTAGTGGTTGACCGACGTGTCGAGCCGGAGCTTCTTCTCGTCGACCAGCTGGAGCAGCACCACGGCGGAGAAGGTCTTGGTGACGGAGCCGATGCGGAACCGGTCGAGCGTGCTGATGGTGCGTCCGGTCCCGCGGTCGGCGACTCCGGTGACCGCCCGGTAGACCGTGCCGCTGTCGTCGATCCGGGCCAGTGCGCCGGGCGCGCCCTGTCGCCGGGCCGTGCGCAGCACCGCCCGGACACCCTCGAGGTCCGGCTTCGCCAGGGCCACGGCCCCGGTGGAGCCCGCGGCCGTGCTGTCCGCCGTGGCGTGGGCCGGTACCGCCAGCAGGGAGAGCAGTACCGTCCCCGACACCGTTGCGCTACGCAGCATTTGTGATGACATCCGACTGTTTCTCCCGTTTCTGGCGGCGAGCCCTCGATGCGAGATCGGTCACACGGACGCCGGGCAACCTTCTCGCATTCCGTCACATCTCCACAGCCGACGCACAGTTGGTCACCCGCTGATCACTGGGCGGTGCGGATTTGCAAAGTATTGCCATGAAAAGCCAGAAAACCGATGATTTAGGCTTTACGTGGACATGACTCATCCGTAAGGGTTGCGACCCGGGGCCCGACCAGCCCCCATGGCGCCCAACCGCGCCATGTCCCAGGGCGGTTGGTGATCCCGGCCGCCTTCGCACGAAGGAACCCTCAATAGTGCGTAGACCCCATATACGCAGCTTGGCCGTCGCCGTCGCGGTGGCGACGGCCGCCACGGGGCTCGCGGGCACGGCCTTCGCCGGCCCGTCCACGGGGAAGCCCGACCAGGCCACGGCCGTGACCGCCGCGACCGTCGTGGAGGCGGCCCGTGCCGCCGCGTTCGCCCACGCCTCCGCCACCGGAGTCGCCCAGGGCGACGAACTCCAGGCCCAGGACGTGCTGATCGACCCGGAGGGCGCCCGGCACGTCCGGTTCATCCGGTCGCATCAGGGGATGCCGGTCCTCGGCGGCGACCTCGTCGTCCACCTCACCGAGCGTCTGACCTACGCCGGCGTCACCCGGGCGGCCGACCACAAGGTCGACCCCGAGACCACGCGCGCCCGGCTGACCGCCGACCAGGCCGAGGAGAAGGCCGCCGCCGTCGCGAAGGGCGACGCCGGACCGGCCGAACTCGTCGTCGACGCCCGCGACGGCGCTGCGGCCCTCGCCTACCAGGTGCGCGTCACCGACAGCGCCACCGTGGAGGCCGGCTCCCGCACGGTCGTCGTCGACGCCCTCACCGGCAAGGTGCGCAGCAACACGCCGGACAGCGACGAGTTCCTCTCGCCCAAGCTCATCGAGACCCTGCGCGAGCGCGGCGAGACCCTCGACCCCGCCACCGGCACCGCCCCGCAGGCCTCCGCGCTCGCGGCCACGGCCTCCGGCACCGGTAACTCCCTCTTCGCCGGCAAGGTCCCGCTCACCACCACCAAGACGGGCACCCGCAGCTACCTCCTGAAGGACCCCACCCGCTGGGGCACCGAGACCCGCGACGCCAAGGGCCAGGAGCTGGAGAACTTCGCCCGCGGCAAGAAGTTCACCTCCACCACCAACAAGTGGGGCAACGGCGCCGTCTCCAACCGGGCCAGCGCCGCCGTCGACGCCCAGTACGGCATCACCAAGACCCTGGACTTCTACAAGAAGACCTTCGGCCGCAAGGGGATCGCCAACAACTCCAAGGGCGCCAAGGCGATGGTCCACTTCGGCAACAAGGTGGCCAACGCGTTCTGGGACTCGTACTGCGGCTGCATGCTGTACAGCGACGGCGACGGGGACTTCTTCAAGAAGCCGCTCGTCGTCCTCGACGTCACCGGCCACGAGCTCACCCACGGTGTCGTGGACGCCACCGCCCGACTGGAGCCCACCCGGGTCGACCAGGACGGCAACCAGTACGGCGAAGCCGGCTCGCTCAACGAGTCGCTCGCCGACATCTTCGGCTCCAACGTCGAGTTCAGCGCCAACAACCCGAAGAACCCGCCGAACTACCTGCTCGGCGAGAAGCTCGGCCTGGACCAGAAGTTCCTGCGCCGCCTCGACAAGCCGTCCCTCGACGTCCTCGAAGGCGCCATCGACTACTGGTCGCCGGCGGTCTACGACGCCGAGGTGCACGCCGGCTCCGGTGTCTCCTCGCACGCGTACTACCTGCTTGCCGAGGGCAGCGGCCGCAAGACGATCGGCAGCGTCACCTACGACTCGCCGACCTTCGACGGCCTCCCCGTGAAGGGCATCGGCCGCTCCAAGGCCACGGCCATCTACTACCGCGCCCTGACCCGCTACATGGTCTCCACGACCGACTTCCACGACGCCCGCGTGGCGACGCTGAAGGCGGCCAAGGACCTCTACGGCGCGGGCAGCACGGAGTACAAGGCGGTGGACCGCTCCTGGGCCGCCGTCAACGTGACCCCGGCCAACGCGCCCGCGGCACGGCACTGACCCACCCCGGCCGCCGGGCACCTCTCGCCTGGCGGCCGGGCCACGCCGCTCACACCGCCGCACTGGCCGCGCGGAGCCGGCTCACCGTCAATTCTGTTTCTTTTATTGACGATGGAAAAGAACCCTCATAGGTTTTCGGCCATGCGCCCGACCGGTCCGCCCCCTCGTGCCGAGACGTTCCCCGCCAACACCCCTGCCGCCGCACAGGTGTTCACCACCGTCCTCACCCAAGGTCCCCTCGCCCGGCTGGAGGTGGCCCGCCGCGTCGGTCTCTCCCCGGCCGCCGTCACCAAGGCGGTACGGCCCCTCATCGAGGCCGGTTACCTGGTGGAGGACGCGGACGAGGAGTCCCGTCCATCACTCGGGCGGCCCGCCAACCTGGTCCGGGTGAACGGCGATCGGGCCCTGTTCGTCGGCGTCAAGGTGACCGGCGACGAGGTCATCGGCGTCCTCACCGACCTGTGCTGCCGCATCCGCACGGCCCGGCACGTGCCGCTGCCCGACCGCACCCCGAAGCAGGTCCTGGCGTCGATCGCCGACCTGGTGCACGACCTCCTCGCGGCAGCGGACGGCCTGCGGGCCCCCGTCCTGGGCCTCGGCGTCGCCGTCTCCGGAGACGTGGACCGCGCCGAAGGCACCGTCCGCTACTCGCCGTTCATCGACTGGCGTGACGTACCCCTCGCCGAACTCGCCACGACGACCACGGGGTTGCCGGTCACCGTCGACAACGACGTACGCGCCCTGACCGTCGCCGAGCAGTGGTTCGGCGCCGGTGCCGGACTGTCCGACTTCGCCGTGGTGACCGTCGGTGCCGGCATCGGCTGCGGTCTCGTCGTCCACGGCCGGGTGGTCGCCGGGGCGCACGGCGTGGCCGGTGAGATCGGCCATGTCACCATCGACCCGAACGGCCCGCCCTGCCATTGCGGCAACCGCGGCTGTGTGGAGGCGATCGCGGGGGAGGCGGCCGTCGTCCGGCAGATCCGGGAGACCACCGGCGTCCCACTCGTCGACGCCGCCCAGGCCCTGGCCATGGCCCACGAAGGCGTCCCCGGGGCAAGGGAGGTGTACGCGCGCGCCGGAGAGGCGATCGGGCGCGGCATCGCCACCGTCGCCAACCTCCTCGGCCCCGAGCGCGTGATCATCTCCGGCGAGGGGCTGGCCGCCTACGACCTGTTCGCCGAGCACATCCGCGACGCCTTCACCGCGGCCGCCTTCGGTTCCGCCGCCCAGTGCGACGTCCGGACCCGCCCGCTGCCCTTCGAGGAGTGGGCCCGCGGGGCCGCGGCCACCGCGATCCAGTCCTTCGTCCGAGCCGACACCTGATCCGAGCCGACAGACAAACCGAACCCGCACCCACCCTGGAGGTACGACCCATGCGGTCATCCTCGTACTCCGCCATGCCCGCACGCGCCCTCAGAGCCCTGGCGGTGCTGGCCCTGACCGCCGGTGCCGTCGTCGCCGCGCCGACGGCCCACGCCGAGACCACCGCTCCCGCACTCGCCGCCAAGCCCTACATGGGCTGGTCGAGTTGGAGCATGCAGTCCTCCAAGTACCCCGGTCTCAACCCGGACGGCGACTACAGCTACCTCACCGAGGCCAACGTCCTGAAGCAGGCCCGGGCCCTGGCCGCCAAGCTGAAGAAGTACGGCTACGAGTACGTCAACATCGACGCCGGCTGGTGGATGGACAAGGCCTGGAAGTCCGGCTTCGACGACTACGGTCGGCAGAAGCCGGACCCGACCCGCTTCCCGCGCGGCATGAAGGCCGTCGCCGACGACCTCCACGCCAAGGGCCTCAAGGCCGGCATCTACCTCCCGGCCGGACTGGAGAAGGGCGCCTACGGCGGCGGGAAGACACCGATCTGGAACGCGGACGGCTGCACCACCGCCGACATCGTCTACGACGACCTGCGCACCACCAACGGCTGGGACAGCTCCTACAAACTCGACTTCGCCAAGCCCTGCGCCGCCAAGTACATCGACTCGCAGGCCCGGTTGATCGCCGACTGGGGCTACGACTTCCTCAAGCTCGACGGCGTCGGCCCGGGTTCCGGCAAGAGCGGCGACCAGTACGACAACGTTGCCGATGTGGCCGCCTGGAACAAGGCGATCGCCGCCACCGGCCGCCCGATCCACCTCGAGCTGTCCTGGTCCCTGGACATCGGCCATGCCGCCGACTGGAAGAAGTACTCGCAGGGCTGGCGCGTCGACACCGACGTCGAGTGCTACTGCAACACCCTCGTCAGCTGGGAGAACTCCGTCGACGACCGCTGGGACGACACCCCGGCCTGGACCCGGCACGCCGGCCCCGGCGGCTGGAACGACCTCGACTCACTCGACGTCGGCAACGGCGAGATGGACGGCCTGACCAAGGCCGAACGGCAGAGCTACGCCACCCTGTGGGCCATCGCCAAGTCCCCGCTCTACACCGGCGACGACCTCACCCGCCTCGACTCCTACGGCCTGTCTCTGCTGACCAACCGCGAGGTCATCGCCGTCGACCAGGGCGCCGACCCGCCCGCGCACCCGGTCACCCCGTCCGACCCGCAGCAGGTGTGGGCCGCGAAGAACACCGACGGCACCTACACCGTCGCCCTGTTCAACCTCGCCGACAAGCCGGCCTCGGTGACCGCCGACTGGTCCACCCTCGGCTTCACCGGCAAGGCGGCCGTCCGCGACCTGTGGAACCACGAGAACCTCGGCACCTACAGGAACAGGATCACCGAGGCGCTGCCCGCCCACGGCTCCCGCCTGTTCACCGTCACCCCGCACGGAACGACGCTGCGGTGGACCGGCATCGAGGCCGAGTCCCCGTCGAACACCCTCTCCGGCAACGCCTCCGTCGCCGACTGCTCCGCCTGCTCCGGCGGAAAGAAGGTCGGCAACCTCTACCTCGGCGGCAAGCTGACCGTCAACGGTGTCGTGGCCCCCAAGGCCGGCACCTACCAGATCAAGGTTGCCTACGTCAGCGGCGACGCCCGCTCGGTGAACGTCTCCGCCAACGGCGGCGCGGGAACCGCCCACAAGTTCCCCGCCACCGGCGACTGGGGCACGGTGTCGAGCGTCCACGTGCCCGTGACGCTGAAGGCCGGCACCAACACGGTCACCTTCGACAGCGGTACCGGCTACGCGCCGGACATCGACCGGATCGACGTCCCCCAGCCCTGATCCCCACCAGGAGCCGTCATGACCCCCGCACCGTCCAGACGCAACCTGTTGACCCTCGCCGCGGCGACCGGCGCCCTCGCCGGCCTGCCGACGTACACCGCCACCGCCGCCCCGGACCGGCCCGACTCCCTTCCGTACAGCGGCAGTTCAGACACCACCCTCTGGTGGCAGGCCCCCGCCGACGAGCACTCGATGATCGAACAGGGCCTGCCCGTCGGCAACGGCCGCCTCGGCGCCCTGGCGAGCAACGACCCCGGGCGTGAACTCCTCCTCGTCACCGACGCCACGATGTGGACCGGCGGCCTCAACGACACCCTCGACGCCGACGGCCAGTTCCCCTACGGGCGCACGGACTTCGGTTCCTTCACCCTGCTCGCCCGGCTCACCGTGGACCTCCCCGACCACGACCTGTCCACCGTCAACGGCTACCGCCGCGCCCTCGACCTCGCCCGCGGTGTGCTCACCACGTCGTATGTCCGCTCCGGCGTCACCTACCGCCGGGAGATCTTCGCCAGCCACCCCGACGACGTCATCGTCCTGCACTTCACCCAGAGCGGCGGTGGCCGGTACACCGGCTCCGTGACCTTGGAGGGAACGCACGGTGAGGGCGAGACGGGCGTCTCCTTCGGGGCGGCCTTCCCCAACGGGCTTCGCTACGGGGCGGCGGTCAAGGCGTACGGCAGCGGCGGCCGGGTCGCCGTGCACGGGACCCGCATCGACTTCTCCGGCTGCCGGGAGCTGACCGTGCTGGTCAGCGGTGGTACGAACTACGCTCCCGACGCGCGGACCGGCTACCGCGATCCCGCTCTCGACCCCCAGAAGCTGGCCCGCGCCAAGGTCCGCGACGCCGCCGCGCACTCGGCCGACGTCCTGCTGCGCACCCATGCCGCCGACCACCACGCGCTCTTCGGCCGGCTCGATCTCTCCCTCGGCACGTCGACGGCCGAGCAGCGTGCGCTGGACACCTGGGAGCGGCTCACGGCCCGCGCCCGGGACGGGGTTCCCGATCCCGAACTGGAGGCGCAGTACCTCCAGTTCGGCCGCTATCTGATGATCGCCGGATCACGGGACAGCCTGCCGCTGGGCCTCCAGGGCCTGTGGCTGGACGGCAACGACCCGGACTGGATGGGCGACTACCACACCGACATCAACATCCAGATGAACTACTGGATGGCCGACCGGGCAGGCCTCTCCCGGTCCTTCGACGCCCTCACCGACTACTGCCTGGCCCAGCTGCCGTCCTGGACCGACCTGACCCGCCGCCTCTTCAACGACCCGCGCAACCGCTACCGCAACTCCACCGGCAGGAACGCCGGCTGGACCGTCGCCATCTCCACCAACCCGTACGGCGGGGGCGGCTGGTGGTGGCACCCGGCGGGGAATGCCTGGCTGTGCAACTCCCTGTGGGAGCACTACGAGTTCACCGGCTCGCGCACCCATCTGGAGAGGATCTACCCCCTCCTGAAGGGCGCCTGCGAGTTCTGGGAGGCCCGGCTTCTCACCATCACCCTGCCGGGCAGCACGCGGGAGGTGCTCATCGCCGACAGCGACTGGTCGCCCGAACACGGGCCGCTCGATGCCAAGGGCATCACCTACGCCCAGGAACTCGTGTGGGCGCTCTTCGGCAACTACTGTGTCGCCGCCGCAGAGTTGCAACGGGACAGCGGCTTCGCCGCCACCGTCGCGGGGCTCCGCAAGCGGCTCCATCTGCCGCAGGTCAGCCCGAAGACGGGGTGGCTGGAGGAGTGGATGTCCCCGGACAACCTCGGGGAGACCACCCACCGCCATCTGTCCCCGCTCGTCGGTCTCTTCCCCGGCGACCGCATCCGCCCCGGGTCCTCCCCGTCCGACCTGGTGGCGGGCGCCACCGCCCTGCTCACCGCCCGCGGCATGGAGAGCTTCGGCTGGGCGAACGCCTGGCGCTCGCTGTGCTGGGCCCGCCTCAAGAACGCGGAGAACGCCTACCGGTTGGTGGTCAACAACCTCCGCCCGTCCAGCGACGGCAGCAACGGCACCGCGTTCAACCTCTTCGACATCTACGAGGTGGCCAAAGGCCGCGGCATCTTCCAGATCGACGCCAACTTCGGCACCCCGGCCGCGATGATCGAGATGCTCCTCTACTCCCGGCCGGGCCACATCGAACTCCTCCCGGCTCTCCCCGACGCCTGGGCCGCTTCCGGGTCCGTCACCGGGGTGGGGGCGCGGGGCGGTTTCGTCGTGGACCTACGGTGGACGGATGGGATACCGATCGAGGCACGCATCCGCAGCGTCGGCGGCCGCACCACGGCCGTGGAGTTCGGGGGGACGAGTCGCACGGTGACGGTGCGACCGGGCGCCTCCGTCACGTTGAAGGACTTCGCCCGGTGACCCGGCCGCGCCGCCTGGTGGCGGCCGTCCTGATGGCGGCGGCCCTCCAGGTCCCGTCGGCGTCGGCCGCGGAGTTCCCGCCCGACGGCGTCGTCACCTGGGGCGCGAGTGCCGACCGCATGGGCGAGGCGGTCGCCGACCGCGGCTACCGCATGGTCGTGCACACCAGCGTCGCCGGCCGGGAACTGCGCATCCGGCTCTCCAACGCCTTCGGCGACCGGCCGGTGACCTTCGACAGCGTCTACGCCGGGCTGCGGAAGGAGGGCGCCGAGCTGGTCCGCGGCAGCAACCGGCGGCTCACCTTCGCCGGAGCCGACTCCGTCACCGTCCCGGCCGGGAGCACCGTTTACAGCGATCCGCTGCCCGGGAAGCTGCCCGCCGCGACGGATCTGGTGGTCAGCGTCCACAGCCCGGACGCGGCGGGCCCGGTCACCGGCCACTGGATGGCGATGCAGACCTCCTACCTCACCGAGGGCGACCACACCGCCGAGGAGAGCGGCGACGGGTGGGCCACATCGATCGGCTCCTGGTTCTACCTCGACGCGGTCTCCGTGCGAGCGTCCCCCGGCATCGGCGCGGTCGTCGCGCTAGGGGACTCGATCACGGACGGCTGGCAGTCCACGACCGACCTGAACCGCCGCTGGCCCGACTACCTGGCCCGACGCCTCCAGAGGTCGTCGAGCACGGTCAAGGGTGTGGCCGACGAGGGCATCTCGGGGAACAGGGTGCTGACGGACGGCCCGGGCCAGAGTGCCTTGAACCGGCTGGACCGCGACGTGCTCTCCCTGCCGGGCGTCCGCACGGTCTTCCTCTTCGAGGGAGTCAACGACATCAAGTCCCACACCGGTGTCACCGCCCAGGACCTGATCGACGGCTACCGGCAGATCGCCGACCGGGTGCACGCGGCCGGCAAGTGCCTCGTCGTCTCCACCGTCGGCCCCTTCAAGGGCTGGTCGGAATGGGACCCCGCCGCCGAGGCCGTACGACAGGAGGTGAACGAGTTCATCAGGGGCAGCGGGGAGTTCGACGCCGTCACCGACTTCGACCGCGTCCTGCGCAGCCCTTACGACCACGAGCGGATGCTGCCCTTCTTCGACGGCGGGGACCACATCCACCCCAACGACAAGGGCATGCAGGCGATGGCGGACGCCGTCGACCCCGGCAGCCTGGACTGCGCCGGGAACTGACGGCCCGTCACTGAGGGGTGATCAGGCCCTCGCGATAGGCGACGGCCACCGCCTCGGTACGGCTCGCGGCGCCCAGCTTGGCCAGGATGTTGGAGACATGGACGCTGGCCGTCTTGCCGCTGATGAACAGCTCCTCGCCGATCTGCCGGTTGCTGCGGCCGAGGGCGAGGAGCCGCAGCACGTCCTGCTCGCGGGCGGTGAGCGGCGAGGAGCTGTCCGCCGGGGCGGTCGACAGCCTGCCCCGGCGGATCAGCGCGTCCGTCTGCTCCAGCAGGAGCGTCGCCCCCAGCCGCAGTGCCGCCTCGCGCGCCGCACCGGCCTGAGCGGCCGCCTCCTCGCGCCGGTCGGCCGCCAACAGAGCCTCCGCATAGCGAAATTGACAGCGAGCGTGTTCGTAGGTGTCGCCGAAGTCGAACGCGGCGACCGCCCGCGCCCAGGCCGCCACGTCCGGACCGGACACCGCCCGTGCCCACTCCGCCTCGGCGCGGGCCAGCCACGCCTGCCCTTCCGGACCCTGCGGATTCCCGTCGTCGCCGCGCGCGGCCGTGTGCCGGGCCAGCTCCACCAGCTCGTCCGCCGGCGCCGCCCACCGTTTCGCGCCCGCCTCGTCACCGCTCAGCCGCAGCCCGGCGGTGGTGTCGGCGACCGCGGACAGCGCGAGAGCGGCGAGCCGGACCGCGACGTCGGGACGGGTGCCCGCGTCGTCGGTGAGGGCCTTCACGGACGAACGCACCTGCTCCACCGCTGCCTCGGCGTCCCCGCGCAGCGACGCCGCCTCGGTCAGCGCGATGGCCGCGACGAGGGTGGCCATCCAGTCGAAGGGGCCCCGCAGCAGGGCGCGGGCCCGGTCGACGGCCGTGAAGTCGCCGCGCGCGAGGGCGACATAGAGCGCGGGCCCGGCCGCGTACCCGTCGATCGCGGGCAGCATCCCGGCCCCGTGCGCCGCGCGCAGCGCCTCGTCCCAGCGGCCCAGCGTGTAGAGCACCAGGAGCTGGAGATGGCGCATCGCCTGCGGATACAGCGAGGACAGCAGCCCCGCGCGGCGGGCCCGGTCGATGCCCTCGGACAGGTGGGGGAGTGCCTCTTCGAGGTCACCGGACTCGTAGCTGCCGATGGCCAGGTTGAACAGGGCCCGCAGCTCCACGGACGCGTTGCCCGAGGCGTGCGCCAACTCCCGGGCCCGGGCGAGGCGTTCGCGCCCCTCGGGGGTGCGCCGGCCGGCGCCCTCCAGACCGGCGAGGGAGATGAGCAGGTCGGCCCGGGCATCCGACGCCCCCAGCTGCTCGGCGACCCGCAGGGCCTCGCGGGCGACCCGCACCGCGGTTTCGTTCTCCCCGACATGGCGCGCCGCCATCACATGGGTGGCCGCGGCCCACACCCAGGTCCGGGACGGCGGCTCGGCCGGGATGAGGGCGAGCGCCTCACTGCTGTAGGCGAACGCCGCGGTCAGGTTGTCGACGCTGATCAGGTTCCCGGCGAGGGTGTAGCGGATCCGGGCGGCCAGCTCGGAGTCGGCGTCCTGGTCGATGCCCGCGAGCGCGGCCCGGGTCAGGGAGACCGCGCGATGCGACTCGCCGGCGTGTGCGGCCGCGGCGGAGGCGCGCAGGGTGAGCGTGACCCGGTCCTCGGAGGGGCGGGCGGACGCCTCCACCGCCGACCACAGGTCGAGGGCCGTCTCCAGATGCCGTAGCTCCTCGGCCGGCGCCCCGACCCGCTGGGCGTGATCGGCCGCCTCCAGCGAGGCGGCCAGGGCCTCGGCGAGGTCGTGGCTCTCGCGGTAGTGGTGGGCCCGCTCCGCTGCCGTCTCGGCGCGATGGCCGCGTCCGGTCAGCAGCCGGGCGAACGCGCCGTGCAGCCGGGCCCGTTCGCCGGGCAGCAGATCGGCGTAGACGGCCTCCCGGGCGAGGGCGTGCCGGAAGGAGTACGTGTCGCCGTCGCCCGGCACGAGCAGTTGTCGCCCGATGGCCTCGCGCAGCGCCGACTCCAGCTCGTCCTCGGGGAGCCCGACGGCCTCGCTCAGCAGGTCGTGCTCGACCCGTCGTCCGGCGACGGCGGCCGTGCGCAGCACCAGTTGAGCGGTGTCCGACAGCTGCTCGAAGCGGATGAGCAGGACGTCGGCCAGCCCGCTCGGCACTCCGCCCACCTCGGTGTCGGTGGCGGCGACGAGTTCCTCGGCGTAGAAGGCGTTGCCCTCGGCCCGCTCCACGATGCGCCGGACCGTGGCGTCCGGCAGCGGCCGGTCCCACAGGGCCTGGACGAGCTGTGCCACCTCGGTGTCGGCCAGCGGCCGCAGCTCCAGCCGCTCCACGGCGGGCAGCCGCACCAGCTCGGCCAGCAACGGCCGCAGCGGGTGACGGCGGTGCAGGTCGTCGGCGCGGTACGACGCGAACACCGCGAGGCGATGCGTGGGTGCTCCGCCGGCCGGCCGCTGCAGAATGCCCCGGCTGAGCAGGAACCGCAGCAGATCGCGCGAGGACTGGTCGGCCCAGTGCAGGTCCTCCAGGACGAGCAGCACGGGTGCCACGTCCGAGAGATCGGCCAGAAGTCCGGCGATCCCTTCGAAGAGCCGCAGCCGCCCGCCCATGTCCCGCACGTCGTCGGTGCCGCCGCCCAGCAGCCGGTCGACCACCGGATGGCCGGCGAGCACGCCCGCGAACCGTTCGTCGGCGGCCAGCACCCCCAGGATCTCGGTGAACGGCAGATAGGGCAGACCGACGTCCCCGAGGTCGACGCAGTGCCCGGTGAGCACGGTCATCCCGTCCCGGGCGGCGCCATGGGTGACCTCGTCCAGCAACCGGGTCTTGCCGACCCCGGCGTCCCCTCCGATGAGCACACCCCGAGCGGCCCCGCCGCGGGCGCGTTCGAGCACGGAGGCGAGGCGGGACAGCTCGTCGTCACGCCCGATGAGTGGAGAAGAGAACGAGGTCAGAGGCACGGATACATCCTGTCACTGTGCCGACCCGTTCGGGTGCGGGGGGAGTTCCCTGCTCTCAACCGCGCAGCGTCCTCGCCCAGTCCGCGGGGACCCGGCCCTCGGGCCCCGGCGCGGGCTGGTCCGCCGGATGGCTGTCGGGCGGTGTCAGCGCGGGACCGGACTCGAACATCTCCTTGGTCTCGAAGTTCCAGTACCACTCCTCGCCGGGCTCGTAGCTCTGCACCAACGGATGCCCGGTCTCCGCGAAATGGGCCGTCGCGTGCTTGGCGGGGGAGGAGTCGCAGCACCCCACGTGTCCGCACTGCGCGCACCGCCGCAGATGGAACCACCAGCCGCCCGCGGCCTCGCACTCCACACAGCCGTTTCCGCTCGGCGGCACGCTGGTGTCCAGTCCCTGGATGTCGGTCACGCCAACTCCTCGATGGTGTCGTTCTCCTCGGCGGTGAGCGGCAGCAGCACCTGGAAGCGGGTGTCGCCCGGCTCCGACTCGACCTGCAGCGTGCCGTGGTGCTTGTTGACGACGATCCGCCACGAGATGTCCAGGCCGAGGCCGGTGCCCTCGCCGACCGGCTTGGTGGTGAAGAACGGGTCGAAGATCCGGCCGCGGATCTCCTTCGGCACGCCGGGCCCGGTGTCCCGGAACTCCACCAGCAGCCGCTCGTTCTCGAGAGCGGTCCGTACGGTCAACGTCCCTTCGCCGCCCGCCCCGTTGATGGCGGAGACCGCGTTGTCGATGAGGTTCGTCCACACCTGGTTGAGCTCCGCCGGGTAGGCGGGGATCTTCGGGAGCGTACGGTCGTAGTCCTTGACGACCTTGATCTGCTGCCCGATCTTGCCGGAGAGCATCAGCAGGGTGCTGTCGAGGAGTTCGTGGACGTCGGCGTTCTGGAAGGGTGCCCGGTCGAGCTGCGAGTACTGCTTGGCGGCGTCGACGAGATGCGAGATGCGGTTGGTGGAGTCGTTGATCTCGTCCATCAACAGCTCGGTCTCGACCGTGTAGTTGAGCCAGCCGATCGCGTTCGGCAGCAGCTCCTCGTCCACCGCCGCCGCGACCTGGTCCAGCCAGTCCACGTCGAGCCCGGCCTGGACGAAGGTGGGGGCGAGCCGCCAGCCGTTCTGGATGTCGTGGTCGTCCAGCCAGTCGGTGACCGCGTCCTCCCGGTCGGAGGCCTCCAGCGGGCTCAACGTCGGTGCCTTGGCGACGCGTTCGGCGGTGCGGTCCTGGATGTCGATGAGGTTGGCCATCACCTCGGGGGCGTAGTTCCCCTGGGCGATGATGGCGAGCTTGTGCCGCATCTTGCCCACCCGCTCGCGCAGGGTCGCCGTCGCCCGCACGGCCGCCGCGGCCGGGTTGTTGAGCTCGTGCGTGAGTCCCGCGGACAACGAGCCGAGCGCCAGCAGCCGTTCGCGCTGGCCGATGGCCCGCTGGGTGCTCTTCGAACCGAAGAACAGCCCCTCCAGCAGATGGACCGCCATCGGGAACCACTCCTGCATGAAGTCCGAGAACTTCTCGCCCGGCAGCACGAAGAACCGGGTGGGCTCGGTGACCCGCATGGAGTTGTTGTAGACCTGCGGCACCCGGTCGCCCAGATACGCCTGCATCGAGCCCGCGTACACGCCCCGTTGGGAGGTGCGGCTGACCTCGACGTCGTCCCCGGCCACCCGGCGGGAGAGCACGACCGTGCCCTCGATCATCACGTAGAAGCAGGTGGCGGGTTCACCCTCGGTGTAGACGGGCCCGGGTTCGAACTGCTCGACCCGCCCCGCGCTGCACAACTGCCCCAACTGCTCGGGGGACAGCTTCTCGAACAGGAACAGCGACCCGATCTCCGCGGGGCTGCACGGCATCAACTGCCCGCTCATGACTGCTCCAGATACCGGTGGACGAGCATCACGGCCATGGCTCCCTCTCCGACGGCGGACGCGACCCGCTTGGCGGACTCGGCGCGCGCGTCGCCCGCCACGAACACCCCGGGGATGTTGGTCTCCAGGTGGTACGGCGGCCGGTCCAGCTCCCAGCCCGCCGGCGGCCGACCGTCGGCGGTCAGGTCGGGGCCGGCCAGGATGAACCCGTGGTCGTCGCGCAGTACCGTGCCGTGCAGCCAGTCGGTGAGCGGGGCCGCGCCGATGAACACGAACATCCACTGCGCGTCGACGAGTTCGGTGTGCCCGGTGTCGACGTCGCGCAGGGTGAGCTGCTCCAGATGGTCGGAGCCGTGGGCCGCCTCGACGACGGTCCGCGCGCGGACCGAGATGTTGGGCGCCTCGTTGATCTGCTGGATCAGGTAGTGGGACATGGACGCGGCCAGGTCGGGTCCGCGCACCAGCAGGGTCACCGACTTGGCGCCCTTGGACAGGTACATCGCCGCCTGTCCGGCCGAGTTGGCGCCGCCGACGATGTAGATGTCCTGCCCCTGGCAGGAGGCTGCCTCGGTGAGCGCCGAACCGTAGTACACCCCGCACCCGGTCAGGTCGGTGCAGCCCGGCGCCTCCAGCTGCCGGTACGACACACCGGTCGCCAGGATCACGCTGTGCGCGGCGATCGCCGAGCCGTCGGAGAACCGTACGACCCGCGCGGCCCCGTTGATCTCCAGCGCCGTCACATCGCGCGCGGTGAGGATCTCGGCGCCGAACTTAGCGGCCTGGCGGCGGGCCCGGTCGGTGAGCTGGGCGCCGGACACGCCGTCCGGGAAGCCGAGGTAGTTCTCGATCCGCGAGCTCTGCCCGGCCTGCCCACCGGTCGCCGACCGCTCCACGAGAACGGTCCGCAAACCCTCCGACGCCCCGTACACCGCCGAGCCGAGCCCCGCCGGACCGCCGCCGATGACGACCAGGTCGTAGAACTCGGCCGTGGGCGTGGTCGCGAGGCCCACCTGCGCGGCCAGCTCCGGCGCCTCGGGCGCGACCAGCGGGGTGCCGTCCGGCGTGATCACCAGTGGCAGCTGCTGCCCGTCCTGCCCGGCCGCCGCGAGGAGCCGCTGCCCCTCGGGCTCGTCCGCCGAGTACCAGCGGTAGGGCACCTGGTTGCGGGCCAGGAACTCGCGGACGTCGGACGAGCGCGCCGACCAGCGGTGTCCGACCACCTTGGTGGCGGGCACGGGTCGGTAGTCGCTGCACTTCCAGGCGTCCAGCAGGTCGTCGAGGACCGGGTAGAGCTTCTCCTCCGGCGGGTCCCACGGCTTGAGCAGATAGTGGTCGAGATCGACGACGTTGATCGCGTCGATCGCCGCGCTGGTGTCCGCGTACGCCGTCAGCAGCACCCGGCGCGCGCCCGGGTACACGTCGAGGGCCTGTTCCAGGAACTCGATGCCGTTCATCTGCGGCATCCGGTAGTCGGCGAGGATCACCGCGACCAGGTCGCCGCGCAGCTTCAGCTCGCGCAGCGCCTCCAGCGCGGACTCACCGGACTCGGCGCGCACGATGCGGTACGACTCGCCGTAGCGCCGCCGCAGGTCTCGGGCGACGGCACGGGAGACCCCCGGGTCGTCGTCCACGGTCAGGATGACGGTCCGCGCTGTTTCGGCGGCCTGTGCCATGCGTCTCCCACCCCGGGTTGTCGGCTGTGGCTGTCGCCCATCGTATGTTCGAACGTCCTGCTTCGCTCAGGTATGCGGGGTCCCGCCGCTCAGCACGCAGAACTCGTTGCCCTCGGGGTCGAGGAGCGTGACCCAGGAGAAGCCCTCGTACGCGGGGCCGGCGTGCCGGGCGCCGAGGGCGAGGAGGCGGGCCACCTCGGCCGCCTGGTCGTCGGGGCGGAAGTCGAGATGGAGCCGGTTCTTGATCGTCTTGCCTTCCGGGACCGGGGCGAAGAGCAGCCCCGGGAGCCGGTCCTTCTCGGGGCGGATCTCGAACTCCTCCGGGTCGTCGTTGACGACGACCCAGCCCAGCGCCTCGGTCCACCAGCGGCCGAGGGCCACCGGATCGGCCGCGTCCACGTTCAGTTGTTCCCACACCAGGCTCATGGCGGCAGCGTAGTGAAGACTGGAGGCGGCCGCCTGATCATTTCCACCGAGGGAGACAGCCGTATGACGCGCCCGATCACCGTGGGTTTCGACGGAACCGAGGAGAGCCTCGCCGCGCTGGACTGGGCGGCGCGGGAGGCGGTCCGCCGGGGCCTTGAGCTGCGGGTGGTGCAGGTGTGGCGGTTCCAGGTGGACGTGGCGCTCGATGTGCTGTCCGACCCGGAGACGCAGGCCGGCTGGGTGCGTGACGCGCTGGCCGAGGCCGCCGAGGTCGTCGCGGTGCGCCACCACGGGCTCGTCGTGACCACCGACGTCCTGGAGGGCGGCACCGTCGAGGCGCTGGTGGAGGCCGCGGCGGGCGCCGAGATGCTGGTGCTGGGCTCACGCGGGCACGGCCCGGTCGTCGGGTTCCTGCTCGGCTCAGTCGGCCAGCAGGTGATCGCGGAGGCGGTACGGCCCGTCGTGCTCGTCCGCGCCGGGGACGACCCCACCGCCGAGGCCGCCGGGCGGGAGATCGTCGTCGGCCAGCAGGGCGAGGACCCCGAGGACAGCGCCGCCGCCCTCGGGTTCGCCTTCGAGACGGCCGCCGCGCGCGGGGCGACGGTCCGTGCGGTACGTGCCTGGACGCTGCCCCCGGTGTTCGCCTACAGCCCCGGCTCGCTGAAGCTCCTCGACGAGGCGGGCGGTCTGGAGCCGCGCGAGAAGCAGGCGCTTCAGACGGCCCTGGAGCCCTGGCGGGAGCGCTTCCCGGACGTCCCCGTCGTCGAGCACATCGAGATGGGCAGCGCCGGTCAGGTGCTGCTGTCGGTGGCGGCGCGGGCCCAGCTGATGGTCGTCGGCCGCCGGGCCCGTCGTACCGCCGTGGGGGCGCGCATCGGATCGGTGGCGCACGGCGTGCTGCACCACGCGGGCTGCCCGGTCGCCGTCGTCCCGCCGGCCTGAGTCACTCGGCCACGGGATCGGTCGGGATCAGCGTCTCGCGAGCCTTGGGGAGGATGTTCTCGATGTAGTCCGCGACCACCGTGTCCAGGCCGATGTCGTGCTGCGCCCGCTCGGACAGGTACCAGCGGTGCTCCAGCAGCTCGTGGTAGATCTCGGCCGGGTCCATCGAACCGCGCAGCTCCACCGGCACGGCGCGCACGGTCGGCCGGAACACGTCCCGCACCCAGCGGTGCGCGAGGACCTCGGGGCGGGCGCCGAGGGGGTCGCCCGGGGCGTAGTCGTCCTGGGTGGCCATCCAGCTCTCCAGGTCGTTCAGCAGCCGCCGGGCCTGGTTCTCCTCGGTGTCCAGGCCCGTCAGCCGCAGCAGCTGGCGCTGGTGGTGGCCGGCGTCGACGACCTTGGGCACGAAGGTGACGGTGTCGCCGTTGGTCGCGTGCTCGATCTGCATCTCGGCCACGTCGAAACCGAGGTCGTTGAGGCGGCGGATGCGGCGCTCGATGTAGTGGTACTTGCCCGCCGGGTACACCGAGGTACGGGTCAGTTCCTCCCACAGGCTGCGGTAGCGCTCGCAGATCTCCATGCCGAACGCGATCGCGTCGACGGAGGGGTGCAGCGCCCCCGAGGCCTCCAGGTCCAGGAGCTCGCCGCTGATGTTCACGCGGGCCAGGTCGAGGTCGTACTCGCGCTGTCCGTTGCTGAGTTGGGGGTGCAGCTCACCGGTCTCGGCGTCGACGAGATAGGCGGCGTAGGCGCCCGCGTCGCGGCGGAAGAGCGTGTTGGACAGGGAGCAGTCGCCCCACGCGAACCCGGCCAGGTGCAGGCGGACGAGGAGGACGGCCAGGGCGTCCATGAGGCGGTGCATGGTCGCGGGCCGCATCGTCGTCTCGAACATCGAGCGGTACGGCATCGAGCCGCCCAGATGCCGGGTGACCAGGACGGACTCCAGCGGGTTGCCGTCGGCGTCGGTGCGGCCGGTGACCACGGCGAGGGGGTCCACGGAGGGGATGGCGAGCCGGTCGAGGTCGCGGAGCATGTCGTACTCGTTCAGGGCCGGCCGCTCGGCGAGCTCCTTGACGGCGATGACCTCGTCGCCGGCCCGGGCGTAGCGCACCACGTGCCGGGATATGCCGCGCGGCAGCGGGACGAGGACCTCTTCCGGCCACTCCTCCAGGGGCACGTCCCACGGCAGCTCCAGCAGGAGCACGGGGTGCTCCGGGTTCGTCGCGCTGATCTGCAGTGCCATGGGCCGTTCGTCCTCGTCTCGCGGAGATCGTCACCTCACCTTAGAGCGCGCGGTCCTTGGCCTGAAGTGCCGCTTCACGGAGTGGACCGCGGTAGGCCGGACCGTGCCCCGGCAGCATGAGTTCGCCGTCCAGTTCCGCGAGGACGTCCAGCGAGGCCACGGCACGGGCGCGCTCGTGGTGGAACATGTCCAACAGCAGCTGCGGGCCCTCGATCCGCGAGGTCGCGTGGCCGCTGACCAGGGCGTCCCCGGAGATCAGGACCCCGGCCTCCGGGAGGTGGAAGGCGACGTGGCCGTCGGTGTGGCCCGGCGTGTGCACCGGGACCGGGCGGCCGGGCACGTCCAGCGGACCGGGCTTGGGGAACGCCTCCGGCGCGGTCACCGGGACGTGCGTCTTGCCGCCGGAGCGGATCGCGTGCAGCGCCCACGGCACGACACCCGGCCGCCAGCCGTTCCTCAGTACGTCGCCGACGGTGACCTGGTGCAGGAACTCCCGCCGGGCGTGCGGCACTTCGGCCTCGTGCAGGAGGACCGGCGTGCCGTACGCGGCGCGCAGATGCTCCGCGGAGCCGAGGTGGTCGTTGTGGGCGTGTGTGATCAGCACCGCCGTGACGGCCTCCGGTGAACCGCCCACCTGGGTGAGGGAGTCGAGGACCAGCTCGCGGTCCCCGGGGTAGCCGGTGTCGACGAGGGTGAGCGCGTCGCCCTCCGCCAGGATCACCCAGTTGGTGTTGGAGCCGTGCACGAGGTAGGTGCCGTCGGCGACTTGCTGCACTTCAGCCCGCATGATCGTCCCGCGTGTGAGGAGGTGTCCTGCCCGACGGGGGCATCCCATCAGATGGGTCGGCGGGAGTGCGAGGCGGGGGAAGGGCTGCCTCCGGCACCGTCCGCCGGAGGCAGCCCCCTGCGTGCGTCCGAAGCGGCCGCCTCTCCGCCTCAGTGCACGCCGTGCGGGCGGAACTGCACGCTGATGCGCGGTCCCGCGGCTCGTGTGGTCTTCGGTACGCAGTGCTCCCAGGTCCGCTGGCAGGTGCCGCCCATCACGATCAGGTCGCCGTGGCCCAGCGGGCGCCGAACGGTGCCCCCGCCGCCGCGCATCGGGCGCAGCAGCAGGTCGCGGGGTGCGCCGACGGAGAGGATGGCGACCATCGTGTTCTCGCGGGCGCCCCGGCCGATCCGGTCGCCGTGCCAGGCGACGCTGTCCCGGCCGTCGCGGTAGTAGCACAGCCCGGCCGTGGTGAACGGCTCGCCCAGCTCGTCGGCGTAGTGCGCGCTGAGCGCGTCGCGCGCCTCGGTCAGCACCGGGTGGGGGAGGACGTCGTCGCGGCCGTAGTGGGCGAGCAGCCGGGGGACGTCGACGACGTTGTCGTACATCTTGCGTCGCTCGGCGCGCCAGGGGACCTCGGCGGCGAGCTGTTCGAACAGGGTGTCGGAGCCCGTCAGCCAGCCGGGCAGCACGTCGATCCAGGCGCCGGAACCGAGCTCGGTGCGGGTGAGTCCGTCGCGGGGGCCGAGGCTCAGGCGGTCGGTCTGGTCGAAGAGGGAGGCCTGGAGGTGCATGGACATACCACCAGGGTACGCCTGATTCGAAAATCTGTTCCCATCAAAATCTGCTGGATTCCAGGCCCTTTCGATACATCGATGTATCGGATACATTCGCGTATCAAACGAGGGAACGGGAAGGACTGGAAGGACGGTCATGGAGACGGCGCGGCGCGTGACGAAGCGGCGGGTGCGCACCCGCGCCAATCTGCTCGACGCGGCCTTCGCGGTCTTCGCGGCCAAAGGCTTCGGGCGCGTCTCCATCGAGGAGGTCTGCGAGGCCGCCGGGTACAGCCGGGGCGCCTTCTACTCGAACTTCGACAGCCTCGACGAACTGTTCTTCGCCCTCTACCGGGACCGTGCCGACCTGATCGCCGACCAGGTGGCCGGGGCGCTCGCCCTGGACGGGCCCGACCTCGACGTCCCCGCCGCCGTCGACCGCGTCACCGAGGTGCTGCTCCTCGACCGGGACTGGCTGCTGGTCAAGACGGACTTCCTGGTGCACGCCGCCCGCGAGCCCGCCGTCGCCGAGACCCTCCTCGAACACCGGGCGCGGCTGCGCGAGGCGGTCCGCGAACGGCTCGCCCGCGCGCGGGGCCACACCGCACTGCCCGCCGTCCTCACCGACCTCGACGGCGCCGCCCACGCCGTCGTCGCCGCGTACGACGGCGTCACCACCCAGCTGCTGCTCGACCGGGACGTCGCACACGCCCGCGCCTGGCTCAAGCAACTGCTCACCGCGCTGCTGACCGACGGCAGCACCACTGACACCACCGGCAGTACCACTGACACCACCGCATGAGGAAGGGACGGTCGCCATGGATGCCGACGTCATCGTCGTCGGAGCCGGCCTCGCCGGTCTGGTCGCCGCGCACGAACTGACCAGCCGGGGCCGCCGGGTCGCCCTGGTCGACCAGGAGAACGCCGCCAACCTCGGCGGACAGGCCTTCTGGTCCTTCGGCGGGCTGTTCCTCGTCGACTCCCCGGAGCAGCGACGGCTCGGCATCAAGGACTCCTTCGACCTGGCCTGGAGCGACTGGCAGGGCAGCGCCGGCTTCGACCGCGTCGACGACGAGGACTCCTGGGCGGTGCGCTGGGCGCGCGCCTACGTCGAGTTCGCCGCCGGCGAGAAGAGGTCCTGGCTGGAGGGGCACGGCATCAAGTTCCTGCCCACGGTCGGCTGGGCCGAGCGCGGTGACCTGCGCGCCCACGGGCACGGCAACTCCGTGCCGCGCTTCCACATCGCCTGGGGCACCGGCACCGGCGTCGTCGAACCCTTCGTGAACCACGCCAAGCAGGCCGCCCGCGACGGGCTGCTGACCTTCTACCACCGCCACCAGGTCGACGCGCTCGTCCTCGAGGACGGCCAGGCCCGCGGCGTACGCGGCACCGTCCTCGCCGAGGACGACTCCGCGCGCGGCGTGAAGTCCAACCGCGACCGCATCGGCGACTTCGAACTCACCGCCCAGGCCGTCGTCGTCACCACTGGCGGCATCGGCGCCAACCACGACATCGTGCGCCGCTACTGGCCCGAGCGCCTCGGCACCCCGCCCGCCGAGATGGTCACCGGCGTCCCCGCCTACGTCGACGGCCGCATGCTCGACATCAGCGCCGAGGCGGGCGTACGGCTCGTCAACCGCGACCGCATGTGGCACTACACCGAGGGCCTGCAGAACTGGGACCCGATCTGGCCCGGCCACGGCATCCGCATCCTGCCCGGCCCGTCCTCCCTGTGGTTCGACGCGCTCGGCCGCCGCCTTCCCGACCCGTGCCTGCCCGGCTACGACACCCTCGGCACCCTCAAGCACCTGCGCACCACCGAGGACATCGCCGGGTACGACCACTCCTGGTTCATCCTCACCCAGAAGATCATCGAGAAGGAGTTCGCGCTGTCGGGCTCCGAGCAGAACCCCGACATCACCGCCAAGGACCGCGTCGGCTTCCTCAAGACGCGCGTCCTCGGCAAGGGCGCTCCCGGTCCGGTCGACGCGTTCCTGCGCAAGGGTGCGGACTTCGTGACCGCGCCGGATCTGGAGCAGCTGGTCGAGAAGATGAACGCCCTCACCGACAAGCCGCTCCTCGACGCCACCGAGATCCGCCGGCAGATCGAGGCCCGCGACCTCCAGATCGCCAACCCGTACAGCAAGGACGCCCAGGTCCAGGGCATCCGCAACGCCCGCCGCTACATCGGGGACAAGCTCGGCCGCGTCGCCACCCCGCACCGCATCCTCGACCCCGAGGCCGGCCCGCTCATCGGCGTCAGGCTGCACGTCCTGACCCGCAAGACCCTCGGCGGCATCCAGACCGACCTCGACTCCCGGGCGCTGGGCGCCGACGGCAACCCGATCGAGGGCCTGTACGCGGCCGGCGAGGTGGCCGGCTTCGGCGGCGGCGGCGTCCACGGCTACAACGCCCTGGAGGGCACGTTCCTGGGCGGCTGCCTGTTCTCGGGCCGGGCGGCGGGGCGGGCGGCGGCGAAGCAGACGGGGTGAGGCGTTGGCTGAGAGGCGGCTGCGGGTGATCGGCGGGCGCCATCGCCGCAGCCGCGCGATCCGCATGCCCGTCCCCCCGCGGCCTCAGCCCAACAGCCGTGCCAGCACCGCCGCATGGCTCTCCTCCGGAGTCTTCGCGGACGTCAGCAGCGTCACCGGCCCCTTGGCCGCCCACGCGCGCACCTGGTCCAGCAGTTCGGCCGCCTGCGGCTCCGCCAGCTCGGCCTCGTAGCGTCGCGCGAACTCCTCGTACGAGCCCTCGCCCGCGTGGTACCAGCGGCGCAGCTCCGTCGACGGGGTGAGGGCCTTGGGCCACTCGTCCACCCGGGCCGCGTCCTTCGACAGGCCGCGCGGCCATAGGCGGTCGACCAGGACACGGACGCCGTCCTCGGGTTCGGGCGATTCGTAGACGCGGCGGACGCGAACGCTCACGGCGAGGCCTTTCTCCGGAGGGCGGGGGCGTTCGGAGAGTAACTCCGGGCGAGGGGCGACTTGACCTGTTGCTGGGCGAGTTCCACGGAGATCACCTTTAGTGTGAAGCCGCACCCACCCCCCTCGACCGTTGGAGCGCATGTGCCCAGAGTCGTCCGACGTACCGTCGTGCTCGGAACCGTCCCCGTCGCCCTCGCCGCACTCCTCGGTGCCGCGGCGCCCCCGTCGGCGGGCACGGCCGGTGTCGGCGACCCGTACTTCCCGCTGGCCGGCAACGGCGGATACCACGTCCACCACTACGACCTGACCCTCCGATACGACCCGTCGAGCAAGCACCTCGACGGCAAGGCCGTCCTCACCGCCCGCGCCACCCAGAGCCTGAACCGCTTGAACCTCGACCTGAACGGCCTCAAGATCACCGGGCTGAAGGTCGGCCACGACAAAGCGGACTTCAGCCGCCGCGGGCAGGAACTCACCGTCACCCCGCGCAAGGCCCTGCACCGCGGCCAGTGGTTCCGCGTCACCGTCACGTACAAGGGCACCCCGGCCCCCGTCACCGACCCGGACGGCTCCCTCGACGGCTGGATCCCCACTGACGACGGCGCCTTCGTCGCGGGCGAGCCGCAGGGTGCGATGACCTGGTTCCCGGCGAACAACCACCCCAAGGACAAGGCGTCGTACGACTTCACGATCACCGTTCCCGACGGCCGTACCGCCGTCGCCAACGGTGTCCTGCTCGGCAGGCGGAGCGAGCACGGGCGCACCACGTTCCGCTGGCGCCAGAGCGAACCCATGGCCGCCTATCTGGCCACGGCGACGATCGGGAAGTTCAAGGTCACGCAGTCCACCACCCGCGACGGCATCCGGATCTACAACGCCGTCGACCCGCGCGAGGCCGCCACGGCGGACCCCGTCGTCAAGAAGCTGCCGTCCGTGCTCGCCTGGGAGAGCAAGCTCTTCGGCCCGTACCCCTTCAAGGCGGCCGGCTCGATCGTCGACCG
Organism: Streptomyces sp. NPDC057280; assembly: GCF_042668605.1. Taxonomy (NCBI): domain Bacteria; kingdom Bacillati; phylum Actinomycetota; class Actinomycetes; order Kitasatosporales; family Streptomycetaceae; genus Streptomyces; species Streptomyces sp. NPDC057280. The sequence goes on from NZ_JBHUYR010000004.1 coordinate 801,798, forward strand.
CGCCCCGAACGTCGGCTACGCGCTGGAGACGCAGACCCGACCCGTGTACGACCGGGCGCCGGACCTGAGCACCCTCGTCCACGAGAGCGCCCACCAGTGGTTCGGCGACTCGGTCAGCCTCACCTCCTGGAAGGACATCTGGCTCAACGAGGGCTTCGCGACCTACGCCGAGTGGCTGTACGGCGAGCAGCACGGCGGCGAGAGCGCGCAGGAGACCTTCGACGCGCTGTACGCCCGTCCCGCGACCGACGACCTGTGGGAGTTCCCGCCGGGCGACCCGGGCAGCGGCGCGAACATCTTCGGCACGCCCGTGTACGCGCGCGGCGCCATGGCCCTGCACAAGCTGCGTACGGCCGTCGGGGACCGGACGTTCTTCCGGATTCTGCGGGCCTGGACCGCCGAGCACCGCGACGGGCACGGGACGACCGCGCAGTTCGTGGCGCTCGCGGAGCGTGAGTCGGGGAAGGACCTGGACGGTCTGTTCCGGACCTGGGTGTACGGACAGGGCAAGCCGAGCGCACCCTAGGGAGGGGGAGCCGACCCGGCCCCCCGACCTGACGAGTTCCAAACAAGTGTCGGCGAAGGTCGACCCATGATCACTCGCAGACCCCACGTCGTCCTGCTGACCGCCTCCCTCGTGCTCACGGGGTGCGGGGGAGGGACCGCGGCGACCCCCGAGCGGGCGCCGGTCACCACGACGATCCGGCCCGCGCCGCCGGTCTCCCTGGACGTGGCCCCGCAGCAACTGCCCGGCCTGGGGCCGAAGACCTGGGCGAAGGTGCCGGACGACGCCCGGCAGGCCGTCGTCGTCACCGGCCGCGGCAGGAACTCCCCGCGGTCCGCCGTCGTCCTGTACGAGCGCACCGACGCGGGCTGGGAGGCCGGACAGACCTGGCCCGCGCACAACGCGCTGCGCGGCTGGACCGACGACCACCACGCCGGCGACCTGCGCTCGCCCATCGGCGTCTTCGGCCTCACCGACGCCGGCGGACTGCTCCGCGACCCCGGCACCCGGCTGCCGTACGACCAGGGCGGCGGCTTCACCGCGACCGGCACCGGCTTCGAGGGCGAACCCCTGGCGGGCTCCTTCGACTACGTCGTCGCGATCAACTACAACCGCGAGCCCGGCACCTCCCCGCTCGACTGGACGCGCCCGCTCGGCGCGGGCCGCGGCGGCGGCATATGGCTTCACGTCGACCACGGCGGCCCCACCCACGGCTGCGTGAGCATCGCAGAGAGGCATATGAAGGAGCTCCTGCGGGCGCTGGATCCGGCCCGCCACCCGGTCGTCGTCATGGGCGACACCGACTCCCTCGCCCGCTGAGCGGCCTAGGCTTCCCCAGGTGTGCGCACATGTGCTGGTCGCCGAGGACGACGAGATGCAGGCCGAACTCATACGCCGCTCCCTGCTGGCGGAGGGCCACACCGTCACCGTCGTCCACGACGGCGGGGCCGCCCTCGACGCGGTGCGGCGGCTGCGGCCCGATCTGGTCGTGCTCGATCTGATGCTGCCGGTGTTCGACGGGCTCGGCGTGTGCCGGGCGCTGCGGCGGGAGGGCGACGTCCCGGTGCTGATGCTCACCGCCCGGGCCGGCGAGGACGACGTGCTGCTCGGCCTGGACGTCGGCGCCGACGACTATATGACCAAGCCCTACAGCCCGCGCGAGCTGATGGCGCGGATCCGGACCGTGCTGCGGCGCAGCGGACGAGGCGCGGCGCCCGTTCGGGCCGCCGGGGTGGAGGTCGACCCCGTACGGCACGAAGTGCGGTGCGACGGCGAGCCGGTGGAGTGCACACCCGCCGAGTTCGCCCTCCTGCTCGCCATGACCGCCGAGCCCGAACGGGTCTTCACCCGGCGGCAGTTGCTGGAGTGCACCCGCGGCATCGACCGGGCGTCCACCGAACGGGCCGTCGACGTCCACATCATGAACCTGCGCCGCAAGATCGAGGCCGACCCGCGCAGGCCGGTGCGGCTGCTGACCGTGTTCGGCGTCGGCTACAAGCTCAGCGGCGGCCGTGGATGAGCCGCCGCATCCCCCTGCGCAAACGCCTGTCGGTCCGGCTGCTCGTCGCGTCGGTGCTGATCGCCGTGTGCTCGGTGGCGGCGACCGCGTGGCTGGCGGTGGAGACGACCACCCGGGCCCTGCGCGAGGAACAGGGGCAGGTGCTCGCCGAGGACATGGACGTCCTCGCCCGGCTGAGCGGGTACGCGGCAACCCACCCGACGTGGAAGGGAGTCGACGGGCTCGTCCGGTCCCTGTCCCGGAAGACCGGCCGCCGGATCGCCCTGACCACCACCGACCGCACCCCCGTCGCCGACTCCGCGCCGGCCGGCACCTCCCTGCCGCCCCGTGCCGCCGCCACCGTCGACCCCCTGCGCACCGACACCTACACCGAGCGCGGCGCGCAGCGCAGCGGCGTCGACCCGCGGGTGGTGGGGCCGTACCGGCTGACCGCCGAGGAGCGCGCCAAGCTGGGGAAACTGGCGCTGGCGCGGCAGAAGTGCTTCGCCCGGTTCGGCATCGAGACCGCCATCGCCAGGACACCCAGTGGACGCCCGGTCCTCAGCAACGACGACCAGGTGCCCGACGAGTGCGCCGACGGACGGCTCAACACCCCGGCCCCCACCGAGGAGAAGGCCCTCGCGGACCTGACGGAGCGGGCCCGCGGCTGCCTGGGGCGACGGGACGTGAAGCTGGCCGACGCACTGTTCGTCGGCTTCGACTTCACCGACCGGAGCCTGGGCGGGCGCTACCAGCTGGGAAAGTTCGACGTACCGCCCGGCTCGCAGAACGGCCGCACCCTGCAGAAATGCGTCGACAGCGCCCGCCGCGCCCAGCTCGACCCCTATGTCGCGCCGGCCGCCGAGCTGTTCCTGGGCGGCGGGGACCGCACCGCCGTGCGGTTCGACATGTCACCGGCCAACAAGGCCAAGGTCGTCGGTGCCGCCGGGCTCGTGCTCGCCGTCACCGTCGCGGTGACCGCCGTGGTCGCCACCCGGCTCGTCCGGCCGCTGCGGGCACTGACCGCCGCCGCCCAGCAACCGCCCGAACGGCATGTGCGCGTGCCCGTGACCACGCGGGACGAGACCGGCATCCTCGCCGCGGCCTTCAACGACCTCACCGAACGCCGGGAACGCCTTGAAGCCCAGCGCAAGGCGATGGTCAGCGACATCGCCCACGAACTGCGCAGCCCGCTCACCAACATCCGCGGCTGGCTGGAGGTGACCCGGGACGGCGTCGTGGCCCCGGCCCCGGAACTGCTGGCCTCCCTGCACGAGGAGGCGCTCGTCCTCCAGCGGGTCATCGACGACCTCCAGGACCTCGCCGCGGCCGACGCCGGCACGCTGCGGCTGCACCGCGAGCCCGTCGCCGCCGGTGAGCTGCTCGGTCAGGTCGCCGCCGCCCACCGCGTCGCGGCCGACACGGCGGGCGTCACCCTGCGCACCAGGACGGAAGGTGAGCCGTGGCTGGACGCCGACCCGGTGCGGATGCGGCAGGCGCTCGGCAACCTCGTCTCCAACGCGCTGCGGCACACGCCCGCCGACGGCACGGTCACCCTGTCCGCGCGCGCCGACGGCGACGACGTGGTCCTCGACGTCGCCGACACCGGCAGCGGTATCGCGCCCGAGGACCTGCCGCACGTCTTCGACCGCTTCTGGCGCGCCGAGAAGTCCCGCAGCCGCCGCACCGGGGGCAGCGGCCTCGGTCTGCCGATCGTCCGCCACCTGATGGCTGCGCACGGCGGCACGGTGGAGGCGACGAGCGAGCCCGGCACCGGAAGCGTCTTCACCTTGCGTGTCCCCGGCCTACCCGGAGGAGCGTCCGGCCCGGGCCCGGCGCCGTTGCAGTGAACGCCGTTCGGTCTCGCTCGTGCCGCCCCAGACGCCGATCGCCTGCCCGGTCTCCATGGCCCATTCCAGGCACTGCTCCCGCACCGGGCAACGGTGGCAGACCGCCTTCGCCTGCTCCGTCTGCACCAGTGCCGGACCGGTGTTGCCGATCGGGAAGAAGAGGTCGGGGTCCTCGTGGCGGCACGCGGCATGGGTTCGCCAATTGTCCATCGATGTCACCTGCGCTCCAAGTCGTCCGTGCCCTCGCGGATGGCTTACTCGCTTTCGGGTCACCTGTCGATGCGCATGTGAAACAACAGAGTTCGCAGAGACACGGTCCTACTGCTCGCGCAGCCCCCACGGCGAGCCGTACGCGGTGAGCAGATCCAGGAAGGGACCGGCGGGGAAGGCCTCCGGGCCGAGCACGCCCGCGCCCTTCCACGCACCGCCGGCGAGGAGTTCGAGGGCGACGACCGGGTTGACCGCCGTCTGCCACACCACCGCCTGGCTGCCGTACTCCGCCATGGACCACTGGTTGTCGACCACGTGATACAGGTACACCTCGCGCGGCGCCCCGTCCTTGACGCCCTTCACCCAGGTGCCCGCGCAGGTCTTGCCGTGCATCCGCTCGCCCAGCGTCGCCGGGTCGGGCAGACAGGCCGCCACGACGTCCCGGGGCGAGACCCGCGCGTCGCCGACGGCGACCGGTTCGGTGCGGTCCAGGCCCAGCTTGTGGAGGGTCTTGAGGACCTCTATGAACTCGTCTCCCAGGCCGTACTTGAAGGTCACCCGCCGCGCCCCGATCCAGCGGGGCATCAGCAGCACCTCCTCGTGCTCGACGTTCACGCACTCCACGGGGCCGATGCCCTCGGGGAAGTCGAACACCTCCGGCTCGCTGAACGGCGCGGTGGTGAACCAGCCGCGGTCGGCCTCGTAGACGACCGGCGGATTCAGGCACTCCTCGATCGTGGTCCAGATGCTGAAGGACGGGGCGAAGTCATAGCCGTCGACGGTGAGGTTCGCGCCGTCGCGGACGCCGATCTCCTCGATCTCGTCGAAGAGTTCGTCCGCCGCGTACCGCGCGAAGACATCCGACAGACCCGGCTCGACGCCCATGCCGACGAGGGCCAGCAGGCCCGCCTTCTCCCACTCCACGGCGTCCTCGAACTGCGCGTCGCCCAGCTTGACCCCGCACTCCTCGTAGGGCCGCTCGGGGTGCGGACGCGACAGGGACATCGCCATGTCGACATACGTGGCGGAGGCGGTACGGGCCGCGCGGAACAGCGGCATCACGAAGCGCGGGTCGGTGGCGTTGAGGAGGACGTCACAGGCGTGCCGCTCCAGCAGCGCGGCCACGGCCGTCTCGTCGTTCGCGTCGACGCGCTCGGCGTGGAAGCGGGCGTCGCCGCCGAGCGCCGCCACGGCCGCCTCGGCCCGCGCCGGGTCGTAGTCGGCGACCACCATCGCCTCGAAGAACGACCTCCGGGCGGCGATCCGGGTGACGGCGGTGCCCACCCCTCCGGCGCCCACGAGCAGTACACGCATGACAACACTCCTACGGCTGAAGGTCTACGACGTGAGGGGCCCCGCCGTCGATACAACGCCGCCCCTTCCCTTAAGGTCAATGGCGTTGGCATAAGCGAGGGAGGCCTGGTCGTGCCGAAGCCGGTGGTGCCCGAGGACAAGCGGCGCCGACGCCGCCCCACGAAGAGCGGCACCGTCCTGACCGAGGAACTGATCGTCGAGACCGCGCTGCGCATGCTGCGCGAACACGGCAGCGCGGGCCTGACCGCCCGCCGCCTCGGCCTCGCCCTGGACGCCGACCCGAGCACCCTGTACCGCTACTTCCGAGGCATGGACGACCTGACCCTCGCCATCGGCGACGCGCTCATCGGACAGGCCCTGCACGGCTGGCGGCCCACGGGGGAGTGGCGGGCCGACCTGCGGGCCGTCGGCCTGCGCCTGCACGCCGCGTACCTCGCCCATCCGCAGGCCGCCCTGCTGACCACGAGCCGGGTCACCGGCCGTCCCCATGAACTGGCGGCCGACGAGGCGGTCCTCGACGTGCTCCGCACGGCCGGGTTCCCGCTCCCCGACACCGTGCGCATCTACCACGCCTTCATCGACCAGACCCTCGCCTTCGCCGCTCTCGACGCCGCCTCCCTCGCCCTGCCGAGCGCCGCGCTCCACGCCGACGAGGACATGTGGAGCTCGACCTACGCCCACCTGCCCCGCACCACCCACCCGCGCATCGCCGAGGCCGCGCCCCTGCTGGCGAAACGCATGGTCGACAGCGCCTATCCGACCGCCCTGGAGATGCTCCTGGACAGCGCGCAGGCCCAGCTGGCGGCGTCGGCGGGCGGAGACCGCTCAGCTCCGTAGCGCTTGCGCGGCGGCCCTCGTCACGGCCTCGGCGACCGCGGCCAGGGCGGGAGAGTCCAGCTTCCACTGCTGCCAGTACAGGGAGATGTCGACGGGCCGCTCCGGCGCGAGCTGGACCAGGCGCCGGGCCCGCAGCAGGGCCTCCGCCTGCACCTCCGGGACCATGCCCCAGCCGAGCCCCAGCGTGACCGCCTCCACGAACCCCTCCGATGTCGGGATGGCGTGCCGAGCCGGGCCGGCTGCGCCGCTGCCGTGCCTCAACTCCCGTACGAAACGGTCCTGATAGGTGTCCCGCCGGTCGAAGGTCACCACGGGCGCCTTCGCCAGCGCCTCACCCAAAGGCCCGCCGAGATGGCGTTCCACGAAGGCGGGGCTCGCCGCGGCGACGTACCGCATCCGGCCCAGCGGACGCACCGAGCAGCCCGCGACGGCGTCCGCCGACGACGTCACCGCGGCCATCACCAGGCCCTCCCGCAGCAGGGTCGCCGTGTGCTCCTCGTCCTCGCGGTGCAGCTCGAAGCGGAGCGGCGGCTCGTCCGGCACCCCGGTCAGCGCGGGCAGGAACCACGTCGCCAGCGAGTCGGCGTTGACCGCGATCGACACCCGCGTCGGCTCGCCGTCGGCACTCGCGCCGAGCTCGGACCACGCGTCCCGCTCGATCCGCGCCAGCTGCCGCGCGAACCGCACGACCACCTCGCCCGACTCGGTCGGCCGCACCGGCTTGGACCGCACCACCAGCACCCGGCCCGTGCGCTGCTCCAGCGCCTTGACCCGCTGACTGACCGCCGACGGCGTCAGATGCAGCACCGCGGCCGCCGCGTCGAAGGTGCCCTCGTCGACCACCGCGAGCAGGGTCCGCACCTGGTCGAGGGGAAGCTCCGCCATCATGACCACATCACGAGTACTAATGATACGTAAGAATCTTTAGCTGTACTCCATTCATGGCTCTGACTAGCGTCGATGCCATGACCGCCTCCCTCTCCGCCGCGGCCGCAGGCTTCGGCACCGGACTCTCGCTCATCGTCGCCATCGGCGCCCAGAACGCCTTCGTCCTGCGCCAGGGCATCCGCCGGGACGCGGTGCTCGCCGTCGTCGGCATCTGCGCCGTGTCCGACGCGGCCCTGATCGCCCTCGGCGTCGGCGGGGTCGGCGCGGTGGTGGTGGCATGGCCCGGCGCGCTGACCGCGGTCGGCTGGATCGGCGGCGCGTTCCTGCTCGGCTACGGCGCCCTCGCCGCCCGGCGGGTGCTCCGCCCCGCCGGGGGCGCCCTGCGCACGGACGGCGACGCGGCCGGGTCCCGCAGGCGGGCGGTGCTCACCTGTCTCGCGCTGACCTGGCTCAACCCGCACGTCTACCTCGACACCGTCTTCCTCCTCGGCTCCGTCGCCGCCGACCGGGGCGACCTGCGCTGGACCTTCGGACTCGGGGCGGCGCTCGCGAGCCTGGTCTGGTTCGCGGCGCTCGGCTTCGGCGGACGCCTGCTCGGCCGCCTCCTGGCCCGCCCGTCCGCCTGGCGCGTCCTGGACGGCCTGGTCGCCACGACGATGATCGCCCTCGGCGCCCTGCTCATCGCCGGCGCCTGAGGCTTGCCCAACGGCCGTTCCACAAGGTGAGATTGCGCGTCCCGCATGCTCGGACGGAAGTGCCATAGTGAACCCTGGCCCCGAAAGATGTAACGAGCAACCAGGAAGTCCGTGGACACGAGCGAGAGCAGCACAGCACCGCAGACACCGGCCCCGGCCGAGGGCCCGCCGGCCCGGCGTGGCTGGCGCCGGTGGGCGATGGACACCCGCCCGCTGCGCCGCCCGGCCTACCGCCGGCTGTGGAGCTCGACCGTCGTCACGGCCGTGGGCAGTCAGCTCACCGCGGTCGCGGTGCCCAAGCAGGTCTACGACATCACCGGTTCCTCGGCCTGGGTCGGCTACGCGAGTCTCGCCGGGCTGCTGCCGCTGATGGTGTTCGCGCTGTGGGGCGGCGCCGTCGCCGACAGCGTGGACCGCCGCAAGCTGCTCCTGTTCACCAACAGCGGCATCGCGCTCACGTCCCTGCTGTTCTGGTTCCAGGCCTTCGCCGGACTGGAGTCCGTCGCCACGCTCATGCTGCTGCTCGCACTCCAGCAGGCGTTCTGGGGCCTGAACGCGCCCGCCCGCACCGCCTCCATCGCCCGGCTGGTGCCCGCCGAGGAGCTGACCGCCGCCAACGCCCTCGGCTCGACCGTCGCCCAGACCGGCCAGGTCGTCGGGCCGCTGCTCGCGGGTGCCCTGATCCCGGTCATCGGGCTGCCGGAGCTGTATCTGATCGACGCCCTGGCGCTGTGCGTGACGGTGTGGGCGGTCTACCGCCTGCCCTCCCTGCCGCCCCTCGCGGCACCGGCCAAGCGCCGGGCGGGCCTGCGCGAGATCGCCGAAGGGTTCCGCTACATCGCCCTGCACAAGGTGCTGCTGCTGTCGTTCCTCGCCGACGTCGTCGCCATGGTCCTCGGCATGCCCCGCGCCCTGTTCCCGCAACTCGCCGGCGAGACCTACGCGCCGTACGGCGAGGGGTTGGCCCTCGGCCTCCTCTTCGCGGCGATCCCCATCGGCGCGGTGCTCGGTGGCCTGTTCTCCGGCACCTTCTCCCGGGCCCGCCGGCACGGCTGGATGGTCATCGGCGCGGTCGTGGCCTGGGGCGTGGCCATCACCGGGTTCGGGCTGAGCGACAGCCTGTGGTTCGCGGTCGCCTTCCTCGCCCTGGCCGGGGTCGCGGACATGGTCTCCATGGTGTTCCGGGGCGCGATCCTGCTGTCCGCGGCCACCGACGAGATGCGCGGCCGGATGCAGGGCGTCTTCACGGTCGTCGTCGCGGGCGGCCCGCGCCTCGCCGACGTCCTGCACGGCACCGCGGGCGCAGCCTTCGGCCCGCGCGCGGCGGTGGTGGGCGGCGGCCTCCTCGTCGTCACCGTGATGCTGGTCCTGGCCGCCGCAGTCCCGGCACTCCGCCGCTACCACATCTGACCGACGGCCCGCGACCGTCAGGCCCGGGTGGGGGCCCGCTACGGCGTCGGATCTGCGGCGCGGCTCCGTCTGGTCCCGGTACTGCGCTGCTACCGCATCTGACCCACGGGCCGCTCCTCTCAGTTCGGGTGCTGCGTGATACCGCGCGTCTGATCTGCGCGGCGCGCGGCCCCGTCAAGGTCGGGGTGCTGCGCGTCACCGCGTCTGATCTGCCGCGCGCGGTCCCGTCGGGTCCAGCTGGTGCGTGTTATCGCGCGTCTGATCTGCGGCGCGGGTCCCGTCAGATGCGGGTGCTGTGCGCTACCGCGCATCTGACGCACGGCCCGGCCCCGTCAGGTCCCGGCGCTCCGCCGTTACCGCATCTGATTTCGCGGGCCGCCCCGTCCGGTCCCGGCGCTCCGCCCCTACCGCGTCTGACCCGCCGCCCGGTCGTCCCTCCCTACAGGGCCCGGCGTCGCATCGAGTACTGCTCCATGAGCTTGCCCCGGGTCATCTCCAGGCGGTGCGCGAGGATCTCGGCGACGCTGCGTACCAGGACCATCCCGAGCGCCGGGTCCTCCTCGCACAGACCGAGCACGGCCGCCGCGTCGAACTCGTAGGCGCGCACGGGGCTGAACGCCACCGCGCCGAAGTCCCACTGGTGCGGCGGGAAGAGCCAGGACCAGCCGAGCAGATCCCCCGCGCCGAGACTCGCCACGGTCACCCGTTGCAGGGACGTCACCTGCTGGTCGAGGGAGACCGCGCCCGAGCGGATGACCCAGAACCGGTCGGCCGTGCCGCCCGCCTCGAAGATCCGGGCGTCCTCCGGGAAGGAGACCTCCCGGGCGAGGGTCATCAGACGCTGCCGTTGCGGCGGGGGCAGGGCGGTCAGGAGTTTCGTCGCTTTGGTCATGAGGCGGGGCTCCTCGCCGGCGATTCGGTTCGGGGGCTTTCCCTACGCCCATTTCAGCCGCTGCCGCCGCCCAGGGCACCTCGGCGGACGGCATCGCTTACGGCACGAAAGCCATCCGGACAAGGAAAAGCCCTGGCTGGACGGGGGAGGCCAGCCAGGGCAGTTCAGAGGTGGTGAGCGGAGGACCCTTCGGGTCAACTCCACGACCACGTATGAATGAACGGTAAACCATCCTGAGGGCAGGTGTGAAACCCGAAGCCGGTCACGTGACCCGTTTCACTCCGCCTCGGCTTCCAGCACCCTGATCGTCTCCAGTTCGGGGTCACTGGGGTCGGGCAGGTTCATGCCCGCCTCCTTGCCCGTCCGCAGATACCGCAGCACCGGCTCGGTGAGCCGCTCGCCCGGCAGGACGGCCGGGATCCCGGGCGGATACGGCGTGATCATCTCCGCGGCGATCCGGCCCGCCGCCTTCTTGACCGGCACGTTCTCGGCAGGGCCGAAGAACGCGTCCCGGGGCGACCTGGACTGCGCGAGCCGCAGTTCGGACGGCGCCGGCACCTCCACCCGCGGGGCCGGCCGCAGCTTCGGCGCGGCGCGCACCAGGTCCCGCAGCGCGGACAGCAGCTCGCCGGTGGTCTCCCGGTCGTCGCCATGGGTGATCTGCGCGCCGAGCCGGCGGTGGTCGGCGAGATGCGCCTCGATCCTGCGCTCGGCCCGCAGCCAGTCGGCGGCCTGGAACCCGGTGATGCCGAGCCCGTCAAGATCGATGATCACCTGCAGGGGATCGAAGTCGTCGGCCAGCCCGGGACCGCAGAAATCGTCCCGGCCCTCGACGTGCAGCCCCTCGATCTGCCCGATCGCCGAGCGGAGTTCGGTCACCAGGTCCAGCGCCGCGCCCATGAGCTCCTTGCCGTGCAGCGCCATCTGCCGCCGCCAGCCGTCGAGCCCGGCGTACAGCAGTACCGACGGGCTGGTGGTGCCCAGCAGGTCCGCGCGCAGCTTCAGCACCTCGGGCGGCACCAGATCGCCCTGGAGGTGGAAGACGGGTCCCTGCTCCAGGCCGCTGCCCATCTTGTGGATGCTGGTCACGCAGATGTCGGCGCCCGCGTCCATCGCCCAGGACGGCAGGTCGGGATGGAACGGCAGATGCGCGCCCCAGGCCTCGTCCACGATCAGCGGCCGCCCGCGCCGGTGGCACACCTCGGCGACGGCCCGCAGGTCCGCGCTCGTCCCGTACGGCGTCGGACTGGTGACCAGCGCGCCCCTGGCGTCGGGGTGGGCGGCGAACGCCTTCTCGAAGGCCTCCGCGGACGGCGGGTGCGCCAGATGCCGCTCAGGGTCCCAGCGCGGCTCGATCCACACCGGTTCGATGCCCGAGAGGATGAGCCCGGACACGACCGACTTGTGGGCGTCCCGGCCGATCAGCAGCTTCTCGTGCGGGCCCGCCACGGACAGCATCGCCGCCTTGACCGACAACGAACTGCCGCACGTGGTGAAGAACGTGTGCTCGGCGTGCACGGCGTCCGCCATCAGCTCCTCGGCGCGCTCCAGGACCCGGCCCCGGGTGAGGCGGTCGTCGAGACCGCCCGACGCGAGGACGTCGCCGAGGAACACGGCGTCGCCCAGCACCTCCCGCACGGCCGGGTCGGCGCCCCGCGCCTGTTTGTGCCCCGGCGGCGTGAAGGCCAGCAGGCCCTCGCGCCGATAGGTCTCCAGCGCTTCCAGTACCGGTGCCCGAGTGTGATCCACTGCCATGCGGTCCCGGGTTCCCGTGGGCCGGGAGACCAATCGCGACCGCCCGTGATCAGGCCCCGGCCCGCTTGCCCGGCGTGAGGATCTCGTCCAGCACCGAGACGACTGCCTCGAAGGCGAGTGTCCTTATGCCGGCCTCCCGCGCGGCGTCCGGATCGGTCGGCCGCAGGTCCTCGCCCCGGGTCCGCCAGGCCCGCTGTTCCTCCAGCGCACACGCGCGGGCCCGTTGGATACGGCGCAACAGTTCGTCTGAGTCCACGACATCCGTCATGCGCTTCGAGTACCCCGTCCCGGCGCCCGGATGGCCCCCGCGATCGAGGTTTGACCCGGTCCGCAGCGGTCAGCCGAAGAGGAGAGACCTGCGGTGCTCACGCGGCGTGAGGCATAGCGCTGCGGCCGGCCGGCCGCGCGCCCGGCCGGTGAGAGTCCGCCCGATCACGATGGCCCGGAGCCCGGAAAGGTCCGGCTCGTGCCGCAACCCCTTCAGGGAGCCCAGAACCATGTGTAGGGAGCACAGGACCCCATCCGCCCCCGAATCGTCGGCACCCGGCACCGCACGGGTGACCTCGGACAGCCCACCGCCGACGGCCCTTCGAGAACCGTCCACGGCCGGCCGCTGCCGGCTGCACTGCCCATGCAAGCCCGCCGAGGCCCGCCGGGCCGTGGAGCGCGCCGTCGCCGACCGCTGCCGGGCCACCGGCATCTCGTGCGACCGGGAGTCCGTGGCGGACGCCCTGCTCGTCGCCTCCGAACTCACCACCAACGCCATCCTGCACGGCGGCGGCGTCACCGACTTCCGTGTGGACGTCGAGGAGCCCGGCGTACGGGTCTCCGTCAGTGATCGCAGCGACGCGCTCCCGGTGACCGGGGAACCCGTCGACCCGCACGGCCGCCGGCGGGTGGGCGGCCACGGCTGGCCGATCGTCTGCCGGCTGGCACACGACGTCCGGATCACCGGCCTCGCCTCCGGAGGCAAGTGCATCACCGCGGTCGTACCCCTGTCCTGACACAACGTCTGTCTTCCGTCGCGAAGCGGAGTTTGCTCCCCCGGCGGCAGGGCAGACGCACATTCGTGCTTCGGACCGGAGGCGCGCCGACGGGAGTGACATCGCTGCTCCCGGGCCCTCCGGGTGTCCGGACAGCGCTCTTCCCGCGGTCAAGTCCTTGAAATCATCTGTCAGGAGCGATACCGCATGCTTATCGATACATCGACAAGCCGTCCCAGCCTCCCCGACACCTCGGCTGCGGCGCCCCGGCGGCGGCATGACGACGCCCCCGACACCGCGACGCTCTTCGCCCGGCTGGCCGCCCTGGAGGACGGCCCCGAGCGGGACGCCGTCCGCGACGAACTCGTCACCGCCTGGCTTCCCATGGCCCACCGCATCGCCGGCCGCTTCCGCGAACGCGGCGAGTCCCTGGAGGACCTGCGGCAGGTCGCCGCCCTCGGACTCGTCAAGGCCGTCGACCGCTTCGACCCCGAACGCGGCGCCTTCGAGAGCTACGCCGTCCCCACCATCACCGGCGAGGTCAAGCGGCACTTCCGGGACCGGATGTGGGCGCTGCGGGTGCCCCGCCGGGTGCAGGAACTGCGCAACAAGGTGCGGGTGGCCCGCCGCGAGCTCACCCAGACGCCGGGCACCCCCGAACCCACCCCGGCCGACCTCGCCGCTCACACCGGTCTGACCGAGGAGGAGGTCACCGCGGGGCTCGAGGCGCTGGAGAGCTACAGCGCCCTGTCCCTGGACGCCGAACTCTCCAGCGGCGACGACGGATACAGCCTCGCGGACACCCTGGGCAGCTCCGACTCCTCCTTCGACGTCGTGGTCGACCGCGAGTCCGTCAAGGCGGGTCTGAGCAGGCTGCCCGAGCGGGAACGCGCCATCCTCTACATGCGGTTCTTCGAGGACATGACGCAGAGCCGCATCGCCGACAAGCTCGGCATCTCGCAGATGCACGTCTCCCGGCTGATCAGCCGCAGCTGCGCCCGGGTCCGCGCCGAGGCGCTGGGCGAGAAGGTCTCGCTGTGAACCCGGTGCTCCCCGGGTGTGCCGGGCTGCGACCTGGGCATTCGGAGGGCGGGAGGCCGAGATGAATGCGACAGCCATCGCCCGTGAGGGGCGTAGGGACGCGGAACGCGCGGCGCGCGGTTCGGTGACGGAGGGGGCGGCCCGTGCGGGGCTCGCCGCCCGCGGTGTGATCTACCTGCTGGTCGGTGCGCTGGCGCTGCAGATCGCCTTCGGTGACGGAAAGCGCCAGGCGGACCGTGGCGGCGCCCTCGCCGAGCTGTCCGACAAGCCCTTCGGCTCCGTCCTGCTGTGGGCGCTCGGCGCCGGGCTCGTCGGCATGGCCCTGTGGCGGCTGTCCGAGGCGCTGTTCGGCTCGGTCGGACAGGACGGGCGGACGGCGAAGAAGCGGCTGCTGGCGGTGGTCCGGTTCGTCTTCTACGGCTTCGTCGCCTACTCCGTGCTGTCGTTCGCGGCCGGTTCGGGCGGGGGCGGCCAGCGGTCGAGCGACAAGCAGTCCAAGGACGTCACCGCGAAGGCCCTGGAGATGCCCGCCGGCCAGTGGCTCGTGGCGCTGGCCGGGGTCGGGGTCGCCGTGGCGGGAGTGTGGATCGGGGGCCGGGCACTCATGCGGTCCTACCAGAAGTATTTCAAGCTCGGCCAGATGTCCCCGTGGACGCGGCGTCTGGTGGACGTGACGGGCGTCGGCGGCGGCGTGGCACGCGGCCTGGTGTTCGCCACGGCCGGGGCCTTCGCCGTCCGGGCCGCGGTCGACTACGAGCCCGACAAGGCCAAGGGCCTCGACGACACCCTCCGCTCCTTCGCCGACACCCCTCTGGGCCCATGGCTGCTGGCGTGCGTGGCGGCGGGCCTGGTGCTGTTCGGCCTGTTCTCGTTCGCCATGGCCCGGTGGCGCAGGGTGTGACACCGAATGACGTGACCTGAGTCCCGGGGCAGGAGTACGGCCCGTCGGCCTCACGCCCTGGGCCGGGCCACCGGCACTCCCAGCGGACGTGCCAAGCCCACCACCCCCTCGTCCAGGCGGCCCAGATGCCGAAGGACCCGGTCCGTCACCCGGCCGAAGCGGGGTGCGCCGGGTCCGCCGGCCTCCAGCAGCGCCGCGATGCTCGGCCCGGTCCTGACCTCGTCGGTGGAGTGTTCGTCGGCGACGTGGGCGGCGATCGCGCGGATGTTGTGCAGGATGCGCTGTCCTGCGCCGCGCAGGCGTGGGTCCGCCGCGATCGAGGGATGGGTGGGCAGGAGTTCCGCGGTCGCGGCCAGGGCCCGCGCCTGGTAGGCACAGGTCTCCAGCAGGGCCACGACGTACCGCGCCGTGTCCCGCCGGGCCCGCAGCGGCGTGACGGGATGCGTGAGGGGCTTCGTGGCGGCGCGCAGGTCGGCCAGTGCCTGGTCGAGGTCGCGCGCCTGGTCCAGCAGGTCGGCCGGCGGCCCGCCGCTGAGCTGGTCCACGGCCGTCTCGGTGACGTCCGCGAGCCGGTCCAGGACGGCGACCAGCAGATCGTTGGTACGCCGGTCCGTGCGCACCGGCAGCACCAGCGCCGCCGCGAGCACCCCGCACGCCGCCCCAAGCGCCGTCTCCTCGATCCGCAGCACGAGCACCGAGAAGCTGTAGGTGTGCAGCAGGGTGTACAGCAGCCCCAGCGCCGCGGTCACGAAGAACGACATCAGCGTGTACGACAGGGGTGCCGTGTAGAACATCAGGAACACGCACACCAGCACCAGCGCGAACGCCGTCCAGGTGTGGTGCCCGACCAGGGCCGCCAGCCCGATGCCCGCCACCACCCCGAGGACCGTGCCGAGCAGCCTTCGGTAGCCCTTGACCAGGATCTCGCCCGTGGAGGCGGTGTTGATGAACACGATCCAGCAGGTCAGCACCGCCCAGTACCAGCGCTGACTGGACAGCAGCTCCCCGCCCGCGATGGCCAGCGACGACCCCACCGCCACCTGGACGGCCGCCCGGGTCGTCGGCCGCCGCAGCCCCGTGAGCTCCTCCTCCGCCGCCTCGTCGCCCGCGTCGATGGCCGCGTCCTCGGCGTCCAGCTCCTCCCGCGAGCGGGCCGTGGCGGGGCTGTCGTCCGACTCGTCCTGGGGCCCGTCGAGCGCGACCCGCAGCCCCAGCACCGCGCGGGCGGCCTCGCCGACGCCGCGGAAGACGTCCTGGACGGCGGGTGGGGCGACCGGCAGGTGCTCCTCGTCCCGGTAGCCGAGGAGCCGGTTGCGGACCTGGGACAGCGCCGTGCCCTGCCCCGCGGACACCGGGCGCAGGACGAGCAGCCGCAGCGCCTGAAGATCCCGGCGCAGCGTGTCGGTCGCCTTGTCCCGCACCGGCAGCAGCCCGCCCGCGGGGACGGGTGCGCCCGGCAGATGCAGGGTCAGCGTGTCCGCCCGCTCGGCGCTGCGGGCGGTCAGCAGCAACAGGCCCAGCCGCTCGGCGGCCACCTCGGCGTCCGCGACCCGCCGCTGCACCAGCCGGGCCACGCTCTCGTCGGCGGTCCCGGCCGCCAGCCGGCCCTGGATCATCAGCGCGGTGTCGTGCAGCCGGGCGGTGCCCTCGCGGACGTGCTCCAGGGCCTTGTCGACGTCCTCGGGGCCCGCGTCGAGCAGTTCGAGCTGCGCGGTCACCAGCTGGGCCAGGCGGGCGCGGAAGGCGGACCGCAGCCGCTCCAGCGTCCCCGCGGGTGTCTCGGGCACCAGGGCGAACCGCACCAGGGCGCTGCTCGCGAAGGCGACGCCGATCGCCCCGTACAGCGAAGGCAGTCCGGACACCGTCGCGCCGACGAACAGGGACAGGAAGTACACCTGGAACCCGATCAGCCCGAGCGCGGTGCCCCGGTCGCCGAACCGCCGCCCGTAGACCGCGCAGAAGATCAGCGCGACGAAGAAGAGGTCGCCGGCGACCACGTGGGAGCCGAGCAGCGCCCCCAGGGTGACGGAGGCCAGCGCGACCGGCAGGCCCAGCGCGAGCGTGCCGGCCTGCGCGGCGCGTTCCTTGTCACGGACGGCGAACGTGGCGACCATCGCCGCGATCGCCCCCGCCACCAGATGCCGCACATCGGTGCCCAGCGGGGCGAGCACGGCCAGCGTCAGCGCGATGGCTCCCACCGTGCGCAGCCCGGCCGTCAGCCGCAGCAGCCCGGGATCGGACGCCACGACGAACTCCCGCACCCGCGCACGCACGACCCCGGTCATGGCACGGAACCCGCCGCCGACCGACGAACGACGAGTCCGCGCCCACAGCCCCGGAAACCCACCGCCCACCCACTCACACAGGCGGCGCCCCCTCCGCCCTTGAAGCCGCCACCCGCCCAGACCCCGTCCCACGATGACACGGGCCCCCCGCCCGGCGGCCGCATGGACCGGACGTCCCTCACCGGAGTCCGGTCCTGCGGACGCCCGAACTTCCCGCCACCGGCCACCACCCCGCCCGACGTTCGAGCGCGCCCGTCACGCCCCACCGGTTTCCGGCCTCGCAGCCACACAACCCCGGTCACGGCACGGAACTCGCCGGGGGTTGGGGCTTGTCCGTCCCCGGTCACCGGCTTCTGGTCTCGCGGTCGCGGGGGCCCTGCGTCAGCCGCCCGCGCCCTGCCGGGGGTTGGGGCTTGTGTGTCACCGGTGACCGGTTTGCGGTCTTGCTGGCGCGCGGACCTTCCACCACCGGCCAGCGTCCCGCCGGGGGTTGGGGCCCGTTCGTCCCCGGTCACCGGCTTCTGGTCTCGCGGTCGCGGGGTCCCTGATTCAGCCGCCTGCGCCCTGCCGGGCGTTGGGGCTTGCGCGTCACCGGTCGCCGGTTTGCGGTCTCGCTGCCGCGCGGACCTTCCACCACCAGCCAGCGTCTCGCCGGGGGTTGGGGCCTGTCCGTCACCGGGCAGCGGCTTCTGGTCTCGGGCTCGCAGGGGCCCTGTGCCGCCCGCCCGCGCCCCGCCGGGCGGTCGGGGGTGGCCGTCGGTGGGCACGGGCGTAGCGTCTTGCGGCGGTACCCGTCCGACGTCGCCGGCCCGCGGGCCGTTCCGTGGCCGCGGGTGTCGGACGTCGTGCATCCGCGTGGTGTGCGGCATCGCCCGGCTCCCGCGGCCCGGTCCGCCGGGCAGGCCTATTCCTGCCGCTCCGTTCCGTCCACGTGGGCGCGTACCTGCTCCGGCGTCAGGTACGCGTTCGTGTACTCGAAGTCCTTGAGCTTGGCCGCCCTGCGGGCCTGGAACCCCGTGCGGACGAAATCGTCACCGGCGAGCGCGTTCAGCGTCCAGTTGGTGGCGACGCGCACCTTGGCCACATTCGTGCGCAGCGCCATCCAGTGGTAGCCGCGGGCCGCGACCTGGGCGGGCAGGCCCCGCAGTTCGACGCCCAGGGGCTTGGACACCGCGTCCGTGCCACCGAGGTCGACGACGAGACCGAGGTCCTTGTGGACGTACGGCGTCGTCGCCGCGCCCCGCAGCGTGGCGATGACGTTGTCCGCGACGTGCTTGCCCTGCCGCATCGCGTGCTGCGCGGTCGGCGGGCAGACCGCACCCTCCTCGCCCTTGGCCTCGTCCGGGACCGCGGCGGAGTCGCCGAGCGCGAACACCCCGTCCTGGCCCGGCATCTTCATGTCCGCGCCGACCACGAGCCGCCCGCGGAGCGTCTCGGCCCCCAGCGTGGAGATGAGCGGGCTCGCCACGACACCCGCCGTCCAGATCAGGGTGCGTGTCGGGATCACCCGGCCGTCGGTGAAGGTGACCTCCTCCGGACCCGCCTTGGCGATGGACGTGCCGAGGGAGATCTCGATCCCGCGCTTGGTGAGGATGTCCTGCGCGGTACGGCCCAGCTTGTCGCCCAGTTCGGGCATCAGCTTCGGGGCGATGTCGATCAGATGCCACTTGATGAGCGCCGGGTCGATGCGCGGGTAGCGCTTGACGGCGGCGTGCGTGAGCTTCTGCAGACAGGCCGCGGTCTCGGTGCCCGCGTAACCGCCGCCGACGACCACGAACTGCAGCCGTGCGGCCCGCTCCGCCTCGTCGTGGCTGGCGTCGGCGAGATCGAGCTGCGAAATGACGTGGTCGCGGATGTAGGCGGCCTCGGCCAGGGTCTTCATGCCGAACGCGTGGTCCGTGAGCCCGGGGATGTCGAACGTGCGGGTCACGCTGCCCGGCGCCAGCACGATGTAGTCGAACGGCTCGTCGACGATCTCGTCGGTGATGGTGCGGATCACGCACACCTTCGCCTTGAGGTCCACGCCGATCGCACCGCCCGGGATGATCCGGGTGCGGTACTTCTTGCTCCGCCGCAACGACACGGCGATCGACTGGGGCGTCAGCACCCCGGAGGCGACCTGGGGGAGCAGCGGAAGGTAGAGCTGGTAGGCGAACGGCGTCACCAGCGTGACGTCGGCCTCGTCGGCACCGAGTTTGCGTTCCAGCCGGCGTACGCACTCCACGCCGGCGAAACCTGCGCCAACCACCAGAATCCTGGGTCGTGTCACGGTCCTTCTTCCCTTCTGCGGCTCCGGCGGTCCGAGTCGAACGACGTTCGTCTGCCCTGGATCGCTGCTGCCCATCCCACCGATCCCACCGCGCCCGAAGCCGTTCCGCCAGCCGGGTGCGGCAGGCAGACGAACGTGTCGTCACCACCATGCCCGCACTGGTGCGTGAGTGCACCGGATGCGAGTGAATGTCATGTGACTCACCAGGGCAGGAACACATGCACGTCCTTGCCGCCCCCCTCGGGGACGACGCTCACCTGCCGGCACAGGGCGTGGATCAGATGCCAGCCGACGCCGCCACCGCCCGTGCGCGGGTGGAAGGGCCGCGGGGCGGGCGGAGTGGGGTTGGAGTCGTGCAGCGTCACGTGCACACCGTCGAAGGTCCGCCGCATGGTCAGGGAGAACTCCCCGGGTGCGTACTGCACGGCGTTGGCGGCCAGCTCGGTGACGACCAGCAGGATGTCGTGCCAGTACTCGGGCGCGCCCGGCGGGCAGACATCGGCCAGGACACACAGGAAGTCCTCCGCGGCGAGCCGCGCACCGGTCACGCTCTGCGGCTCGCCCGGGAAGCTCGTGGTGCGGCTCGGGATCTCCACGGAGGCCACTAGGTCGTCCCTACGAGTTCATCGGCCAGGTCCTTCGGCCGGCGTCCTGCGACGTCGGCGCTTGTGCGAGTTCCCGAAGGCGCCGAGGTCAATCGGAACCACGGGCACCTCTGTCACCGGAAGACATTGTCCGAGTCCTCCCAGCCGGCCGGCTCCTCGGGCAGCCGCTGCCAGGCGCCGTGCGAGCGGGCCTGGTACATCGCGTCGATCTCGAACGCGTAGTGCTCGACGATCGCGTCGCGACGCAGCTTCATCGACGGCGTGAGCAGCGCGCTGGTGCGGTCGAAGGGCTCCGGCAGCACCCGGAAGACGCGGATGGACTCCGACCGGGACACGGAACTGTTCGCCGCGGCGACCGCCCGTCCGATCTCCTCCCGCAGCGCGTTCTCCTCACGCGCCTCCCGGCTCGGCGCGTCCCCCGGCAGCGCGAGCGCCGCGCGCCAGTGGGTCAGGAAGTCCGGGTCCAGGGTGATCAGGGCCCCGATGCAGGGCCGGTTGTCGCCGACCAGCACCGCCTGGTGGATGAGCGGGTGCATCCGCAGCCGCTGCTCCAGGAAGGCCGGTGCCACGCTCTTGCCGCCGCTGGTGATGACGACGTCCTTCTTGCGGCCGGTGATCGTCAGATAGCCCTCGGGGTCGAGGTACCCCAGGTCTCCGGTGGCGAGCCAGCCCCTGCCCAGCGCCGCCCGGGTGGCGGCCTCGTCGTTGACGTACCCCTGGAACACCGAGGGGCCGCGCACCAGGATCTCCCCGTCGTCGGCGACCCGGATGTCCGTGCCCGGCAGCGCCTGTCCGACGGTGCCGGACTTCTCCCGGCCCACGGGCTGCGCCGTGATGCCGCCGCTCGTCTCGGTCAGCCCGTAGGCGTCGTTCACGTACAGGCCGATGCCCTCGTAGAACAGACACAGCTCACGGCCCAGTGGTGATCCGCCCGAGGCCGCGCGCAGCACCCGGCCGCCCAGTGCGGCCCGCAGCCTGCGGTACACCGTCCGCTCGTACAGCGCGTGCTGGAGCCGCAGGTCCAGGCCGGGCCCCGGGCCCTGGCCCAGCCGGTGGCGTTCGACGGCCGCCGCGAAGTCCCGGGCGGTCCCCGCGGCCCGCTCGAACAGGGCGCCGCGGCCCGCCTGCTGGGCCATCCGCAGGAAGTTCTTGTAGATCTTCTCGAAGAGCGACGGCACACCGCAGAAGTAGGTGGGCCGGAACGACAGCAGGGACGCCGACAGCGTCTCGGGGCTCAGATCCGGCTCGTGGCCCATCAGCAGGCCGCCGCGGATGCACAGGCTCTGCACCAGCAGGCCGTACACATGGGAGAAGGGCAGGAACGCGAGGACGCTGCCCTGGCCGCCGGGCGGCACCACCGTGTGCCCCCAGCCCTCCAGCAGCACGTCGCAGGCGCTCGCCAGGCCCCGGTGGCTCACCGCACAGCCCATCGGCCGGCCGGAGGTGCCGGACGTGTAGACGACCGCCGCGGTGGAGTCCGGCAGCACGATGCGGCGCAGCGACTCCACCGTCGTGAACGGAATGAACCCGCCCCGCTCCACGAGCTGTTCCAGGGCCCCCGTGTCCAACTGCCACACATGCCGCAGTTGGGGCAGTGCGGCGCACACCGACCCGACCGTCATCACGCTCTGTTCGTCCTCGACGAACACCCCGACACAGGCCGCGTCCCGGAGGATCCACTCCACCTGGTCGCGCGACGACGTGGGATAGATCGGCACGACTTCGGCGCCCACCGCCCACAGCGCATGGCTGAGGACCGTCCACTCGTACCGGGTGCGCGCCATGATCGCGATGCGGTGCCCGGGCGCGATCCCGGAGGCCACCAGTCCCTTGGCCAGGTCCACCACCTCGTCCCGCACCTCGACGGCGGTCACCTCCTCCCAGGGGGCGGCGGAGGGACCGGAGCGGCGCGCGAGCATCGGCAGGGTGGGATTGCGGTCCGCCGTCTCGAAGACGCTGTCGGCGAGCCCGCCGGTCAGGGGGGAGATGGACGGGGGAGCGAGGGCCACGTCGCGCATGCGCTGCTCCTGATGTGTACGGGGTGTGACTCCACCGATGAGAACCGTTATCGGCGGTGCCTGAATGTAGCCCAGGCGAGAGCGGTCGGCGTCCGGATTCGACAAGGAGTGCCGGTTTGGTGATCTCGGCGTTACCGCCGGACACCCCGCGGGCTCCTACGCCTGGGTGCGGCGCGCACACTCCCTGACGACCTCCCGCAGACTTCCGGTCCGCTCCATCAGCTCCCGCTGGACCCGCGCCCCGTTGCCGTTCCGCAGCAGCTCCGCGCAGGCGTCCTGCGCGCACTCGAGGTCACCCGTCTCCGCCAGCGCCTCGCCGACATGGTCCAGCAGGGCCCGTACCACGGTCTGCGCGGGCAGCCGGCGCATGGTCGCCGGATGCAGCAGCTCCTCCGTCAGCCCTGACCGGGCGGCCCGCCACGCGGCCAGCCGCAGCAGGCTCACACTGTGCGGCAGCGGCTCCTGTCCCGCCCGCCACTCGCGGGCCGCGGTCTCCACCAGCCCGCGGGCGAGGGTCGCGATCAGCACGGCGGTCGACGCGTCGAGACAGACGTCGGCGACCCGGATCTCCACCGTCGGATAGCGCTGGGACAGCCGGGCGTCGAAGTAGACCATCGCCTCGTCGAGGAGCACTCCGGTGGCGACCATGTCGGCGACCCGCCGGTGATAGCACTCCGCCGAGCCGAACACCTCGGTCGGCCCGGCCGACGGCCAGCGCTGCCACACCCGGCTGCGGTAGCTGCTGTACAGGGTGTCGCCGCCCTGCCAGAACGGGGAGTTGGCGCTGATCGCGGACAGCACCGACAGCCACGGCCGGATCCGGTCGACCACCGCGACGCCCTCGGCGTCGGACTCCACGGACACATGGACGTGACAGCCGAGGACCAGGTCCCGGCTGGTGATGCCGTACTGCTCCGCCATCCACTGGTAGCGGCGTCCCACCCCGATGGAGGGACTGACCGGCAGCGGCGAGGTCGCCAGGGCCGCCACCGTGCAGCCGAGCCCCTCGGCGAGCCGCGCCGCCTCCTTGCGGCAGCGGACGATCTCCGCACCGAGGTCCGCCATCCCCGACTGCGGGTGCGTGGCGAACTCCAGCATCTCGGTGTGCAGTTCCTTCTCGAAGACGTCCCCGTCCGCCTCGTCCTGCGCGGCCCGCGCGAGGACGGCCGCGGACAGAGCCCGGGGCTCGCCGGTCTCCGGATCGACAAGGAGGAGTTCCTCCTCCACTCCGACGGTGCGCACGTGGGGCCGCCCTTCTGCCAGTACGACGGGGTCCGTATGCCCCGACTGCCCCCGCGGCGGCCAATCACACGGGCGCGAGCCAGACCGTGGCGAGCGGCGGCAGCGTGAGCGTGAGGACACCGTCCTCCGGTTTGACCGGATCGGGTGTGCCGACCCCGCTGCCGCCGTAGCGCCCGGAGTCCGTGTTGAGCACTTCCCGCCAGGCGGGGACGTCGCCGGGGAGGCAGAGGCGGTAGTCGTGGCGGACGACGGGGGAGAAGTGGGACACGGCGAGGAGAGGGGCGCCGTGGGCGTCGTAGCGCAGGAACGCGAAGACGTTGTCGTCCGCCGCGTCGCCGGCGACCCACTGGAAACCGTCCGGGGTGGTGTCGCGCTGCCAGAGGGCGGGGGTGTGACGGTAGAGGCCGTTGAGGTCACGGACCAGGTCCCGGACGCCCCGGTGATCGGCTTCGGCGCCGTAGTCGGGATCGAGCAGCCACCAGTCGGGGCCGTCGGGCTCGGACCACTCCGCTCCCTGCGCGAACTCCTGGCCCATGAAGAGGAGTTGCTTACCCGGATGGGCCCACATGAAGCCCAGGTACGCGCGGTGGTTGGCGCGTTGCTGCCACCAGTCGCCGGGCATCTTCGACACCAGGGACCGCTTGCCGTGGACGACCTCGTCGTGTGAGATCGGCAGGACGTAGTTCTCGCTGTACGCGTACACCATCGAGAAGGTCATCTCGTGGTGGTGGTACTTGCGGTGCACCGGCTCGTGCTCGATGTAGCCGAGCGAGTCGTGCATCCAGCCCATGTTCCACTTCAGCCCGAACCCGAGTCCGCCGCTCTCGGTCGGCCGGGTCACCCCGTCCCAGGCCGTGGACTCCTCGGCGATCGTCATGACCCCCGGCACTCGCCGGTACACGGTCGCGTTCATCTCCTGAAGGAACGCCATCGCGTCCAGGTCCTCCCGGCCGCCGAACACATTGGGCGTCCACTGGCCGGAGTCCCGGGAGTAGTCGAGGTACAGCATCGAGGCGACCGCGTCCACGCGCAGCCCGTCGATGTGGAACTCCTCGCACCAGTACACGGCGTTGGCGACGAGGAAGTTGCGCACCTCGACGCGCCCGTAGTCGAACTCGTACGTCCCCCAGTCCGGATGCTCGGCCCGCCGCCAGTCCCCGGGCTCGTACAGCGGCTCCCCGTCGAACCGGCCCAGCGCCCAGTCGTCCTTGGGAAAATGAGCGGGCACCCAGTCCATGATCACGCCGATCCCGGCCCGGTGCAGGGCGTCGACCAGGTACCTGAAGTCGTCCGGCGAGCCGAGCCGGGCCGTCGGCGCGTAGAACCCGGTCACCTGATAGCCCCAGGAACCGCTGAAGGGATGATGGGCGACGGGCATCAGTTCCACGTGCGTGAACCCGAGATCCCTGACGTACGCCGGGAGTTCCTCGGCGAGCTGACGGTACGTCAATCCAGGCCGCCAGGACGGCAGATGCACCTCGTACACGGAGAACGGCGCCTCGTGCACCGGTACATCGCCCCGGTGGGCCATCCACTCGGCGTCGTCCCACTCGTAGTGCGACACGGTCACGATCGACGCGGTGTCCGGCGGGACCTCGGCGCGCCGGGCCATCGGGTCCGCCTTCAGGAAGCGATGGCCCGACCGGGAGGTGATCTCGAACTTGTACCGGGTGCCCTCCCCGATCCCCGGCAGGAACAGCTCCCACACCCCGGCCGCACCGAGCGACCGCATCGGGAACGCCGTGCCGTCCCAGCACGTGAAGTCCCCGGCGACCCGCACACCCTGCGCGTTCGGCGCCCACACCGTGAAGCGGGTGCCGGTCACGCCCTGGTGGGTCATCGGCTCGGCGCCGAGCGCCTTCCACAGCTCCTCGTGCCGGCCCTCACGGATGAGATGCAGATCGGTCTCGCCGAGGGCGGGCAGGAAGCGGTACGGGTCGTGGACCTCGTGCTCGCCGTCCTCGTACGCCACCAGCAGGGTGTACGAGGGGATCGCCGCCAGCGGGAGTACGCCGGTGAAGAGGCCGTCGCCCTCGGAGGCGAGCCGGCTGCGCTTGCCGTCGACGACCACGCTCACGGCGCGGGCGAAGGGGCGCAGTGCCCGGAAGACGATCCCGCCGGGCACCGGATGGGCGCCCAGCAGGGCGTGCGGGTCGTGGTGGGCGCCCGCCAGCAGCCGGGCACGGTCGCCGGGGTCCAGGGCGGGCGCGGCACGGCAGGGGACCGGGCCGCCCGCCTCGGGGGGTGAGGTGTCACGCAGGGCCATGGTTTCAGCCTCCCCTTACGGCGAGTCGCTCGATCGCCGCCATCGGTACCGGGAGCCAGTCCGGGCGGTGTCTGGCCTCGTACAGGACTTCGTACACGGCTCTGTCCGTCTCGTAGGCGCGGAGCAGACCGTGTTTCTTGCGGGGGTCCCAGCCGGCCCGGGCGGCGTAGCCGGCGCAGAAGGCCTCCCGGCAGCGGCGCGCCCACTCCGGGCGCCAGGGGCGGCGCTGCCGGGCGGCGTAGTCGAAGGACCGCAGCATCCCGGCGATGTCCCGGACCGGGGAGTGGGGGCTGCGGCGTTCGGCGAGCGGACGGGACGGCTCGCCCTCGAAGTCGATGACGAACCACTCGCGCCCGGCCCGCAGCACCTGGCCCAGATGCAGATCGCCGTGGATGCGCTGCGCGGGCGGCCCGGCGTCGCAGCCCTCCAGGGCGGCGAACGCCGTCCGCAGCCGGGGCACGAAGGGCTGGAGTGCGGGGACGCAGTGCGCGGCGGACGTCAGCCGCTCGGTCATCGCGGCCGCCGTGCGGCTGTTCTGGTCGCAGGCGGGTCCGCCGGCCGGGTCGGCACCGGTCGCGACGGGCTCGGCGGGGAACGCGGCGGCCAGGGCGAGATGGACGTCCGCCATGGCCTCGCCCAGCTCACGCGCCTGCGCCGTGAAGTCGTCGCCGCGGGCCAACGCCTCCAGCGCCAGGGTCCAGCCGTCGGAGGCGTCGGGCAGGAACGGCTGGAGCACACCGAGGGTGGCCCCGTACGGATGCGTCGTCCGGAACCAGGCCACGGGCGCGGGCACCCGGCGGCAGCCCTGCCCGGCCAGCGCACCCGGCACCTCCAGGTCGGGGTTGACGCCGGGCTGAACGCGCCGGAAGACCTTCAGGATGAACGCGTCGCCGTACACCAGCGAGGAGTTCGACTGCTCGGCGTCCAGCACCCGCGGCACCAGCCCGGTCGGCACGGACACCGACGGGTCGGCCTCGAAACGCAGCGGGCCCGCCGCGCCCGGATGCCGCAGCCGGTCCAGGAGCAGCTGCGCCGAACGAGGATCCTGCAACGCGTCGAACACCGTCAGCCCGGCCAGCGGCCCCGCCTCGGCCCGCCCGATCAGTGCCCGGCCGAGCCGCGGCGACAGGTGCTTGCGGACGCCGAGCAGCAGCTGGTAGCAGTCCCCGGACCCGGCCGTGGTGCCGCCGGGGGCGGGGACGGGCGTGTGTCCGGTACGGACCAGCAGATGCAGACAGCCCGGGAACAGCTCCGTCAGGGACAGCAGTGCCAGGTCCGTGACGGGCCGGTCCTTGCCCGCGAACCAGCGCTGCCGGGGCAGCCACTCGCGCAGCAGTCCGGCCAGTGAGGCCATGGGCCCCACGACGGCCGTGTCGCTCGGGCTCGGGAATGCGGTCTTCGGCATGGTGACGCGTCCTTTCGTCGGCACACGCTCAAAGTCGTCGGCCGATGCGGGATGCGACTCGGGAGAGCCGGAACCAGTAGAAGCCGTGCCCGCCGAGGGTCAGCAGATACGGCAGTTCACCGATGGCCGGGAAACGCACCCCGCCGAACAGCTCGACCGGGTGCCGGCCGTCGAACTCACGGAGGTCCAGTTCGGTGGGCTGGGCGAACCGCGAGAAGTTGTTCACGCACAGGACCAGGTCGTCCTCGTACTCCCGCAGGAAGGCCAGCACGGCGGGGTTGGAGGACTGGAGCTCGGTGTAGGTACCGAGGCCGAACGCCGGGTTCTGCTTGCGGATCTCGATCATGCGGCGGGTCCAGTGCAGCAAGGAGGACGGCGAGGCCATCGATGCCTCGACGTTGGTGACCTGGTGCCCGTAGACCGGGTCCATGATGATCGGCAGGCTGAGCCGCCCCGGATCGGCCGTGGAGAATCCCGCGTTGCGGTCGGGGGTCCACTGCATGGGGGTCCGTACGGCGTCGCGGTCGCCGAGCCAGATGTTGTCGCCCATGCCGATCTCGTCGCCGTAGTAGAGGATCGGCGAGCCGGGCAGTGCCAGCAGCAGGGCGGTGAACAGCTCGATGGTGTCCCGGTCGTTGTCGAGCAGAGGTGCCAGGCGCCGCCGGATGCCGATGTTGGCGCGCATCCGCGGGTCCTTGGCGTACTCGGCCCACATGTAGTCGCGTTCCTCGTCGGTGACCATTTCGAGGGTCAGCTCGTCGTGGTTCCTGAGGAAGATGCCCCACTGGCAGTTCTGCGGGATCGCGGGGGTCTTGGCGAGGATCTCCGAGACCGGGTAGCGGGACTCCCTGCGCACCGCCATGAAGATGCGCGGCATGACCGGGAAGTGGAAGGCCATGTGGCACTCGTCGCCGCCGGTCTGGTAGTCGCCGAAGTAGTCGACGACGTCCTCGGGCCACTGGTTCGCCTCCGCCAGCAGCACCGTGTCCGGGTACATGAGGTCGATCTCGCGGCGCACGCGCTTCAGGAACTCGTGGGTGGGCGGCAGGTTCTCGCAGTTGGTGCCCTCCTCCGCGTAGAGGTAGGGGACGGCGTCGAGGCGGAAGCCGTCGATGCCGAGGTCCAGCCAGAAGCGCAGGGCCGCCAGGATCTCCTCCTGGACCGCCGGGTTCTCGTAGTTGAGGTCCGGCTGGTGCGAGAAGAAGCGGTGGAAGAAGTACTGCTGACGGACCGGGTCGTACGTCCAGTTGGACGCTTCGGTGTCGACGAAGATGATGCGGGCGTCGGCGTATTGCTTGTCGTCGTCGGCCCACATGTAGTAGTCGCCGTACGGGCCGTCGGGGTTGTTGCGCGACTCCTGGAACCACGGGTGCTGGTCGCTGGTGTGGTTCATGACGAAGTCGATGATGACGCGCATGCCGCGCTGGTGGGCGGCGTCGACGAACT